>NZ_JBIBBC010000010.1:0-297442 GCF_042900345.1 Streptomyces sp. NPDC012935
GCAGAGCCGCAGAGCCGCAGAGCCGCAGAGCCGCAGAGCCGCAGAGCCGCAGAGCCGCAGAGCCGCAGAGCCGCAGAGCCGCAGAGCCGCAGAGCCGCAGAGCGGAACGACCGGCGCCCGGGATGGCAACCCGGCGCTCGGAAACGCGCCGGGCAGCCGGCCCCGTCCAGCGCGGGCGGGGCAGAGACGGGCTCGGTGTACTCGGTCCCTCGCGGCGGGGCGGATCCGAGCCCGGGGTTCCGGAGTCCCCGCCGGGTCCCATCCCGTCGCACCGGAGCGCACCCGTGCCGTTGCGCCGGGGTGAAAAGGGGTGGAAGGCTGGATAGCGGCACCGGTTCGGGGAGCACCCGGGAACCACGCGGTTCGCGCCGGGTGCGGCTTGTGCCCCGCGTCGCGGCGGCCCACCGCCGACCGCGGTGAGTTCGGGCCCGTCCCCACCACCTGGAGGTACCCGTGAACAGCGCCGACGGATGGGGTGACGACGTCTACCAGCCCGACGCATCCGATCAACGCGAGGACACAGGGCTGCTCGACGCCGAGGACACCCTGGAGAACGACGGCGTCGACGACCCCCTGGACCGCGGCTGGTCCCCACCTGACCGACCATGGGCGGTGGAGCACAGCGGTGTCACGGCCGCCGAGCGCCACCAGGGCGAGACACTCGACCAGCGGCTCGCCGAGGAGCAGCCCGACCTGGTCGCCCCCGACGGCGACGGCCTCGGCGACGCCGAGGGCACCGACGGGGAACTCGTCGACAACGAGGTCGGAGCCGCCCGCTCCGGCCGCCTCGTCGCACCCGACGAGGGCGCCCACGAGGACGAGGAGAGCGCGCTCGTCGCGACGGACGTGGGCATCGACGGCGCGGCGGCGTCCGCCGAGGAGGCCGCCATGCACATCGTCGACGAGGACGCGTACGGCTGACCTCCGCGGTCCCTGCTCGGCTGATCCCCGCAGCCTCCGTGCCACAGTCCCCGCGCCTTCGGCGCCACGCCTTCGACCGTTGCCGATTCCGTTGCCGAGGCCGCAACATGAGGAGCTCGCATGCAGCAGGACAAGCACCCTGACTACCACGAGGTCGTCTTCCGCGACCGCGCCGCAGGCTACGCCTTCCTGACGCGGTCCACCGCGACCAGCGACCAGACCATCGACTGGGACGACGGCGCGACCTACCCGGTCGTGGACGTCGAGATCTCCTCCGAGAGCCATCCCTTCTACACCGGGAAGGCACGGACGGTGGACTCCGAGGGCCGGGTCGCGGCCTTCGAGCGGCGTTACGGCGGCGGAGCCGGACAAGGCGGCTGATTCGCAGAGCGAACCGGAGGCCCAGGGCGCCCCGCTGCCCGACCCGTCACGGCGTGCCGCAGGCCGATCACCGGCGGGCCGGCCTGGGGGCCACCGCCCGCTCAGATCACGTTGAGCGCCGCCGCGCAGCCCACCCCACCGAGCACCATGAACACCGGCATCAGCACCTTGAGCTCGACCCAGCTGCCGGCCCGGAACCGCATGACCTTCGGCGGGCCCACCGGGTACCAGCGCTTGCGGCCCACCGGAATCGGCCACAGGATCGGGCAGCCGGACACCGTCAGCGCGTCGCCGATGTCGTGCACCAGCGCACCCAGCACGATCGGCAGCCCCAGCCACAGATACTCCTGGCCCGGCGCCGTGAACAGCCAGTCCGAGCCGTTGCCCGGCTTGTCCAGCACGCCCGCGAGGATCCACGCGCTGGTCGCCGCCAGCAACCAGACCAGGACGTCGGCACTGGAGCCCCGGGTCGCACGCCACAGCAGGCCCTCGATGGCCAGCACCATGTGCGCGAACAGGATCGCCAGCACCGCCCAACGCCCCCCGGTGATCGCCAGGGCGGAGGCGCCCCCGCCGATCATGACCGCCCACAGCCAGGTGTGTGTGAGCGTGCGATGCCCACCGGAGCGACGTGGGTCGCCCTGCTTCTTCGTCGCCTTGTAGACCGCGTACGACAGCTTGTCGACGATCTCGCACAGCCAGCGCGACAGGGGACCGAAGGCCCGCGAGATGGTGGCCGCCTTGTGATCGAGGTCCGGGGCGAGAGCGGCACCTGCGCAGATCAGGGCGCCGGCGAGGAGGACCGGCCAGGGCATTCCGTGCCCGGCAGCGGCAGCTGCCGCTCCGACGCCGAGCCAGGCGGCAGCGCCCGACAGTGAGTGTGCTGGTCCCATCATCGGTGTTGCCCGCCCCATTCCTCGTGTGCCGCTGTCCAGTTGACCGGGTTCGCTGACGTGTCGTCGGCGACACAGCGTAGCGTTCGCGATCTTCGCGCCCGCAGCCGATTCCCCTCTGGGCCAGGAGGGCAGGCAAGATGGGTGGGTGACCCTCATCGATCAGCTGCCGCCGACCGCCGACCCCGACGCCCTCTACGAAGCCTTCGAGTCGTGGGCCGAGGAGCGGGGTCTGACTCTGTACCCCCACCAGGAGGAGGCGCTGATCGAGGTGGTCTCCGGCGCGAACGTGATCGTGTCGACCCCCACCGGCTCCGGCAAGAGCATGATCGCCGCGGGCGCCCACTTCGCCGCGCTGGCCCGGGACGAGGTCACCTTCTACACCGCCCCGATCAAGGCGCTGGTCTCGGAGAAGTTCTTCGAACTGTGCAAGATCTTCGGTACCGAGAACGTCGGCATGCTGACGGGTGACGCGTCCGTCAACGCCGACGCCCCCGTCATCTGCTGCACCGCCGAGGTGCTCGCGTCGATCGCCCTGCGCGACGGCAAGCAGGCGGACGTCGGTCAGGTCGTGATGGACGAGTTCCACTTCTACGCGGAGGGGGACCGCGGCTGGGCATGGCAGATCCCGATCCTGGAGCTGCCGCAGGCGCAGTTCATCCTGATGTCGGCGACGCTCGGCGACGTCTCGATGTTCGAGGAGGACCTCACCCGGCGCACAGGCCGCCCGACCTCGGTGGTCCGCTCGGCGACCCGCCCGGTGCCGCTGTCCTACGAGTACAAGCTCACCCCGCTCACCGAGACTCTGACCGAGCTGCTGGAGACCAAGCAGGCGCCGGTCTACATCGTGCACTTCACTCAGGCTCAGGCCGTGGAGCGGGCGCAGGCGCTGATGAGCATCAACATGTGTTCGCGCGAGGAGAAGGACCAGATCGCCGAGCTGATCGGCAACTTCCGCTTCACCACCAAGTTCGGCCGCAATCTCTCCCGTTATGTCCGGCACGGCATCGGTGTCCATCACGCCGGCATGCTGCCGAAGTACCGGCGACTGGTGGAGAAGCTCGCCCAGGCCGGTCTGCTGAAGGTCATCTGCGGCACGGACACGCTCGGTGTGGGCGTCAACGTCCCCATCCGCACGGTGCTGTTCACGGCCCTGACCAAGTACGACGGCAACCGCGTCCGCACCCTGCGCAACCGGGAGTTCCACCAGATCGCGGGCCGCGCCGGGCGCGCCGGCTTCGACACGGCAGGCTTCGTCGTCGCTCAGGGCCCCGAGCACGTCATCGAGAACGAGAAGGCGCTCGCCAAGGCAGGCGACGACCCGAAGAAGCGTCGCAAGGTCGTCCGCAAGAAGGCGCCCGAGGGCTTCGTCGGCTGGACGGAGAACACCTTCGAGAAGCTCATCGGCTCCGAACCGGAGCCGCTGACGTCCCGCTTCCGGGTCACGCACACGATGCTCCTGTCGGTGATCGCCCGACCCGGCAACGCCTTCGAGGCGATGCGGCATCTGCTGGAGGACAACCACGAGCCGCGCAAGCAGCAGCTGCGGCACATCCGGCGCGCGATCGCGATCTACCGCTCGCTGCTGGACGGCGGCATCGTCGAGAAGCTCGACGAGCCGGACGCCACGGGACGCATCGTCCGCCTCACCGTCGACCTCCAGCAGGACTTTGCGCTCAACCAGCCACTGTCCACCTTCGCGCTGGCCGCGTTCGAGCTGCTGGACCCGGAATCGCCGTCCTACGCCCTGGACATGGTGTCCGTCGTCGAGTCCACCCTGGACGACCCGCGGCAGATCCTGGTCGCGCAGCAGAACAAGGCGAAGGGCGAGGCCGTCGCCGCGATGAAGGCGGACGGCATCGAGTACGAGGAGCGCATGGAGCGCCTCCAGGACATCACGTACCCGAAGCCCCTGGAGGAGTTGCTCTTCCACGCGTACGACACGTACCGCAAGAGCCACCCCTGGGTCGGTGACCACCCGCTGTCGCCGAAGTCGGTCATCCGGGACATGTACGAACGCGCCATGTCCTTCACGGAGTTGGTGTCCTTCTACGAGCTGGCCCGGACCGAGGGCATCGTGCTGCGCTACCTCGCCAGCGCCTTCAAGACCCTCGACCACAACATCCCGGACGACCTCAAGTCCGAGGATCTGCAGGACCTGATCGAGTGGCTCGGCGAGATGGTGCGCCAGGTCGACTCCAGTCTGCTCGACGAGTGGGAACAGCTCGCCAACCCGGAGGAGATGACCGCCGAGGAGGCCCAGGAGAAGGCCGACGAGGTCAAACCGGTCACCACCAACGCACGTGCCTTCCGCGTCCTCGTCCGCAACGCGATGTTCCGCCGCGTCGAGCTCGCCGCCCTCGACAACGTCGAGGAGCTGGGCGAGATGGACGCCGACGCCGGCTGGGACGCGGATGCCTGGGGCGAGGCGATGGACAAGTACTGGGACGAGTACGAGGACCTCGGCACCGGCCCCGACGCCCGTGGCCCCAAGCTGCTGGTGATCGAGGAGGAGCCGGCGAACCGCCTGTGGCGGGTCCGTCAGATCTTCGACGACCCGAACGGCGATCACGACTGGGGCATCAGCGCGGAGATCGACCTGACCGCCTCCGACGCGGAGGGCCGCGCCATGGTCCGCGTCACCGACGTAGGCCAGCTGTGAGCACAGGAGAATCCCACTCATGACGACGAACCCGGCCGAGAGGCTCGTCGACCTGCTCGACCTGGAGCAGATCGAGGTCAACATCTTCCGCGGCCGCAGCCCGCAGGAGTCCCTGCAGCGGGTCTTCGGCGGCCAGGTGGCTGGCCAGGCGCTGATCGCCGCCGCGCGCACCACGGACGGCGACCGTCCGGTGCACTCACTGCACGCGTACTTCCTCCGCCCGGGGCGGCCGGGCGTGCCGATCGTGTACCAGGTCGAACGAGTGCGGGACGGCAGGTCGTTCACGACCCGCCGGGTCACCGCCGTACAGCAGGGCCGCACGATCTTCAATCTCACCGCCTCCTTTCACAAGCCGGAGCAAGGGAGCTTCGAGCACCAGCTGCCGCCGGCCCGCAAGGTCCCGGACCCGGAGTCGCTGCCGACGGTCACCGACGAGATCCGGGAACATCTGGGCACGCTGCCCGAGCAGTTGGAGCGGATGGCCCGCCGCCAGCCCTTCGACATCCGCTACGTGGACCGGCTGCGCTGGACCGACGACGACGTCAAGGACGCCGAGCCGCGCAGTGCCGTATGGATGCGCGCGGTCGGGCCACTCGGCGACGACCCGGTCGTGCACACCTGCGCGCTGACCTACGCCAGCGACATGACACTCCTGGACGCCGTCCGTATCCCGGTCGAACCGCTGTGGGGCCCCCGGAGTTTTGACATCGCCTCGCTGGACCACGCCATGTGGTTCCACCGGCCGTTCCGCGCGGACGAGTGGTTCCTGTACGACCAGGAGTCGCCGATCGCGACGGGCGGGCGGGGCCTCGCCCGTGGACGGATCTACGACGTCGAGGGACGTCTGCTGGTGTCCGTCGTCCAGGAGGGACTGTTCAGGGCGTTGTAGCCCGCGGACTTCCGCGCCGGAGCCAGCTCAGCAAGCCGCGCGGCGGTTCCGGCTCCACGGGTCGGGACGAACTGAGGTGTCCTGCGTGGTGCGCCGGAGCCGGGGCCCGTTTCGCTGTCGGACGCGGCGCGGGCCGCCTCGCTCGGGCCTCCTGGAGAACCGCTGCCAGTTCGGCCCGAAGCAGGCTGATCTCGTCCGGGTCGTCCGCCGTCATGAGCCTCTCGGCGATGAGCGCGGAGGGTGAACCCGGTGCGCCGGATGCCGGCGGACCGGGGCGGAAGCGGTTGACGTGGGAGCGCTCATAGGGATCGGGGACGAGCTCGGCGATCTGGACGGGATCGAGGAAGGCGGCCAGCGCGCCTGCGCTCTCCCATGGGTCCTCGGCCAGTCGCAGCAGGAATCCCCGGTGGCGGCCCCGCCAGTTGCGTGGACGCAGATCCACGCCCGCGTCCAGCATGCCTCGCAGCCCTTCGGGCATGCGTCGGCCGTTCAGCAGTGGAGCGTTCTTCTCGTTGGCGGCGAACTGCTTCAGCTCCTCGGCCAGATACAGCCAGACCACGGCGCGATAGCGGTTCAGGTACCACTTCACCGGCACCGTCAGGCCCAGTCGTGCGAGGCGTGTGAACCTGCCGGGGGACACGTCGATGAGGTCCGCGCCCTCGGTCGTGCCCACCACCTGCACCTGGTCCACCAGGGACTCCGGGAACCCGTCCCCCGCACTCACCCGGTCGATCTCGGACCGGAGGACACGACGACCCCCGCCTCCCTCGTCGGGCACGGTCCGGATGAGGCCGAGATGGATGGCGAGGTCCAACTCTCCTCGCTTCACCCCCAGTTCCCGGGCGGCACGACTCGGCGTGCACGACAGGAGGTGTGGTTTCGTAATGGTGTCGCCTGACATGGTCGATCTCCCCCGTGGAGTCGGTGGCTCACGCTCTGTGCGTTCGCCGTGACAGAACCGTAGCCGCTCGGCGGGATCTCGCGGCGAGCCTGTGGATAACTCCGCGGGGGTCGACGAACCGGCAGGTCAGAGGTCTGTGAGAGGTGCCCGCTCGGGCTGTCGGGCGTCCACGTCGAGGTGCTCACCGACGCGGTTGACGAGCAGGGTCATCTCGTAGGCGATCTGGCCGATGTCGACCTCCGCACCGCTGAGCACGCACAGACAACTGCCGGTGCCCGCCGCGGTCACGAACAGCACCGCGTCATCGAACTCGACCATCGTCTGGCGAACCTTGCCCGCGCCGAAGTGCCGTCCGGAGCCCTTCGCCAGGCTGTGCAGCCCGGACGAGACGGCGGCCAGGTGCTCTGCGTCCTCGCGCCGCAGTCCCGTGCTCGCGCCCGTCACGAGTCCGTCGTTGGACAGCACCAACGCGTGCCGCACATGATCGACACGCTCCGTGAGGTCGTCCAGGAGCCAGCCAAGTCCCTGGTTCTGCGCCATGTTCCGGTCTCCCCGTGTAGATGTCTCCCCCTGCACCGGAGGAACTCTTCGCCACCCTTCCCGACGATCCGGCTCGCAAGCAAGGAGGATGGGGGGCATGGCGAAGAAGATGACCGATGAGGAATGGCGAGCGTTCGTCTCGCAGGGCACACGCACCGGAAAGCTGTCGACCGTGCGAGCCGACGGCAGTCCGCATGTGACGCCGATCTGGTTCGTGCTCGACGGGGAGGAGCTGGTGTTCAACACCGGCAAGTCGAGTGTCAAGGGGCGCAATCTGATCCGCGACGGCCGGCTGGCGCTGTGCGTGGATGACGACCGGCCGCCTTACGACTTCGTGGTGCTGCAGGGCCGCGCCCGGATTTCGGAGGATCGCGAGGAGCTGCGGCACTGGGCGGGTCGTATCGGGGCGCGTTACATGGGCGAGGAGCGCGCGGAGGAGTTCGGGGCCCGCAATGGCGTCCCGGGTGAACTCCTCGTCCGCGTCACGATCGACAAGGTCCTGGCGGAGAAGAACGTCGCCGAGTAGCAGCGGCGCGCACGCCGCTCGAAACAGGAGCCGGCGGCAGCTGAGGCACCCAGTCGGCTCCCCAAGCCGGCCGGTCGTCGTCCACGCGCGGAGCCAGTCAGCCCACCGAGTCGAGCAGCCGGGCGGTGTGCATCCGCCCGGCGTACTCGACGAGCCGGATCAGCACCTCCTTCCCCGAGTCCCGGTCCCGTGCGTCACAGAGCACCACGGGCGTGCCCCGGTTCAGGTCGAGGGCGCGTGAGACGTCCTGTGCGCCGTAGGTCCGCGCGCCCGTGAAGCAGTTCACGGCCACGACGAACGGGATGTGACGGTGCTCGAAGTAGTCCACTGCGGGGAAGCAGTCCTCCAGGCGCCGGGTGTCGGCGAGGACCACCGCACCGAGGGCTCCCTGTGACAGTTCGTCCCACAGGAACCAGAAGCGGTCCTGGCCAGGGGTGCCGAAGAGGTAGAGGGACAGGCCCGACCGGATGGTGATGCGCCCGAAGTCCATGGCGACCGTCGTGGTGACCTTGTGGTCCACCCCGTCGGTGTCGTCGACCCACTGCCCGGCTTCACTGAGCAGTTCCTCGGTGCGCAGCGGCCTGATCTCGCTGACCGCGCCCACCAGGGTGGTCTTGCCCACGCCGAATCCGCCGGCGACAAGTATCTTCAACGCCAGCGCGGCGGTCTCGCCGTCGGTGGCGTCGGAGTGCTCGGAGACCATCGTTCACTTCTCTCGGGAGTGCGGGTATCGATCGACGTCACTGTGCGAAGTCAGCATCATGACAACTGCCGCTGCCCTTCGTGGGATTGGACCGTTTCTTGCCGCCTGGTTCCGAAGTGTCATCTACAGCGCCCGCAATCCTTCGATCACCTCGCGCAGAATCCGTTCGTCAGGAAGCTGTGCCGGTGGCACCGGACGGCTGACGGTGACGCAGCCGAGTTCCAGGAGGTCCCCCAGGAGCACCCTGACGACCCCAACGGGCAGATCGGCGCCTGCGGCGAGTTCCGCGACCGACTGGGTCTCCGGCCGGCAGAGCTCGATGAGGGCCCGGTGTTCCGGCCCGAGCGCCGTGTCGTCGTCTGCAGCGGGGGCAGCCGCGTCCAGGGTGACAAGGGCGATCAGATCGAAGCTCACGCCCGTGGGGCCAGGTCTGGTGCGCCCGCCCGTCATGGCGTACGGACGGACAAGGGGCCCGGCCTCGCCGTCGTACCACTGGCTGCCCTGCTCGCGCGGGGCGCCCGTCGTGTCCTCGGTCATGTGCACGGACCGCCCTTCCGGCTCATCCCGCCGCGGGCGGTTGCGCGGAGGCCCGTGGCGGCGCGTAGAGGTGCTCGCCGACGCGCTTGACCAGCCGTGCCATCTCGTACGCCACGAGTCCGATGTCGGCGGTCACGGCGGTGAGAACGGCGAGACAGGAGCCGTCGCCCGCGGCCGCCACGAACAGGAAGGCCTCGTCCATCTCCACCATGGTCTGCCGCACGCCTCCGGCGCCGAAGTGCCGGCCGGCGCCCTTGGCCAGGCTGTGGAAGCCGGAGGCGACCGCGGCGAGATGCTCGGCGTCCTCACGGCGGAGGTCACTGGAGGCGCCCACGGCGAGCCCGTCGTTGGACAGCACCACGGCGTGCCGTACCTCGCTGACCCGCAGTACCAGGTCGTCCAGCAGCCAGTCGAGTTCACCGGACCGCTGGGCGGCTCTCATGCTCGGATCCTGCATCATGCGGGGTCTCCTTCGCTGCTGTCGCTGCGGGATCTGGAATCGGGCGTGGCGCCGCGACCCGGCTGCCTGCCGCCGCCGCGCGTCCAGCCGTCGCGGTAGGCCGCCATGCGGTCCCGGACGAGTTCGGGGGTGCGACGGCCGTCGTCGTTCGAATGGACCGTCCCCGCCTGTTCGTCGGGGCGTCCCTCGCGCAGTTGGGGGGCGAGGTTTGCCTGCCGTACACGGCGCGGCAGGTCGTCGGAGGCTTCGGAGTCGTCCGGGGGTCGGTGCAGTCGCAAGGTGGTGACTCCCGGGGGTGGGGTGTCGGTGTGGGGCTGCGCCGCGGCCGGCGCGGGAGCCACCAGCGCGGGCCGGTCGGCGACCGCGTGGACGGCCTCCTGGTGGGATTCGGCGGCGGGCACACGCGCGTACTCGTGTTCGTCGTTCCGATCGGTGCCCGCCGACTTCCCGGGGGAACGTTCCGCCAGGGCGTTGTGCAGCAGAGCCGTGGGCAGCAGGACGACCGCGGTGGTACCGCCGTAGGGCGAGGTGCGCAGGTGCACCTTGATGGCGTGCCGGGCCGCGAGCCTGCTGACCACGAAGAGGCCGAGCCGGTCGCTGTCGAACAGGTCGAGCGCCTCGGACTGTTCGATGCGCCGGTTGGCCTCGGCGAGGGTCTCCTTGCCCATGCCGAGCCCGCGGTCCTCGACCTCGACGGCATAGCCGTTGCCGACGGGCTCGCCGGTGATGCGCACCCGCGTGTGGGGAGGCGAGAACTGTGCGGCGTTCTCGACGATCTCGGCCAGCAGGTGGGTGAGGTCGGCGACGGCCGCGCCGATGACGGACGCCTCGGGGAGCTGACGTACCTCCACGCGCGCGTAGTCCTCGACTTCGGAGACGGCGGCGCGGACCACGTTGGTCAGGGAGACCGGCATCCGCCAAGCCCGTCCGGGCGCCGCCCCGGAGAGGATGATCAGGCTCTCGGCGTGGCGTCGCATACGGGTAGTGAGGTGGTCCAGCCGGAAGAGGTCGCTGAGTTCGTTCGGGTCGTCGGAGCGCCGCTCCATGCTGTCCAGCAGGCTCAGTTGACGGTGCACTAGGACCTGGCTGCGGCGGGCGAGGTTGACGAAGACGCCGGAGATGCCGCTGGCGAGTTCGGCGCGCTCGACGGCGGCCCGCAGCGCGGCGCGGTGGACGGTGCCCAGTGCTTCGCCGACCTGACCGGTCTCGTCCTCGGCGGGCGGCCCGGGCGGCGCCTCGGCCCGGATGTCGATCTCTTCGCCGGCGCGCAGTTTCCGCATGGCCTCGGGGAGTTTGCGCCGGGCGATCTCCAGGGCGCTGTTGCGCAGGCTCACCAGCTCGATGACGAGACCCCGGCCGATGCGGACGGAGATCACAAGTGAGGCGGCCACGGCAGCGAGACCGAGGAGCACAGCAGCGCCGGCCGGGGTCAGCAGACCTCGGGTGAACGGGTCGGCGCGATCCGCGACACCGCGCCCGGCGTCCTGCTCGATCGTCCGCATCGCGTCCTGCACGCGTGTGTGTGCCTGGCCCCAAGTGGCTTCCCCAGCCGCGTCGGCCGCCCGTGCGCCCGGCGCGGTGGCGAGGACCCGGTCCTCGACCGCGGCCACGGCCGCGTAATCGCTGCCGTCGGCGAGGCTCTCCCAGGCCGCGCGTTCCGGGCCACGCAGGTCGGCCACGGCCGCCTCGAGGAGGGTACGGCGGGTGTCGACAGCGCCGGTGAACAGCCGCAGCCGCTCTCCGTCGAGGCGCCCGGCGAGGCGTGCGCTGTCCAGCACCACGTCCTCTTGAGCCAACGCCTCCCCCGCGCGGGCGAATTCGAGCAGTACGCGCGCGTCGGAGCCGAGTTCGGCGTCCTGGATGCCGGTGAGCGCACCGCCCACCGAGAACGCGCTCGCGATGGTCGTGGTGTACCGCCCGTAGGCCTCGTCCCAGCCCGCGCGGCGGTCGAGAACGGCACTTCTTACGGTGCTCAGTTGCTCGGCGCCGCTGACGAAGGCTTCGAGTCGCCGGGCGACTCCGGCTGGGAGTTCCTCGCCGTCGGCGACCGTGTTGTGGTCGCCGAGCCGCAGTCGCGCCACCGCCTTGTCGGTGTCCTGCGCGAGCTTCTTGAAGTCGTCGCTCTGTCCGGCGGACGGGTCGGTCGCGTAGCGCACGGCGGCCTCGCGTTCGGCCTGCAGGGCAGCGACGGCAGTAGCGACGGGAGCCCTGACCTGGGAATCGACGCGCTGCAACTGGCGCAGCCTGGAGACGTCCTGTGCGGTCGTGACGGTCGCGTAGGCCCACAGGGCCAGCAGCGACACGACCGGCACCATCAGCAGGCAGACGATCTTGGCTCGGACGGTGCGCGGCCGGATGCGCCAGCGCTCCGCGCGCGTGGGTATGTCGTCGGGCGCCAGGCCCAGGCTCTCGTCCGGGCCTTCGTCGGCCGGCGGTCCGGCATGGGCGCGGCGGCCGCGCGCGGGGGGCTGTGCCGGCGTCCCGGCGCCGGCTGCGGTGGTCCTACGGGGTGTACGCATGGCCTCCTCGCTCGGAAGTGGTTCAGGGCGGGCCTCTCGGGCCGCCGCCGGTCCGGACTCGCCGCTAGCCGGTGACGCTCTCGACCGATCCTTGGGCCGACGCGGATGCCGCGCGCTCCCCCGTGGTGGGCGACAGCGCGACGAAGGCGGAGGTCAGGAAGAGGTAGGACCCGAGGCCGACGGCGAGGGGGAAGATGAACTGCATCGCCGTGGCCCCGGGCAGGACCTCACCGGCGGGCGTGACGTCCACGCTGACCGCGAACATCCCGGTGTAGTGCATGCTGCTGACTGCCGCGCCCATGATCAGGGAGGCGATGGTGACGGCGACGGGCGACTTGATGTTGAGTGCCGCCCACAGAGCCGCCGTCGCCGCGACGATGGCGATCAGGACGGACGCTCCGACGAGAACGGGGTCGTAGGTCACGTCGCCGTGGAGTCGTACGGCGGCCATGCCCAGGTAGTGCATGCTCGCGACGCCGAGCCCGGTGGTGAGCCCGCCGAGGAAGAGCGCGCGGGTCCGGTCACGGCTGTATCCGACCGCGAAGACGCCTGCGCAGACGACGGCCATGGCGACGAGCAGGCTCACGATGGTGAGCGGCACGTCGTAGCGGATGTCGGTGCCGCTGACGCTGAAGCCCAGCATGGCCACGAAGTGCATGGTCCAGATGCCGGTGCCGATCGCCGAGGCGGCTGTGACGAGCCAGTTGCGGCGCGACCGGCCGGTGGCGCCGAGGGCGCGGACGGTGCAGCGAAGTCCCAGCGCGGCGCCTATGCACGCCATCGCATAAGACAGTACGGGGGTCAGCCAGCCGAGGGCGGCGTGGTCCAGGTGTCCCATGGCTCCGGGACGCTAGCCGGGGCAGGGGCGCGCGCGAGGGGCGCATTTCGAAAGCTGTTGGAATATGACACGGAGATGCAGCGGAACGATCGCGTCACGCTCGAACGTGTGCACAGCGGCGTCATCCGTGCCGGTGAGGGATCATGCGGAGCATGAGCGACGACCACACACATGTGCAGGAGTTCTTCGGGGCCCGCGCCGCCGACTGGGACAGTCGGTTCCCCGACGACGGGCCCGCCTATGCGGCCGCGGCCGCGGCGGTCGGATTGCGCGAGGGGGATCGCGTGCTCGATGCCGGCTGCGGCACCGGGCGCGCCCTGCCGCCGCTGCGTGCCGCTGTGGGGCCCTCGGGAGTGGTCCTCGGGGCCGATCTGACCCCGGCGATGCTGGAGGCCGCCGTACGGGCCGGACGCGGCACGGACGGGCAGTTGCTGCTCGCCGACGTCGCCGCGCTGCCGCTGCGGTCGGAGTCGCTCGACGCCGTGTTCGCCGCAGGTCTCATCGCGCACCTGCCCGATCCGGCTCAGAACTTGCGGGAGTTGGCGCGTGTGGTGCGCCCCGGCGGCACGCTCGCGCTGTTCCACCCGATCGGCAGAGCGGCCTTGGCGGCCCGCCAGGGCAGGCAGATCACCCCGGACGACCTGCGGTCCGAGCCCAACCTGCGGCCGGTGCTGGCGGGGTCGGGGTGGCGCATGACGTCGTACGTCGACGAGGACGACCGTTTCCTGGCGCTGGCCGTGCGGGAGTCCTGAGGCATCAGCCCTGCCCGGCGACGGCGGCCACGAAGGCGTCCGGGTTGTCGAGCATGACGTTGTGGCCGGCACCGGGCACGGTGACCACGCGTACGCCGGCGGCCTCCAGGGCTGCGGTGCCCGGGAGTTCACCGGTGAGCTCGCCCTGAAGGTACACGCGGTCGATCGTCAGACCTTCGAGGATGTCGCGCATGATCGGCTCGGAACCGCGCCGCAGCCCCACGGCGCTGCGGTGCAGGGCCCGCGGGTCGGCCAAGCGCATGGTCGCAGCCCACAGGGGCCCGATCGCTTCCAGCACGCGCGTGTGCGCCTCACCGACGAACTCCTCCTCCCCGTAGGCCGTGATCCACGCGCTTCCGGCACTGGGCGGAGGCGACGCGTCGAGGTTGGCCTCGGTGAGCACCAGCCGGGAGACGAGGTCGGGCCGTCGGTGGGCCAGCACGATGGCGACGGAACCGCCCATGCTGTGCGCGATCAGCTCCGCGCCGCTCACCCCTGCCGCATCCAGAGCCACGGCCAAGGCGTCGGCGTGGTCCTCCAGCCGGTAGCCGAAGTCATCGGGCCGGTCACTGATGCCATGTCCCGGCAGATCGACGAACAGACTCCGTCGCCCCGCGAGTTCGGGCCGCGCTGCGACATGGGCGTGGTACACCGAGGAGATCGACCCCAGCCCGTGCACGTACACGCGCGCGGGTTCCTCTCCCGGAGCCTCCGTCCAGCGGATACAGCTGCCCTTGCCGTCGAACTCGGCCTGCCTCATCGCGTCCTCCTGGGACCCTGGTCGGCCACGCCTGGCCGACTTCGTGATGTCGATGAGCTCAACGATATACTTCGTCACCGATGTATCAAGACTTCAATGTATGACGAGTTGGATGTACAGCGGATGTGAGCGAGAATGTCAGCATGCTGGAGCTCGCCATCCTCGGATTCCTCTACGACACCCCGCTCCACGGCTATGAGTTGCGCAAGCGCCTCACGGCGCTGACAGGGCACGTGAAGCCGGTCGCCGAGAGCACGCTGTACCCCGCGATCAAGCGGCTGGAGAAGGCCGACCTGCTCGCCCGCACCACGGAGCCCGGGGCAGTGGCCGCTCCGCGTCACGTCCTGACGCTGACCGAAGGGGGCCGACAGGAACTGCGCCGCCGGCTCGCCGAGCCCGACCCGCGCGACATCAGCGACGAGAACCGGTGGTTCACCGTGCTCGCCTTCCTCCGCCACCTGGGCGACTCCGCCGCCCAGTGCGCGGTACTGCGACGCCGGCTCGCCTTCCTCGAAGAGCCCGCAAGCTTCTTCTACGACGGTGACCGGCCCCTGAGCGCCGAGGAGCTGGACGATCCCTTCCGACGCGGCATCCTGACCATCGCGCGGGCCACCTCCCGGGCCGAACTCAGATGGCTGCGCGAGACGATCGCCTCACTCGACGGCTGACGGGCCGACGCGCCGCGCCGGGCAGCCGCGGACGCCCGGCACCGGACGAGTGCCGAGATCATCGAGCCGGTAGCCGTTCGGGTAGCCCTTGATCTCCCAGTTCTGCCGTGCGAAGTGCGGCGCCCGGCGCGGCGGCAGCAGACGCACCGCACGGCCACGAGCGCGTACCGCTCGCCGCACGAGGGCGCGGGTGGCTGCGCTCGGCATCGGGTATCGGAAGGCCCGCAGGAGCGAGTCGTCGAGGAGAGCGAGTGTCGAGGTGCGCAGCAGGGGTGCGAGGAGGCGCGGGTACCAGGAGGCCATCAGGTCGAGCGTCGCGTCCGAGACCCGCCGCGCGTTCTCGTCCCAGCCGAAGTGGGCCTCCTCGTAGGCGTCGAGGCAGGCCTCGAACTCCTCATAGGACTCGGGGACGTCCTTGATGCCCATGTACCTGCCCAGCGTGCCGTAGTGGACGGTGGAGGCGACGATCTCGTGGCGCGAGAGCCTGCGCCAGCCGTAGGCGTCGATCCAGCGCCTGGGCATGACGACGAATGTGCACAGCACGTACCGCATGTCGTCGTTGCTGATGTCGTAGCTGCCGTGCATCTGGTTGATCCGACGGATCGCCGTGCGCCCCTGCTCGCTGTCGAAACCGTGCTCGACGACGGCACCCAGGAGCAGCGAGGTGTCGTCATAGCGCTTCTGTGTGCGGTCGGTCAGCTCGGCCGTCTCGGCGAGCAGCCGGCCGATGGCGGGCACGGCGTACGTGCGGTAGAGCGCGAGCTCGAGCGCCCGCGTGAAGTCCCAGGGGAACTCGTACGCCGCGGTGAGCCGGTAGATCTCCGAAGCTTCGCGGAACGGGTCCATCCGCCGGATCTGTTCGAGCCGCTCGAAGCGCTTCACCGTGCTGTCCCCCTTCTGTCGCCGAGGCTCCAACTCTACGTTGAGCAGTGGAAGATGGACGATCAGTCACGCAGGGGGAAGGTGGTCACTATGTGGGGCACGGTGCGCGAGTTGTGTGCGAGGGTTCTCCGCTCCTTTCGCGCGGAGGCGGACACCGGCAAGGACAAGCGCTCACACAATCTCTTCGAGGCCGCCGCCGTGTATGTGTCGGCCTGCGCGGAGGACGACCAGGAGCAGATCGACGAGGCCGCCGGCTGGGTCTCTCCGGAGGCGCTGTCGTTCGGGGTGAGCGAACTGGCGTGCCGGGCCGTCATCGCGCTCGCCCGGGAACGCGACGAGTCGCCGCAGGCCGTCGCCCGGACCCTCCTCGGGCTCCCGGCGGCCTGACACGGCGGACGATCTCGGCCGATTCGCCCGACCAGCCGGAAAACTGCAGCTCCGGGTGTGCCTGGGAGTCGTGACAAGCGGCTCCCGGTCGCACTAAGGTGCGCGCCGACGGACGAAGCGATGGGGAGGCTGGGATGGCAGAGACGGACGAGGAGGCCGTCGCCGCCGCGGACGATGCGCTGTACGTGCTCACGGCGGTGCTGCTGACGCCGGCGAAGTTCCCGAGCGTGCTGGGCGACGACTACCCGGAGGCCTGCGCGGCGCTCGGTCTCGCGCCGCTCGCCGACGGATACGGCCTGGTCATCGGCCAGGACAGCGACGGCGCCCGGTGGACGGTCGTCATCGACGACGTCTCCCTGGTCGCGGTCGCCATCGCGTCCTGGGACTGCGGCATGGAGTACGACCTGTCGCCCGACGAACGTACGGTCGTGGCCGCACTGCCCGGCTGGCCCCTGGCCGTCGCCGTGGCCGCCCCGAATGTGCCCGCCCCGCACGATCCCGACCCCGAGATCGCGGACGGTCCGCCACTCGAGCCGCCGGACACGAGCGTGTGGGGACCGGCCCAGCGGCGTCTGGGCGCCGACGAGATCGCCCTGCAGTGGGCTATGTGGCGCGAGCAGATCGACGACGCCGACTTCGCGACGCCGGGCGCCGGTTCGGACACCCCCGAGGACACGGCCGAGGGCGAGAAGGCCGGGGGCCAGAAATCCGAGGCCGAGAACACTGAGGCGACCGAGGAGACCGAGAAGCAGGGTGGCCATAGCGGTATCCGGCGGGTCCTCGCCGAGGCACGCGCGTACGTGGAGTCCCCGCCGCCCCTCGGCCGTGTCCGGTCCTCTTTCGCCTCGGGCGACGCGCGGACCCTGCGCGCGGACGGCCCCGGCTGGTCGCTGGTCGCCAGGACCGACGACATCGCGTTCGTGCTCCTCGACGACGAGCCCGGCGAGGTCCTGCCAGTGGGCCGCGGGTCGGAACTGCCCGGGCTCCTTGCAGCGCTCGACAAGATGGCCGTACGCCCCTCCTGAGCCCTCCCGAACCCCTCCTGACCTGCGCACCGGGCGGCCGGGCAGGGCGCCCGGCCGGACCTGCCGGTGTCTGGTGACCCTATTCGGCGGCAGCGTCACATGTGGCCCCAACCCATGGATGGCACGGCAGCAGGACCGCACCATGAGGCAGCCTTCACGGCTCCGCTCCCTCATGTGCCCGTCCCTTCTGCCAGGAGGCCGTCATGCGCCTGTCCCGAGGTCTTCCGTTCCTCACTGCCGCACTGCTGGCCGGCTCCCTCAGCTGGCCGACTCCCGTGGCGGCCACGGCAGTCGGCGAGCAGCACTGCGCCCGTCAGGAACGCGCACGGGTACCCGGCGCGGCCTTCCAGCAGAGCGCCTGCCTTCCGGATCTGACCACGTCGGGGCTCGCCGGCACGCCTTACACCGACATGGCCGACCAGGCCGGGCTCACGGCACGGGGCACCCGGACCCCGACCGGGGTGCCCGGCATTCAGATCGACGGCTACTTCCCGGACTCCTCCCGCTTCAATGCCACGCATGGATGGCGTCATGACGCACAGTTCGTGATCCGGCTGCCGGACCGCTGGAACGGCGGGCTGGTCGTCACCGGCGCCCCGGGCACCCGCAGGCAATACGCGACGGACAAGGCAGTCTCCGATCAGGTGCTCGCGCTGGGCTACGCCTACGCGGCGACCGACAAGGGCAACAACGGCTCCGACTTCTACCGCGACGGCAAGCGGCCCGGTGACGCAGTCGCCGAGTGGAACGCGCGTACCACTCAGCTCACCCGAGCCGCCCGCGAGGCGGTGGCCCAGCGCTACGGGCAGACTCCTCGTCATACGTACATGACCGGCATCTCCAACGGCGGCTACCTCACCCGCTGGCAGCTGGAGAACCATCCCGAGCTGTACGACGGTGGTGTGGACTGGGAGGGCGCCCTGTGGACCGCGGGCGGCCCCAATCTGCTGACCTCTCTGCCCACCGCAGTGGCACGCATGCTCGGCTCCGCACGGGACGAGGACCTGTACGCGGCCGGCTTCGCACGCGGCTCCGAATTTCTGTGGCCTTACCACGAACAGGCCTACTGGGGCGTCACGCAGAAGATCTACCGCGCCGAGTTCGACCCGGCCTATGACCCCGGCTGTCCTGGCCCGTCCGCCGGGACCACGCCGGAGCAGATCCTGGCACCGTGCGCCTCCGATGCCTCGTACGACTACGCGTCGCGCCCGGCATCCGTCCGTCGCGCCGTGGCCCGCGTCGCTCTGACCGGGCGTATTGGCAGACCGCTGATCACGCTGCACGGCGATCTGGACGCGCTGCTGCCGAAGGCGGCCGACTCGGACGTGTACGCCCGCATGGTCGACGCGAGTGGGCGGGGCCCACTGCACCGGTACTTCACGATCGCGGGTGGCACGCATGTGGACGGGCTGTACGACACCCATCCGGACCGGCTCCGGCCGATCCTGCCCTGCTACCGGTCTGCGTTCGACGCGCTGGTCGCGTGGGTGGAGCGGGGCACCCGACCGCCCGCGGACCATACCGTCGGCAGGCCCGCGAGCGGCGATGTACTCAACTCCTGCGCGCTGTCCACCCCGGTCGCATCGACGGCCGGGCGATGATCAGCGACCGAGTTCCTTGCGCGTGTTGCGGCGCAGCCTGCGCCGCTGTGACGGGTCGAGCGTGAGGTAGGCGGCGGCCGGGACTCCCAGGACTATCAGGAGCGCGGCCCACCAGGGCAGCCAGATCAACAGGATGAGACCGGCCGCCACACCTCCCGCGGCGATCTTCGCGTTCTTCGACATGTGCGTCGCCTCCTTCGCGGCCACTGCCGCTCTCTGTCCTGAAAACGGGCCCGCGCTTCCGGCGGTTCCGAACTGCGACCCTGAGACGACCCTGAGTACGGCCCCTACTGGTCGCGGAGATCGGGTGACGACCGATGCCCGATACACCTGTCTCGACCTTCGATGCCCGACCCTCGATGCCCGATGCCCGATGCCAGTGTCCGATGTCCGAGGGCCGAACGACACACCGGATTCCGCACAACGGGGATACCCACGCCTACCCGATAGTGACCCAGGTCACCGATCTGGCATTTCGGATAGGCGCCCGAGTGCTGTACCCTCGGCCACTCCAACCTGGGTAGTCAAATTTGAGGAGTGCTGCAGAGCTGTGCCGAGGCTTCCCGAGGCAACACCGTCCGAGATCTCCGACGTGTCCGGCTGCTGTGCCGTGTTCCTACCCGGTGACCCGGCCCGCACCAGCCGGGTCGCCTTCTGGCGAGCCGACGGGGGGACCGTTCCGCTCGCCGCAGCCGGATCCGCCGATGAACTCGCCATCGAGGACCTGACCGTCGCCCTGCCCGGCCAGGACGGTGTCGAGCTGGTGAGCGTGGCGGCGGTCCTGCTGCCTGTACGTGCCGCCCTGCCTGTCCTCACGCGTGCACGTGCGGCCGAGCAAGCCCACCGAGCGGGCGTCTTCTGGGGCACGGCGGCTGTGCTCGCCCTTCAACTCGTGGCACGCGGCCTGCTCCTGCCCGGCCTCTCCGCGGACGATCACGACGCCTGGCGCGCCGGTCCCCTGCGACCCGAGGACGTCGAACGCATTCGCGCCCTCGCAGCCGCGATGCCCCCCGAGGCGCACGCCGTACCGCTGAGCGGCGTGGAGCCGCTGGTGCTGCCGGATCCGGAGCGGCTGCTACGGGCCTTCCTGGACGCGGTCGCCGACACACTACCCCGCTCCCCCGCCGCGAAGCTCGTCACGGGCGGGGCCGCCTACGCGGCCCGGGAGCCGCAGCACCTGCCTGAACAGCGCGCATGGGCCGCAGATGTCGCCGCGGGCCACGACGCGGGCGTGCGGCTCTCCCTGCGGCTCGAGGTGCCCGGCCTCTCCGCGGCGGCGCAGGATGACGGGGAACTGTCGTTCCGGGCTGTTCTGCAGCTGCACAGCGTGAATGACCCGGCGCTGGTCGCCGACGCCGCCGAGGTGTGGGCGGGCTCCGGCGCCTTCGGCCCACGCGCGCGGCTGGACGCCCTGCTGGCGCTGCGCCGCGCGGCTCGCGCCTGGGCGCCGCTCACGCCGCTGCTCTCGGCTGCCGTGCCGGACGCGGTGGAACTGGCCGACGACGAGGTGACCGACCTCCTTCAGGAGGGCGCCCGGGCCCTCGCCGGAGCCGGCGTCGATGTGCACTGGCCCAAGGAGCTGACCCGCAGCCTTACCGCCCGCGCGGTGATCGGCCCGCCGGACGAGGAGTCCGCGCAGGGCAAGGCGTCCTCGGGCACGCCGTCCTTCCTGGCCGCCGACGCGCTGCTCGCCTTCAACTGGCGGTTCGCGCTGGGCGACCAGCGGCTCACGCGCGAGGAACTGGACCGACTGGCCGAGGCGAACCGCCCCGTGGTGCGGCTGCGCGACCAGTGGGTCCTCGTCGATCCTCAGGAGGTGCGCCGCGCCCGCGAGCACCAAGACCACAAAGTGACGCCCATCGACGCGCTCGGCGCAGCGCTGACGGGCTCCACCGAGGTGGACGGCCGCCAGGTGCAGGTCCAACCCACAGGCTGGTTGGCGGCGCTGCGCGAGCTTCTCGCGGATCCGGAGGGGCAGGAGCCGGTGGGCCAGCCTGCCGCACTCGCGGCCACACTGCGGGACTACCAGCGACGCGGCCTGAGCTGGCTGGCCCGGATGACGTCCCTCGGCCTGGGCTGCTGCCTGGCCGACGACATGGGCCTCGGCAAGACGATCACGCTCATCGCGCTGCACCTGCACCGGCAGTCCGACACCTCGTCCGCCGGTCCGACGCTGGTCGTGTGTCCGACCTCGCTGATGGGCAACTGGCAGCGCGAGATCGAGAAGTTCGCGCCCGGCACACGCGTGCGTCGCTTCCACGGGTCACGGCGTGACCTGAATGCCCTGGCGGACGGGGAGTTCGTGCTCACCACGTACGGCACGATGCGGCTGGATGCGCGTCGGCTCGCCGGGGTGCCCTGGGGCATGGTCGTGGCGGACGAGGCCCAGCACGTGAAGAACCCGTACTCGGCGACGGCGCGTGAGCTGCGTTCGATCGGCGCACGCGCGCGCGTGGCGCTCACCGGCACACCCGTGGAGAACAACCTGTCGGAACTGTGGGCGATCCTCGACTGGACGACGCCTGGCCTGCTGGGCCGCCTCGGCACCTTCCGCATGCGCTACGGCCAGGCCGTCGAGGGCGGCCAGGACCCGGCTGCCGCGGAGCGTCTCGCCCGGCTCGTACGCCCGTTCCTGCTGCGTCGGCGCAAGTCGGATCCCGGGATCGCGCCGGAGCTCCCGCCGAAGACGGAGACCGATCGCGCCGTGTTCCTCACCACGGAGCAGACGGGTCTGTACGAGGCAGTGGTCCGCGAGACACTCGCGGAGATCTCCGGCGCCGACAGCATGGCGCGGCGCGGCCTGATCGTGAAGCTCCTGACGGGCCTGAAGCAGATCTGCAACCACCCCGCGCAGTTCCTGAAGGAGGAGCGGCCGAGGATCGCCGGGCGCTCGGGGAAGCTGGAGCTGCTGGACGAGTTGCTCGACACCATCCTCTCCGAGGGGGCGAGCGTCCTGGTCTTCACGCAGTACGTGCGCATGGGACGCCTCATCGAACAGCACCTGGCGGCTCGTGGCATGCCCTCGCAGTTCCTGCACGGCGGCACACCGGTGGCCGAGCGCGAGGCCTTGGTGCGGCGCTTCCAGGAAGGTGAAGTGCCGGTCTTCCTGCTGTCGTTGAAGGCTGCGGGAACCGGTCTGAACCTCACCCGCGCCGAACATGTCGTGCACTACGACCGCTGGTGGAACCCCGCGGTCGAGGCGCAGGCGACCGACCGCGCGTACCGCATCGGCCAGACGCGGCCCGTACAGGTGCACCGGCTGATCGCCGAGGGAACCATCGAGGACCGTATCGCCGACATGCTGAGCCGCAAGCGGAAGCTGGCCGACGCTGTGCTCGGCGCGGGCGAGGCGGCGCTCACGGAACTGACGGACGCGGAGCTGGCCGATCTGGTGGAACTGCGAGGGGGCGCCCGATGACTCGACACGACGGTGACATGGAGCGCACGTTCGCCGCGCTGCCGCCCGCGCACGGGCGGGGATTCGCACAGACATGGTGGGGACAGGCCTGGCTGCAGGCGCTGGAGGAGTCGGCCCTGGACTCGGGGCAGCTCAAGGCCGGCCGCAGGCTCGCGCGCGCGGGAGCTGTCGGCGCGGTGTCGGTGCGCCCCGGCCGCATCACGGCGGTTGTGCAGGGCCGCGACCGTACGGCGTACCGGGCCGACGTGCTGCTGGAGGAACTGTCCGCGGGACAGTGGGACCGCTTCCTGGACATGGCCGCTGAGCGGGCCGGTCATGTCGCCGCGCTGCTGGACCGCGACATGCCACCGCACCTGGTGGAGGACGCGGCCGCCACGGGCATCGAACTGTTGCCGGGCATGGGAGATCTGGAGCCTGAGTGCGGCTGCGGCGCCTGGGACCACTGCGGGCACACGGCGGCCCTCTGCTACCAGGTGGCTCGACTCTTGGACCAGGACCCCTTCGTACTGCTCCTGATGCGCGGACGGGGCGAGCGCGGCCTCCTGGAGGACCTCCAGGCCCGCAGCGCCGCACCCGCGACCCCTTCCTCCGCGTCGTCCGAGGCGTCCACCTCGCCCGACGCGGAAGGCGTGGATGCCGCTGAGGCGTATGCGACCGGCGACATCCTGCCCCCGCTGCCCGCTCTGCCCGAGTTGCCCGCTGAGCCGGGAGTGCCGCCGTCCCTGGACACCGAGACGCCTCCCGCGCCCGGCGTCGACCCGGCTGCCTTGGAGTTCCTTGCCGCCCGGACCGCCGCCGAAGCGCACCGCATGCTCGCGGAAGCGCTGCGGCCGGGTCCGCGACAGCAGGGCCCGGAAACGGAGTTGACGCTCGACCAGGATGCGGTGCGCCTCGCCGCCGGCGCCCCTGTCGCCGACGTGGCGGAGCGGCTGGCCGACGGATCGGGACGCGGCCGGGAGGGCCTGGCGACGGCCGTATGCGCCTGGCACGTCGGAGGCGTCGTCGGGCTGTCCGTGCTGGACGGGGAGTGGACCGTCGAGGGCGAAATGCTCGCACGCGCGCGTGCCGCCCTCGATTCAGCCTGGGACGACGACGAACGGCCATCGCTGCGGGCGAAGGGCAACCGCTGGACAGTCGTCGGCGCGCCTCGTCAGCTCCGCCTGGGGCAGGACGGACGGTGGTGGCCGTACCGCAAGGAACGGAACCGTTGGGTGCCCGCAGGAGGCCCTGCGCAGGATCCGGCAACAGCACTGGCCTCGGCGCAGGTTGGGACCGAGGAGGCACAGCCCTAGGTCTTGTCTGGCGGCCCTAGGTCTTGTCTGGCGGCCTCACAAGGACCCCTCCCGCAGCACGACATCCGGCGAACGGACATGGCTGCTGGGCGAGCTCGGTCTCCTGAGGGCGACGTCGGCTCGACGAGACCGACCTCGGCTCGACGAGCGGCCGTCGCCCCGCGTTCATCCCGCAGTCGCACGGCGTTCCGCCCGAGCTTCAAATCTGGCCGCTGTCAGACAACTTGGTCCTCAGGAGGCCCGATGTCCCCGCACGCCACCGGCCGGCGCCACGCTCAACGTCTCGTCGCCGGGGGCGTACCCCTCGCCGTGATCGCGGCGCTCGCGGCCGCCGGGCCCGCCGCGGGCGCGGGGAACGAGGACAGCATCGCCGGCAAGGGCCGCGCTGCCCACGTCGTGCACACGGCGACGCTCGGCGACATCCCGCTCGGCGCGTTCAGCAACGCACTGCTGCCCGGCAGCGTGGGCAACGACCGGGGCGTGGACCTGGGGGGCATCGGCAGCGACATCTACCCGACGGGTCGCAAGGGCGAGTTCTGGACCGTCACCGACCGCGGCCCCAACGGCCAGATCAAGGTGGACGGCACGAAGCGGCGTACGTTCCCCGTGCCCGGCTTCGACCCGGCGATCGTGAAGATCCGCGTGGCGGGAGACACCGTGCGGGTGCTGGACGCGATCCCGATCACGACGGCTTCCGGGAGGCCTGTCACCGGGCTGCCGAACCAGGAGAGCCGCGACGAGGCGCCGTACTCCTATGACGCGCGGACGCCTCAGGCGTACAACCCGAACGGGCTGGACACCGAGGGCATCGTACGGGCCGCCGACGGGAGCTTCTGGCTCGTCGACGAGTACGGGCCCTCCCTGGTCCACGTCTCCGCGCGCGGGAAGGTCCTCACACGCTACGTCCCCGAGGGGCTCGACCTGACCGGCGCGGACTACCCGGTGGTGGAGGCACTGCCCTCAGTCCTGCTGCACCGGAAGATCAACCGCGGTTTCGAGGGGCTCGCCCAACTGCCCGGCGGCGACCTGGTGATGGCCGTGCAGAGCCCTCTGTCCCTGCCGGACACGGACGCCGGTGAGGCTTCGCGCACCACGCGCCTGCTGCGTTTCTCTCCGAAGAAGAAGGCGGTCACCGCGGAGTACGCGTACCGCTTCGACCCGGTGAACGTGGTGGACCCGAGCGAGGACGACACCTCCGAGCTGAAGATCTCCTCGGTCGTGGCCGTAGGCGGCAACCGGCTGCTGGTCGAGGAGCGCACCGACAAGGCCGCCCGGCTGCACCTGGTGCGTCTGGACCGTGCGGCGAACATCCTCGGCGGCCCCTGGGACGACGACACGACGTCTCCGTCGCTGGAGCAGCTCGACGACCCGGCGGGATCGGGTGTACCGGTCCTGTCCAAGCGGCTGGTCGTCGACCTGGGCACGGTCGAGGGCGTGCCCGGGAAGATCGAGGGCGTTGCCCGCGTGGACCGCGGCACGCTGGCTCTGATCAACGACAACGACTTCGGGATGACGGACGGCGAGGGCGCGTTCGACGCCCAGGGCAGGCTCGTCGACAGCGGTGTCGAGACGTCGGTGATCTACGTGCGGCTGCCGCGCGGCATCTGACGACCTGAGGCAGCTCGCCCGCCGCAGACGCCAGGGACTCCCTAGGGCAGTTCGTCCGGAAGTGACGGGAGCAGCGATTCGAGACCACTCGGAAAGCCGCTCGGCAGGTCGGTGGGGAATCCCGATGGCAGGTCGGTGGGGAATCCCGATGGCAGGTCGGTCGGGAACCCCGAGGGCAGAGACGTCGGCAGTTCGCTCGGCAGCCTGCTGGGGAGCCCCGTCGGGATGCTGAAGGACGGCCTGGGCGAGCTGCTGGTGCTCTCGGCGGGCGATTTCTCGTCGGGCGAGCCGTCGCTCCCGGACGCCATCAGGACCACGGCAGCCACGACTGCTCCGACGGCGACGATCGCCGCCAGCAGGATGAACAACGGATTCCGCCGCCTTGGCCCATCCCCTCCGTCGGGCGATTCCTGGGGCGGCCAACCACCGTACGTGGGTGGGCCACCGTCCCCCGGAGGAGGACCGTAGCCTCCAGGAGGCGGTCCGAAGCCACCGCCCGGCGGCGGCGTGTCACCAGGCGGTCCAGGCGGCTGAGGAGGTACGGGCGGCATGGCCATACCGACAAGACTCGCCTCGTACCGGTCAGGATGCGAGCCTCTCGCGGGAGTTGATACGGGCCCACGCCGTGGAGCACACAGTTCCGGAACATTCCGCGCTGAGACCGGTCGATTACCGGCATCAATCACCGGTACCCATTGCCCGTCCCGCGTGCGACTGCCTCTCAACAGGCGGGTCACACGCGGGACGGGCACACGCGCGTGGCCTCAGCCGCGCGCACCCAGCAGGTGGTCCATCGCCAGCTGGTCGAGGCGCTCGAAGGCCATCCCGCGCGCGGCGGCCGCCTCGACGTCGAACTCCTCGAAGGCCGTGCGGTCCGCGAGCAGCGACTTCAGGCCGTCCGCCGCCGTCGGCTGCGCCAGCTCGTCCAGGCGCGCGGCACGCAGGGCCTCCTGGACCTCCGGGTCGGCGCGGAAGGCGGCTGCACGCTCCTTGAGGATGAGGTAGTTGCGCATGCATCCCGCGGCCGACGCCCACACGCCGTCGAGGTCCTCGGTCCGCGGCGGCTTGAAGTCGAAGTGGCGGGGCCCGCTGTAACCGGCGCTCTCCAGGAGGTCGACCAGCCAGAAGGCGGCACGCAGGTCGCCGGCGCCGAAGCGCAGGTCCTGGTCGTACTTGATGCCGGACTGGCCGTTGAGGTCGATGTGGAAGAGCTTGCCCGCCCACAGCGCCTGCGCGATGCCGTGCGGGAAGTTGAGCCCGGCCATCTGCTCGTGCCCGACCTCGGGATTGACGCCGTACAGCTCCGGGCGCTCCAGGCGCTCGATGAACGCCAGCGCGTGGCCGACGGTCGGGAGCAGGATGTCGCCGCGCGGCTCGTTCGGCTTGGGTTCGATGGCGAACCTGAGGTCGTAGCCCTGCGAGGTGACGTACTCGCCGAGCAGGTCGAAGGCCTCCTTCATGCGGTCGAGAGCCATGCGAACGTCCTTCGCGGCGCCGGACTCGGCGCCCTCGCGCCCGCCCCAGGCGACGTAGGTCCTGGCGCCCAGTTCGGCCGCCAGGTCGATGTTGCGGATCGTCTTGCGCAGGGCGTAACGGCGCACCTCGCGGTCGTTGGCGGTGAAGGCGCCGTCCTTGAAGACGGGGTGGGTGAAGAGGTTGGTGGTGGCCATCGGCACCTTCATGCCGGTGGCGTCGAGGGCCTCGCGGAAGCGCTTGATGTGCGCTTCGCGCTCGGTGTCCGAGGACCCGAAGGGGATCAGGTCGTCGTCGTGGAAGGTGACGCCGTGGGCGCCGAGCTCGGCCAGGCGCTGCACCGTCTCGACCGGGTCGAGGGCGCGGCGGGTGGCGTCGCCGAAGGGGTCCCGTCCCTGCCAGCCGACGGTCCACAGGCCGAAGGTGAACCTGTCTTCGGGGGTGGGCTGGTAGCTCATGCCGCGGCTCCTCGCTTGCTGACAACTGCTTGCTACGACTATTTCGTCATGGCCGTTTACAAATTAGTATGCCGACGCGTCCCTGGGAAGGGACAAGATGTCCCCGAAGGGGTGAGGTCCGGGTCGTGACGCACCGGGCACCCTCGAAACAGCAGGTCGGTTCCCGCAGAGCCGCGGAAAAGGGAGAGCCCGATGTCAGCAGCCGAGGGTCCGCTCGTCGTCGGCGTGGACACGTCCACCCAGTCCACCAAGGCACTGGTTGTCGACGCGTCGACCGGGCAGGTCGTCGCGAGCGGCCAGGCACCGCACACGGTGTCCTCCGGCGTCGGCCGCGAGAGCGACCCACGCCAGTGGTGGGACGCCCTGCGCGAGGCGCTGAGGCAGTGCGGCGACGCCGCGCACGAGGCCGCGGCGGTGTCGATCGGCGGGCAGCAGCACGGCCTGGTCACGCTGGACGACCGGGGTGAGCCGGTGCGTCCGGCCCTGTTGTGGAACGACGTGCGCTCGGCGCCGCAGGCCCGTCGCCTGACCGAGGAAATGGGTGGCGCGAAGTTCTGGGCCGAGCGCACGGGCTCCGTTCCGGCCGCCTCCTTCACGGTCACGAAGTGGGCCTGGCTCGCGGAGAACGAGCCGGAGTCCGTCCGGGCCACCAAGGCCGTGCGTCTCCCCCACGACTACCTCACCGAACGTCTCACGGGGCAGGGCACCACCGACCGCGGCGATGCCTCCGGCACGGGCTGGTGGGCGTCGGGGACGGAGTCGTACGACGAGGAGATCCTCGCGCGCGTAGGGCTCGACCCGGCGATGCTGCCCCGTGTGGTCCGGCCCGGCGAGATCGCGGGCACCGTGCGCGACAGCCACGAGCTGCCGTTCTCCAAGGGCACCCTGGTCGCGCCCGGCACCGGCGACAACGCTGCGGCGGCACTGGGCCTCGGCCTGCGGCCCGGCATGCCCGTACTGAGCCTCGGCACCTCGGGCACCGTGTACGCCGTGTCGAGGCGGCGCCCCGCCGACCCGACAGGCACCGTGGCGGGCTTCGCCGACGCGCACGGCGACTGGCTGCCGCTCGCCTGCACCCTGAACTGCACGCTCGCCGTCGACCGCCTCGCGACCCTGCTGGGTCTCGACCGCGAGGCCGTGGAACCCACCACCGGCCTCACCCTCCTGCCCTACCTGGACGGCGAACGCACCCCGAACCTGCCGAACGCCTCCGGTCTGCTGCACGGCCTCCGTCACGACACGACCGCCGGCCAGCTCCTGCAGGCCGCCTACGACGGCGTCGTCCACGCGCTGCTCGGCGCCCTGGACCTGGTCCTGGACGAGGACGCGGACCGCTCCGCGCCGCTGCTGCTGATCGGCGGAGGCGCGCGGGGCACAGCCTGGCAGCAGACCGTACGGCGGCTGTCGGGGCGCCCGGTGCAGGTCCCCGAGGCCAGGGAACTGGTCGCGCTCGGCGCCGCGGCTCAGGCGGCCGGCCTGCTGACCGGCGAGGATCCGGCCGCGGTCGCCCGGCGTTGGAACACCACGCGCGGGCCGGTGCTGGACGCCGTGGAGCGCGACGACGAGACGCTGGCCAGGATCAGCGGGGTACTCTCCGACGCGGCCCCGCTGCTGGAGCGGAACCCCGAGGCTCACTGAGGACTGACGAGGATTGACTCAGGCATGACCGCACCGCTGCACGAGGCCCACCCGACGGGAGCCGGGCGCGCGCTGCCGGACACTCAGCAGGGCATGCGTCGCCGCAATCTCGCCCGGGTGATGCACACCGTCAGCGCCGAGGGTCCGCTCTCGCGTGCCGCCGTCGCCTCCCGTATCGGGCTGACGCGCGCGGCGGTGTCCACCCTCGTCGACGAGCTGATCCGCTCCGGCCTGCTGGAGGAACTCGGTCCCGAGCGCCCCGGCCGGGTGGGCCGCCCCGGCTCGGCGCTGGCCGTCAGCGGGCGCGGTCCGGCCGGGATCGGGGCGGAGGTCGGCGTGGACCATCTCGCCGTCTGCGCGGTCGATCTGCGTGGCGAGGTGCGGTACAGGGCGGTGCGGCACGGCACGAATCGGGGCCGTGCGCCCGCACCGGTGCTCGCGGAACTCGGCGAGTTGGTGCGCCAGGTCGTGGCGGAGGCCGAGCACGAGGGACTGTGGCCCGCCGGTCTGGCGGTCGCTGTGCCGGGTCTGGTGGCGCGGGACGCCCGCACGGTCGTGCGCGCCCCCAACCTCGCCTGGCGGGACGCTGACCTCGGCGGTCTGCTGCCCGTGGACTTCCCGCTGAGCGTGGGCAACGAGGCCAACTTCGGCGCGCTCGCCGAGCTCTGGCTCGGCGACGGCACTCCGCGCGACTTCGTGCACGTGTCGGCGGAGATCGGCATCGGTGCGGCGGTGGTGGTGGACGGCGGGCTGCTGCGCGGGACGCACGGTTTTGCGGGCGAGTTGGGCCATGTGCCGGTCCAGCCGGACGGACCCGAGTGTCCCTGCGGGGGGCGCGGGTGCCTGGAGCAGTACGCCGGCGAGGAGGCGGTGCTGCGCGCGGCCGGGCTGGAGCCGGGCGAGGACCGCGTCGGCCTGCTCGCCGATCGTGCCGCCGAGGGTGACGAGGACGTACGGCGCGCTCTGCACGGCGCGGGAACGGCGCTCGGTATCGCGCTGACAGGCGCGGTCAATCTGCTGGACCCGGAGAGCGTGGTGCTGGGTGGCGCGCTGGCCATGCTGGCGCCCTGGCTGCTGCCATCGCTGGAAGCCGAGCTGGACCGGCGGACCGCGGGGCCGGCCTGCCCGGTGTCCGTGTCGCGACTGGGTCCCGAGGGGCCGTTGCTGGGGGCGGCGCACTCCGTGGTGCGGGCGGTGCTGGACGATCCGGCGGTGGTGGCGGAGCGGGCGTGAATCCCGACGAAGCCGGGCCCGGGCCCAGGCCCACTCCTGGGCGTCCGGCGGTGCAAGGCTGCTTCGATTCCACAGCGGGCCCGGTTTTGATCTCTCAATGGGCCCGATTCCAGACTGAGTTCACTCGTGTGAGTGAGCGAGTTATCCACAATCCTGCCGCTGTCCACGGAAACGGACGCTCGCTTCTGCCCAACCCACCGGCGCCGTAACGTGATTCACGCGAGCCGCAGTCAGCGCAGGGCTCCGGCGCGGCGCGCGATCGGTTCCATTCCCCACCTGCTTCATGTGTCCCACCTGTCCCACAGGCCTTCCGCAGAACGGAGCTGTGCAGCGATGAGCGACCCCAGGATCCTGACCGTGCGCCCCGATCCCGGCGAGTATGCCTGGACGTTCGGCGGCGCACCGCCTGTGGCCCGCATCGCGCCCGGCACGGTTCTCGACCTGTACACGGAGGACTGCTTCGCCGGGCGGGTGCGGTCGGAGAAGGACCTGGTGTCCGAGGTGTGCGAGTTTCCCTACCTCAACCCGCAGACCGGACCGTTCCACATCGAGGGCGCCGAGCCCGGTGACACCGTCGCCGTGCACTTCGTTTCGATCGAACCTGCCCGGGACTGGGCCGCGTCGACCACAGTCCCCCTCTTCGGCGCGCTCACCTCCACGCACACCACGGCCACGCTGCAACCGCCGCTCCCGGAGACCGTCTGGATCTGGCAGCTCGACGGGACACGACGCACGGCGTTGTTCCGGGCCCACGACAGTGACATCGAGGCGGAGCTGCCCATGGACCCGATGCACGGCACCGTGGGGGTCGCTCCCGCCAATCTGGAGGTGCGTTCTGCCCTGGTGCCCGACACGCACGGCGGGAACATGGACACGCCCGAGATGCGGGCGGGCGTGACCTGCTATCTCGGGGTGAACGTCGAGGGCGCGCTCCTCAGTCTCGGCGACGGACACGCCAGGCAGGGCGAGGGCGAGACCTGTGGCATCGCGGTCGAGTGCGCGATGAACACCGTGGTCGTCGTCGAACTGCTCAAGGGACTCGCAACACCCTGGCCCCGCATCGAGTCGGACACCCACATCATCTCGACGGGCTCGGCCCGGCCGCTGGAGGACGCGTTCCGGATATCCCAGCTCGACCTGGTGCAGTGGCTGGTACGTGACTACGGGTTCAGCGAGCTGGACGCCTACCAGTTCGCGACCCAGGCCGTCGAGTCACCGCTGGCCAACGTGTGCGACACCAACTACACGTGCGTGGCCAAGATCCGCAAGCAGTGGCTGCCGGTACGCGAGACGCACCGCGGAGTGCACGCGCGACTTCGGGAGACGGCGGCGGCCCTGAGGTGAGCGCCCGGCCGGCTTCGACCGCCGATCCCCCGGCCACTCTGCGCCGAAGGCGCAACTGCTGACATTGAAAGGCAATCCTCCGACCCTGAAAGGCAACCCCTTTGGAACGCGCAAGACCACGCCCCAGCCGTCGGCTGATCCTCCAAGGCACCGCACTCGCCGCCGTCCCGTATGTCCTGCTCCCCGAGCGACCGGCCGGTGCGCATGTCCCCGCACCGGACTACGCGCTCGCCGTGTGGCGCCCAGCGAGCACGGCCAACTACACGGTGGCGAAGCGCCCAGCGGCCCGTCCTGTCGATCGGGTGATCATCCACGTGACGCAGACCACCTACCCCAAGACCCTGTTCGTCTTCGAGAACCCCAGGAAGCACGTGTCCGCGCACTACGTCGTCCGGTCGGCCGACGGCCACACGTCACAGTGCGTCCGCGAGGCCGACATCGCCTGGCACGCCGGGAACTGGGAGCACAACACACGCAGCATCGGCATAGAGCACGAGGGCTGGGTCGACGAGCCCTCCTACTTCACCGACGTCATGTACAAGGCGTCTGCCCGGCTCACGGCTGCCATCTGTACCAGGCACGGCATACGGAAGGACCGCGAACACATCATCGGGCACCACGAGGTGCCGGGCACGGACCACACCGATCCCGGCCCGCACTGGGACTGGGAGCGCTACATACGGTTGGTCAACGCGGTCTGAGGGTGCACAGGCTGCCACCGGCGGGGCCGTCGTTCGAGTGACCCGGGTCGAAAAGGTTGTCCGGGTGCGCACCCGGAGTGACGATGTCCTCAGCCGCATCGCCTTCCGGGAGGCCGAGTTGACCGATCCATGGGTGGCTCTGGAGCCGGGGGCCGACCCTGCCGAGAGGGTACGGGTGCTGCGTCATGCTCATGAGACGTTCACCGAGGTGGGCACGGTGCCGAAGCCGGTGCGTGCCGTCGTGGCCGACTCATGGCGGCGTTCGGCGCGGGCGGGCGTGGGTCCGGACGGGACGGCGAGTGTGGAGCTGGCGGACGGCGATCTTGGCGCCTATCGCGCTGAGCACCCGCTGGCGCGGGTGATGCCGCTGTTCCGGGAGCTGTTGGGCACCTTCGCCGCCGACGGGGAGCATCTGCTCGCGGTGTGCGACGCGCACGGCCGGCTGCTGTGGGTCGAAGGCGATCCGACGACCCGGCGCAAGGCAGGAGGGATGAACTTCGTGCCGGGTGCGCGGTGGGCGGAGACCGCGGTGGGGACGAACGCGCCGGGCACGGCTGTCGCGGTGGACCGGCCGGTGCAGGTGTTCGCGGCCGAGCACTTCATCCGCCGGGTGCAGCCCTGGACCTGTGCGGCGGCGCCCGTGCACGATCCTCGCACGGGGCGGGTGCTCGGGGCGGTGGACATCACCGGCGGCGACAGGCTCGCGCATCCGCACAGCCTGGGGTTCGTGCAGGCGGTTGCACGTGCCGCGGAGTCCCAACTGGCGCTGCTGGCCCCGCAGGTGTCCGCCACCGACACGCCCGAGCTGTGCGCGCTGGGCCGCGACGAGGCGCAGTTGCGCATCGGGGGCCGCCGGGTCAGGCTCAGCCGCCGGCACAGCGAGATCCTGGTGCTGCTGGCGCGCCACCCGGAGGGGCTGACCGGTGACGAACTGCTGTGTGCGCTGTACGAGGACGAGTCGGTGACGCCCGTGACCCTGCGGGCCGAACTGGCCCGCCTGCGCCGGATCCTCGCCCCGGGGCTGCTCGGCTCCCGGCCCTACCGGCTCACAGTGCCGGTCGATTCGGACGTGACGGTCGTCGAACGCCGGCTGGATGCCGGTGCGGTGACCGGCGCGGCCATGGCATACACCGGCCCGCTGCTGCCCGGCTCCCAGGCACCGGCGGTGATGCGGCTCCGGCGGCGCCTCGCGGACGGGGTCCGTACGGCGCTGATCGCCCGCCGTGATCCCGACCTGCTGGCCGACTGGGCGCACGCGCCGTGGGGCGAAGACGACCTCGAAGTATGGCGGGCCCTCGCGGCGGTGCGTCCGACGTCGGCCGTCCGCTCTCGGCTGGCCGCGCTGGAGTCCGAACTCACGGCACCGCCCGCTCGGGAGCGCCGCCCGGCCCGCTGACCCCGATTCCCGGCCCTCGGCAGAAGCCATCGGCGCACTGGCCCTACCCCAGGCGCGCGCAACGTAGTTGCAACCTCGCCTTCCCTAGCCTCGCGCCGAGAGCTGCCCAACGGCGGGCAGCGCTTCTTCGGGAGGCAGAGCAGTATGACCCGTTACGCGGCGCCCGGCACCGAGGGTGCGATCGTCTCCTACCAGGCACGCTACGACCACTTCATCGGCGGTGAGTACGTGCCGCCGATCGGGGGGCAGTACTTCGAGAACCCGTCGCCGGTGAACGGGCAGCCGTTCACCGAGATCGCGCGAGGCACGGCGGGGGACGTGGAGCGGGCGCTCGACGCGGCGCATGCGGCCGCCCCCGCGTGGGGCCGGACGTCGGTGACCGAGCGGGCCGACATCCTGCTCAAGATCGCCGACCGGATGGCGGCGAACCTGGAGCAGTTGGCGGTCGCGGAGAGCTGGGAGAACGGCAAGCCGGTGCGCGAGACGCTGGCGGCTGACATCCCGTTGGCCATCGACCACTTCCGCTACTTCGCGGGCGCGATCAGGGCGCAGGAGGGGTCGCTCGGCGAGGTCGACGACGACACGGTGGCGTACCACTTCCACGAGCCGTTGGGTGTGGTCGCGCAGATCATCCCGTGGAACTTCCCGATTCTCATGGCGACGTGGAAGCTCGCCCCCGCACTGGCGGCCGGCAACGCGGTCGTGCTCAAGCCGGCCGAGCAGACCCCGGCTTCCATCCACTACTGGCTCAGCCTGGTCGCCGACCTGCTCCCGCCCGGTGTACTCAACATCGTCAACGGCTTCGGCGTGGAGGCGGGCAAGCCGCTGGCGTCGAGCCCCAGGGTGGCCAAAGTGGCGTTCACCGGTGAGACCACGACCGGCCGGCTGATCATGCAGTACGCCTCGGAGAACATCACCCCGGTCACCCTGGAACTGGGCGGCAAGTCCCCGAACATCTTCTTCGACGACGTCTGGGCGGCGAACGACGACTTCCGGGACAAGGCGCTCGAAGGCTTCACGATGTTCGCGCTCAACCAGGGCGAGGTGTGCACCTGCCCGTCCCGGGCGCTGGTCCAACGCGGCCAGTACGCCGAGTTCATGGAGGCGGCGGTCGCCCGCACCGAGCAGATCAAGAGCGGCCACCCGCTCGACACGGACACGATGATCGGCGCACAGGCCTCGAACGACCAGCTGGAGAAGATCCTCTCCTACCTGGACATCGGCCGGCAGGAAGGCGCGAGGGTTCTCACCGGCGGCGAACGCATCGAGCACGACGGTGAGTTGAAGGGCGGCTACTACGTTCAGCCGACGATCTTCGAGGGCGACAACCGTATGCGGATCTTCCAGGAGGAGATCTTCGGCCCGGTCGTCTCGGTGACGTCCTTCGACGACTTCGACGACGCCATCAAAATCGCCAACGACACGCTGTACGGCCTCGGCGCGGGCGTGTGGACCCGCGACATCAACACCGCGTACCGCGCGGGCCGAGCGATCCAGGCGGGCCGGGTCTGGACGAACTGCTACCACGCCTACCCGGCGCACGCGGCGTTCGGTGGCTACAAGGGCTCGGGGATCGGGCGTGAGACGCACAAGATGATGCTGGAGCACTACCAGCAGACGAAGAACATTCTTTGTTCTTACAGCCCTCGGAAACTTGGCTTCTTCTAGAGCGTGAAGTCGGGTTGCCAGGAGGCATCGGTTGCGCTCCTGGCAACCCGACACGACACGTACCTGCCGGCATCAAGTGGGTTCAGTGCGTTGCTGTCTGACATCCAGCGAGTTCCCCCTGGAGCAGTCGCGGACCAAGAACGCCGAAGGACATCACCCCACGAGCCGCCCGCTCACGCAATGACCCGCCGACACCCGAAAGCAGCACCCGAACCGCCGACAGCCCGACAAACCCGAGGGCAATCCTCACGCCGGAAGCGGGCACTTGAGAAGGAGGCCCGGGTGGCGACGGACGTCATCGGAAGGATTCACGTGATCTGGTGCTGATCATGCGGGATGCCGGGCTCGAACCACTGGATGCCGATCCCGGGGCGACACCCCTTGGCGTTGCCGGGAACACGCCCAACATGCTCCTATCAGCGGGTGGACCAAGTACTCATCAGCCTCGTCGCCGTTGCTGGCACACTCATGGGTGCCCTGCTTGGCTACGTCCTCCAACGGCAGTCCGCCGACCGGAGTGAGCGCAAGGCCGCCGTTCTTGCCTACACCGGCGCCATCACCGAGACGATCCGTGGACAACAGGACTGGTGGCACCGCCAGGACGAGAACCCAGAAGGCCCCGAACACCGGGCAGCACGGGTCGAGGCACACAGGCTGCGTGGCGTGGCTCGGCAAGCCATCAACGGCATTGCGTTCTACGTCGACGACGCCGGACTTCTCGACCTCGCGGAAGCCACCTTCCAGGTCGCCAGCGACATCCACCGAGCAGATACCAGAGGCGAGTTGGACACCAAGACCGCAGTCGCCCGCGAATCGCTCCGTGTCTTCATCCACAGCGCCTCCGACAAGGTGCGGTAGGCGGAAGCTGTGGACAACGCAGGTCTCGGCGGCATGAACGGTCGACGGCACGAAGTCAGATCCGGCGAGAAGCCAAGACGGTCTGTGGGAGGGTGAGCCGGTCGACGTCCATACGTACGACGGCAGCCAGTCCAGGGGCGGCGGTGTCCACGAGTTCCAGCAGGGCGTCGTCCTGGTGCTGCAGCCGCCAGTTGACATAGGCCAGCAACACCTGGTGCAGCTCTTCGATGCCCTTGCGGGCCGCATCCAGGGTCGGTTCACCGATGAGGTGGGAGTTGTCCAGTACAAGATCGAAGCAGGAGCGATCGGTGTAGAGGTCGACTGTCCGCTCCTGCCAGAGATAGGCGCGGGTGAATGCGTCCTTCTCGTCGAGCAGGCGCAGGCTGTCGTCGGTGGAGATGACACCAGGCAGCCGCGAGACGCTGCACTTCCAGGCGCGCGAGGCCCGATCCGAACCGAGCCAGACATTGATCTGCCGACCCGGATGCAGCCAGGGTGCGAGCACTGCGTCCACCACCATCGGCTCGTCGGCGTCCAACAGAGCACCGATGGCTTCATCCGCCCGGCGATCGGCGGACCCGCCCGCGCGCATTGACTCGATCTCGCGCAGTCGACTGAACCAGATCTGATCAGACGAGCCTGCTTCCACCTGTAGTTCTCGGAAAAGCAGATCGGTGAAGTGCACCGCGCGGAAACCGAGCGTTTCGGCCAACAGTTTCGTGTGCGTTGTCTTGCCTGCGGCCGTGAGGCCACTGATCACGATCTTTTGAGTCATCCCCGCCTCGCGATCAAAAACGTCGACGTGCACCTAATCCCCAAGAGTGAACATGGCATTGTATTCGGCTTGGGGCCGCGTACTATACCTGGCAGCGAGTCGGGGAAGACGCTGCGCGCAGCACCTGTGGGGCGACGGGTGGTCGTGCCGACCAGCCGGGGATGCGGGGTGATCTTGTGGAAGCAGGGCCTCCGCCACATGACTGTGCGCACCCGGAGCACCCCGAGCACCCAGAGCAGCACGTGCGCAACGAGGCGGCCGGCGCGGTGTTCGGGCATCTGGTCCAAGTGGGCACCCTTCAGGGCGATATCGCCATCCGTGAGTCTCCACGCGTGCAGGTCGTCCCGCAGCAGGTGCCGCCGGCCAATCCACGTTTCACCGGCAGAGCGAACGAGCAAGCAGCGATGTCGGATGTGTGGGCTCACCGAGAGACCGGCCTTGGCGGTACCCCTTCAATCGTGGCTATCGACGGGATGGGTGGGATCGGCAAGACGAGTCTTGCGGTCCATTGGGCTCATCGCAATGCCGCTGAATTCCCCGATGGAAGTTTCTATGTGAACCTACGTGGGTTCGACCCGCAACTCCCCGCGGTTGAGCCTCAGAGCGCAATCAACGAACTCTTGAACTCATTAGGCGTGCCGCCGCGCGAGATTCCGCCCACGTATGTCGCTCAGGAAGCTCTCTATCGCAGTCTGCTGGCCGACCGGAGTGCGCTCATCCTGCTCGACAACGTCCGCTCGGTCCAACAGGTCCGACCGTTGCTCCCAGCCGCAACCAACAGCATGGTCATCGTTACCAGCCGAACCGAGTTGACGAGTCTCGTTGCCCACTTCGGCGCAAGAGTCATCAAGCTGGCACCGCTGTCACTCACGGAATCCGAGCAGCTTCTACGAGCCCATCTCGGCTCGGGCCGAGTGATGTCCGATCGGGCCTCGACGCGTGCCCTCGTCGACAACTGTGCGCGACTGCCGCTCGCATTGTCGATCGTGGCCGCACGCGCAGCCGCAAGACCCGGGTTCGAGCTGGCGGACATCGCTGACGAACTGAACGACGAGTCCAGCAGATTGGACTACTTCAACCTCGGCGAGATCGAGAACGACATACGTGCGGTCTTCTCTTGGTCCTCGGCGGGGTTGTCAGACCAAAGCGCTCTGCTGTTCCGGCTGATCGGTTTCTTCGCCGGTCCGGACATCAGCCTGGGCGCAGCGGCCAGTCTGATCGGCACCCGGATGCCCGCCGCCCTGAGCGCCCTTGGAGAACTCGCGCGAGCCAACCTGATCGAAGAGTACCGACCACATCGCTACCGTTTCCACGACTTGGTCCGGGTCTACGCCGCGGAACAGGCCCAGCACGAGGACCCCGGCGTCACAGAGGCTGCAGTCAGGCGGTTACTCGACCACTACCTGCACACGAGCGCGATGGCGGACCATCTCCTCGACCCGCCGCGGCGGATGATCAGCCTCGACCCGCCCACGGCGGACGTCCACATACCCGCCATGAGCCGATACGACGAGGCGCTCACCTGGTTCGACGACGAACACCGCAACATCCTGCACGCCGCCGAGACCTCTTCCGCACAAGGCTGCCATGCCCATACTTGGCGCTTGGCGTGGGCAGCAAATACCTACTTCTACTGGCGCTCGCAATGGAACGAGTGCGTCCGCATGCAACGGTTGGCGGTGCATGGGGCACAAGACCTCGGAGACCCCACGGCTGAGGCCAAGGCTTTACGGGGCCTGGGCCGCGCGCTGGCCAGACTCGGCGAGTTTGCTGAGGCTCGCGAGTGCCACCAGAGAGTTCTGGACATCTGCACCGGCCTCGACGACAGAGTCGGTCAGGCGACCACGCATCACGCACTGTCTTTCATGTTCGACAAGCAGGGCGATCTGGCTGCGGCGCTTCACCACGCGGAGGCCGCGTTACCCCTGTGGCGAGCAGAGGGAAACAGAGCGCGGGAGGCCCGCGCCCTCAGCGACCTGGGATGGGCCCATTTCCGGGCCGGCAGCGCAGAAGCTGCTCTGCAGGAGTGCCGTGAAGCCCTAGCGCTCTTCACCTCGCTGGCCAATCCGCACGGCGAGACACTGGTGCTGCAGAACCTGACTCGTATTGGCATAGCCACGGGCCAACTGCTCGATGCAGCCTTGTATGCGCAGCAGCAGATAGCGTTGGAATCACAACTGGGCAATCGGATATCCGAGGCGTCGGCGTACGACTTACTCGGTGACATCCGATACCGTCAGGGTCAGGAAAACCAGGCATTGGAAGCCTGGCGCGCCAGCGCGCGGATACTGAGTAGCTCCGGCCGTGCCGAGGCTCGCACCGTTGAGCAAAAAATTGAGAAACACACACAAAGGAACAGTCGTGGCCGTTCGCAATAGCCAGATCGAATCAACGGTACGTGAGTACCTCACGCACTGGCCCGACGAGACAGAGGGTCTGGCACCTTTGACCGCCGCACTCCAGGATGACGTCCCACTGTGTGGGCGGTACGAGTTCCAGGGAGGCGGACACGTGACGTGCGGGGCAGCCGTCCTGAACTCGTCCGGAGACGTGCTGTTCATCCTGAACCGGCCCTTGGACAAATGGCTGTTGCCCGGAGGGCATCTCGAACTCACCGACCCCTCGTTGCATGCTGCGGCAGTGCGTGAACTGGTCGAGGAGACCGGAATTCCTCGGAGTGCCATCGGCGCCGAACTCAACGAGCGGCAGCCGTTGGACATCGGCCTCTACCAGATTCCGGCGAACCCCAAGAAGAACGAGCCGGCCCACTGGCACGCGGACTTCTGCTTCGGATTCCTGGTGGACCGACCCGAACTCCACCTCCAGGTATCCGAAATCGGAGGGTTCGCATGGAAAAAGAGCTTCGACGACCTGATCCCCGGACTGACACAGAAACTCAAATCCATCGATCGATGACCGGCCTCATGTGAAGGACGTCATGAACCCACAGCAGCCCGCAGCATCCAGCGGCGATCCGCAGTCGGCACATTCCTTCGTCATCCGCAGCACAGGGCACGACATCGAGGGGGCACCAATTGGCGCCGCCTACGCTCCACTGCTGGATGTGATCATCGGGATCACACCGGGTGAGACGTCCGTGGACACCGAGTTCGCGAAAGCAGAAGAGGCGGCGCGGCTCGGTGTGCGGATCGTCACGGACGTCTCAACATCTGGCGACGCCACTCTGCGCCGCCAGATCTTGAAATCGCTGCCTGTGGCCGTCCGGACGGTTCCGACCTATGACATCCACCGTGCGTTCAAGGCAGGCGAGGACGCCCGCGACGCAACGCTGCGCGTGGTGCAGGAACATGTCAGTGACGGAGTCGACTGCATCACGATCCACGCCACTGGCACCAGCGCGGGCGTACGGGACAAGGAGGTCACCAGTCGGATCATCCCTGTCACCAGCCGTGGCGGCGCCATGGTGAACGAGATCTCCACCCACACCGGAGGACCCAACTGCTACGAGGAAGTCTTCGACGAGATCCTGGACATCTGCGCGGAAGCACACGTTGCCATCAGCCTGGCAACGACCGCGCGGCCCGGAAGCGTAGTGGACGCCCTCAGCGCGAGTCACATCCACGAGATCCACCGGCAGGGGGAGTTGGCACGACGCGCGCATCAGCGTGGAGTCGACGTCGTTGTTGAGCTCATGGGGCATGTACCGCTCCACCTCATAGCGGAGTACTGCACGCTGGCACGAACCGTGCTCGACGGCGCCCCCTTCGGCGCTCTGGGGCCATGTGTCACCGACGTGGCCATGGGACACGATGACGTTGCAGGAGCGATCGGCGCCGCCGTCGCCGCCATGCACGGCACGTCGTTCATCGCCTGCCTCACCGCCGGGGAACATTCCCACCTGCCGACACACGAGGAACTCCTGCGGTCGATCAGGTCATTCCAAGTGGCGCTACACGCCGGGTGGATCGCGTTCAGTGGTGACCTGACACGCGACGCAGCCATGTCGCGGGCCCGCAACGCCAACGACTGGCCACGGATGGTGGAACTCTCCCTGCACCCAGACGACTCCGAGCGCATCGTCGCAGCGGCCGGCTATCACGTCGGTCAGGTCTGCTCCATGTGTGGCAGCTCATGCCCGATCGTCCGAACAGGAGCCGCCGTGCGGAAACAGAGCTGAGTGAACTCCTTCGGATTCGCGGCCGCACGGCAGCAAGTCTTCTTTTCCTGACCGGAGTTGTCGCACCACGGGCCGTCAGGCTGCCGGGCGGCCCGACGGCCCATGGTTTCGGCGGGATGTCTAGGGTCGGCGGCTGTGCCGTAGTTACTTCTCTGCAACCACGGTGCCGTCAACCGAAGTTCAGGTCACCGTTGATGGTGCGGCTTTGGACGACCGCCCCCCTCACCTCACCACCGCTGATGACGTTGTGCACCGAGCCTGTTTGATCAGCTGAGTCGGCCACCAAAGCACGCACCTGTTCAGCCGTCGCCGGATCCTCTTGCAGCAGCACGAGGAGCCGCGCTTGCCACTGCGAAACGAACTGGGCGAGACGCATGTCATCGCTACCAGCAGCGGCGGCAACGTGCGTCTCGTCGAGTTCGGTCTCGACCGACTCCACGCCGTTCGCCCCTCTTCCGCCGAAAAGCGCCAGCACCCGGTCCTTCGTCGTGGCCCAGGCGTCCTGAGCCATCAGCTGCACGATCGTGGTGGCCCCTGACGCGGCCAACACCGCCAACTCCGCCTGCATGGCACCCCTGTCGCCGTCCGCACGTTCTGTTACCGACAGAGTACGCATCACGCACCCATTTGGTGGCTGCCAGGTGACTTTCGGTGAGCGCGAACCCTGGCCACCATCCCAGTCGACGGGCGAAAAGAAGCTCGGCTTCTTCTAAAGGCATTGGGGCGCCTGCCGTGGGTTTCTCCTGACACGCGCCCTGCTATCGCATCATCCACAGCGAGGGAGGGAGCCGCGCCCCGGCTCACGCGGCCCCACTCCGGCATGGACTGATGCATGAGCCGGTTCGCCTGCCCTCTGACGCCGTCCGACCTCACGCGAAAGCGACAGAGGCGTCCACACCCTGCCCCGCGGTCAGGCCCGGGGCGATCACGGTTCGGTACGCGAGAACGCCGAACCGGTCTTCAGCCATGTCAGCACCCCTCGGCACGGCCGTTGCGCCTCCGCCTCCGTGGCGACGATCCGTCGAACACCTACAGTAGCCTCCTGTGATCGACAAGTGACTGCGTGTGCGGCTCCGCGCCGGACGGCAGACATGCCCGTCACACACCGCGCGGGCGAAAGGGCCGCTCCCGACGCCGAGCGGGACAAGCCCGTCACCCTTCTCACCTCGTCGGAGTCACCATGGCCCCGCCCTCGCACTCGCCCCGTCCCCGCCGATTCGGGGCATCGATTCTGCCGGTCCTGATCCCTTTTGCCCTCCTGGTCCTGGTGGCGGTGTCCGTTGGGTCATGGCTGCAGTTCACCGAGCGGAACGCGAACGAGACGGTTCGCACGGTCGGATCCCGAGCCGTCGACCGGGTGGACGTCGAGGCCACCGTCCAGAGCGTCGACGCCGCGGCCAGAGAGCTGGTCCTGCGAGTCCGAGTCACCCCGCGCGGGACTCTCGGCGAGGAGGAAGGGACGGCCCCGGTGGCCGATCTCAGCCTCCAGACCTCGGTGGCGACCCTCAGCGACCTGGCGTTCGAGGCCCACGAGCGGCTCGCGCCCAAGGACGTACAGGTTGCGATCACGGGGGGATCGATCAGCGACTATCCGTTCGACACGTACGAGACCGACATCGAGTTCTGGGCACTGATGGGGGGCAAGCAGGTGCCGGTGCGGATGCTCTTCTCCAACAACGCCACGCTCTTCTCCATCTCCGCGGCGCCCCCTCCTTCCGGGCAAGAGGCCGTCGTGGAGTTGAGGCTGTCGCGGTCGGGCAGCCTGCTCGCCTTTGCGGTCTTCATGATGGTCGTCATGTGGGCGCTGGCGGGATCCGTGCTCATCGGGGCCTGGTATCTGACGACCAGTGGTGAGGGCGTGGTCTGGCCCGCCCTCTCCTGGATGGCCGCCACGCTGTTCGCTCTCGCGGCGTTCCGCAACACCGCCCCCGGCACGCCTCCGATCGGCTGCGTGTTGGACTGGTTCGCCTTCTTGTGGGCCGAGACCATCATCGCCCTGTGCTTGATCGCCGTGGTCGTCACCGGCGTCCGCACCGCCCTCCGCGCCGCCCTCCGCTCGGGCGACACCCCCATCACCCCCTAGGGCTTTGACAGTCAGGGTCCACGCCGCCGCCCGCCGGGCCACCAGGGCCGTACCGCCGACGCTTTGGCCGTGCACGGTCGTCAGTGAGCCCGGCCCGCGCCCCCGGGTGGAAGGAGTGGGCCGGGCTGGGGACGGTGTCCCGCGTTCGGCGCGGTCGGGGTGGCGAAGAAGGAGCGGGATGGCTGGGCGTGCGCACTGGGCGGGGTCGCGCCAGGACCTCAGTCACCTACAGCCCGTCGCCTGAGCCCCATGGGTACGACCACAGGCGGATCACCGTCAGAGCCAAGGGCACCGACGCAGGCTGAAGGGCCGGAAACAGGCCGCAGATCGGGACCGTCAGCCCTGAAATCTCGTCCGGCCGCAGCGCGTCGCGGCGAGGCCGACGACCTCAGTCGGCCTCGCCGTCGTGCAGAGACCTGCCATCCCACCGGCTTCGGCTGCTTCTCAGCCCCAGCGAGGCGCATAAGGGCGCCTGCCGGACACGGTCACCGCTGTGGGCGGCGGTACGCCTTCACCACACTGGCGTAGCTGTTCCTGGCGTGGCCCTGGGCGATGATGCCCTCCATCAGCGCCTCGGAGTACCGGGGCAGTTCGGTGTCGACGCCGAGCGCCTCGCTCTCCTCGACGAGGTGCTTGAGCGCACCCAGGTGCGTCTCCAGGGTGGCGTCGTTGGCCGGGAACTTCTCGTCGCCGGCGTCGATCTGCGCGGCGTAGTCGGCCGTGAACATCTTGATGGCGTCGAGCCACATGTGCGCCCACGGCAGGAACTCCTGTGCTTTGACGCCGCCGGTCTCCACGATGGCGACGCCGTGCAGGAAGCTGTTGAGGGCACCCCACATCAGGCCCAGCAGCGACACGTCGAACAGGGCGGGCTTGCCGTGGTCGGTGCCGAGGTAGGTGGTGCCGCCGCCGAGGAGTCTCAGGACCGGCTCATGGGCGTCGAAGATCGCCTGGTCGCCGGCGTAGAAGAGGACGGAGGTCTCGGCGCCGATGCCGGGCGGGGTGATCATGATGGCGCCGTCGAGGTACTCGACGCCGTTCTTCTCCGCCCACTCGGCGGTCCACCGGGCCTGCTCGGAGGAGCCCGTCGTCAGGTTCACCACGGTCTTGCCGTGCAGGGCCTCGCCCAGCGAGCCGATGACGTCGTGCACGACGTCGTACGTCGACACACACACGACGACGAGGTCACTCGCGGCGACGGCATCGGCGGGGTTCGCGGCGAGCACCGCGCCGTCCGCGACGAGTCCGTCGGCCTTGTCCGGCGAGCGGTTCCACACGGTCGTGGCGTGACCCGCCTTCAGGAAGGCGGCGGCCAGGGCCTGCCCCATCAGGCCGAGCCCGAGCACCGACACCGAGGTGTGGTTGTCGTCCATGAATCAATTCCTCCAGTACGAAGTGGCTCGAAGTGGCCTCGAAGTGGCCTGGGGGAACCCTGGTCCATGCCCCTTCGGATTCGCTTCGGACGGCTTCGGAAATGCTGCGTACAGGCACTTCGGGGAGGTGGCCGAGCCCTTTCGTCGCAAGTCGCCTCGGTCGACAGCCCGTTACGCTGAGATCATGGAATTCGGGGTACTGGGGCCGCTGGAGGTGCGCACGGATACCGGACGTGTCGTGCGGGTACCCGAAGTCAAAGTGCGGATGCTCCTCGCCGATCTGCTCGCGCACCACGGGCAGGTCGTCCCGGCGGGCCGGCTCATCGAGGGCCTGTGGGGCGGCTCGGCGTTCACGGCACGGCCCACGGCGTCGCTCCAGGCCAAGGTGTCCCAACTGCGGCGCGCGCTGGAGGACGCGGAGGCCGGCGGCCGCGAACTGGTCGTGCACCGGCCGCCCGGATACGTCCTGGACATCCCTGCCGGAGCGCTCGACACCGCGCGTTTCCGCGTCCTGGTCGCCCGGGCCAGGTCCGGCGAGGACCCGATGACGCGGGCAGCGCTGTACACCGAGGCGCTGGGGCTGTGGCGCGGCCCCGCCTTCGCCGAGTTCGCGGACCAGCCGTCCGTGCGGCCGACGGCGGCGAGCCTCGAGGAGGAGCGCCTCACGGCGGTGGAGGAACACGCCGGGGTACGTCTGGAGCTCGGCGAACACAGAGCGCTACTGGGCGAGTTGACAGAGCTGGTGGAGCAGCACCCGTTGCGCGAAGGGCTGCGGGGCGCGCTGATGTGGGCGCTGTATCAGGCGGGACGCTCCTCCGACGCGCTCGACTGCTTCACCGATCTGCGACGCCGGCTCGACGACGAGCTGGGGCTGACTCCCGGGCCGTCCCTGGAGGCGCTGCAGCAGGCCATCCTGCGCCACGACCCCGTTCTCGCCCGGCCGGAGCCGCCCGCGCAGTCGGCGGCGGGGCTGCCGGCCGGGCCGCGGCCGACCGGTTCGGCCTCGCCCCTGGTGGGCCGCGAACAGGATGTGCGGGCGATCCGGGCGCTGCTCTTACAGCACCGCCTGGTGACGCTCACGGGCCCGGGAGGGGTCGGCAAGACCCGCCTCGCCCAGGCCACGGCTCAGAGCCTGGCCGGCACGTTCGGCGGGGGCATCCGGCTGGTGGAACTCGCGGACACCGGGGGCTTGGAGAGTTTCGCCGGTGCGGAGTCGCTGGCCGAGCGGGTCATGGCGACGATAGGCATCCGCGAGAACGTTGCGGACGACGACGCCAAGGGCTCGACGGAACGTCTGGCGAGCGCGCTGGCGGGCCGGCGGCTGCTGCTCGTGCTGGACAACTGCGAACACGTCGTGGAAGCCGTCGCGCGCCTGGCCGGGCTGCTGCTGGGCCGGGCCCCGTACGTGCACATCCTGACGACCAGCCAGGAACCGCTGCGCATCCGGGACGAGACGGTGTACCCGGTGGTGCCGCTGTCGCTGCCGCCGGCGGATTTGCCGGACCTCGACGCGCTGACGAGCGCGGGCGCCGTACGCCTCTTCGTCGACAGGACCAGGGCGTCGGACCCGGACTTCGTGCTCGACGCCACCACCGCCCCGCTCGTCGCGGATGTGTGCCGGCGCCTGGACGGCATCCCGCTCGCCCTGGAACTGGCCGCCACGCGCGTGCGGTCGCTGGGCATCAGGGAACTGCACGACCGTCTCGACGACCGTTTCAAGGTACTCAACAGCGGTTACCGGGACGCCCCTTCACGGCACCGGACCCTGCAGGCGACGCTCGACTGGAGCTGGGGCCTGCTCGACGCCCGGGAGCGGACCGTGCTGGGCAGGCTGTCGGTGTTCAGCGAGGGATGCGGCCTGCGGGCAGCCGAGGACGTGTGCTCCGGGGGTGGCGTGTCTCCCGACGACGTCCTCGACGCGCTGAGCCTGCTCGTGGAGCGCTCACTGGCACTCCGCACTGAGGGACCGCAGGGACCGCGCTACCGGCTGCTGGAGTCCGTCGCCGTCTACGCGCGTGACAGGCTCGCCGATTCCGGTGACCATGCCGAGACCGCGGCCCGGCACCTGCTCCACTGCGTCCGCCTCGCCGAGCGCGCCCGGCCGCATCTGCACGGGCGGGAGCAGTCGCGCTGGTTGCAGTACCTCGGCCTGGAGGCGGGCAATGTGCAGCGCGCGCTGGCCGAGGCGGCCCGGGCCGGGGCCGCGCAGGAAGCACTGCGCCTGGTCAACTCGATGACCTGGTACTGGTACGTCCGGGGCCGGCTGGGTGAGGCCCGCAGGGCGCTGGCCACAGCCCTGGACACGCCGGGCGAGGCCGCGCCCGAGGAGCGCCGGGAGGCGGAGTTCTGGTACGCGGGAATCCGCCTGCTGCTCGGCGAGCACGACCGCGGGTGCGACGCCTTGGACGCGTACGGTCCCGCGTCCACCCTGGGGTCGACCAGGGCGCAGTGGTTCCTGGCGCACGCGCAGTGGACGGTGGGGGCGTTGGTCGCGGGCGAGCAGCGCGTCGAGCGCGTCCTGGTCCGCTTCCGCACCCTGCGCGACACGTGGGGCACCGCCGCCGCGCTGACCACACGGGCCTGCTTCGCCCTGGCCCGCGGTGACCTGGAGTCGCTGCGCGGCAACGCCGAGGACGCCCGCTCCCACTTCGCGGAACTGGGCGACCTGTGGGGCCGGTTGAAGACGACCGACGTGCTCGGCAGGCTCGCCGAGATCAACGGCGACTACGACCGGGCGGCCCGGTTGCACCGGGAGAGCCTGCAGATCGCGCAGGCCCTGGAGACCTGGCCGGAGATGTCCGCGAAGCTGTCGGGCCTCGGCAGGATCGCCTTGCTCGACCAGCGCTACGACGAGGCCGACGACCTGCACACGCGTGCCCTGCGGCTTGCGGTCGAGCAGGGCAACCAGCCCGCAGAGCAGTTCGCCGCACTGGGCCTCGCGCTGAGCGCCCGCCGCCAGGGCCGGCTGGACGCCGCCGAGGAGTGGCTGCGGCCCTGGCTCACCTGGAACCGCCGGCGCGGCGACGGACCGGGCCTCGCTCTGGTCCTGGCCGAGCTGGGCTTCATCGCCGAGCTGCGCGGCGACGCCGGCCGTGCGCTCGCGTACCACCGGGACGGTCTCGCGGCCGCCGCGACGACCAAGGACCCCCGCTCGGTCGCCCTGGCCCTCGAGGGGCTGGCGGGTGCGTACTCCCTGGCCGGGGCCGCGGAGCGGGCGATCCGTCTGCTCGGTACGGCGGCGGCGACCCGGGAACGGGCCGGGGCCCCGCACCCCGCTGCGGAGCAGGGTGACGTGGAGCGCATCTCCGGCCGCCTGCGCGCCATGGTCGACGAGGCCGCGTACACCCACGAGTTCACCGTCGGCGCCCAACGGGACCACGAGAGCCAGGCCACGGTGGAGGCGACGCAGCCGGCGAAACCGTGAGCGGCGGCGACCCACTGCGGGCGTCACCGTCGTCGGCGGGTGTTGAGGCGGGCGGCCTGGCGGGTCAGATAGTCGCGTTCGGCGAGGTTGTGGGCTTGCCGGGCCGCCTCGGCGTAGAGCCGTGCCGCCGTCGCCAGGTCGCCGTCGCGCTCGTGCAGGTACGCCGCCACCGCGGTGTGGCGGGGCAGTGAGTCGTCCAGCTCCGCGAGCGCCGCGAGGCCCGCGCGTGGACCGTCGGCCTCGCCCACGGCGACCGCACGGTTGAGGCGGACGACCGGGCTGTCGGTCAGGCGCGTGAGCTCGTCGTACCACAAGACGATCTGCACCCAGTCGGTCTCCTCGGCGACGGGTGCGTCGGCGTGGAGTGCCGCGATGGCGGCCTGGGCCTGGAACTCGCCGAGGCGGTCGCGGGCGAGCGCCGCCTGCAGGATGTCGACGCCTTCGGCGATCGACTTGGTGTCCCACTTGCCGCGGTCCTGCTCGGCGAGCGGCACCAGGCTGCCGTCGGGCGCGGTCCGCGAGGCGCGCCGGGCGTGGTGGAGCAGCATGAGGGCGAGCAGCCCCGCCACCTCGGGGTGGTCGATCGCCGCCGCGAGCTGCCGGGTGAGCCGGATGGCCTCGGCGGCGAGGTCGATGTCGCCGGAGTAGCCCTCGTTGAAGACGAGGTAGAGGACGCGCAGCACGGTGGCGACGTCTCCGGGCTGGTCGAACCGCACGCCGGAGACGGTGCGCTTGGCGCGGCTGATGCGCTGCGCCATGGTCGCCTCGGGCACCAGGTAAGCCTGGGCGATCTGCCGCGTGGTGAGGCCGCCGACGGCGCGCAGGGTGAGCGCGACCGCCGACGACGGCGTGAGCGAGGGGTGGGCGCACAGGAAGTAGAGCTGGAGCGTGTCGTCGACCGCGGGCGCGGGCCCGGGCGCCGGCTCCTCGTCCACGAGGTCCTCACGCCGGCGGCGGGCGGCGTCCGACCGGGTCGCGTCGAGGAACTTGCGCCAGGCCACGGTGATCAGCCAGCCCTTCGCATCGCGCGGAGGGCCGGCCGGCCAGACGCGGACCGCCTCGACCAGGGCGTCCTGTACGGCGTCCTCGGCCGCCGCGAAGTCGGCTCCGCGGCGGACGAGGACGGTCAGCACGCTCGGAGTGAGGCTTCTGAGGAGTGCCTCATCCACCGGCGTGGCAGTCCGTGACGGTGGGCGACGCGGTGAGGAACGGGCGCAGCTCCAGCCACTCGTGGATCGGCTTCCCGCCGGCGCCGGGGGCGGCCGACAGCTCGCCGGCCAGTTCGACGGCCCGCTCGTAGCTGTCGACGTCGATGACCATCCACCCGGCGATGAGGTCCTTGGTCTCGGCGAACGGCCCGTCGGTGACCGGCGGGCGCCCCTCACCGTCGTACCGCACCCACGTCCCCTCCGGGGCGAGCGCCTGCCCGTCGACGTACTCTCCGGCCTTCTCCAGCCGGTCCGCGAAGTCCCGCATGTACTGCACGTGCGCCGAGATCTCCTCCGGTGTCCACTGGTCCATGGGCACGTCGTTGGCCGCCGCCGGAGCGCCACGGTAGTGCTTGAGCAGCAGGTACTTGGCCATGATGTTCTCCTCGGTGCTGATGCGACCCATTGTGGTCGCGTTCACCCCGGGGACGGAGCAGGTCGCGGGTTCTCGACATCCGCGGCCAAATTTTTCCGGCTTTCTTCCGGCTCTTCCGCGGTCGGCGGGGCCGGCCGTCGAGGGACCCCCTTTACGGAGCCGCAGGCCGGGTCGTCTCTTCGCTGGGCAGCCTTCCGGGGCCGCCGTATAGTTGCGCTATGAGCAACCACGCGGCAGAAGGAGAAACAGCAGGTCCCACGGTGAGCGGCGTGCAGTCCGTCGACCGCGCTGTCAGCGTCCTGGAGATCCTCGCTCAACGCGGTGAGGCGGGTGTCAGCGAGGTCGCCGCCGAGATCGACGTCCACAAGTCGACCGCGTTCCGTCTCCTCGGTGCGCTGGAGGCGCGCGGTCTGGTCGAGCAGACGGCCGAGCGGGGCAAGTACCGGCTCAGCTTCGGGATCGTGCGTCTGGCGGGCGCGGTCACGAGCCGTCTGGACATCACGCAGCAGGGTCGGCCGGTGTGCGAGCGGCTCAGCGAGGAGATCGGCGAGACGGTCAACATCGCGGTCCTGCAGGAGCATTACGCCGTCAACCTCTATCAGGTACGGGGCCCGGGAGCGGTCGGTGCGCACAACTGGGTAGGGAGGCTGACCCCGGTGCACGCCACGTCGAGCGGCAAGATCCTGCTGGCCCACCGGCCGGCGAAGGAGCGCGCCGAAGTGCTCGCGGCGTCCGGGATGCAGAAGATGACCCCGCACACGCTCACCGCTAAGACCAAGCTGGAGAAGAACCTCGCCGAGACCCGGGAGCGCGGATACGCGGTGACGCTGGAGGAACTCGAGATCGGGCTGCACGCCGTCGCGGCCCCGATCCGGTCCCGTGAGGGCGACGTCGTCGCCGCCCTCAGCGCCTCAGGCCCCGCGTACCGCCTCACCGAGGAGCGCATCCACGAGCTCGCCCCTGTGCTGATGAGGGGCGCGGACGAGATCAGCCACCGGATGGGCTCCCCGGACTGATCACCCTCACCCGCGGAGCCGGGACATCGACGGATCGAACAACGGCTCCTCGGCCACGACCGCCTCGACCCGCTTGTCGAAGTAGCCGATGTGCAATGCCGTGCCGGGAGCAGCGAGTTCGGTCGGCAGCCACGCGTAGGCGATGCCCTTGCCGATCGTGTAGCCGTAGGCCGCGCTGGTGACGTAGCCGACCGCGCGCTCCCCGTCGTACACCGGCTCCTTGCCCATGACGACGGACTGCGGGTCGTCGATGGTGAGGCAGGTCAGCTTCCGCCGTGCCTCCGTCCTACGGCGCTCCAGGGCCGCCTTCCCGATGAAGTCGTCCTTGTCGGGCTTGACGGCGAAGCCGACGCCGGCCTCGTACGGGTCGTGCTCGTAGGTCATGTCGGTGCCGAAGGAGCGGTAACCCTTCTCCAGCCGGAGGCTGTTGAAGGCGCCGCGGCCCGCGATGATGCCGCCCAGCGGCTCGGCCGCCTGCCACAGGGTGTCCCACAGCTTCAGGCCCTGGTCGGCGGAGGTGTAGAGCTCCCAGCCGAGTTCGCCGACGTACGACAGGCGCATCGCCGTCACCGGGACGCTGCCGATGTAGGCGGGCTTGGCGCGGAAGTACTTCAGCCCGTCGTTCGAGAAGTCCTCGTCCGTCAGGGGCTGCAGGACCTTGCGGGCGAGCGGGCCCCACAGGCCGATGCAGCAGGTTCCTGGGGTGATGTCGCGGACCTGGACGGTGCCGTCGGCGGGGAGGTGGCGGGTGAACCAGTCGAGGTCGAGGTTGCCGTTGGCGCCGACCTGGAACCGGTCGCGGGCGAGTCGGGCGACGGTGATGTCGCTGCGGATACCGCCGTCGTGGTCCAGCAGGAGGGTGTACGTCACCGAGCCGACCGACTTCGCGACCTTGCCCGTGCACAGCCGCTCCAGGAAGGCCGCCGCACCGGGGCCGGCCACCTCCAGCCGCTTGAGGGCCGTCATGTCGTACAACGCGACCGTCTCGCGGGTCACTTGGGCCTCGGCGCCGACGATGGGCGACCAGTACTGCGCGGCCCAGTCGTTCGGGATGGGGACCGAACGGCCCTCGGTGAGCGCCGCGTTGGCCTCGTACCAGTGCGGCCGCTCCCAGCCGTTCGCCTCCAGGAAGAAGGCGCCGTGCTCGCGTTGGCGGACGTGGAAGGGGCTGGTGCGGATCGGGCGCGGGTCGCCCGACGGCTGAAGCGGGTGGAGGATGTCGTAGACCTCGACGAAGTTCTGGCAGTCACGGGCCAGGACGTACTCCGGGGAGAGCTGGTGCGGCTCGAAGCGGTTGACGTCGCACTCGTGCAGGTCGAAGGAGGAGCAGTACCCGTCGACCAGCCACTCGGCCATGGCCCGGCCGACGCCCGCTGAGTGGGTGACCCAGACGGCCTCGGCGACCCAGAAGCCCTTGACGTCCGGGGACTCGCCGAGAAGCGGGAAGTTGTCGGTGGTGAAGGAGAACAGGCCGTTGATGCCCTCCTCGACCTTGGCCTCCTTCGTGGCGGGGAGCAGGGACCGGGTCTCGGTCCAGGCCTCCTCGAAGTCCTCCTGCGTGAACTTCAGGACCGAAGGCATGTCGTCGGCCTCGTCGACGGAGAGGATGTCGTCGGCGGAGATCGGCATCGGGCGGTGGCCGTAGTAGCCGATGCCGATGCCGTCGAAGCGTTCGCGGTAGTAGAGGTCGGCGTCCTGGTGGCGCAGGATCGGGCGGACCGCCTCCTCGGTCTGGCCGGCCAGGGCCGGGACGGGGCCGGTCCAGGCGAGCTGGTGGGCGAGCGGGGTCAGCGGCAGGTTCATGCCGACCATGCGGGCGATCCTCGGGCCCCAGATGCCGGCGCAGCACACCACGATGTCGGCGGGGATCTCGCCCTGGTCGGTGTGGACTGCGGTGACGCGGCCGTCGGCCTGCTGGACGCCGAGGACCTCGTGGCGGGCGAGGAAGCGCACGCCGCGTGCGGTGGCCCGGCGGATCTGCGCCTCGACAGCGAGCACGGCCTTGGCGAGGCCGTCCGTCGGGACCAGAAGGCCGCCGAGGACCCGGTCGGGGTTGACCAGCGGGTGCTGCTCGACGCACTCCTCGGCGCTCAGGAGCCGGGAGTCGATGCCCCAGGCGGTGATCCAGCCGTGGCGGCGCCGCAGTTCCGTCAGGCGCTCGGGCGTGGTCGCCACTTCCAGGCCGCCGACCTGGAGGAAGCACGGCTTGCCGTCGACGTCCAGGGAGCAGAACTTCTCGACCGTGTAGCGGGCCAGCTCGGTCATGGTCTTGGAGGAGTTGGTCTGGAAGACCAGGCCCGGGGCGTGCGAGCTGGAGCCCCCGGTGGCGGGGAGCGGGCCCTGGTCGACCACGGTCACTTCGGTCCAGCCTCGCGCGGAGATCTCGTCCGCGAGCGCCGCACCGACGACTCCCGCTCCGATGATGACCACTCGGGGACCCGCCATCGCCGCACCTCCGGTTGGCTAACCAGTCGATCCGATCCAGTTGCTGCTCACGCAACTTGGTTCAGGTTGCGCAACTCAATGTGCCCGTCGTGCAGGTGGGTGTCAAGGGGTCCGCGACCTCGGGGAACACACCTGGACACGGCGATGCCCGGTGGGCGGTGCGCATCCCGCGCGCACCGCCCACCGGGCATCCGTGAAGGGCCTGCCAGGGGCCTACTTGATCCAGGCGTCCACCTTGGCGCGGTTGGCCTCGACCCACTTCTTGGCCGCGGCCTCGGGGGTCATCTTGTCGACCGCGATGTACTTCGCCACGGCGTTCTGGTCGTCGTTGGTCCAGGTGAAGTTCTTGACCAGGTCATAGGCGGGGCTGCCCGACTTGGCGAACTTCGCGCTGACGATCTTGTCCAGCTCGTACACGGGGTAGTCGCAGGCGATCTTCTCCGCGTCGGCGTCACAGCCCGTCTTGTACTCCGGCAGCTTGACCTTGACGAGCGGCACCTCGGACATGAACCACTGGGGCTCGTAGAAGTAGCCGATCACCCATTCCTTGTTCTTCTCCGCCTTGCGGAAGGCCTGGATGAGGGCGGCCTCGCTGCCCGCGTACACCACCTTGTAGTCCAGCTTCAGGTTCTTCACCAGGGCCTCGTCGTTGGTGACGAACGACGGGTCGCCGTCGAGGAGTTGGCCCTTGCCGCCGGACTCGGACGTCTTGAACTTCGCCGCGTACTTGTCGAGGTTGTTCCAGTCGGTGATATCCGGATGCGCCTTGGCCAGCCACGGCGGCACGTACCAGCCGATGAGGCCTTTGTTGCCGGTCAGGCCGGCGTCGACGGCGGTCTTCTGGTCGGTGATGTACTTCTTCTTCAGGTCGTCGTGGCCCCAGTTCTCGATGACGGCGTCGACCTCGCCCGTCCCGAAGCCCTGCCAGGCGATCTCCTCCTTCAGGTCCTTCTTGACCACCTTGCAGCCGAGGTCCTGCTCCGCGACGTACGCGACGACCGCCGCGTTGGCCTCGTAGCCCACCCACGGGTTGATCGCCAGGTTGAAGGTGCCGCACTTGCCCGAGCCGTCCGAGCCGCCGGCGCTGTCGTCACCGACCTTCGCGCCGCCGCATGCGGTGAGGGTGAGACCGAGGACGGCGATGCCGGCCACGCCGTATCTCCAGTGTGTTGCTTGCCTTGCCATGATCAGTGACTCCTTATGCGCCGGCACGTCGCGCCGCTGCCTGGGTGATCCGGTCGAACATGACTCCGAGAAGGACGATGGCAAGCCCCGCGGCGAGCCCCTTCCCGTACAGCTGGCCCTGTGAGAAGCCGGCCACGACGTCGTAGCCGAGGGCGCCCGCGCCCACCAGGCCGCCCACCACGACCATCGACAGCACATAGATCAGGCCCTGGTTGGTCGCGAGGGTCAGGGCGCTGCGTGCCATCGGCAACTGGACCTTGGTGATGATCTGCCAGGTGTTGCACCCGGCGGAGGTGGCCGCCTCCACGGTGGTCGCCGGCACGTTCCGCACCCCGTCGGCGATGATCTTCATGGCGACGGGGGCCGCGTAGACGACGGCGGCGACGATCGCCGTGAAGCGGGTCGCGCCGAACAGGGCGAGGAACGGCACGAGATAGACGAACGGCGGCATGACCTGGGCCGCGTCCAGGGTGGGCCGGATCAGCCGGTCCACCAGCGCGCTGCGGCCCATCCACACGCCGAAGCAGATGCCGAGCAGCATCACGAGGACCGTGGCGACGACGGTCGACGCCAGCGTGGTCATGCTGTCCGACCACACCCCGGTGCCGACCAGCAGGCCCACGCAGACCGCCGTGGTGATGCCGGCGCGCAGGCCGCCGACCACGACGCCGAGCGCGATCAGCGCCGCGCCGACGAGCCACCACGGGGAGTCCGTGAGGAGCGTCTGGAACGGGTTGAGCAGACCGGTGGTGATGACGTCACGGATCGCGTTGGTGAGGCCTCCCAGGTTGTCCTGCGCCCACGTGGTCACGTTGTCCGCCCCGCTGGAGACGGCGCTGCCGACGCCGCCCTCGCCGGGGAACTCCGCCGCCCAGACATAGGTGTGGGACATGAAGATCAGGACGGCCGTGACCGCCGCGCCCACGCCCAGCAGCGGGCGCCGCCAGGCCTGGAAGCGGTTCTTCGAACGCCGGGCCGCCTCCTCGCGTCCGCTCGCCGCGGTGGTGACCCGGTCCAGCACGATGGCCATGACGACGATGGCCAGACCCGCGTTGAAGGCCGTGCCGACGTCGAGGGACTGCAGTGCCTGGACGACGGTCTTGCCGAGCCCGGGCGCGTCGATCAGGGCCGCGATGGTGACCATGGCCAGGGCGGCCATGATGGTCTGGTTGACGCCCATCACCACGGTCCGCTTGGACATCGGCAGCAGCACCTTGGTCAGGGTCTGCCGACGCGTGGCGCCCATCGAGTCCGCCGCCTCGACCGTGGTCGTCGGTACGGAGCGGATGGCGTGCGCGGTGATACGGATCGCGGGCGGTGCCGCGTAGATCAGCGTGGCGATGGTGGCGGAGGCCGGGCCGATGAGGAAGAACAGCGTCAGCGGGGCCAGGTAGACGAAGGTCGGCATCGTCTGCATGAAGTCCAGGAACGGCGTCACGATCCGGTTGACCCGGTCGGACAGCCCCGCCCACACGCCCAGCGGGATCGCGAAGAGCAGTGCCACGAAGACCGCGGAGACGGTCAGCGCCAGGGTGTCCATGCTCTCCTGCCACAGGCCCTGAAGGCCCAGGAAGGTGAAGCCGGCCACCGCGAGCAGCGCGACCCGCCAGTTGCCCACGGCCCAGGAGACGTAGCCGGCGATGCCGACGACACCCAGCCAGCCGATCTGCGGGACGGGCCGGCCGGCGGCGGGCTGCGAGATCAGCTCCTGCACGAAGGTCACCAGGGAGTCGATGACCAGCCGGATCTCGTTGAAGAAGTACAGGAAGAGCGGGTTGGAGTTGCGGTTCGCGCCGACCGAGTCGTTGACGTCGTTGAACCACCGGTGCAGATCGGTCAGGTCGGCCGCAGCCAGGGTCAGGGTCTGCTTGCCGCGCAGCACGAGGAACAGCACCAGCCACACGACCAGGATCGCGGCCACCACCATGGGCCGACTGATCCTGCGCCCGGTCCTTGCGGGAGCGGCCGGTTCCTCGACGGCCCCGGTCTTCTCGGGTTTCTCCACGGCGACGGTCATCACGCGTCGCCTTCCCGCCCGGCGACCACCGCGAGGATCTCCTCGTCGCCGACGATGCCGAGCAGCTTGCCGTTCTCGACGACCTTGACCGGCTTCTCGGCGGCCAGCACGGCCCGGGTGGCCTCGCGCACCACGACGTCCGGTCCCAACTCCGGTCCGTCCAGGGCGTCGTCGGGCTGCGCGGGGCGCATGATCCAGCGCAGGGTCAGCACGTCGCCGCGCGGCACGTCCTTCACGAACTCGCGTACGTAGTCGTCCGCCGGGGCGCCCACCAGCTCGTCGCCGGTGCCGCACTGGACCATTTTGCCGTCGCGCATGATCAGGATGCGGTCGCCGAGCTTGAGGGCCTCGGAGAGGTCGTGGGTGATGAACACCATGGTCTTGCCGACCTCGTGGTGCAGACGGATGACCTCGTTCTGCATGTCGCGCCGGATCAGCGGGTCGAGCGCGGAGAACGGCTCGTCGAAGAAGAGCACGTCCGGCTCGCCGGCCAGCGCGCGGGCGAGTCCGACGCGCTGCTGCATGCCGCCGGAGAGCTGGTCGGGGTAGGAGTTCTCGTAGCCGGCGAGGCCGACCAGTTCGACGACCTCCATGGCCCGCTTGGCCCGTTCGGCCCTGCTCATGCCGCGGATCTCCAGCCCGAACGCCACGTTGTCGATCACGCGGCGGTGGGGCAGCAGACCGAAGTGCTGGAAGACCATGGAGAACTTGCGGCGCCGCAGGTCGCGCAGGCGTCCCGCGTCGGCCTTGCGGATGTCCTCGCCCTCGAAGACGATCTCGCCGGCGGTGGGTTCGATCAGCCGCGTCAGACATCGCACCAGCGTGGACTTGCCGGAGCCGGACAGGCCCATGACGACGAACACCTCGCCGGGCGAGACGTCGAAGTGGACGTCCCGTACGGCGGCGGTGCATCCGGTACGGTCCATGAGCTCGCGGCGGGTGAGGCCGCGCAACTCCTCGGAGTCCGGCACCTGGTCGGCCTTCGGCCCGAACACCTTCCACAGCCTGCGCACGGATATGACCGGGGTGGAGCCCGAGTCCTGGGGCGTGCCGCGCCGCTGCGGCACCTCGGTCTGTGTGGTCACGTTCGACCTCTTTTCGGCGTTCAGCCGCGGAACCAGTGTTGCGGCCGGGGTTGGATGTTCTGCCAGATGTGCTTGGGCTCCCGGTACTCGTTCAGGCCGGTCGGTCCCAACTCCCGGCCCACGCCCGAATGCCCGAACCCACCCCATTCCGCCTGCGGCACATAGGGGTGGTAGTCGTTGATCCACACCGTGCCGTGACGCAGCCGCCGAGCGACGCGCTGGGCCTTGCCCGCGTCCTGCGTCCAGACGGCTCCGGCCAGTCCGTACTCGGTGTCGTTGGCGATGCGTACGGCGTCGTCCTCGTCGGTGAAGCGCTCGACCGTGAGCACGGGTCCGAAGGACTCCTCGTGCACCACGCGCATGTCCTGTCGGCACTCGTCGAGCACGGTGGGCAGGTAGTAGTGGCCGGCTCCCAGCGCGGGGTCGTCCGGCCGGGCGCCGCCGCAGCGCAGTACGGCACCCTCGGCGAGGCCGGCCGCGACATATGCCTCGACCTTGGCCCGGTGCTGTGCGGAGATCAGCGCCCCGGTCTCGGCCTCGGGGTCGAAGGGGCCGCCGAGGCGGATCTGCCGGGCACGGCGGACGACCTCGTCGACGAAGCGGTCGTGCAGGCGGTCCTCGACGATCAGCCGGGCGCCGGCCGAGCAGACCTGCCCGGAGTGCAGGAAGACGGCCGTGAGCGCGAAGTCCACGGCCGTCTCGAAGTCGGCGTCGGCGAAGACCACGTTGGGGTTCTTGCCGCCGAGTTCCAGCGCCACTTTTTTCACGCTCGCGGCGGCGGTGGCCATGATGCGTTTGCCGGTCTCGACGCCTCCGGTGAAGGAGACCATGTCGACGGCGGGGTGCTCGCTGAGCGGTGCGCCCGCTTCGGGCCCGGCGCCCAGGACGAGGCCCGCGGCACCGGCCGGTAGCCCGGCTTCCTCCAGGGCCTTCATCAGCAGGATGGAGGTGGACGGGGTCAGCTCACTCGGCTTGAGGACGATCGTGTTGCCGGCCAGGAGCGCCGGGGCGACCTTCCAACTGGCCTGCAGCAGCGGGTAGTTCCAAGGTGTGATCAGTCCGCACACACCGACCGGCTCATGGACGACGCGGCTCACGGCGTCGTCGCGGCCGGTGTCGATCACACGTCCGGCGTCGGTGCCGGCGATGCCGCCGTAGTAGCGGAAACAGGAGACGACATCGGCGATGTCGTACTCGCTCTCCACCAGCCGCTTTCCGGTGTCCAGGGATTCGGCGCGGGCGAATTCCTTGGCGTCGCGCTCGATCAGGTCGGCGGTGCGCAGCAGCAGCGCCCCGCGCTCCCGCTCGGGAGTGCCCGGCCAGGTCCCCTCGTCGAAGGCGCGGCGGGCCGCGGCGATCGCCGCCTCGGTGTCGGCACGTGTCCCTTCCGAGACGGTCGCCACGAGCGTGCCGTCGGCGGGGCACCGGATGTCCCGCTGCCCGCCGGCCACCGGCTCCCGCCATTCGCCATCCACGTACAGGTCTGCCACGCGCCGAGCCTTTCAACGAAGTCGTTGCGCATCGTGCACCCGATTGCTTGTGGTGGAACACCCTTGCGAATGACCAGACGGACGTCAAGAGGTTGGCCGATGACGATTTGACCATGCGATCACGTTCCCGGCCACCCTTGACCGGAAGCGGCACCGAGCCGACCATGTTGCGCATCGCTCACCATGTTGTGCAATGCGCACCGACGGAGGCCGACGTGTCCCCCAATTTCCCCCGATCGCAATCCGGCCGCGAGTACGTTCTCACCCTCTCCTGTCCCGACAGTGCCGGTCTCGTTCACGCCGTGAGCGGCTTTCTCGTCCGGAACTCCGGAAACATCCTGGAAAGCCAGCAGTTCGACGACCGGCTCCAGGGCCGCTTCTTCATGCGGGTCCACTTCGACGTCTCCGATCCCGACGCCACGGTGGAAGGTCTGCGTTACCGGTTCGGCCCTGTCGCCCAGGCCTACCGCATCGCCTGGGCCCTGAGCGAGGCGGCCACGCCGGTCCGGACACTGATCATGGTGTCCCGGTTCGGACACTGCCTGAACGACCTGCTGTTCCGCATGCGCACCGGCGCCCTCAACATCGAGATCCCCGCGATCGTCTCCAACCACCGGGACTTCGAGGGGCTCGCGCAGACCTACGGCGTGCCCTTCCACCACATCCCGGTGACCAAGGAGACCAAGCCCGACGCCGAGGCGCGGCTGCTGGAGCTGGTGCAGGAACTGGACGTCGACCTGGTGGTACTGGCCCGCTACATGCAGATCCTCTCCGACGACCTCTGCAAGCAGCTCGAGGGCCGCGCCATCAACATCCACCACTCCTTCCTGCCCAGCTTCAAGGGCGCACGCCCCTACGACCAGGCGTACGAGCGCGGCGTGAAGCTGGTCGGCGCGACCGCCCACTATGTGACGCCGGACCTCGACGAGGGGCAGATCATCGAGCAGGACGTGGTGCGGGTGGACCACTCGCTCGACCCCGGCGAGCTGGTCACGGTCGGACGGGACGTGGAGGCGCAGGTGCTGGCACACGCCGTGAAGTGGCACAGCGAGAGCCGCGTCATGGTGGACGGCAACCGCACGGTCGTCTTCCGCTGAACGACTCGGCCACACGGGTGAGTGGGCCGGCTCTCCGGCCCACTCGTCGTATACGACGGCCCTTCAGCCGCGCGGCTACTTCGCCTGCTTGCGGGCGTCGGGGTAGCGGTAGTACGCGGCCGTGGACGGCTCCAGCGGCTTTCTGCCGAGGATGAGGTCGGCGGCCTTCTCGGCGATCATCATCACCGGCGCGTAGATGTTGCCGTTGGTGACGTACGGCATCACGGAGGCGTCCACCACGCGCAGGCCCTCCAGGCCGTGCACCCGCATGCTGGTCGGGTCGACGACGGACATGTCGTCGGTGCCCATCTTGCACGTGCAGGAGGGATGCAGGGCCGTCTCGCCCTCCTCGGCCACCCAGGCGAGGATCTCCTCGTCGGTCGCGACGCCCGGCCCGGGCGAGATCTCCCCGTCGTTGTACGGCGCGAGTGCGGGCTGTTCGAGAATCCTGCGGGCCACGCGGATCGCCTCGACCCATTCGCGGCGGTCCTGCTCGGTGGAGAGGTAGTTGAAGCGCAGCGCCGGGTGTTCGTTCGGGTCCTTGCTCTTGATCTTCACGGAGCCGATGGCATCTGAGTACATCGGGCCCACATGCACCTGGTAGCCGTGGCCGCCGGAGGGCGAGGAGCCGTCGTAGCGGACCGCGACGGGCAGGAAGTGGAACATCAGGTTGGGGTAGTCCACGTCGTCGTTGCTGCGGGCGAAGCCGCCGGCCTCGAAGTGGTTGGTGGCGGCCGGGCCCTTGCGGAAGAGCCACTGGAGCCCGATGAAGGGGGCACGCCACTTCGCCATGTACGGCTGCATGGAGACGGGCTGCTTGCAGGCGTACTGGACGTACACCTCCAGGTGGTCCTGCATGTTCTCGCCGACGCCCGGGAGGTCGTGGACGACGTCGACGCCGAGGGCACGCAGCTCCTCGGCGTTGCCGACCCCGGAGAGCTGGAGAAGCTGCGGGGAGTTGATCGCGCCACCGCAGAGGATGACCTCCTTGGCGCGGACCTGCTTGAGCGGGCCCCGGCCGCGCCGGCACTCGACGCCGACGGCCCGGTTGCCCTCGAACAGGACCCGGGTGACGAGGGTGCGGGTCATGACCGTGAGGTTAGGCCGGTCCATGGCGGGCTTGAGGTACGCCTTCGAGGCGGACAGGCGGCGGCCGCGATGGACGTTGCGGTCGAACTTGGCGAAGCCCTCCTGCCGGTACCCGTTGACGTCGTCGGTGGGGGCGTAGCCCGCCTCCTCGGTGGCCTTGAGGAAGGCGCCGAAGAGGGGGTTGGTCGCCGGGCCGCGTTCGAGCACGAGAGGGCCGTCGTGCCCGCGGAACTCGTCGTCCGGGTCGGCCGCCAGGCAGTTCTCCATTCGCCGGAAGTACGGCAGACAGTGCGCGTAGTCCCAGGTCTCCATGCCCGGGTCGGCCGCCCAGCGCTCGTAGTCCATGGGGTTGCCGCGCTGGAAGATCATGCCGTTGATGCTGCTGGAGCCGCCCAGCACCTTGCCGCGGGCGTGATAGACGCGCCTGCCGCCCATGTGGGGCTCGGGCTCGGACTCGTACTTCCAGTCGTAGAACCGGTTGCCGATCGGGTAGGTCAGCGCCGCGGGCATCTGGATGAAGACGTCCCACGGATAGTCGGTGCGGCCCGCCTCCAGCACCAGCACCCGGTTGGCCGGGTCCGCGGAGAGCCGGTTCGCCAGTGCGCTGCCGGCCGATCCGCCGCCGACGATGAGGAAGTCGAAGTGCACAGGTGCCATGGTGCCTCGTCTCGCTCGCGCCGTTGATACGCGAGGCATGCTAGCGGTGGGTTCGCGATACGCACCAGGTTGCGAACCGCGCAACTTTTCATGGGCCGATCACGGCTCTGTTGCTTGCCGTGGCGTTGTTTACTGCGCGTATAGTTTTACTGTGAGCAACTACAGCATGGACACGGAAACGTCGAACTCGCAGGCCGGCGGGGTCCAGTCGGTGGATCGTGCCATCAGCGTGCTGGAGATCCTCGCCCAACGTGGTGAAGCAGGCGTCAGTGAGGTCGCGGCCGAGATCGACGTGCACAAGTCCACCGCCTTCCGCCTGCTCGGCGCCCTGGAGGCGCGCGGTCTGGTGGAGCAGGCGGGCGAGCGTGGTAAGTACCGGCTCGGTTTCGGCATCGTCCGGCTGGCCGGCGCGGTCACCGGCCGTATCGACATCACCCAGCAGGGCCGTCCGGTCTGCGAGCGCCTTGCCGAGGAGCTCGGCGAGACGGTGAACATCGCCGTCATGCAGGAGCACTACGCGATCAACCTCTACCAGGTTCGCGGCCCGGGCGCGATCACAGCGCACAACTGGGTCGGCCAGCTGACCCCGCTGCACGCCACGTCGAGCGGCAAGATCCTGCTGGCCCACATGCCCGCCAAGGAGCGCGCCGCGCTGCTGTCCACCACGGGCATGAAGAGGGTCACCCCGCACACCATCACGGCGAAGACCAAGCTCGAGAAGAACCTCGCCGAGGCCCGCGAGCGCGGCTACTCCTTCACGCTCGAAGAGCTGGAGATCGGCCTGCACGCCATCGCCGCGCCGGTCCGCAACCGGGACGGCGAGGTCGTCGCGGCCCTCAGCGCGTCCGGGCCCGCCTACCGCTTCACCGAGGAGCGCCTGCACGAGCTCTCCCCGGTGCTGCTCAAGGGCGCCGAGGAGATCAGCCACCGAATGGGCTACCTGGGCTGACCCGCCCGGCTACGACCGGGGGACGCCGAGACGCTCGTTCACCCAGTCGTGGAAGGCACCGATGTGGTGCTCGCTGGGCACCAGTACTCCCCCCTTGGCGTACAGCCGGGAGCTCATGCCGGGCTGCGTGCGTTCGCACGCGTCGAAGTCCTGGCGGTTGACCCGGTCGAAGAGTTCCACGGACCGGCTGACGTCCTTGCCGCTCTCGACGACGTGCGGGAGGTAGAGCCAGTCGCACTCGACGATCGTGCGGTCGACGGACACCGGATACATCCGGTGGAAGATCACATGGTCGGGGACGAGGTTGATGAACACCTGCGGCCTGACGGTGATCGCGTAGTAGCGGCGGTCCTGGTCGTCGGCGACACCGGGGATGCGGTCCAGGCCCTCGGACCCGTCGACGGTGAAGCCCTGCACGTCCGCACCGAACTCGGCACCGTGGCCGACGTAGTACTGGGCGGCGTAACCGTCCGCGAACTCCGGGAGCACCTCGGTGAGTTCGGGGTGGATGGTGGCGCAGTGGTAGCACTCCATGAAGTTCTCGATGATGAGCTTCCAGTTCGCCTTGACGTCGTAGACGATCCGCTTGCCCACGGAGAGGTCCTCGACGCCGTACCGCTCGATCGACTCGACGTCACCGAGGCGGGCGACGATCTCGCCGATGACCTCCTCCTCGAAGGAGGGCGGGTTCTCCGCCAGGCACACCCACACATAGCCGAGCCACTCACGTACGGCCACACTCACCAGGCCGTACTCGGTGCGGCCGACGTCGGGCATCTTGGTGAGGTTGGGTGCCGCGACGAGCTTGCCGTTCAGGTCGTACGTCCAGGCGTGGTACGGGCACTGGAAGGCCCGTTTGACCTCGCCGGACTCCTGGGTGCAGAGCTTGGCTCCGCGGTGCCGGCACACGTTGAAGTAGGCCCGGATACTGCTGTCCCTCGCCCGGGTGACGAGGATGCTCTCGCGGCCCACGTCGAAGGTGCGGAAGGCGCCGGGCCTGGCGAGGTCGGACGCGCGCGCGACGCAGAACCACATGGTCTCGAATATGCGCTCCTGCTCCTGGGCGAAGATCACCGGATCGGTGTAGGAGGAGCCGGGGAGAGTGGCGATCAGACTGTCCGGCAGGCTGGTCGAGGTCACGGGGCACTCCTCGGAGAACGTCGTGGCGGGGTGTTGCCTCAAGGGCGGGGTCAGGACGTCGCCGCGGCGAGCTGCTTGCGCCAGCGGGTGAACAGGCGCGGCTGGTTCATGCCGAGCACGGCGACCGGGTCCCCGGCACGCCGGTAGACGGCCAGCACGTCACGGTCGTCCGCGGCGCCCGCCTCGACGGTCACGCTGTCGGCGCCGGCCGCGTGCCCGACGAACTGGATCTTCACGCCGTACTGGTCGGACCAGAAGTACGGCGGCCGGGGCACCCCCGGTGCCACCGCACCGCCCGCCAGCAGCGTGGCGACCGCGGCGTCGGGCCGCTCCCGGGCACCGGTCCAGTGCTCGACACGGCGGTGAAAGCCCGCACGGGGGTCGTACCAGTTGGCGCAGTCGCCGACCGCGACGACACCGGACACGCTGGTGCGGCCGTCCGCCCCGCACTTGACGCCGTTGTCGAGTTCGACGCCGGAGCCGTCCAGCCACTGCACGCACGGACTCGCGCCGACCCCGACCACGACGATGTCGGCGGGGAGGCTGCGGCCGTCCTCCAGCAGGACGGCGTCGACGCGGGTCTCCCCGCTCAGCCCCTTGACGCCCACACCGCACAACAGCCGTACGCCGTGGTCGGCGTGGAGCGCGGAGACGACGGCACCCATGGTCTCGCCGAGCGGTCCGGCGAGCGGCGTCGGCGCCACCTCCACCACGGTCACCTCGAGCCCGAGGGCGTACGCGGTGGAGGCGACCTCCGCGCCGATGAAGCCGCCGCCGATCACCACCAGCCGTCCGCCGCGGGCCAGTTCGTCGCGCAGGGCGCGGGCGTCGTCCAGGGTGCGCAGGGTGTGCACGCCGGACAGCCCCTCGGAGCCGGGCAGGGTGCGCGCCGCGGCGCCGGTCGCGAGGACGACTCCGTCGGCGCGCACCTGCTGCCCGTCGCCGAGCCGGACGGTGCGCTCCGTGCGGTCGAGTCCGACGGCACGGGTGCCGAGCAGCCACTCGGCCCGAAGGTCCTCGTCGTCCGTCTCCAGCGCGAGTTCCGTCTCGCCGAGGGTGCCGGCCAGGAACTCCTTGGACAGCGGGGGCCTGTCGTACGGGCGGTGCAGCTCGTCCCCGATGACGACCAGCCGTCCGTCGTAGCCCTGCTTACGCAGGGAGCGCGCCGCCGACAGACCGGCCAGCGAGGCGCCGACCACGGCCACCGTCCTCACGCGACTCCCCCGGCGAGCCGGGCTGCGACGCAGGGCGGCAGGTTGGGGGCGTCCATGGACAGCCGGACGTGGACCACGCCGTCCTCGACGACGACCTCGTGGGTCCGGACCGGGAGCTTCGCCGGCGGGGCGTCGACCGCGCCGGTTCGCAGGTCGAACTTCGAGGCATGCAGCGGGCATTCCACCTCGCAGCCCTCCAGCCAGCCGTCGGCGAGCGAGGCGTCCTGGTGGGTGCAGGTGTCGTCGATGGCGAAGAGCTCGCCATCGTCGGTGTGGAACACCGAGACCGGCGGATCGATATCGAGCCGGAGGGCCTCGCCTCGCGGGAGATCCGCGAGACGGCACGCGGGAATCATCATGACACCTCGGTGCGTATAGCGAAACGGATTGCGATGAGCGCAACGCCAGTCTGAAGGCCGCCCGGAAGCGTTGTCAAGGCATCCATGGGCCTCGTTCGGACCGGCTGTTCACGCGATTTCCGGGCAGCTCGAAACGCCCGAACCACCTGCGGAAACAGGTGGAACGGGCGCCGTACGAAGACCTTCCGGAAGGCGGTCAGAAGCCGCGGTCGATCCACTCCTGGAGGTGCGGGGCCTCCGCGGCCACGGTCGTGGTCTCCCCGTGCCCGGTGTGCACGACGGTGTCGCCCGGCAGCGTCAGCAGCCGCTCCCGGATCGACTCGACGATGGTCGGGAAGTGGCTGTACGACCTCCCCGTCGCCCCCGGCCCGCCGGCGAACAGCGTGTCGCCGCTGAAGAGCGCCGTCAGGGCCGGCGCATACAGACAGACCGCGCCGGGGGCGTGGCCGGGCGTGTGCAGCACGGTCAGTTCGATGCCGGCCACCGTGAGCACCTGGCCGTCGGTCAGGTCGCCGTCGGGCATCCGGTCGGGGTGGGTCTGCTTCCACAGCGGCAGATCGTCACCGTGGAGCAGGACCGGGGCACGGGTGCGCTCCGCGAGTTCCGGAGCGGCGTCGATGTGGTCGTTGTGGGCGTGGGTGCACACGATGGCCCGCACCGTGCGGCCGCCGAGGGCTTCGGCGATCGCCCCGGCGTCGTGGGCGGCGTCGATGACGATCGCCTCGGTGTCGTCGCCGACGATCCACACGTTGTTGTCGACGTCCCAGGTGCCGCCGTCCAGGGAGAACGTCCCCGAAGTGACCAGGCGTTCGATGCCGGCGCCGGCCATCAGAGGACCACCACCGAGCGCAGCACGTCGCCGTGGTGCATCCGCTCGAAGGCCTTCTCGACGTCGTCCAGCGCGATGGTCTCCGTGACGAAGGCGTCGAGGGGCAGCCGGCCCTGCAGATGGAGGTCGATCAGCATCGGGAAGTCCCGGCTCGGCAGGCAGTCGCCGTACCAGGACGACTTCAGCGCCCCGCCGCGTCCGAAGACGTCCAGCAGCGGCAGCTCCAGCTTCATCTCCGGAGTCGGGACGCCGACCAGCACGACCGTGCCGGCGAGGTCGCGGGCGTAGAAGGCCTGCTTGTACGTCTCCGGACGGCCGACCGCCTCGATGACGACGTCGGCGCCGAATCCGCCGGTCAGCTCACGGATCGCCTCGATCGCGTCGGAGTCCTGGGAGTTGACGGTGTGCGTCGCGCCCAGCTTCCTGGCGGTCTCCAGCTTGCGGTCGTCGATGTCCACCGCGATGATCTTCGCCGCGCCCGCCAGGTTCGACCCGGCGATCGCCGCGGCCCCGACGCCGCCGCAGCCGATGACGGCGACCGAGTCGCCCCGGCCGACGTTCCCGGTATTGATGGCCGCGCCGATGCCCGCCATCACCCCGCAGCCCAGCAGCCCGGCCACGGCCGCCGACGCGGCCGGGTCGACCTTCGTGCACTGTCCTGCCGCCACCAGCGTCTTCTCCGCGAACGCACCGATGCCCAGCGCCGGGGACAACTCGGTGCCGTCCGGCAGGGTCATCTTCTGCTTCGCGTTGTGGGTGGCGAAGCAGTACCACGGCCGGCCGCGCAGACAGGCCCTGCACTGCCCGCACACCGCACGCCAGTTGAGGACGACGAAGTCGCCGGGGGCGACGTCGGTGACGCCCTCCCCCACCGACTCCACGACACCGGCGGCCTCATGGCCGAGCAGGAAGGGGAAGTCGTCGTTGATGCCGCCCTCGCGATAGTGCAGGTCGGTGTGGCAGACCCCGCAGGCCTCGATCTTCACCAGCGCCTCGCCCGGGCCCGGATCCGGCACGAGGATCGTCTCCAGGCTGACGGGGGCGCCCTTGCCCCGCGCGACGACAGCACGGACCTGGTGCGTCATGGCCACTCCTCGGCTGGTCGAGACCGGAATCAGATGTTGCTCATTACGGCACGCATCTCATACATCGCAACACAGCATCAGGGAGAGCCGAACGGCGGTCAAGGGTCCGGCAAACCGTGGCGCGACCCCTTCCATGGACCCGACCGTCGTGGCATGCTCACGCAAACACGAGGCTGAACGTCATTCATATTCTTGAACAATGATCAACACCGACAGCCTGGGAGTGGCTCATGACTACAAGATCCCGCTTGGGCGTCCTCGTGGCAGTCCTGGCCGCGTTGACCACCGGCGCCGCCCCTGCCCCCGCCGCCTCGGCTCCGGCAGAGGCACAGCAGGCACCACGCATCCCGAACACCGCCGTCCTGGACGGCCGGCGCCTGCATCAGACGAAGATCCGCCTCGATCGCGGCGACCCCCAACTCCGGCAGGCTGTCCGGGCGTTGCGGACACGCGCGGACAGATGGCTGAACCAGGGCCCGTGGACGGTCGTAGACAAACCCCGGCCGGCACCCGGCGGCGACGTGCACGACTACCTCAGTCAGGCCCCGTACTGGTGGCCCACCAAGACCCCGACAGCGGACAATCCGTGGGGCTGCCCGTATGTGCAGCGCGACGGCGAGCGCAACCCGGAGGTCGACTCCGGCACCGACCGCCAGGACGTCGAGAAGACCTTCGACTCCACCTACGACCTCTCGCTCGCCTGGTACTACACCGGCGACGAGCGGTACGCCGAGAAGGCCGGCCAGGTGCTGCGGACCTGGTTCCTCGATCCGGCCACGAGGATGAACCCGAACCTCGACCACGCCCAGTTCATTCCATGCAAGTACGACGGCCGCGCCATCGGCATCATCGACTTCTCGCAGTCCTACACCAGCGTCCTCGACGCACTCGCCCTGCTGCAGACCGGCGCTCCCGGCTGGACCGCGAGGGACCGCGCCGGGATGGCACGGTGGAACACCGCCTTCCGCGACTGGCTCAGGAACAGCGACTTCGGCAAGCAGGAGGCCGCGGCCACCAACAACCACGGCACCTTCTACGACATGCAGCTCGCCGGCCTCGCCTGGGCAACCGGCGACAAGGAGCTGGCCCGCCGGACGGTCCTTGACGCCCGGAGCAAGCGCATCGCGCCGCAGATCGCGCCCGACGGCAGCCAGCCTCAGGAACTGACCCGGACCAGGAGTTGGCACTACTCGACGTTCGACCTGGTCGCCTACACCCGGCTCGCGGCCATCGGCCGGCACGTGGGGGTGAACCTGTGGGCCTACCGTGGACCGGACGGGCAGAGCCTGTTCAAGGCGGTGGACTATCTGCTGCCCGCCGCGACGGGGGCCGCCGCCTGGCCGCACCCCGAGATGGAGTTCCACCGGTACGCGGCGACCGACGTCGTGCACGCGGCCGCCGACGCCGGGGACAGGCAGGCGCAGCGAGCCGTACCCCTGCTGGAGGCACCCCCGGGCGGCGACCTGTGGGCCCTGCGCCCGGCGGCGGAACAGCTGGACTCCATCACGGGGTGACCGCCGGCCTGCCGGTTCAGACCCTGGAGAGGTCGATCGCGCGGTCGACGTCCCGCGGCTGCAGCACCCGCAGGATGCCTTCCAGCAGGTAGTAGTCGGCGTAGGGAAGGGAGATCTCGATCCCGTCCTCGGCCGGCCGGTTGCGCGTGCAGCGGGCCACCACCGCTTGCGCGCGGGCCGAGTTCCTCGTCAGGCACGTCTCCGACAGCGCGGTGAGCAGTCGCAGCGCCACCTCGCGGTAGGCGTGCCTGCCGGTGGCCGCGGCGAGGTCGAGCAGTCCGCACGCCATGATCGCCCCGGCCGACGCGTCCTTGATGTCGTACGGCTGTTGCGGCGCGCGGTAGTCCCAGACCGGGACGTGGTCCGGGGTCAGCGCCCCGATCGCGAAGTCCGCGAGTCTGCGGGCGGTGGCCAGGAACTCGGGGTTCCCGGTACGGCGGTACATCGTGGTGAACCCGTACAGCCCCCACGCCTGGCCTCGCGACCAGCAGGACGTGGGGCTGTACCCCTGCACGGTGTTCGGTCCGATCGCGGCGCCGCTCCTCGGGTCGAAGTCGTAGACGTGAGGCGTCGACCCGTCCGGGCGCAGGAAGACCCGCTGAGCCGTCTTCGCGTGTTCCACGGCGATGTCCAGGTACTTGTGGTCGCCGGTCTGGCTGCTCGCGAACGCCAGCAGGTCGAGGTTCATCATCGTGTCGATGATGACGCGGCCGGCGTTCCCCTCTTCGTTCAGCCCGCCCCACGCTCTGATGAAGCGCCCGCGCGGGTTGTACCGCTGGATCAGGGAGTCGGCCGCCCGTACGGCACCGGTCCGCCACGCCTCGTCACCCGTCAGTCGCCAGGCGGTGACCCAGGACGGGTAGAAGAGGAAGCCGAGGTCGTGCGTACCGGTGTCGTTCTGGCGGGGGGCCAGCTTCTGCGCCGAGGCCAGCGCCTGCGTGCGGAAGGCGTCGTCCCCGCTGTAGAGCCAGGCCATCCACAGCGTGCCCGGCCAGAACCCGCCTACCCAGTCGCCGTTCTGCGAGTAGGTCCACTTCTCGAACTTCGTGCCGACGGGGAAGGCGGTCACGCTCGGTGCGACGGTGTGCAGCTTTTCGACGGCGTAGTCGGCCGCCGCGCGGAGCTTGCGGAGGGTGGGTGCCGGCGTCCGACCGGCGTTCACGTCCGCGGCCGTGGCGGGTGTCGAGGACGCGCCCGCAGCCGCGGCGCCGACCGCCGTGGCCAGCACTGTCCGCCGGGAAACATTCATGCCGGTTCCTCCAACTGGTCGAGGGGAGAGCGGAGTTGACCGAGCGTTGCACGGCGGGCACATTGATGTACACCCACATGAGCAATGTTCATCAGTGTGAACACGTCTGTCGGGATGTATCGGGGATGCATGGACGGACCTCGTGGGACGTCAGTCGCGCAGCCACGGCGCGAGCATCCCGCCGCGCTTCAGCGAACCGAGAACCATGGACACGTCCACGGACACCGCCTCGCGCAACCACGGGGAGCGCGTGACGAAGTCATGGAGGGCCGTCTCGTCCGGGAACGCGGTCAGGACCTGCAGTTGGCGTTCGCGCGCCCAATCGGCGTCGGGCGGTGGCCTCGGACACCCCGGACACGCGGGCCAGTTCGTCGCAGGTGCACCGGCCGTCCCCCGCCAGCGCGTTCACCAACAGGCGGTCGGCGCGGGAGAGTTCGCCGACGGGCCGACAAGCGGCAGGCCGTCGGCCGTGCACGGGCGGGGACCTGCCCACTCGTCGGAGCGGTGGGTGAGGGGTGCAGGGGGCCCGGCCGCGCTGTCAGTGGTGGGTGACAGGAAGGGAGCCAGGGTTGGGTGGCGCACCTCTTCCTGGAAGAGACGGACGAGCTGGCCCCGGGCATGTTCGACCGCGGCACGCCCACCGGCACCACATGGAGCCGGCTCTGCGCGGGCATCACCGAGTGGGCGTGGACGGCTTCCAGAGTTCCCGGCTCTCGCCGATCACGGGGTCCTGAAGTCCTCCAGCCGTTCGCCCTCGGCCTGGGACGGCTCGGTCCTGGGGACGTCCGGGTGCTGCTGCACGGCCGTGCGCTCCGCCGGTTCGTCGCGTTCGCCCTCGGCCTGGGACGGGGTGTGCGAGTACAGCCAGCGGTCGTAGTCCGAGGCTCCGGTCTTCATGGCTGACCTCCGTTGGTCGCTCATCTCCATGCTGCGCCCGGCCCGTCGCACCGACCAGCCCGTCTCATCCGGTGAGTCCGAGCGTGGCACAGGCGGAGCGGAGCCTGGGCGTGCAGATCTGTTGGGTGGTGTAGAGGCCGCCGTCGACGAGGGTCTGCTTGAGGTTGTCGGCCGTCACCGCTCTCGGAGTGAGCAGGATGGACGGGATGTCCTCGTGCGTCGGGCTGTCGGTGGTCGTCGTCGAAACCTCGTCGGCCCCCTCTCCCTTTCCGAGGGCGACGGCCATGGCTGCGGCCGCGGCGGCCTCCTTCTCGAACGGCTTGTACACCGTCATGTACTGCTCGCCGGCGACGATGCGCCGCACGGCCTCGAGGTCGGCGTCCTGCCCGGTGATCGGGGGCGGCTTGCGGACACCGGCCTTCTTGAAGGCGGAGACGACGCCGGCGGCGATGGCGTCGTTGGCCGCGACGACACCGCTGATGCGGTCCGCCCCCAGGGCGGCGATGGCGGCGGTCATGTTGGCGTTGGCGTTCTCCGTACTCCATCCCACGGTGTCGTAAGACCTGGCGATCTTGGCCTTGTCCGCGATGACGGACAGCGCGCCCTTGCGGAACCATGCCGCGTTGGCGCTGCTCGGATCGCCGTTCATCATCACGACGGTTCTGCCGTTGGCCCTCTCCCGCATGGCCTTGAGGATCGCCTCGCCCTGCAACTTGCCGACCTGATCGCCGTCGAAGCTGACGAAGCCGGAGATCGGGCCTTCGGCGAGCCGGTCGTACGCGACGACCGGGACACCCGCCCTGCGTGCCTCCCGGATCGGGGAACGCAGGGCCTTGCTGTCGGCGGGGTCGAGGATCAGGACCTTGATCCCCTTGGTGATCATGGAGATCATCTGTTCCCGCTGCCGCGCCGCGTCGTTCTCGGCGTTGGCGTACGCCATGGTGCAGTCGGGGCAGAGCTGCCTGAGGTGCTGCTCGATCAGCGGCTTGTCGGCCTGCTCCCAGCGGGGTGTGACCCGGTTCGGGAGCAGCAGGCCGACCGTGAAGCTGTCCTCACCGGCCTCGCCGGCCTCACCGTCTCCGCCGCAGGCGGCCAGGGGCACCGCCAGCAGTCCCGCGACGAGCGCCGCGACGAGGTGCAGCGTACGGGTCCTCATGGCAGCTCGCCTCGTTCCGTCGTCGGGCTCGAGTCGGCGGCAGCGGGCCCGCGTCGCGGCACGGTGACCTCGCTCCACACCTGCTTCCCGCCGGCCACCGGCACCGAGCCGAAGGAGTCCGACACCGCTTCGACGAGGAGCAGTCCCCGGCCGCCGGTCGACTCCCAGTCCACGATCACCGGCTTGGCGGGCGCCCGCGGCGAGGCATCGCTCACGCTGACCCGTACCCGGTCGCCGCGCAGCATCAGGTCGAGGGTGACCGAGCCCTGGGTGTGCACCAGGGCGTTGGTGACCAGTTCGGAGACGACGAGCAGCACCGCGTCGGCGGATTCCTGGACGTGCCACTTGCGCAGGGTGCGCGCGGTGAAGCGGCGGGCGTGCATGACCGCGTCGGGCAGCCGCCACACGACCCAGCTGGACCGGATCGGCCGGGTCCGCATGCCGTCGTAGCGCAGCAGCAGAAGCGCCACGTCGTCCTCACGCCGGCCGATGTCGCCGAGCAGCGCGTCGGCCATCCGTGCCGGGTCCGCCGGGGCGGCCGCGGCGAGGGCCCTGCGCGTCCGCTCCATGCCGACGTCCAGGGGCAGATCGGCGGCCTCGACCAGGCCGTCGGTGACCAGGGCCAGCACCGAGCCCGGGGTCAGCGCGATCGCGGTCATGGGGAAGTCCGCCTCGGCGAGGATCCCCAGCGGCGGCCCTCCCTCGACCTGCACCTCCTCGGTGGCGCCGTCCGGGTGCCGCAGCAGCGGTGACAGATGCCCGGCCCGCACGAACAGGGTGTTGCCCTCCTCCATGTCCAGTTCGACATAGCAGCAGGTGGCGAACAGGTCGGTCTCCATGCCGACCAGGAGGCGGTTGGCATGGGAGACGACCACGTCGGGCGGGTGGCCCTCCACGGCGTACGCCCTGACCGCCGTGCGCATCTGGCCCATGATCGTCGCCGCCGCGGCACTGTGCCCCTGCACATCGCCGATGACCAGCGCCACCCGGTCCTGGGACAGGGCGATGACGTCGTACCAGTCACCGCCCACCTGGAGCCCGCGTCTGGCGGGCAGGTAGCGGGCGACGGCCGTGCCGCCGGGCAGTTCGGGCAGGCGCCGGGGCAGCAGGCTGCGCTGCAGCATGGTCGCGAGTTCCTGCTCGGCGTCGTAGGCGTGGGCCCGCTTGAGGGCCTGCCCGATCAACGCCGCGGTGGCGGTCAGCAGCGACCGCTCCTCGGGGATGAACTCGTGCGGCTGGTCCCAGCCGACCAGACACACGCCGGTGACCCGGCCCTTGGCCGGGAGCGGCAGGACCGCCAGGCCGCCGGCGCCGATACCCGCGAGGCCGGGTTCGAGGGCCGTGCCCGCGGGCCACAGATCCATCCGGCCGTCCTGCAAGGCCATCTGCAGGGTGGGCAGGGCGCTGACCGGCGCGTCGGGCCACTCGGAACGCCACTGGGCCCGCCACAGGTCGGGCCAGGCGTCGGGTTGCGGTGGGTCGAGCAGGGTCACGACGAGCCGGTCCTCGCGTACGTCTGCGAGCGCCACCCGGGCGGCGCCGAGGGGCTCGCGCAGCGCGGTGACCGCGACCCGGCCGACGTCGCGGACCGTCGCGGCGTCGTCGAGGGCGGCGGTCAGCCACTGGATCCGTGAGACGTCGTCGGTGCTGCGGCTCTTGACCGAGGTGGCCGTCACCACGCCCAGCACCTGCTCCGGCCGGTCGTCGGTGTGCGGGACGACCCGGCAGATCAGGCTCAGCCAGCGCATCTCGCCGGTCGGGCAGCGGACCCGGAACTCCAGCTCCCGCCGGCCGGACGTCTGGGCGGAGGGCTCCAGGACCGACATCAGCGCGGGCATGTCCTCGGGCAGGGCGTGCGCGAGGAGGGTGTCCGCCTTGCCGTCGAAGTCGTCCGAGGTCGTGCCGACCAGGTCGAGCAGGGTCCCGTCCGCCTCGATCAGTCCGGTGTCCGGCTCGAGCACGAAGGAGCCGACGCGCAGACTGCGCAGGGCACGGCCCAGCAGGCCCGAGGCTGCGGGCCGGCCGGACTCGGCCTGCAGCAGACCGGCGAGCGCGTCGGCGTACCGCTCCAGGAAGCGCTGTTGCCCGGCGTCGAAGCCGTCCGCGGAGGCTCCCACGACGACCAGACAGCCGAGCCGGATGCCTTCCCTCTCCAGAGGCAGCGCGCCGAGCGACGCCGCCCTCGCTCGCGGCGGGGTGGGGGCGCCCACGGGGTAGGAGGCGAGGGCCGCGGCGTTCAGCCACAGCGGGCGGTCGGTGCGGAAGGCGTGCGCGGCGGCCGATCCGCCCGACAGGGCGAGCCGCTCCGGCAGCCGGTACTCGGGAATGGCGCCGGCGGCTGTCTCCAGCAACTGAAGTTCGCCGTCTCCGCCAGCGGGCGCATAGACGGCCACCAGCGCCGCTCCGGCGAACGTCAGGGCCCGGTCGTTCGTGGCGGCCTGCGGCCCCGTTGACGGTGAACCGGTGTCTGCGGTGCCGACCTCGGATGCCCCCGGGGTCGAAACTCCGGTCCGGGCACGGCCGTCATGAGGCATGTCCGCAACCAACCTCCCGTCCGTGCCGGAGGTGCCGAAGGAGATCGGGGCACCTCCCGCCGCCCCGGTCGCTCCCCCACCAGAATCGCATACATGGATGAGCCGGACATATCTGCTTCATTGCTCTCGGTCATCATCATTGCTCTCGGACCGCTCATCGCTCTCGGACGGACTCATCGCTCTCGGACGGACTCATCGCGCTCGGCCGGACTCATCACTCTCGGACATCGTCATCGCGCTCGGACAGACTCACCGCGCTCGCAGAGACTCATCGCGCTCGGACAGACTCACCGCTCCTCAGTCATCCGACGGCCGCCGGCCGGCGGTCGACGGCGCGGCACCGGGGCATCCACCACCCGGCGGGACGCCCCCGCTGCGTTCGCAGATCACCGCGGCCGGTGTCAGACTGACGACTGAGAAGGCCAGATGTCGCCATGCTCCATGAGCCTGCCGCCGATGCAGGACCGGCCGGGTCGAGCCACCGCCGCGCCGGGGTGGACGAAGGCGCGCCGCACTGGCCGCACGCCTCGGCCGCCGTGGACACGAATCCTCGACACGGCGGTGCACGCGCACCGCTCCCTCCACACCCGCCACGCAGGCCGAACCCCGGACACCCACTGACGGCCGGTCATGGGCGACCACGAGCGCGGCCTCGCCACGCACGGTGAAGGACAAGGGAGATCTCTCACATGAAGGCCCCCCTACGGGACGCGGTTCTCGCCATGACCGCGGTGTCCACGGCCGTCGCCCTCACGGCCTGCGGGGCGGACGGCGGGAGCGACGCCGCCGAGAGCAGCGACCCGGTGATCGGCGTGCTCCTGCCGGACGCCACCACGGCCCGTTGGGAGACCCAGGACAAACCCCTGCTGAACAAGGAGATCAAGAAGCGGTGCGCCGAGTGCACGGTCGATCTGACCAACGCCAAGGGCGATGTGGCCCTTCAGCAGGAACAGATGAACTCGATGATCACCAAGGGAGTCGACTCCATCCTGCTCGTGGCGGTGGACTCCCGGTCGCTCGCCGCCTCGGTCCGGAAGGCGAATGAGGCGGGCATCCCGGTCATCGCCTACGACCGTCTCTCCGAGGGCCCGATCTCGGCGCACGTCTCCTTCGACGGCGAGGAGGTCGGCAGGCTCCAGGGCAGGGCACTGCTGACGGCCATGGGCGACGAGGTGCCCGGAGCCCAGATCGTCATGATGAACGGCGATCCCATCGACCCCAACGCGGTGTTGTTCAAGAAGGGCGCGTTGGACGTGCTCATGGGGAAGGTGAAGATCGGCAAGTCGTACGACACCCTCCAGTGGCGGGCCGAGACCGCCAACCTGAACATGTCCGGCGCCATCTCCGCCCTCGGCGTCGGCAACATCCAGGGGGTGTACGCCGCCAACGACGGCCTCGCCTCCGGCAGCATCTCCGCCCTCAAGGCGAACAAGGTGGAACCGCTGCCCCCGGTCACCGGGCAGGACGCCGAACTCGCAGCCGTGCGGCGCATCGTCGGCGGCGATCAGTACATGACCGTCTACAAGCCCTTCGAGCCCGAGGCCGCCGCCGGCGCCGCCCTGGCCGTGGCCGCGGCGCGCGGGGAGAACCTCGACCGGGTGGCCAAGGACGAGGTGACGACACGCGACGGGCCTACCGTCCCCGCGGTCATGCTCACCCCCATATCCGTCACCGCCGACAACATCAAGGACACCTTGGTGAAGGACGGGGTGTACACGGTCCAGCAGATCTGTACCCCTCAGCTCGGCGCCGCGTGCGAGGCGGTCGGGCTGACCTGACCACCGGTTCGCCCCGGCCGGACCCACGGGAAGGAGTCGTCTCCGTGTCTGCTCCCCCACTGCTGGCGTTGCACGGTGTGTGCAAGCGCTACGGCGCCGTCGAGGTCCTCGAGGACATCGACCTGGAGATTCACGCCGGCCAGGTCGTCGCCCTCCTCGGCGACAACGGAGCCGGCAAGTCCACCCTGGTCAAGGTGATCTCCGGTGTCACCCCCGCGGACAGGGGCGTCATCGAGTGGGAGGGCCGTACGGTCCACATCAGGCGCCCCAACGACGCACGGGATCTCGGCATCGCCACCGTCTTCCAGGACCTCGCCCTGTGCGGGAACCTCGACGTCGTCGGCAACCTGTTCCTCGGACGGGAGATCCGCAGGTTCGGCTTCCTCGACGAGATGGAGATGGAGCGCCGGACCCTCCAGCTGCTGGAGCGGCTGACCAGGGGCGTCCCCGAACTGCGTGCCCCCCTCGTGTCCCTGTCCAGCGGCCAGCGGCAGACGGTCGCCATCGCCCGTTCGCTGCTGGGCGACCCGCGGCTCCTCCTGCTGGACGAGCCGACCGCGGCGCTGGGACTCCAGCAGACCACCGAGGTCATGGACCTCGTCGACCAGCTGCGCGACCGCGGCCTGGGGGTCCTTCTCATCAGCCACAACATGGGCGACGTCAAAGCGCTCGCGGACAGGGCCGCCGTGCTGCGGCTCGGTCGCAACAACGGCTTCTTCGACGTGAACACCGCGTCCCAGGAGCAGATCATCTCCTCCATCACCGGGGCGACGGAGAACGCGCCCCACCGACAGGCCCACCAGGAGGCGGGATGGTGAAAGGGACGCGCGACATGGCGGACAGCCCTCAGGCCGAGGCCGCCGCACCCGCCACCGAGGCCCGTCAGGCCCACCGCGGGCAGACCGCCGCCCGCGCCATCGAGAACTGGATGGCCTTCTCGCGGCGCAAGCTGAGGGCAGGGGAGCTGGGCTCGGTCCCGGTCGTCGTCGTGCTCGCCGTCGTGTGGATCACCTTCCAGTCCCTCAACGAGAACTTCCTCTCCCCCCGGAACCTGTCCAATCTCAGCGTGGACATCGTGGGCACGGGCCTCATCGCGGTCGGCATCGTCTTCGTGCTGCTGCTCGGCGAACTCGACCTGTCCGTCGGTTCGATCAGCGGGCTCGCAGCGGCCGTCTTCGCCGTGCTGAACGTGAACAACGGCGTGCCCGAGTGGCTCTCCCTGATCATCGCGGTCCTCGCCGGCATGGCGGCGGGAACCGTGCAGGGCTACTCCTTCGCCAGGACCCGGGTACCGGCGTTCGTCGTCACGCTCGCGGGGCTGCTCACCTGGAACGGCCTCATGCTCTACATCCTGGGCACCAGCGGCACGATCAACCTCGACGAGAACGGGCTCGTCGCCAAGCTGACCAGCTACTACTTCACCGATGACGCCGTCGCCTATGGCATCGCGGCGGTCGCCGTGGGCCTGGTCTTCCTCGTGTCCTACCAGGACAGACGGCGCCGCGTGGCCGCTCGGATGCCGCACCGCTCGCTCCAGGTCATCGCGATCCGTGCCGGAGGACTCGCGGTGATCGCGTTCGCCACCGCATATCTGCTCAACCGCTTCCAGGGTCTGCCGCTCGCCCTGTTGATCTTCCTGGTGGTGGTGGCCGGCCTCGACATCGTCCTGCGCCGGACGCACTACGGGCGGCAGGTCTACGCCCTCGGCGGCGGGGTCGAGGCGGCCCGGCGCGCCAGCCTCCGCGTGACGCGGGTGCAGACGGCGGTGCTCGCGGTCTCGGGCACCATGGCAGCGATCGGCGGCATGTTCCTGGCCTCGCGCATCACCTCGGTGAGCCAGAGCTCGGGCTCGGGAGTGCTGCTGCTCAACGCCATCGCCGCGGCCGTCATCGGCGGCACCAGTCTGTTCGGCGGCCGTGGCTCCACCTGGTCCGCGGTGCTCGGCATGCTCGTCATCCAGTCGATCGCCTCCGGCATGGCGATCACGGACACCCCCGCCGCCGTCCAGTTCATGATCACGGGCGGGGTGCTCTTCGCCGCCGTGGTCATCGACGCACTGTCACGACGGTCGCAAGAAGCGCACGGGCGCGCTTGACGCTCGTTCCGGCCGGGACGAGCACCGCATCCAGGTGCACGCGATCCTGGAGGGGAGGGCGACCGACCAGGACGGCCGGAGGTGAGGGCGGTGATCGCCGTCAACCCGATGGACAGCGCCGCGGTACTCGCGACCTTCGGCGCCCTCGGCGTCCTCGTGGTGATCTTCGCGGAGTCGGGGCTGCTCGTGGTCGGTTTCTTCCTGCCCGGCGACACCCTGCTCTTCCCGGCGGGCGTCCTGTGCGCAGCGACCGCCGACCAGGCGCCGCGACTGGTGCTGTGGCAGGTCCTGCTCTGCGCGGCCGTGGGCGCTCTGGCAGGGGCCCAGGTCGGGTTCCTGCTGGGCCGACACGGCGGGCGGGCGCTACTCGCCCGCACCTCGAAACGGCGTGTCCGCGAGGCGGCGGCGCGAGCGGAGAAGCTCCTGGCCCGCTACGGCTACGGCAAGGCCCTCGTCATAGGCCGGTTCGTCCCCATGGTGCGGACTGTCCTTCACCCGGCAGCCGGCGCCCTCGGCGTGCCCACCAGGACGTTCACCGTCTGGCAGATCGTAGGCGGTCTGCTCTGGTCACAGAGCATCGTCCTGGCCGGATACACCCTCGGCGCCTCCGTCCCCGGCATCGACGACTTCCTGCTCCCGCTGATCGCCCTCGTCGTCGTGCTCTCCCTCCTGCCCATGCTCCCCGTCCTGACGGAGGCGCGTCGGGCGAAGAGAGACCGCTGAAGCGGAAGTTGAGGGAGTCCACCCTGACTCGTTCGACCTGCCGGACATCGTTCGAAAACTCTTGACGCCCCGCCACACCCCGATCGACACTCTCGCAACACGACGTCACACAGCCGAAACGGCAGGGTGCCCATGGCCGCGGCCCCGCCATGCCTCAGCAGGGAATCCACATGCCGCACATCGCACGCGTCCGTGTCCGCGCGAGACGTCTGGCGGGCCGACTCGCCGGGCTGACCGCAGCTTCACTGTTGCTGGGCCTCACCGCACCCACCCTTCCCGCGCAGGCGGCGCAGGCGGCGCAGAGGGCGCAGACGGACGAGGCGGCCGAGGCGGCGGAGATCACCGACGGTCTCGCCCTCTGGTACAAGCTCGACGCCGGCTCCGGCAGCACGGTGCCCGACGCCTCCGGCAACGGCCGCACCGGCACCGTCAACGGCGCCGCCGACTGGTCGGGCACCGGTCAGGGCCTCGCCTTCAACGGCTCGGACACCTACCTCAAGGTGCCGAACGACGTCATGAAGGGCATGGACGCGATCACCGTCTCGCTGGACGTGCGGATCGACTCCGCGCAGAGCACGCCGTACTTCCTGTACGGCTTCGGCAACTCCAGCGGCGGCAGCGGGAACGGCTACCTGTTCACCACCGGCAACTCCTTGCGGACGTCCGTCGCGACCGGCAACTGGTCGACGGAGCAGACCACCCGGCCCGCCGACTCCCACAATCTGACCCGCTCGGTTTGGAAGCACGTCACCTACACCCAGACCGGCACCACCGGCGTGCTGTACGAGGACGGTGTCGAGGTCGGCCGCAACACCTCGGTCACCATCACCCCGGGCGCCATCGGCTCCGGCACCACCGCCGCCAACTACATAGGCAAGTCCGTCTACTCCGACGACAAGCTCTTCAAGGGCCGGATGCGTGACTTCCGCGTCTACGACCGCGCTCTCGCCGCCTCCGAGGTCGAGCAACTCGCCCTCCCCGTCGCCACGCAGGGCGTCGCGGACGACAAGGCCGCGCTGAACCTCGGCGACACCGACGCCGTCACGGCCGACCTCGACCTGCCGAGGACCGGCACGGCCGGCGGCTCCGCGATCAGCTGGGCCAGCGACAACCCCGGCGTCGTGTCCGGCTCCGGCGCGGTGACCCGCCCCGCCGCCGGTGAACCGGCCGCCCATGCCACCCTCACGGCGACCCTGAAGAAGGGCACCGTGACCGACACCAGAACCTTCGAGGTCACGGTGCTCCCCGCCTTCGACGACCGGACCGCCGCCGAGCAGGCCGCCGCGGCCCTCGCCGTCCGCAACCTCGACGACGTACGCGGCAACCTCACCCTCCCGGCGACCGGTTCCCACGGCACCGACGTCACCTGGTCCTCCGCGAAGCCGGACGTCATCTCCACGGACGGCCTGGTCCACCGCCCCGCGCACGGCGACGGCGCCACCACCGTCGAGCTGACCGCCACCGTCACCAAGGGCGAGGCGAAAGCGACCCGTACCTTCACCGCGAACGTGCCCGAGATGCCGAAGCAGGAGGGCCTCAAGGGCTACATGTTCAGCTACTTCACCGGCGAGGGCACGGCCGACGGCGAGCAGCTCTACACAGCCCTCAGCAAGGGCAACGACCCCTTGCACTGGCGGGAGTTGAACGACGCAAAGCCCGTCCTGACCTCCACACTGGGTGAGAAGGGACTGCGCGACCCGTTCATCATCCGCTCCCCGGAGGGCGACAAGTTCTACCAGATCGCCACCGACCTCAGGATCTACGGCAACGGCGACTGGGACGCCGCCCAGCGCACCGGCAGCAAGTCCATCATGGTGTGGGAGTCCACCGACCTCGTCCACTGGACGAACCAGCGCCTGGTGAAGGTCTCACCGGACAGCGCGGGCAACACCTGGGCGCCGGAGGCGTTCTACGACGCACAGCGCGGTGAGTACGTCGTCTTCTGGGCGTCGAAGCTGTACGACAACGAGGCGCACTCCGGCGACACGTACAACCGCATGATGTACGCGACCACCCGCGACTTCTACACGTTCAGCGAGCCCAAGGTCTGGATCGACCGCGGCTACTCGGTCATCGACTCCACGATGATCCAGCACGACGGCACGTACTTCCGCCTCTCCAAGGACGAGCGGAACAATTCCTCCTCCACCCCCAACAGCAAGTTCATCTTCGAGGAGAAGAGCGACTCGATCCTCGACCCGTCATGGACCGCGGTCGCGGAGGGCATCGGCAAGGGTGCGATGAACGCCGCCGAGGGGCCACTGGTGTTCAAGTCGAACACCGAGGACAAGTGGTACGCCTTCCTCGACGAGTTCGGCGGCCGCGGCTACATCCCCTTCGAGACGACCGACCTCGCCTCCGGCACCTGGACCCCGTCCACCGGCTACGACCTCCCGGCCAAGCCCCGCCACGGCACGGTACTCCCGGTCACCCGGGCCGAGTACGACCGTCTGCTGCGCGCCTACCAGCCGGACCAGCTCGTGGAGAGCGTGGAGGGCGTGGAGGTGCGGACCGGCATCGGCCAGGCGCCTGTCCTGCCGGCCACCGTCGTCGCCACGTACGCCGACGGCGTCAAGCGTCCCGTCGCGGTGACCTGGGAGGACGTCCCGGAGTCCAAGTACGCGCAGTCCGGCGCCTTCACCGTGACCGGCAGCCTGCCGGACGGCGCAGCGATACCGGTCCGTGCCGAGGTCACGGTCTCTGAAGAGGGCGCCGACGTACCCGCCGACCTGCTCCTGCGCTACGACTTCGACGAGACGGGCGGCACCATCGCCCGTGACTCCAGTGGCCACGGATACCACGGCACCTACGTCCGTACGCCCGACTTCGGCACCGGCGTCGAGGGCGGCTCGTTCAGGATGTCCGGCGACTCGAACTCGCCGTACGTGAAGATCCCGAACGGCGTGCTGAAGGACGCCGGCAGCGTCACCGTCTCGACGTACGCCAAGTGGAAGGGCGGCGACAGCTTCCAGTGGCTGTTCGGCCTCGGGCCCGACAGCGACAAGTACCTCTTCGCCACCCCCTCCAACGGCGGTTCCAGCCTCTACTCGGCGATCACCAAGGCGAGTTGGTCGGCGGAGTCGAAGCTGACGGCGGGCTCGCAGCTCACGCCGGGCGAGTGGCGGCACGTCACCGTCACCCTCGACGGCTCGACCGGCACGATGGTCCTCTACGTGGACGGCATCGAGGCGGCCCGTACGACCACCACCGTCAAGCCGTCCGAGCTGTACGACGCGGACAAGGACCACGGCGGCTACATCGGCCGGTCCCTGTACGCGGCCGACCCGTACTTCGGCGGCGAGGTCGACGACTTCCGCGTCTACGACCGGGCCCTCACCGCCGCGCAGGTCATGGAGCTCAGCGGCAACACCGCGGGCATCGCGAAGGTGACGGCCCCGGCGCTCAAGGTCGGCGCGCTCGTCGACAACTCCGGCAGCAGGATCACTCTGCCGATGAAGGAGGGCACCGATCTCACCGCCCTCGCCCCGGAGTTCACCCTGGCCCACGGCGCGGCGATCAGCCCCGCCTCCGGCAGCGTCCAGGACTTCACCAAACCGGTGACGTACGAGGTGACGGGCTCCGACGGCAAGAAGCGCACCTGGTCGGTCTCGGCGCTCGTCATGAGGAGCCCGGTGCTGCCCGGCCTCAACGCCGACCCGAACATCGTCCGCTTCGGCGACACCTTCTACCTGTACCCGACGACCGACGGCTTCGAGGGCTGGAGCGGTACGCAGTTCAAGGCGTACTCCTCCACCGACCTGGTCCACTGGAAGGACCACGGGGTCGTCCTCGACCTCGGCCCGGACGTGTCCTGGGCGGACAGCAGGGCCTGGGCGCCGACGATCGCCGAGAAGGACGGGAAGTACTACTTCTACTACTGCGCCGACGCCAATATCGGCGTCGCGGTGTCCGACTCGCCGACCGGACCGTTCAAGGACGCGCTGGGCAAGCCGCTGCTCAAGGCGGGCGACTTCAGGGGCCAGATGATCGACCCGGCCGTCTTCACGGACGACGACGGCCGGTCGTACCTCTACTGGGGCAACGGCCGCGCGTACGTCGCGCCCCTCACCGACGACATGACGTCCATCGACACCTCGAACGTCACGGACATCACGCCGAGCGGCTACAACGAGGGCACGTTCGTCATCAAGCGCGCCGGCACCTACTACTTCATGTGGTCGGAGAACGACACCCGCGACGAGAACTACCGCGTCGCCTACGCCACCGGCCCCTCGCCCACCGGCCCGTGGACCAAGCACGGCGTGATCCTGGAGAAGGACCTCTCCCTCGGCATCAAGGGTCCCGGCCACCACTCGGTCGTGCACGTCCCGAACACCGACGACTGGTACATCGCCTATCACCGCTTCGCGATCCCCGGCGGTGACGGTACGCACCGCGAAACCACCCTCGACAAGCTGGAGTTCGACGCCGACGGCCTGATCGAGAAGGTCGTGCCCACCCTGTCCGGCATCGACCCGGTGACCGTCGTCCGCGCCGGTCCGGACGGCGGCGGCAAGGAGGGCGACGCCATCGCGCTGAACGGCTCGGTCTCCGGCGCGGCCACCCCGAAGTGGGCGGTGGCCGAGAGCGCCCCCTGCACGCTGGGCGACCCGACAGCCGCCCGGACCACGCTCACCTGCTCGGACGACGGCACCTACGAGGTGACCCTCACAGGCGGCCGCGGCAGCGACACCGCCACCGTGACCGTGGCCAACGCTGCCCCCGCGATCACCTCGGCGACCGGCCCCGCCTCCGCCGTGCCGACCGGCAAGCCGGCCGCCGTGACCGCCGACTTCGGCGACCCGGGCGCCCGGGACAGCCACACCTGCGCCGTCGACTGGAAGGACGGCACCGAACCGACGACCGGCACGGTCGACGGCACCACCTGCCGGGCCCAGCACTCCTACACCAAGGCTGGCATCCACCGCCCGGTGATCACGGTCAACGACGACGACGGCGGGACGGACAGCACCACCCTGCCCGAGCTGATCGCCTACGACCGCACCGCGGGCCCCGCCCTCGGCACCGGCGTGATCACCTCCCCGAGCGGCGCGTACCCGGCCAAGCCGACCCTGACCGGCAAGGCTGCCTTCTCCTTCGCCGCCACCTACGCCCACCCGAAGGGCACCACGGCCCCCACCGGCAAGGCCACCTTCGACTTCGGCCCGGCGAGGCTGAAGTTCCGCTCCACCGCCTCCGACTGGCTCGTGATCACCGGCGACCGGGCGGTCTACCAGGGCTCCGGCACCGTCAACGGCAAATCCGGCCACGCCTTCCGCATCACCGCCACCGACGGCCCGGACACCTTCCGCATCCGGATCTGGAAGAAGTCGACCGGCGACGTCCTCTACGACAACACCACCGCCGCGAAACCCGCGGGCTTCGTCACCGTCGGTGCCGATCGACGCTGACCCCGACAGGTACTCGCCCCAGCCGCCTGAACCGGTCGGTCGCGTCGTCGTAGCCGACGGCCGGCCGGTGCCCGGGCCCTCGCCGCCGTCCACGGACGCGATCTGCGAGACCACGACCTCTTCGGTGCAACCCTCTCGCAACGTTCCCCGTGCTCCCCTTGCTCCCATGGATGAGCAGACCCCGCCGTACGACGAGACCCCCCGCGTCGAACTCACCCCCGCAGCCGCCGCCCTGCTGCGCAGGCTGCGGGCGACGCACGGCCCGCTGATGTTCCACCAGTCCGGCGGGTGCTGCGACGGCAGCGCGCCGATGTGCTACCCGGAGGGCGAGTTCCGTACGGGCGGCTCGGACGTGCTGCTCGCGGAGCTGCATGTCGACGGCGTCGAGGAGCCGGTGACGTTCTGGATGGCGCGCAGTCAGTACGAGGTGTGGAGCCACACCCGGCTGATCGTCGACGTCGTGGAGGGCAGAGGCAGCGGTTTCTCCCTGGAGGCGCCCGAGGGGGTACGTTTCCTCACCCGTTCTCGCGTCGTCGGCGCCTAGCAACCCCGCAGGCCATCGCCATCTGGTGCACTTCCCCTGAGTCCTGCCACATTTGACGAGACATCAGGGGGATCTGTGACGCGTCGTCAGAAACGGTTCGGAACCGCCAGAGCGGCCCTCACGCTGCTCACGGCACTCAGCGCGCTGGCCGGTGCGGCCCTGGTGGGGGCGGCACCGGCCGGCGCCGCGCAGGGCACGCCGGTCGCGCCGGGTGTCTCGTACGACGAGTTCGACATCGCGGCGGCGAAGGGCACGGCGCATGCCCATGTCCTCACCGTCGACCTGCGCAATCCGCGTGTGCGCCTCGATCTGCTGCATCCGGGTGCGGTGGCCGCCCGGGCGACCATCTCCGAGCAGGCCACCGCGCAGGGCGCGGTCGCGGGCGTGAACGGCGACTTCTTCAACATCAGCGAGGCCCAGCACCCCGGCGTCCAGGCGACCGGCGCGAGTGTGGGACCGGCCGTCGCGCGCGGCACGGCGCTGAAGGGCGCGGTCCCGAACGGCCAGCGTTTCGGGCCCGCGCTGCCGCCCGGCACGAGCACCGAGGACGTGTTCGGCCTGGGCGTCGACCGCCGGGCCCGTCTCGACGGCCTGAGCCTCGACGGCTCGATCCGTACACAGGAGGGCCGGCTGCCGCTGCGCGGCCTCAACCAGTACGCCCTGCCGGTGGGCTCCATCGGGGCGTTCACCGCCAAGTGGGGCAGCGTCTCCCGGGTGCGCGCCACCTGCGGGACGGACACGGACCGGGCGGCTCCGTGCAGTACGGACACCTACGAGGTGACGGTCCGCCGGGGCCGTGTCGCGTCGACCGCCGACACCCCCGGCAGCGGGCCGATCGCGCCCGACACGACGGTGCTCGTGGGCCGCGAGGCCGGTGCGCAGCAGTTGCGGAAGTTCTTCGCGGGCGAGCGTGTGACGGTACGGCACCGGCTGGTGGCGTCGGACTCACGGGTTCCGTTCCGCTTCGCGCTCGGCGGCTATCCGGTCCTGGACGACGGACAGCCCCTGCCGGGCCTCGACAACCGGACCTCGGCCGTGCGCACGGCCGTGGGCATCGCGGACAACGGCCGGCGCCTGCTGCTGCTCGCGCTGGACGGCGCGCCCGAGTACCGCACCGGCCTGACCATCGCGGAGGTGGCCTCCGTCATGCGGGAGCTGGGCTCGGCCGACGCCTTCAGCCTGGACGGCGGCGGCTCGTCGACGCTGGTCGCCCGCGCGCCGGGAGCGGGGACGGTCTCGGTACTGAACCACCCGTCCGACGGCGTGGAACGCCCTGTCCCCAACGGCATCGGAGTGTTCTCGGCCGGCTGACGTTCACGGTCTGAGGCTGCTGACGATGTCCGCCGTGGCCGTCAGACCGCTGTTGATGGTGGGCGCCATGCTCGTGCTGGCCAGGTAGAAGCCGAGCAGCAGGCACACCAGCGCATGGGTGATCTTCAGTCCGCCGTTGCGGACGAAGATCACCGCCAGGATGAACAGCAACAACACCACAGAGATGGAAATGGCCATCGTCAACCTCCTCCGCCACGCCGCCTTGTCAAGGTTCGCGGCGTTCGGCCGCAAGTGTGGCGTAGCGGAGGGTTCGTCCGGGCGGCTGACCTGTCCTCCGAACGTGTGGTGTTCCCGCGCGGCGTTCTAGAAGGTCCGCCGCCGGGCGTCGAGGAAGGCCTCCAGGCCGGCGAGGTCGTCGGTGTTGAGGAAGTCGACGCCGGCGGCCAGCAGTTCGTCCCACAGCGCGTCCCGGGCCGGTCCGGCCACGTCCGGGGTGGCCCAGAACCGCACCTTCTGCCCGCGGGAGTGCGCCGTCCGGACGATGCCGCGCAGCTTCTGCCGCTCGGCGTCCGGGAAGGCGCCCACGCCGAGCCAGGTGAAGTTGAGCGTCCAGTTGTCGCTGATGAGCGAGATGAACGAGGAGGGCGTCGAGCTGCCGAGGTCGGCGAGGCGGCCGTCGTAGAAGGCGCGGCGGACGGTCTGGGCCTCCATCGGCGTACGGGCCGCACGGTCGCCGGAGATCACGGCGGTGACCGCCCCGGGGAGGACCCGGCCGTGGGCGTACGTCGTGAACAGGTGCTTGTAGCGCTTGAGGTGCTTGTCGAGTTCGAGGTACGCCGAGGCGCCCTCGGTCTTGATGTCGATGAGCAGCTGGATCGGCTTGCGGTGTCCCCGGTAGACGGAGCCGTGGTTGGCCCGCACGCGGGCGGCCAGCGGGTCGAGGTAGAGGGACTCCAGCGTGCGGGTGGGGTCGAGGTCCTCGGGGTCGTGGGCGACGAGGAGCTGGTCGCCGACGAGGTAGATGTCTGCTTCGAGGCTGCCGAAGCGGTGGTCGAGGGCGTCGAGGAGAGGACGCGGGTGCTCGTAGTCGTTGTGGGCGTGGGCGCGCCACAACGGGCGCGGGCGGTGCTTCTGTTCGCCGGCCAGCGCGCCGTTGGCGGGCAGGGCGACCGCGCCCGCGAGGGCGGCGCCGAAGGTGGTGAGGGCTCTGCGACGGGTGGTGAGGGCCATGTGCTCTGCCTCCCTGACAGGGGCGTTCCAAGGCGTTGGGAACCGCTGCGAGTATGCGATTCCGATGCCCCAAACAGCAGAGCTGTGCGGCGAGTTGGCCGGACTGCCGTCCCGTGTTCACTTCGCCCGTGCAGCGCACACGAAAAAGCCCGCCCCAGGTGGGGCGGGCTTTTCGCGCGGTTCGCTCAGGTGTACGTCAGGGAGCCTGCAGGTCGACGAGTTCGGCCAGGGCCGCACGGTGGGCGCCTGCCGTGCCGTAGGCGATGGAGTCGGCCTTGGCCCGCTTCAGGTACAGGTGGACCGGGTGCTCCCAGGTCATCCCGATTCCGGCGTGCAGTTGCAGCGCCTCCTCGGCGGCGTGCACGGCGACGGGCGCCGCGTAGGCCTGGGCGACGGCCACCGCCACGTCGACGTCGTTCCCCGTCGCGAGCGCGTCGGCGGCGCCCCGGGCGGCGGCGCGGAGGTTGACGACCTCCAGCCACAGCTGGGCGAGGCGGTGCTTGAGTGCCTGGAAGCCGCCGACGGGCCGGTTGAACTGCTTGCGGTCCTTCAGATAGCGGACCGTCTCGGTCAGCGTCCATTCGGCGAGCCCGAACTGCTCGGAGGCGAGCAGCCCGGCTCCGGCGCGCAGGGCACGTCGCACGGCCGGTTCGGCGGCTCCCAGCAGCCGGCCGGACGCGCCGTCCAGGCGCACCGTCGCCACCGGCCGGGTCAGGTCCAGGGACACCTGCGGGGTGACGGTCACGGCCTCGGAGTCGACCGCGTACAGCCCGCCGTCGTCCGCGGGCACGAGCAGCACGTCGGCGACGGCCGCGTCCGCGATGCCGGTCAGCTCACCGTGCAGGGCACCGCCCTCGTGCCGTACGGCCTTGAAGGCGCCGCCGGGAGCCACGTTCAGCGCCACGGCGAGGGCGCCGATCCGCCGCCCGGACGCCAGCTCGGCCAGCAGGCCCTCGTCGGTCTCGCAGCCGAGCAGGGCCTCGGTGGCCACGACAGCGCTGGTCAGGAACGGCACGGGAGCGACAGCGCGCCCCAACTCCTCCAGGACGACGGCGACTTCGCGGTGGGTGGCACCCTGGCCGCCGTGTTCCTCCGGGACCAGGAGCCCGGCCAGGCCCATTCCGTCCGCGAGCGCCTTCCAGGCCGCGAGGTCGTGCGGGGCGTCCGACTCTGTGCGCGCGATGACGCCGGGCGCGTCGCAGTGATCGGCGAGCAGGTCCCGTACGGCGGCCCGCAGTGCCTCTTCCTCCTCCGAGTACAACAAGTCGCGCTGCTTCGTCATCGGGCCAGGTCCTTCCATGCGACGTCCTTGTCGGTTCGCGGCTCGGACGGCAGGCCCAGGACGCGCTCGGCGACGATGTTCAGCAGGACCTCGCTGGTCCCGCCCTCGATGCTGTTGCCCTTGGAGCGCAGGTAGCGGTATCCGGCGTCGCGGCCGGTGAAGTCCACGAGCTCCGGGCGGCGCATGGTCCAGTCGTCGTACAACAGGCCCTCCTCGCCACGCAGTTCGACCTCCAGGCCGCTGATCTCCTGGTTGAGGCGGGCGAAGGCGAGCTTCATGCCGGCACCCTCGGGGCCGGGCTGGCCGGCGACGAGCTGCTGGCGCAGTCGCTCCGCGGTGAGGCGGGAGACCTCGGAGTCCACCCACAGCTTCAGCAGCCGCTGGTGCAGGTCGTGGGTGCGCAGTTCGGGCCGCTCGCGCCAGGTCTCGGCGATCGGGCCGATCATGCCGCCCTCGCGGGGCAACCGCATGCCGCCGATCGCGACGCGCTCGTTGTTCAGGGTGGTCTGCGCGACCCGCCAGCCGTCGCCGACCTCGCCGAGGCGACGCGAGTCCGGGATGCGGACGTCGGTGAGGAAGACCTCGTTGAACTCGGCCTCACCGGTGATCTGCCGCAGCGGCCGGACCTCGACGCCGGGGTCGGTCATGTCGCAGAGGAAGTAGGTGATGCCCGCGTGCTTGGGCACGTCCGGGTCGGTGCGGGCGATGAGGATGGCCCAGCGGGCGATATGGGCGCTGGACGTCCAGACCTTCTGCCCGTTGACGACCCAGTCCTCGCCCTCGCGGACGGCGCGCGTCCGGAGCGCCGCGAGGTCGGATCCGGCGCCGGGCTCGCTGAAGAGCTGGCACCAGACCTCCTCCCCCGTCCACAGGGGCCGCAGATACCGCTGCTTCTGCTCCTCGGTGCCGTACTTCAGGATCGTCGGCGCGGCCATGCCCAGCCCGATGCCGATGCGCCGCGGGTCGTTGTCGGGGGCGCCCGCGGCCTCCAGCTCGGCGTCCACGACGGCCTGGAGGGAGCGGGGCACGCCGAGTCCGCCGAGGCCCTCGGGGTAGTGCACCCACGCCAGACCGGCGTCGAAGCGGGCGCGCAGGAAGTCCAGCCGGTCGGTGCCGGTGGGCGGATGGGCGTCCAGCAACTCGCCTGTCCGGCGGCGGAGTTCGGATGCGTCGATCGTCATGCGGCGGCTCCGTTCTGCTGCGACGGCACGACGGCGATACGGCCGGTGGAGACACCGTCGGCGACCTTCTGGACGGCGACCGCGGCCCCGCTCAGCGGCACCCGCTGGCTCACCAGCGGCTTGATCGCGCCCCGCGCGGCCAGCTCGGTGAGCTGTTCGTGGCAGTGCTGGATCAGCTTCGGGTTCTTGGTGTTGTACAGACCCCAGTGCAGACCGAGGATCGAGTAGTTCTTCACCAGCGCGTGGTTGAGCGCCGGGCTGGGGATCGTGCCGCTCGCGAAGCCGACGACCACGATCCGGCCCTCGAAGGCGACGACCTTGGCGGACTGGGCGTAGGCCTCGCCCCCGACGGGGTCGTAGATGACGTCGGCGCCCCGGCCGCCGGTGGCCTCCTTCACGGAGCCGATGACGTCCTCGGCACGCCGGTCGATGACGACGTCACAGCCCAGCTCACGGGCGACGGCCGCCTTGTCCGCGCCGCCCACGACACCGATGACCCTCGCCCCGGCCGCCTTGCCGAGCTGCACGGCCGCGCTGCCGACCCCTCCAGCGGCAGCGTGGACGAGCAGCGTCTCGCCGGCTTCCAGACCGGCCCGCCGGTGCAGGCCGACCCAGCCGGTCTGGTAGCCGATGTGCAGGGCGGCGGCCTCGGCGTCGTCCAGCGCCTCGGGTGCGGGCAGGAGGGCGCGGGCGTCCGCGACGGCGTACTCGGCGAAACCGCCGTACGGCAGCGCGGGGTTGGCCAGCACCCGGCGCCCGTCCTCGGTCTCGCCGCAGATCTCCACGCCCGGCGTGAAGGGCAGCGGCGGCCGGACCTGGTACTGGCCCCGGCACAGCAGGGCGTCCGGGAAGTTGATGTTCGCGGCACGCACCTTCAGCAGGATCTGGCCGTCACCGGGCGTGGGCGTCTCGACGTCCTCGAGGCGCATCACCTCGCTCGGCTCGCCGTTCTCGTGCACTTGCCATGCCTGCATGCGGTGCCTCCACGGGGGACTGCTTCGTCTGACCGGGGTCGGTTCGCATACTAAGCGGTCGCTTGCCGATCAGGGAACAGTCATGTGGGGACAGTCGTGTGCGTCACTCCTTCTTGGGCCGCGCCCGCACATGCATCCGCTCCCCCTGCGGCCCGAACAGACTGAGGAACTCCACCGGCCCCTCCCCCGTCGACCCGAACCAGTGCGGCACCCTCGTGTCGAACTCGGCGGCCTCCCCCGCCGTGAGCACCACGTCGTGCTCGCCGAGCACCAGCCGCAGTCTGCCCGACAGGACGTACAGCCACTCGTAGCCCTCATGCGTACGCGGCTCGGGTTCGAGCCTGCGCTGCGGTTCGAGCACCTTGAAGGCCTGGAGGCCGCCGGGCTGGCGGGTGAGGGGCCAGTGCTTGCGGCCGTACTGCTCGATCGGTTTGGTGGCGCGCACCCTCGGATCGCCGACGACGGGATTGCCGACCAGCTCGTCCAGGGGCACCTGGTGCGCCCGTGCGATCGGCAGCAGCAGTTCCAGGCTGGGTTTGCGCAGGCCGGACTCCAGCCGGGAGAGCGTGCTCACCGAGATGCCAGTCACCTCGGACAGCGAAGCGAGGCTCACCTCGCGTTCCTTGCGCATCTGCCGCAGCCTGGGACCCACGCCCGCGAGAACTTCGTCGGTACTCATGCCGATATTGCAGTTTCGGCAAACTTGTTTGTCAATCCCGCACCCTTCGCGGCACGGTCTGGGTGGAGGTGGTCACCATGACCGAAGCGTACGAAGTGATCGTCGTCGGAGGCGGTGCGGCGGGCCTCTCGGCCGCCCTCGTCCTGGGCCGGGCCCGGCGCCGCACCCTGGTCGTCGACGCGGGCGAGCCGCGCAACGCGCCCGCCGCGCACATGCAGGGCTATCTCACCCGGGACGGCATGTCCCCCGCCGACTTCCTGGCGATCGGCCGCGAGGAGATCGCCCGGTACGGCGTGGAGCTCGTCGGGGACCGCGCCTTGGACGTCACGCGCGGCGAGGACTTCACGGTCGTCCTGGCGAGCGGCCGCAGCGTCCGCGCCCGGCGGCTCGTCGTCGCCACCGGCCTCAGGGACGAGCTGCCGGACGTCCCCGGTGTCGCCGAGCGCTTCGGCAAGGATGTGCTGCATTGCCCGTACTGCCACGGCTGGGAGGTCCGTGACCAGGCCTTCGGCGTGCTGGCGACCACCGCGCTGAGCGTGCACCAGGCGCTGATGGTGTCGCAGTGGTCGAAGGACGTGACCTTCTTCCTGCACGAGGTCGCCGAGTCGGACCTCGCGGACGACGACCTGCGCAGGCTGGCGGCGGCCGGGGTGAACGTGGTGCCCGGTGCGGTGGCCGAGGTGGTGATCGAGGACGACCGGCTCACGGGCGTGGGCCTGGCGGACGGAACGGTGCACTCACGTGAGGTGCTGTTCGTCGCGCCCCACGCGGTGCCGCAGACCGGCCTGCTGGAGAAGCTCGGCGCCGACCTCCAGGAGACCCCCTTCGGTTCGTACCCGGTCGTCGACCCGACCGGCCTCACGTCCGTCCCGGGTGTCTGGGCGGTCGGCAACGCGATGGGGTTCGGCGAGCAGGTCGTGAACGCGGCGGCGGGCGGCTACCGAGCAGGGGCCACGATCAACGGGGAGATGCTCATGACCGACATCGACGCGGCCGCGGGGGTGTAGAGCCGCCGCCTGCGGTGCACGATGGCTGCATGCTGCTGACCCGGCTGGCCCAGGTGTCCCAGGAGGTCGCCGCGACCTCGGCGCGGTCCCGGAAGATCGCTCTGCTCGCGGAGCTGTTCCGGGACGCCGAGGCGGACGACGTACCGATCGTGATCCCGTATCTGGCGGGACGGCTGCCGCAGGGGCGGCTCGGCATCGGGTGGAAGGTGCTGAGCCGACCGGTCGCCCCGGCCGCCGAGCCGACCCTCACGGTGCGCGAGGTGGACGCCCTGCTGACCGGGCTCGGCAAGGTCTCCGGCACCGGCTCGCAGGCCGAACGGGCTCGTCTGGTAGGCGAGTTGATGGGCGCGGCCACCGAGAACGAGCAGCGCTTCCTGTTCGGGCTGATCACGGGCGAGGTGCGGCAGGGCGCGCTGGACGCCGTGGCGGTGGAGGGGCTGGCGCAGGCGACCGGGGCGTCTTCGGCGGACGTGCGGCGAGCGGTGATGCTCGCGGGGTCGCTGCAGACGGTGGCCGAGGCCCTGCTCGCGGACGGCCCCGCCGCCCTCGAACGCTTCCGGCTCACCGTCGGCCGCCCCGTCCTGCCGATGCTGGCGCACAGTGCCTCCTCGGTGGCCGAGGCGGTCGACAAGCTCGGCGCCTGCGTGGTCGAGGAGAAGCTGGACGGCATCCGCGTCCAAGTGCACCGCGACGGCGACGCCGTACGGATCTACACCCGCACCCTGGACGACATCACCGACCGGCTCCCCGAACTGACCGCGACCGCAATCGAGTTGAGAGGCGAGCGCTTCATCCTGGACGGGGAGGTCATCGCCTTCGACGACCAGGGTCGCCCCCGTTCCTTCCAGGAGACCGCCGGCCGCGTCGGCTCCCGCGTGGACGTGGCGACGGCGGCCAGGGAGGTCCCCGTCTCCCCCGTCTTCTTCGACGCCCTGTCCGTCGACGACCGTGACCTGCTCGACCTGCCCTTCGCCGAGCGGCACGCGGAACTGGCCCGGCTGGTCCCCGAGCCGATGCGCGTGCGCCGCAGTCCGGTGCCCGGGCCCGAGGACCTCGCGCGGGCCGAGGACTTCCTCGCCGAGACCCTGAAGCGCGGCCACGAGGGCGTGGTCGTCAAGGCGCTCGACGCCCCCTACAGCGCGGGCCGACGCGGCGCGTCCTGGCTGAAGGTCAAGCCCGTCCACACCCTCGACCTGGTGGTGCTGGCCGCCGAATGGGGTCATGGCCGCAGGACCGGCAAGCTCTCCAACCTCCACCTGGGCGCCCGCACGGCGGACGGCTCCTTCGCCATGCTCGGCAAGACCTTCAAGGGCATGACCGACACGATGCTGACCTGGCAGACCGAGCGGCTCCAGGACCTCGCCGTGGAGCACCCGGGCTGGGGGGTGACGGTCCGCCCCGAACTGGTCGTCGAGATCGCCTACGACGGTCTGCAGCGCTCCACCCGCTACCCGGCCGGCGTGACCCTCCGCTTCGCGCGCGTGGTCCGCTACCGCGAGGACAAACGGCCCGATGAGGCCGACACGGTCGAGAACCTGCTCGCCGCCCACCCGGACGTGAAGCCGTGACCGCGGAGGTGAAGCCGTGACGCCGTCCGGCGGGAAGCGCGAGAAGCGCAGCGCGGGCCTGCTGCTGTTCCGCCACACCGATGGCGGTCTGGAAGTGTTGCTCGGCCATATGGGCGGCCCGTTCTTCGCCAAGCGCGACGCGGGGGCGTGGACGGTCCCCAAAGGCGAGTACGAACCCGACGAGCCCGCCTGGGACGCGGCCCGGCGCGAGTTCCAGGAGGAGCTGGGGCTGGCGCCGCCCGACGGAGCGGCCGTACCGCTCGGCGAGGTGAAGCAGTCGGGCGGCAAGATCGTCACGGTGTGGGCGGTAGAGGCCGACCTCGACCCGGCGACGGTCGTCCCCGGCACGTTCGTGATGGAGTGGCCGCCGCGCTCGGGACGGACCCAGGAGTTCCCGGAGCTCGACCGGGTGGCATGGCTGGGCGTCGACCGGGCGCGCGAGGTCATCGTGAAGGCCCAGGCCGCGTTTCTGGACCGGCTGGCGGAGCACTCGGTCTGAGCGGCCGTACACGCGTTGCGGTAGCCGGCGACGCGCGGGAAGGTCGAAGCATCAGCACGCTCCCAGGAGGTCGGTCATGCCCATCGCGACGGTGAACCCGGCGAACGGCGAGACGCTCAAGACGTACGAGGCCATGGGTGCCGAGGAGATCGAGCGCAGGCTCCAGCTCGCCGAGGCCACGTTCCGCACATACCGGACGACCAGCTTCACCGACCGGGCTCGCCTGCTGGTCCAGGCCGCGGATCTCCTGGAGGGGGACCAGGACGACATCGCCCGGACCATGACCACCGAGATGGGCAAGCCCATCAAGCAGTCGCGCGCGGAGGTCGCCAAGTGCGCCAAGGCGATGCGCTGGTACGCCGACCGTGCCGAGGAACTGCTCGCCGACGAGGAGCCGCCCGAGTCCGACGTGAAGGACTCCGGCGCCTCGCGGGTCCGGGTCCGCTACCGGCCGCTGGGTCCGGTGCTCGCGGTGATGCCGTGGAACTTCCCGCTCTGGCAGGTGATCCGCTTCGCGGCCCCGGCGCTCATGGCGGGCAACGTCGGCCTCCTCAAGCACGCCTCGAACGTCCCCCAGACCGCCCTCTACCTGGAGGACCTGTTCCACCGCGCGGGCTACACGGAGGGCTGCTTCCAGACCCTGCTCGTCGGCTCCGGACAGGTCGACGAGATCCTGCGCGACGAGCGCGTCAGGGCGGCCACCCTCACCGGCAGCGAGCCGGCCGGCCGCGCGGTCGCCGCCACCGCCGGGGAGATGGTCAAGAAGACGGTGCTGGAACTGGGCGGCAGCGACCCGTACGTCGTCATGCCGTCGGCCGACATCGACCGCGCCGCGCAGGTCGCGGTGACCGCGCGCGTGCAGAACACCGGTCAGTCGTGCATCGCCGCCAAGCGGTTCATCGTGCACACGGACGTCTACGAGGCATTCGCCGAGCGGTTCGTGGAAGGCATGAAGGCGCTGGTGGTCGGCGACCCGATGCAGGAGGAGACGGAGGTCGGCCCGCTGTCCAGCGAACGGGGCCGGGACGACCTGGAGGAGCTCGTCGACGACGCCCGGCGCAGCGGAGCGGCCGTGCTGTGCGGCGGCCACCAGCTCCGCCGCCCCGAACTGCCCGGCTGGTACTACGCCCCCACCGTGCTCGCCGGCATCACCCGTGAGATGCGGATCCACCGTGAGGAGGCGTTCGGGCCGGTCGCCACGCTGTACCGGGCCGACGACCTGGACGAGGCGGTACTGATCGCCAACGACTCACCGTTCGGGCTGAGTTCGAACGTGTGGACGCGCGACGAGGCCGAGGTCGACCGGTTCGTCCGGGACCTGGAGGCCGGGAGCGTGTACGTCAACGGGATGACGGCGTCCCATCCGGCGTTCCCGTTCGGCGGAGTGAAGCGGTCCGGATACGGGCGTGAGCTGTCCGGGCACGGAATCCGCGAGTTCTGCAACATCACCACGGTTTGGCAGGGTGCGTGAGCGCCGCGCGACTACGATCCCGGGTGTGAACCGCGAAGTTACTCTGCCGCTGATCGTCGATGACCGCGGGACCTTGCAGGTGGCTGCCTCCGATGTGAGCAAGCTGCTGCGCACGGTGGGTGGTCGGTGGCTGCACCTTGTCGAAGCCGGGGAGGACGGGCTCGACGAGGACACGGTGGCTGCGCTGACCATCGAGCTGGCGAAGCTCGCGGATCGCATCGACGTCGCGTGCATCGCGCACAGCAGCGGCACCGCACCATAGGAGAGCTCCGCAGGGCGCGAGGACGCCCTGCGGCAAACCCCTGCGGCGCTACCGGATCGACATGCCCGACAACGTACGGGCGATCACCAGCCGCTGGATCTCGCTCGTGCCCTCGAAGATCGTGTAGATCGCGCTGTCGCGGTGCATCCGCTCCACCGGGTACTCCCGCGTGTAGCCGTTGCCCCCGAGGATCTGTATCGCCTGAGCGGTGACCTTCTTCGACGTCTCGCTCGCGAACAGCTTCGACATCGACCCCTCGGCCGCCGTGAACGGCTTGCCGTTGACCGCCATCCAGGAGGCACGCCACACCAGCAGCCGCGCGGCATCGATCTGCGTCGCCATCTCGGCCAGCTGGAACGCCACACCCTGGTTGTCGATGATCGGCCGCCCGAACTGCTCACGCGTCATCGCGTAGTCGAGGGCCACCTCGTACGCGGCCCGGGCCGTACCCACGGCCATGGCGCCGACGGCCGGCCGTGAGGCCTCGAACGTGGCCATCGCCGCGTTCTTCACGCGCTCGCCGCCCGCCTTGGCCCGCTCACGAGCCCGCGCCAGGCGCTCGTCCAGCTTCTCCTTGCCGCCCAGCAGGCAGGAGCCCGGCACCCGCACGTTGTCCAGGACGACCTCGGCGGTGTGCGAGGCCCGGATGCCGTGCTTCTTGAACTTCTGGCCCTGGGCCAGGCCCGGCGTGTTCGGCGGGACGATGAACGACGCGTGCCCCTTGGAACCCAGGTCCGGGTCGACGACCGCGACGACCACGTGGACGTTGGCGATACCGCCGTTGGTCGCCCAGGTCTTCGTGCCGTTGATCACCCACTCGTCCTTGGCCTCGTCGTACACGGCGCGGGTGCGCATCGAGGCCACGTCGGAGCCGGCGTCGGGCTCGGAGGAGCAGAACGCGGCAAGCTTGACATCGTTGGCATCGCCGTACATCTGGGGCACCCAGGTGCCGATCTGCTCCTCGGTACCGTTCGCGAGGACGCCGACGGCGGCGAGGCCGGTGCCGACGATCGAGAGGGCGATGCCGGCGTCACCCCAGAACAGTTCCTCCATCGCCATCGGGATGCCGAGACCGGTCTGGTCGAAGTACTGCTGGGCGTAGAAGTCGAGCGAGTAGATGCCGACCTTCGCGGCCTCCTGGATGACCGGCCAGGGAGTCTCCTCACGCTCGTCCCATTCGGCGGCCGCGGGGCGGATCACGTCGGCCGCGAAGCCGTGCAGCCAGTCCCGGACCTCCTTCTGTTCGTCGTTGAGCTCCATGGTGAACTCGGCCATGTCCCCTCCAGCGGCGTACGTGCATGCTTGATGCTTGTTACTAGCGGTAACCTTAGTTTGTTACTCACGGGTAGATAAAGTCAACCCACGACGACCGGTCGGCAGTCCGTTCGATGATCCCGGCTGGTTGAGTGTTAGTTTGCGCATGCGTCATCGATTCACCACGGGTGGGGAGAGCTCATGGACACCACGCAGCGGACCGAGCAGCAGCGGTCCGCCGACCGCCGTCGGCGCGAGCTGCTGGAGGCCGCCGACAGAGTGGTGCTTCGCGACGGCCCGCAAGCCTCGATGAACGCGATCGCGGCCGAGGCGGGGATCACGAAGCCGATTCTGTACCGGCACTTCGGTGACAAGGGCGGACTTTACGCGGCGTTGGCCATGCGGCACACGGACGCGTTGCTCGACTCGCTGCGGGCGGCGCTGGACGCCCCCGCGGACCGGCGTGAGCGGGTCGAGGCCACGTTGGACACGTACCTCGCGGCGATCGAGGCGCGGCCTCAGGTGTACCGGTTCCTGATGCATCCGGCGGAGGGCGGCCAGCCGGGGGACCCTGGATTCGACGTCGGCAAGCACTCGGCGCCGCTGCTCCGCAGGATGGGTGAGGAACTGGCCACCGTCATCGAGGAGCGGCTGGACCTCGGACCCGGCAGCCAGCAGCTGGCCCGGGTGTGGGGGCACGGGATCGTCGGGATGATGCATGCCGCGGGCGACTGGTGGCTCGGGGAACGGCCGTGTTCGCGGGTGGAGTTGGTACGCAGTCTGGCCGATCTGCTGTGGGGACGGCTGGCTGCCGCCGGGGACAAGATGGGCGGCCCGGGGTTCTGACGGCGGCTAGGGCCTGCGCCAAGAGGCGCGGGCCACCTGTCGCATCAGGCGTCTGCGGCGCCAGCCCGTTACGCGGTCCGCGTACAGACTGCCCTCCAAGTGGTCGTACTCATGCTGGAGGCAGCGTGCGAAGAACCCCGTGCCGTGAATCGTCACCGGCTCGCCCGTGATCGTGAAACCCTCGACGACCGCATGGTCGTACCGCTCCGTGCCCGCCTCCAGGCCCGGCAGGGACAGGCAGCCCTCCGGGCCCCGGAGCACCACGCCGTCCGCCTCCACGAGCCGTGGATTCACCACATGCCCCAGGTGCCGGACGTCCTCGTCGTCCGGGCAGTCGTACACGAACACCCGCAGCGGCTCGCCGATCTGGTTCGCGGCGAGGCCCACGCCACGCGCCGCATACATCGTCGCGAACAAGTCCTCCACCAGCGTCGCCAATTCGGGGCCGAAGTCGGTGACATCCTTGCAGGGTGCCTGCAGCACCGGGTCGCCGAGCAGGGTGAGGGGACGGACGCGCCCGCGCGCGCCCGGAATGGAGCCGTTTCGCATGGCCGCAAGGGTACGGCGATTCGGGAGTGCGAATGGATCTCGATAGGCTGACCACCACCACGTTGCCGTCAGGCAGAGGCGCGGCGCGTACGCAAGGAGGATCGAGGACTGATGTCAGGCAACTCGGACCCGCTTTCGCCGCGGGCCAAGCTGGCCGTGACCGCGGGCAAGGCGGTCGCGGCGGCATCGCGTGCCGCGGGGCGCGGTAGCGGTTCGGTGATCGGTGGCCGGGTGGCACTGAAGCTCGACCCCGACCTCCTCGCCCGGCTCGCGCAGAACCTGGACGTGGTCCTGGTGTCGGCGACCAACGGCAAGACCACGACCACCCGGCTCATCGCGGAGGCCCTGCGGGCCGCCGGCCCGGTCGTCTCCAACGCCCTCGGCGCCAACATGCCCGCCGGCATCACCTCCGCGCTCGCGGGCAGCTCGGAGGCTCGCTACGGCGTCATCGAGGTCGACGAGAAGTACCTCGCCGGGGTCGCCCGGGACACCGACCCCAAGTGCATCGCGCTCCTCAACCTCTCCCGCGACCAGCTGGACCGCGCCGCCGAGACCCGCATGCTCGCCGAGAACTGGCGCGAGGGGCTCGCCGGCTCGAAGGCCGTGATCATCGCCAATGCCGATGACCCGCTGGTCGTGTGGGCGGCCTCCTCGTCCCCGAATGTGATCTGGGTCGCCGCCGGGCAGATGTGGAAGGACGACGCCTGGTCCTGCCCGTCGTGCGGTGGTGTGATGCAGCGGCCGGGCGACGACTGGTTCTGCGGTGAGTGCGGTTTCCGGCGGCCCACGCCGAGCTGGGCGCTGTCCGGTGATCACGTCCTCGACCCGCACGGGTCGGCCTGGCCCATTCACCTCCAGCTGCCGGGGCGCGCCAACAAGGCCAACGCCGCCTCCTCGGCCGCCGTGGCCGCCGTGTTCGGGGTGCCGCCGCAGGTCGCCCTGGAGCGCATGTATCAGGTGCAGGCCGTAGCGGGACGCTATGACGTCGTGCAGTTCGAGGGGCGGGAGCTGCGGCTGCTGCTCGCCAAGAACCCGGCCGGCTGGCTGGAGACGTTCTCCCTCATCGACCCGCCGCCGACCCCGGTGATCCTCTCCGTGAACGCGCGCGGTGCCGACGGCACCGACACCTCCTGGCTGTGGGACGTCGACTACACGCGGCTGACCGGGCACCCGATCTGCGTCGTCGGCGACCGCAGACTCGACCTAGCGGTGCGGCTGGAGGTCGCGAACCAGCAGTTCCAGGTCTGTGACACCCTCGACCAGGCCGTGCAGCTGTGCCCGCCGGGCCGGATCGAGGTCATCGCGAACTACACCGCGTTCCAGGACCTGCGCCGCCGCGTCGGCAACTGAGCACGAGACTTCAGGGGACTCAAGTGAGCGACAACCAACTGCGGATCGTCTGGATCTACCCGGACCTGCTCAGCACGTACGGCGACCAGGGCAACGTCCTCGTCGTGGAGCGCCGGGCGCGGCAGCGCGGCCTGGACGTGGCCCGTCTCGACGTGCGCAGCGACCAGCCGATCCCGACCTCCGGTGACATCTACCTCATCGGCGGCGGCGAGGACCGGCCGCAGCGGCTGGCGGCCGAGCGACTGCGCCGGGACGGCGGTCTGCAACGGGCCGTCGAGAACGGCGCCATCGTGTTCTCGGTGTGCGCCGGCTACCAGATCCTCGGGCACGAGTTCATCAACGACCTCGGCCAGCGCGAGCCGGGTCTGGGCCTGATCGACGTGGTGTCCGTGCGTGGCGAAGGGGCCCGGTGCGTCGGTGACGTGCTCGGCGACATCGACCCGCGCCTCGGTCTGCCTCCGCTGACCGGCTTCGAGAACCACCAGGGCGTCACCCACCTCGGCCCCACGGCCCGCCCGCTCGCCAAGGTCCGCTTCGGCAACGGCAACGGCACGGGCGACGGTACGGAGGGTGCGTACAACGACACCGTCTTCGGTACGTACATGCACGGCCCGGTGCTCGCCCGGAACCCGCTGATCGCCGACCTGCTGCTGAAGCTGGCGCTCGACGTGAACGCGCTGCCGCCGACCGACGACCGCTGGTACGAGGCGCTGCGCGGCGAGCGCATCGCGGCCGCGCAGCAGCCCGCCTGACGGCTACCGCACCGGCTCGTACACCTGGGTTCCAACCTGCTGTCACCAGCCCGTCTGACGGTGCGTCCGCACAGGTGAGCGGGGTCGTCCAGCAGGCGGACGCATGGTTCGGCCCCGCCCCCTGATGCCGCTAGGGTGGCGGGGATTCGAGCCGGACAGCGTGGTCCGGTCCCGGCCCACGTTGAGAAGGTTTTTCGGGCTATGCGCATTGGTGTCCTCACGTCCGGCGGCGACTGCCCCGGCCTGAACGCCGTCATCCGGTCCGTCGTGCACCGCGCAGTCGTCGACCACGGCGACGAGGTCATCGGCTTCCGGGACGGCTGGAAGGGCCTCCTGGAGTGCGACTACCTCAAGCTCGACCTCGACGCGGTGAGCGGCATCCTGGCTCGCGGCGGCACGATTCTCGGCTCCTCCCGGGTCCAGCCCTCCCATCTGCGGGACGGCGTGGAACGGGCGAAGGGCCATCTCGAGGAGCTCGGCCTCGACGCGATCATCCCGATCGGCGGCGAGGGCACACTGAAGGCGGCCCGGCTGATGTCGGACAACGGCCTGCCCGTCGTGGGTGTGCCGAAGACCATCGACAACGACATCGCGGTCACGGACGTCACCTTCGGCTTCGACACGGCCGTCGGCGTTGCGACCGAGGCCCTGGACCGGCTCAAGACCACCGCCGAGTCCCACCAGCGGGTGCTCGTGGTCGAGGTCATGGGCCGGCACACCGGCTGGATCGCGCTGCACTCCGGCATGGCGGCCGGCGCGCACGCCATCGTCGTGCCGGAACGGCCCTTCGACATCGAGGAGTTGACCCGGGTCGTCGGCGCGCGGTTCGAGGCGGGCAAGCGCTTCGCGATCGTCGTGGCGGCCGAGGGGGCGAAGCCGAGGCCCGGCTCCATGGCGTTCGACGAGGGCGGCAAGGACATCTACGGGCACGAGCGGTTCGCCGGGATCGCCCGTCAGCTGTCCATCGAGCTGGAGGGGCGCCTGGGCAAGGAGGCCCGGCCGGTGATCCTCGGACATGTGCAGCGCGGGGGTACGCCCACCGCGTACGACCGCGTGCTCGCGACGCGGTTCGGGTGGCATGCCGTGGAGGCCGTGCACCGGGGTGAGTTCGGCAGGATGACGGCACTGCGTGGCACCGACATCGTGATGGTGTCGCTGGCAGAGGCCGTGGAGACGCTGAAGACCGTGCCGGAGGACCGGTACGAAGAGGCTGAGTGCGTGCTGTAGCTCCGGTTCGCCCTTGAACTGATGCCCCCGGTCGAAGTGGCGACTGGGGGCAGTTCTAGTCTGTGTGCGGACAGACTTGCACAACCCCCACGAAACAGGAGCCGGCGGATGGATCACAGCGGGCACGGCATGATGATGGATTTGCCGCCGTTCACGCTGGGACGAGGGCTCGCGTGGTCCGCGGACCCGTTCTTTCTCGTCGCCTGTCTGGTGGGGCTCGCGCTGTACGCGTGGGGTGTCGTGCGGCTCACGCGGCGTGGGGACAAGTGGCCCGTGGGGCGGACCGTGTCGTACGTGGCCGGGGTGCTGTCCGTGATGCTCGTCATGTGCACCGGGCTGAATGACTACGGGATGGTCATGTTCAGCGTGCACATGGTGCAGCACATGGTGATCAGTATGTTGTCGCCGATTCTCCTCCTGCTCGGTGCGCCGATGACACTGGCGTTGCGTGCGATGCCGCCGGCGGGGCGGGGGCGCAAGGGGCCGCGGGAACTGCTGCTGGCCCTGCTGCACAGCCGGTACATGCGGATCATCACGCATCCGGCGTTCACCATTCCGCTGTTCATCGCCAGTCTCTACGCGCTGTACTTCACGCCGCTGTTCGACTTCCTGATGGGCTCCAAGACCGGCCACATCGCGATGATGGTGCACTTCCTCGCCGTGGGTGTGGTGTTCTTCTGGCCGATCATCGGCGTGGATCCCGGTCCGCACCGGCCGGGGTATCTGATGCGGATGCTGGAGTTGTTCGCGGGAATGCCGTTCCACGCGTTCTTCGGCATCGCGTTGATGATGGCGTCGGAGCCGATGGTCGAGACGTTCAAGAACCCGCCCGCCTCACTCGGCATCGACGCGCTCTCCGACCAGAACGCGGCCGGCGGTATCGCCTGGGCGTTCAGTGAGATTCCGTCCGTGCTGGTGCTGATCGCCCTGCTGTTCCAGTGGTACGGCTCCGAGCAGCGGCAGGCCAAGCGCAAGGACCGGGCCGCCGACCGGGACGGCGACAAGGAACTCGAGGCGTACAACGCCTATTTGGCCTCATTGAACGCACGCGGGAACTGAGGAAACCGAAAGGCTTCGCCTTTCAGTAGCATGAAGCGCGTCGGGGGAACCGCCGGGGGGAGCGGTAATGGCGTTTCGCGTTTTCGTGCACAGGTCCGAGATTTCGGCGATTCGGAGGATCGCCGTCCTGTTGGTCTTCGTTCTGGCTCTCAGTGGGTGTGACCGGAACACACCGTTGTCCGTGGTGAAAGCGGTGGCTGCGGGAGTTCCGTCGCTCGCGCCCTTCTTCAACGAGAACCAGGGGCTGGGGCGGGACGCGCAGGTCCGGGCGCAGTCGGCGCACGGCGGTCTGCAGCAGGGCGACACCCCTGGTCTGTACGGGGGTTCCAAGCAGCCGACGATCTGCGACGTCGCACGGCTGAAGGAGTTCCTCACCGACCCGGCCAATGAGCGCAAGGCCCAGGCGTGGGCAGCCGCGCTCTCCCTCACGACGGCCGAGATTCCGGATTATCTGGGCCGCCTCACACCCGTACTCCTGCGTCACGACACTCTCGTGAAGAACCACGACTACAAAAAGGGAAAAGCCGTCCCCTTCAACGCGCTGCTTCAGACGGGAATCGCGATTCTCGTCGACGAGCGGGGGCTTCCCGCGGTGAAGTGCTCGTGCGGAAATCCGCTGCGGCCCTTCGAGGGTGACACGACGCGGATAAAGGTCGAGTTCGACGACCGCAACGAGGAGTGGAAGGGCTACGAGAAGACATCCGTGGTGGCCGTACGGCCCGCGACGCGGGAAGTGGAACAAATCGCTCTCGTCGACGTCCATGAACCCGACCGAGGCGTCAACCGGCCCGTCGGCACCACGGGCGAGGAGGACACGACGTTCGACACGCGGGAGCGGCGTGCGGTGCCCGACCTCGCCGGGACGACGTTCGGGCAGGCGAGCCGGCGGCTGGCCGGCACGGGTCTGGCGACCGCCTTTGCCGGCGGAGGGCTGCCGCCGGACAACGCCCGGGTCACGGCGTCCGATCCGCCGGCCGGGACGGAGCTGCGGTTCGGGGAGTACGTGACGTTGAGCGTGGCCGGCGGGGCGACGTCCGGTGGCTCGTCGAGTGGGACGTCCACTCCCCCGCGATCGGGGTCGGGGCCGGGGTCCGGGCCTGGGTCGTCCGAGTCGGCGCGGGATCCGTCGGGCTCGACGCCGCCCACGTCCTCGTCGTCCTCGCCCCCGTCGTCCGGCTCGTCGCCGCCGCCGTCCACCGGATCATCCGGTGGCTCCGGGCCGAGCAGCCCGGGCCCCACCAGCGGGCCCCCGTCCGCGGGCCCGCCGTCCTCCGCGGCGCCGCGCCCGTCCGATCCGCCGTCCTCCGATCCGCCGCCCAGCTCGGCGAAGCCCCCCTCACCCGAGGACCCCACGTCCAGCTCGCCACCCCCGCCCACGACCAGCGCACCGCCGGAGACCACCAGCTCGCCCCCGACCAGCGCCCCGGTCACCAGCAGCGCGCCGCCGCCCGACACCGGCCGGCCCGCGACGAGCGCCCCGTCCACCGGCGGGCCCACCGCGAGCACGACCGCCTGACAACCACGCAGCGCACCCGCAGAACCCGGGAGTCACCGGATGCCCTCAGGATCATCGACGTCGGGAGTGGGCCGGGTCGTCGCCGGCCGTTATCTGCTGCTGAACCGGCTCGGCAGCGGCGGTATGGGCCATGTCTGGCTCGCCCACGACCAGAGACTCGCCTGCGAGGTCGCGCTGAAGGAGATCGTGTTCCGGGATCCGGTCGAGGCCGAAGAGCGCGAGGCCCGGGTGGCCCGTGCCCGTACGGAGGCCCGGCACGCCGCTGGGCTGCGCGGCCACCCGCACGTGGTGACCGTGCATGACGTGCTGGAACACGAGGGGCTGCCGTGGATCGTCATGGAGTACGTGACGGGCGCCGTCGATCTGCGTGACCTGATCGATCAGCGCGGCCCGCTGGCGCCCGCGGAGTGCGCCCGCATCGGGCTCGCCGTACTCGACGCGCTGACGGCCGGACACCAGCGGGGCGTCATGCACCGGGACGTGAAACCGGCGAACATCCTTTTGGCTCCGGACCGCACCGGGGCGCCGTACGGGCGGGTGCTGCTCACCGACTACGGCATCTCGGTGCAGCCGGACGCCGGTGAGACGCGGTACACGCTGGCGTCGGCGCTCGTGGGCACGGCGGGCTATCTTGCTCCGGAGCGGGTCACGGGCGGGGCGCCCACGCCGGCGACCGATCTGTTCTCGCTGGGCTGCACGCTGTACCACGCCGTCGAGGGCCGGGGGCCCTTCGATCGCGAGTCGCATCTGGCCCAGGTCACCGCGGTGGTCATGGAGGAGCCGCCGCCGGCCACACGGGCCGGTGCACTGGGGCCCGTGCTGCAGGCGCTGCTGGAGAAGGACCCGGCACTGCGGCTGTCGGCAGCGGAGGCGGAGGCGGCGCTGTCGCGGATCGTCGCTCCGGAGGTCGACGCGTATGCGCGGACTCAGACCGACCTGGGTTCGCAGCCGCACTGGGGCGGCGCGCCGCCGGGGCACATGCCCGACGCGGCGCGCTTCGGCTCGCTGCCCGTGTCCGAGCGGCCCGGCGGCCACCCGGGCTTCGGTCCCGCGTCCGGTGCGCACGGCGGTCCGCGGGTCCTCGGCCCCGGACCCGGCCCCGGGCCTGGCCCTGGTCCTGGTCCCGGCGGGCAGCGCCGAACCCGTCCCCGCATACTCCACGCGGTCCTCGGCGGCGTCCTCGGGCTGGCCCTCGCGGGGGCCGGCGTCTGGTACGCCATGGCCCAGTCGCCGGACACCAAGCGGACCGCACGGCCCTACGGCGACACCGTCGGACTCGGCAGTGCGCTGCAGGACGGTGATTGCGTGCTTGCCGACTGGCCCGGCACGGTCCCCTTCCGGGGCACCCCCCGGCTGAGTCTTGATCGCAGTTGCCGGGAGAAGGTGCCCGACGGGCAGGTGATGGCGTTCGTCGGTGCCGCGTCCGCCGCCGAGGCACGGGAGAAGGGGCCGGGAGCGTGCGAGCAGCGGACGGAGGACGTCCGCGGGCGGCTCGCCGACGTCCGCAGCTTCGCCCTCGTGCCGACCGAGGCGGGCTTCGAGGCGGCCGGGCGGCGCACCGCCTGTCTGGTGCTGGGCGCGCACGGGCCGGTGTACGGGCCGCTGGGCGGCCATCGGAAGCCGGGGTCGGCGTTCGCCGACACCGCGACCATGCAGCGGCGGGACTGTCTGGACGTCCGCTCCCACCGGGACGCCCGCCTGGTGTCCTGCGCGGGCCCGCACGACGAGGAGGTGCTCGGGTTCACCCGACTGGGCGCCGACGTCACGCTGACCGAGGCGCGCACCGAATCGGACACGGCGTGCGCCCGCCAGGTGCCGCCGCGCGACTACGGCTTCGATCCTTCCGTCTACACGGCGGGCTCCTGGACGAGCGAGGGGTCCTGGAAGACGGGCACTCATTTCGTCGTGTGCACCGTCAGGAAGCAGAACGGGGGCACCATGGAGGGTGACGAAGCCTAGGAGGGTGTTGCGATGCCCGGTTCTACGGACGGTTCTACCAAGGCGATGGGGGTGGTCACCGTCGGCGGACTCGTCGTGGTGACCGCCTACACGGTGGCGCTCGGGAGCAATGGCTGGCTGTGGTTCGGGTGGGTGGTGCTGGGGCTGATCACGCTGGGGATGGTGGCCAGCCGCGGCAGCTGAGCCTCACTCCCGGGTGAGCCGCCCCGCGGAGTGCACGCCCGGCTGGTACTTCGGCAGCCGGGCGGTGATCTTCATGCCCGCTCCCGGGGCGGTCTCGATGACGAGCCCGTAGGCGTCGCCGTACACCTGCCGGAGACGGTCGTCGACATTGGACAGCCCGATACCGCCCGACGGGCTGACCTCGCCGGCGAGGATGCGGCGCAGCAGGACGGGGTCCATTCCGGCACCGTCGTCCTCGATGACGACGAGGGCCTCGGCGCCGGCGTCCTGTGCGGTGATGCTGATGTGGCTCTTGCCCGCGGACGCCGCCTTGCCCTCCAGGCCGTGCTTCACGGCGTTCTCGACGAGCGGCTGGAGACAGAGGAAGGGCAGGGCCACCGGCAGCACCTCGGGGGCGATCTGCAGGGTGACCGACAGGCGGTCGCCGAAGCGTGCCCGCACGAGCGCCAAGTAGTGGTCGATGGCGTGCAGTTCTTCGGCGAGGGTGGTGAAGTCGCCGTGCCTGCGGAAGGAGTAGCGGGTGAAGTCGGCGAACTCCAGGAGCAGTTCGCGGGCGCGCTCGGGGTCGGTGCGCACGAAGCTGGCGATCACCGCCAGCGAGTTGAAGATGAAGTGCGGGGAGATCTGCGCGCGCAGGGCCTTGATCTCGGCCTCGATCAGGCGGGTGCGGGACTGGTCGAGGTCGGCCAGCTCCAGCTGGACCGACACCCAGCGGGCCACCTCGCCTGCTGCGCGCACCAGCACGGCCGACTCCCGGGGCGCGCAGGCGACGAGGGCGCCGTGCACCCGGTCGTCGACGGTGAGCGGGGCGACCACCGCCCAGCGCACCGGGCAGTCCGGGGCGCTGCAGGTGAGCGGGAAGGCCTCGCCGCGGCCCGACTCCAGGGGACCGGCGAGGAGTTCCATGATCTCCGTACGGTGATGGCCGCCGACCCCGTCCCAGACCAGGACGTCCTTTTGGTCCGTCAGGCACAGCGCGTCCGTGCCGAGCAGTGAGCGGAGCCTGCGGGCCGACTTGCGGGCGGTCTCCTCGGTGAGTCCGGCGCGCAGCGGTGGTGCGGCGAGGGAGGCGGTGTGCAGGGTCTCGAAGGTGGCGTGCTCGACGGGGGTGCCGAGACCGCCGGAGTTCTCGGGGCGGGCGGTGCGCCGGCCGAGCCAGAAGCCTGCGGCCAGCAGCGGGAGGATCGCCACGCACAGGCCCGCGATGAACCCGCTCATGTCGTCTCCGTTTCGCGCCGCCCGGCGATGGGGCACCTCATAGCCCCTGCCGACTCACGCCTTCCGGCGATGGGACACGTCATGCCTTCACCTCCGCCCGCAGTTCCTCCGGCAGATGGAACCGGGCCAGGATCGCCGCCGTCCCGGCCGGCACCCGGCTCGGCGTGGCCAGGGAGACCAGCACCATCGTGAGGAAGCCCAGCGGCACCGACCAGAGCGCGGGCCAGGCGAGCAGCGCGTGCAGGGCTCCGGAGCCGGGGAAGCCGGCCATCGTCGCCGCGACGGCCAGCAGTGCGGAACCGCCGCCCACCAGCATCCCGGCGGCCGCGCCGGGCGGGGTCAGCCGTCGCCACCAGATCCCGAGGACGAGCAGCGGGCAGAACGAGGACGCCGACACGGCGAACGCGAGGCCCACCGCGTCGGCGACGGGGAGCCCGCCGACCAGGGCGCTCGCGGCGAGCGGGACGGCCATGGCGAGGACGGTGCCGAGCCGGAAGTGGCGTACGCCGCGCGACGGGAGGACGTCCTGGGTGAGCACGCCCGCGACGGCCATGGTCAGGCCCGACGCCGTCGACAGGAACGCGGCGAAGGCGCCGCCCGCGACCAGCGCGCCGAGCAGGTCACCGCCGAGGCCGCCGATCATCCGCTCGGGCAGCAGCAGCACGGCGGCGTCCGCGTCGCCGGAGAGGGTGAGCTCGGGGGCGTAGAGGCGGCCGAGGGCGCCGTAGACCGGGGGCAGGAGGTAGAAGGCGCCGATCAGGCCCAGCACGGCGACGGTGGTGCGGCGGGCGGCGACGCCGTGCGGGCTGGTGTAGAAGCGGACGACGACGTGCGGCAGGCCCATGGTGCCGAGGAAGGTGGCGAGGATCAGCCCGTACGTGGCGTACAGCGGGCGTTCGCCGCGGCTCTCGGCCTGCGAGGGCGACAGGCTGCCGCTGCCGCCGCGGTCGGGGTCGGGAACGGGGGCGCCCTTGTCGAAGGTCAGTCGGGTGCCGGCCTCGATGTGGTGGGTGCCGGCCGGGAGCCGGACCTTCTGGTCCTCGTGCGTGCGGCCGTCGACCGTGCCGTTCACGGTGAGTGTCAACGCGCTGTCGAGCTTCAGGTCGACGGTGTCGTCGACGCGGACGACGCTCTGTTCGCGGAAGGTCGCCGGTTCGTCGAAGGCGTGGCGGGGGGCGCCGTCGCCCTGCCAGGCGAGGATCAGGAAGAGCGCGGGGACGAGCAGGGCGGTGAGTTTGAGCCAGTACTGGAAGGCCTGCACGAAGGTGATGCTGCGCATGCCGCCGGCGGCGACGATGGCGACCACGACGACCGCGACGATCACTCCGCCGAGCCAGTCGGGCGCGCCCGTGAGCACGGTCAGCGTCAGTCCGGCGCCCTGGAGTTGGGGCAGCAGATACAGCCAGCCGGTGCCGACGACGAAGGCGCCCGCGAGCCGCCGTACGGCCTGCGAGGAGAGGCGCGCCTCGGCGAAGTCGGGGAGGGTGTAGGCGCCGGAGCGGCGCAGCGGGGCCGCGACGAACAGCAGCAGGACCAGGTAGCCGGCGGTGTAGCCGACCGGGTACCAGAGCATGTCGGGGCCCTGTACGAGGACCAGGCCCGCGATGCCGAGGAACGAGGCGGCGGAGAGGTACTCGCCGCTGATCGCGGCGGCGTTGAGGCGGGGGCCGACGGTGCGGGAGGCGACGTAGAAGTCGGAGGTGGTGCGGGAGATGCGCAGGCCGAAGGCGCCGACGAGGACGGTCGCGAGGACGACGAGGGCGACGGCGGGGACGGCGTAGCTGGAGTTCACGACCCTGTTGGTTCCTCTGGCTCAGCGGTCTTCGACGAGCCGTACGAAGTCCCGTTCGTTGCGCTCCGCTCGGCGCACGAACCAGCGGGCGAGCAGGACCAGCGGGGCGTAGAGGCCGAAGCCGAGGATCGCCCAGACCAGGGGGCGGGCGTCCGGCATCGCCGCGAAGAGCAGGGGCAGCGGGCCGATGAGCAGGCCGAGGACGGCGAACACCGCGAGGGCGGTGCGCAGTTGGGTGCGCATCAGGGAGCGGACGTAGGTGTGGCCGAGGGTGGTCTGCTCGTCGATCTCGGTGCGGGGCCGGTAGTAGCCGGAGACGTGGGGGTACCGCCCGCGCGAGCGAAGCCGAGCGTGGGGGAGGGTCTGCCGGGGCGGGCCGGTGACCACGACGCGGCGTTCGGCGGGGTTCTGCGGCATCGTCACGGCCTCCTCATCAGCAGGTCGCGCAGCTCGCGCGTGTGCCGTCGGCTGACCTGTAGTTCCTCGGAGCCCACCATGACGCTGACGGTGCCCGCGTCCAGGCGGAGTTCGCCGATGTGGCGCAGGGCGACGAGGTGGCGGCGGTGGATGCGGACGAAGCCGCGGGAGCGCCAGCGCTCCTCCAGGGTGGACAGCGGGATGCGGACCAGGTGGCTGCCCTTGTCGGTGTGCAGCCGGGCGTAGTCGCCCTGGGCCTCGACGTGGGTGATGTCCTCGACGGCGACGAACCGGGTCACGCCGCCGAGTTCCACGGGTATGTGGTCGGGGTCGGGCTCGCTCACGGGTATGCGGGGCGCGGCGTCGCGGAGCTCGGCGGCGCGCAGTTCGACCGCCCGGCGGACCGCCTCGGCGAGCCGCTCCTTGCGGACGGGTTTGAGGACGTAGTCGACGGCCTTGAGGTCGAAGGCCTGGACGGCGAAGTCCTCGTGGGCGGTGACGAACACGACCAGCGGTGGCTTGGCGAACCCGGTGAGCAGCCGGGCCAGGTCCAGACCGTCCAGGCCGGGCATGTTGATGTCGAGGAAGACGACGTCGATCGCCTCCGGCCCGCCCGGCCCCGACTCCAGGGCGCGGTTGATGCGGCGCAGCGCCTCGGTCGCGTCGCCGGCGCCCTCCGCGCTGCCGATGCGGGGGTCGGCGTTGAGCAGGTAGAGCAGCTCCTCCAGCGAGGGGCGTTCGTCGTCGACAGCCAGGGCGCGCAGCATGAACCCGGAGTGTAGGAGCAATTCGCACGCTTGGACATGTGCTCCGGCGGGACGTTCGCGCTGGGTGGCGGGCCGCTTACAGTGCCCTCATGAACAGCGGCGCGGCCTCCTTCGACGAACTCGACCGGAAGATCATCACCGCCCTCATGGCGAACGCCAGGAAGAGCTTCGCCGAGATCGGCACGAGCGTCGGACTGTCCGCGACGGCGGTCAAGCGGCGCGTGGACCGGCTGCGCGACACGGGCGTGATCACCGGCTTCTCGGCCACGGTCCAGCCGTCGGCGCTGGGCTGGCGTACGGAGGCGTACGTCGAGGTGTACTGCGAGGGCGCGGCCCCGCCGCGGCGGCTCGCGGAGGTGGTGCGCAACCATCCGGAGATCACGGCGGCGATGACGGTGACCGGGGGCGCGGACGCCCTGCTGCATGTGCGGGCGCGGGACGTGGAGCACTTCGAGGAGGTGCTGGAGCGCATCCGTGTCGAGCCGTTCATCCGCAAGACGATCAGCGTGATGGTGCTGTCCCACCTCCTCCCGGAGAGTCCGGAAGCGGGCGCCGCGGGCCTCGCCCCTCCGGAGGAAGGCGCCTGATCCCGGGGCCGCGCAGCAGGCGTGCGCCAGCTCGGCCAAATACGCAGCATTCCTGCGTGGACACGCAATTTTCGTTGCTTGTCGCTCGTCGGGGTGCCTTCTTACCTTGGTGTCAATCCTCATCGACACCGCAGGAAGCGGAGGAACCCCTCTGTGACCGATACCCGTGTGCCGCGCCGGCGGCGCTTCCTCGTCTGCGAACCCAGACACTTCGCCGTGCAGTACGCGATCAACCCCTGGATGCAGCCCGACGTCCGCGTCGACGTCGATCTGGCTCATGGGCAGTGGCAGTCGCTGATCCGTGCCTACCGCTCCCACGGCCACGACGTGGACGTCGTAGAGCCGGTCCCCGGTCTGCCCGACATGGTCTTCGCCGCGAACTCGGCCGTCGTCGTCGGCGGCCGCGTCTTCGGCTCCCTCTTCCACGCCAGCGAGCGCCGCCCCGAGTCCACGCACTACGACACGTGGTTCAAGACGGCGGGCTTCGACGTGTACCGGCCCGAGTCCGTCTGCGAGGGCGAGGGCGACCTGGTGTGGACGGGCCGCTATGTGCTCGCCGGCACCGGATTCCGTACCACGCGTGAGGCGCACCGCGAGGTGCAGGAGTTCTTCGGCCACCCGGTGATCAGCCTGACGCTGGTGGACCCGTACTTCTACCACCTCGACACGGCGCTGTTCGTGCTCGACGACGACAACATCGCCTACTACCCGGAGGCGTTCTCGCCCGGCAGTCGTGAGGTGCTCGCGCGGCTGTATCCGGATGCGGTGCTCGCCACCCGCGACGACGCCACCGCGTTCGGCCTGAACTCCGTGTCCGACGGCCGTCACGTCTTCATCGCGCCGCAGGCCGAGGCCCTCGCTGCCCGGCTGGACGAGCGCGGCTATGTCCCCGTCCCCGTCGACCTGTCGGAGTTCCGCAAGGCCGGCGGCGGCATCAAGTGCTGCACCCAGGAGATCCGCTCATGACCGCGCCCGCGCAGACCCGTTCGTCCGCCGATCTGATCCGCGCCGAGGAGCCGGTCCTGGCGCACAACTACCATCCGCTGCCCGTGGTCGTCGCGCGTGCCGAGGGCACCTGGGTGGAGGACGTGGAGGGCCGCCGCTACCTGGACATGCTGGCCGGCTACTCGGCGCTGAACTTCGGCCACCGCCATCCCGCGCTGGTCGAGGCGGCGCACGCCCAGCTCGACCGCCTGACGCTCACCTCGCGTGCCTTCCACAACGACAGGCTCGCCGAGTTCGCCGAGCGCCTGGCCCAGTTGACGGGCCTGGACATGGTCCTGCCGATGAACACCGGCGCCGAGGCTGTGGAGAGCGGCATCAAGGTGGCCCGCAAGTGGGCGTACGAGGTGAAGGGCGTCCCGGCCGACCAGGCGACGATCGTGGTCGCGGCGGACAACTTCCACGGCCGTACGACGACGATCGTGTCGTTCTCCACGGACGAGACCGCGCGGCAGGGCTTCGGCCCGTTCACGCCGGGTTTCCGGGTCGTGCCGTACAACGACCTGGCGGCGCTGGAGGCGGCGGTCGACGAGACGACGGCGGCGGTGCTGCTGGAGCCGATCCAGGGCGAGGCGGGCGTCCTCATCCCTGATTCGGGCTACCTGGCCGGCGTGCGCGAGCTGACCCGGCGCAAGGGCTGCCTGTTCATCGCGGACGAGATCCAGTCGGGCCTCGGCCGCACGGGCCGTACGCTCGCCGTCGAGCACGAGGGCGTCGTCCCGGACATGGTGCTGCTGGGCAAGGCCCTGGGCGGCGGCATCGTGCCGGTGTCCGCCGTGGTGGCCCGCCGTGACGTACTCGGCGTCCTGCGGCCGGGCGAGCACGGCTCCACGTTCGGCGGCAACCCGCTGGCCGCCGCGGTCGGCACGGCCGTGGTCGGGCTCCTGGAGACGGGCGAGTTCCAGCGCCGGGCCGCCGAGCTGGGCGCCATCCTGCGCAGCGGCCTGTCGGACCTGGTCGGCAAGGGCGTCGTCGGCTTCCGTGCGCGGGGCCTGTGGGCGGGCGTCGACATCGACCCGGCGTTCGGCACGGGCCGGGAGATCGGCGAGCGCCTCATGCGCGAGGGCATCCTGGTCAAGGACACCCACGGCTCCACGATCCGTCTGGCCCCGCCCCTGACGATCACGGCGGAGGAGCTGGTGGCAGCGCTGGGAACGCTGGAGAAGGTACTGAAGTAACCCGACCCGGCCCGACGGCCCGCTTCCCGACGCGGGAGCCGGGCTGTCGGCATCCCGGCCTCGCCGCCGCAGCCCCGGCCAAGGACCCCGCCACGCGAGCACGCCCAGCAGCGACGCCGGACGCAACCCCCACCAACCGGCTCCACCCCCACGCGCCCGGCCCCGCAAACGCGCGAGAACGAACTGAAACACCCCAGCCCGACGGCCCGGCCCCCGACGCGGGCGCCGGGCTGCCTGCATCCCGGCCTCGCCGCCGCAGCCCCGGCCAAGGACCCCGCCACGCGAGCACGCCCAGCAGCCGGCACCGGACGCAACCCCCACCAACCGGCTCCACCCCCGCACCTGGCCCCGCAAACGCCGGAGAACGAACTGAAACAGCCCAGCCCGCCGGCCCGGTCCCCGACGCGAAGGCCAGGCTGACGGCATGCCGGTCGAACCCCCGAAGCCTCCGCCCCAGAGGCCCCGCCACGCGAGTGCGCCCGGCACCGGCGTCAAACGCGACTCCCGCCAACCGGCTCCACCTCGCCCCCACCCGGCCCCCGCAAAGAGGCAACGCCCACCGGAAGGGTGAAGATGGGGACAAGAGGTGGTAGACCGCTCTAAGCGACAGAGAGGTCGGCCGTGGGCACACACGAGGAGCGGGGCGCTGCCCGGCAGTGGTTCGACGTGGCGGACGCCGCGCCTGTGCTGCTCGATGCGCAGGGTCGGGTGACGGGGTGGACCAGGGAGGCACAGCGGCTGCTGGCGTACGGGGCCGACGAGGCCGTCGGGCGGAACGTCGCCGAGCTGCTGAGTGCCGAGGACGCGGCGCGGGTGCCGGAGGTGATGGAGCGGTGCCGAGCGGACGGCGGATGGGTGGGGCTGCTGACCGGCCTGCACGAGGACGGGCGGACTGTCGGGATCATGGTGCGGATCACCGCGGCCCTCGACACCGAGGGCTCCTCGCGGTGGCTCGCCCTGCTGTCGGAGCTGGACGAGGCACCCGGCTGGGACATGAGCCGGGCCGTGCTGGAGCAGATGGTCGCCCGCTCCCCCGTCGGGATAGCGATCGTCGACACGGATCTGCGCTACGTCTGGTCGAACGACGCACTCGCCCAGTACGGGGGCGGCCCGCCCAGCCGCCGGCTCGGGCTGCGGCTCGCCGACATACAGCCCGGACTGGACTCCGAGTCCATCGAGGCGCAGATGCGCCATGCCCTGACGACCGGCGAACCGATCGTCGGCTACGAGCACGTGGGCCACGCCCGCTCCCAGCCGCTGCGCGAGACCGCGCACATGATGTCGTTCACCCGGCTCGACGACGGCCACGGGCACCCCATGGGCGTGTACTACACGGTGGAGGACATCTCCGACCGGCACCGGGCCCGCCAGCGCCTGGCGCTGCTCGACCGGGCCGGCGAGCGGATCGGCCGGACCCTGGACATCAACCGCACCGCCCAGGAGCTGGCGGACGTGGCCGTACCGGGCCTGGCCGACCTCGTCACCGTGGACCTTCTGGAGTCGGTGCTCCGGGGCGGCGAGCCCGCGGCCGGGCCGTTTCGCGACACGGAGCCGGTGACGCTGCGCCGCGCGGGACATCGTTCGGCCACCGAGCGAGTGCCGGAGGCCGTCGTGGGCATCGGCGACCTGGTCGCCTACCCGGCGGGGTCCCCGCCCATCCGCTCCCTCAGGACGGCCACGTCCTGGCGCGCGGAGAGGCTCGATCCGCTCGGTGAGGCATGGGCCGAGCACGCGCGCGGCGGAGAGGCCGCCATCTTCCTCGAACTGGGCCTGCACAGCGTGATGATCGTGCCGATCCGCGCGCGGGGCGTCACGCTGGGAGTCACCTCCTTCTTCCGGCGCCACCGTCAGGAGGCCTTCGAGGAGGACGACCTGAACCTGGCCGAGGACCTCGTCTCACGGGCGGCCGTCTGCGTCGACAACGCCCGGCGCTACACCCGCGAGCGCGACGCGGCGCTGGTCCTGCAGCGCAGCCTGCTGCCGCACGTCCTGCCCGAGCAGGACGCGCTGGAGGTGTCCGCCTGCTACCGGCCGGCCGACGAGCTGACCGGCCTCGGCGGCGACTGGTACGACGTGATCCCGCTGTCCGGCGCTCGCGTCGCCCTCGTCGTGGGCGAAGTGCCGGGCCACGGCATCGACGCCGCCGCGGCGATGGGGCGGCTACGGACCGCGGTACGGACCCTCGCCCTGCTGGATCTGCCGCCCGAGGAGGTGCTGGCACATCTCGACGACCTGGTCGTCAGGTCGGCCAGGGAAGAGGGCGTCCACATGGACGAGGAGGAGGCCGTCGCCCAGTCCGTGGGGTCGGGGTGTGTGTACGTCGTCTACGACCCGGTCGACGGGCAGTGCACGATGGCGGCCGCGGGCCATCCGGCGCCCGCCGTCGTCATGCCCGACGGCGGCGTGGCCTTCGTCGATCTCCCGCAGGGCCCGCCGCTGGGCGTGGGCGGTCCCCCCTTCGAGTCGGTCGAGCTGGCACTGGCGGAGGGCAGCACGCTCGCGCTGCACACCGACGGGCTGCTGGCCCACGGGGACGACTGGGCCGTGGACGCCGACCGGGACCGGCTGCGCGAGGCGCTTGAGCAGCGCGCGCCCTCGATCGAAGTGCAGTGCCGGACCGTGGTCGACGCCCTGACGCCGGACCGCCCGCATGACGACGTGGCCCTGCTGATGGCTCGCACCCGGCTCCTGGGCTCCGAGCAGGTCGCCGACTGGGACCTGCCCTCCGACCCCGCCGCGGTCGCGGACGCCCGCAAGACGGCCTCCCGGATGCTGGCGGATTGGGGCCTGGAGGAACTGATCTTCACGACGGAGCTGGTCGTCAGCGAGCTGGTCACCAACGCGATCCGCTACTCCGACGGCCCCATCCGGCTGCGTCTGATCAAGGAGCGCGCGCTGGTCTGCGAGGTCTTCGACGGCGGCGCCACGGCCCCGCATCTGCGCCATCCGCGCACCACCGACGAGGGCGGCCGCGGGCTGCTCCTGGTCTCCCAGGTCACAGAGCGCTGGGGCACCCGCTTCGTTCCCGACGGGAAGATCATCTGGGCCGAGCAGTCCCTGACGGATCCGTCGCCCTGAAGAGACGAATCACAGCACATGTAGTACATCGGTACATACGACGCACAGCATGGGAAACTGATCTGATCCCGGTGGTGAGGCGGGAGCCATGAACGAAAAGGCGATCGACTACGAGGCGGTGTTCCAGAGCCTGCCCGGAATGGTGGCCCTGCTGACCCCGGAGTTGGTCTACGCCGACGCCAACGAGGACTTCCAGCGCCTGTCCGGGCGCAGCCGCGCGGAGCTGGTGGGCCGGTACATCTTCGACGTCTTCCCCGAGAACCCCAACGACCCCGCCGCCACCGGCATGCGCGACGTCCAGGCGTCGATGATGCGTGTGGTGACGACCGGCGAGCGCGACACGATGGCGCTGCAGCGCTACGACGTGGAGGACGCCGCCATGCCCGGCCACTGGGAGGAGCGCTACTGGAGCCCGATCAACGCGCCCGTCTTCGGCCCCGACGGACAGGTGGCGTTGGTCGCGCACCGGGTCGAGGAGGTCACCGCGCTCATCCGCATGCGCGGCGGCACCAGCGGTGACAGCCGGGCGCGAGTCCTGGAGGCCGAGCTGTACACCCGCGCCCGGGAGCTGCAGGAGGTCAACGAACGGCTGCGGCAGTCCCACGCCCGCGAGCGCGAGGTGGCCCTGGCCCTGCAGGAGGCGATGCTGCCCGCCCGCCGGCAGGTGGGCAATCACCGGGCCGCCGTGCGCTACCGGCCCGCGGTGGGCGCCCTGAACGTGTGCGGCGACTGGTACGACCTGATCGACCTGGTCGGCGGCAACCGCATCGGCGTGTCCGTGGGTGACGTGGTCGGCCACGGCCTCGCAGCAGCCGGTGTGATGGGCCAGCTGCGCAGCGCGCTCAGCGCCACCTCCCGGGTCGCCGACGGCCCGGCGCAGGCACTCGACGTGCTGGGGCGGTACGCCCATGTCGTGGACGGCGCCGAGTCGGCCACCGCGGTCGCGACGTTCATCGACTTCGACGCCCGCACCATCACGTACAGCAGCGCCGGCCACCCGCCGCCGGCGCTGGTGCACGCCGACGGCAGGGTGGAGTTCCTGGACCTGGCCACGGATCCGCCGCTGGACGCCCGCCCCGACCCGCAGCCGAGACCGCAGGCGGTCACCACCTACGCCGAGGGCGCCACGCTCGCGCTGTACACCGACGGCCTGATCGAGCGCCGCCGCGAGGACATCGACACGGGCCTGGCCCGTCTCGCCGACGCGCTCGTGCGCCATCGCACGTCCGACCCCGAGGCCCTCGCCGACTCCGTTCTCCTGGAGCTGCTGCCGCCGGGGGGCGCGACGGACGACACGGCGCTGATCATTGTGCGGCTGTGATGGACGAGCAGACCCGACGGCTCCCCGCAAGGGCGGCCCACCTGCCACGCGGCAAGCGTGATCACGCCAAACACCGCCATCGAGTTGCCGCACGCCGACCCCGGACACCAGGCTGGTCCGGCGGTCCTCCCCATCCGCAAACGCCGCCGCCCGCCAACTACCTGACATCCACTCAGAACGGTCTCTGCCGGTCGGCATCCGCCCGTCCCGGCCCGGTTCCGGCCTGTCACCCCTGCGCCTACACTGACAGCCCCACGGCACGCTGGGTGACCTGCCAGAACGCGGCGGCCCAAGCTGATCCGCCGGAGTGAGGAGCGCCCCCTTGTTCTACTACGTACTGAAATACGTGTTGTTGGGACCTCTGCTGAGACTGGTCTTCCGGCCCCGAATAGAGGGCCTCGAACATGTACCGGCCACGGGTGCGGCCATCGTCGCGGGAAACCACCTGTCGTTCTCCGACCACTTCCTGATGCCGGCGATACTCAAGCGGCGCATCACCTTCCTCGCGAAGAAGGAGTACTTCACAGGCCCCGGCCTCAAGGGCCGTCTGACCGCGGCCTTCTTCCGCAGCGCCGGCCAGATCCCGGTCGACCGCACCGGCAAGGAGGCGGGCCAGGCCGCGATCCGCGAGGGACTGGGGGTCCTGAGCAAGGACGAACTCCTCGGCATCTACCCGGAGGGCACCCGCTCGCACGACGGCCGGCTCTACAAGGGCAAGGTCGGGGTCGCGGTGATGGCGCTCAAGGCTCGTGTCCCGGTCATCCCCTGCGCGATGATCGGCACCTTCGAGGCGCAGCCCCCCGGCAAGGTCATCCCGAACGTCCACCCGGTGAAGATCCGCTTCGGCGAGCCCCTCGACTTCTCCCGTTACGAGGGCATGGAGAACGAGAAGGCGATCCTGCGCGCCGTGACCGACGAGATCATGTACGCGATCCTGGCGCTGTCCGAGCAGGAGTACGTCGACCAGTACGCGGCCGTCGCGAAAGCGGAGCAGGAAGCCGCAGCCAAGGCTCAGGCCAAGGCCGGGAAGGAGCGCAAGCTGCCGCGGCTGCCCATAAGCTGACGCGCCCCCGGGGGACTCAGCCGAGCAGGTCGAGGGCCTCGTCGAGCAGTCGGCGCAGCCGCAACGCGTCCGCCGCCACGGCGCTCACCAGGACGGCGGGCCCGGCGAGGGGCATGACAGCGGCGTTCTCCGCCAGCACCCGTGCCGGCACCGGAGCCTCCGCGAATTCGGGCCGTACGACGACGAGTTGCCCGACTGCCCGAAACCCGCCGAGCCCTGCGGGCCCGTCCCAGCCACCCGGCGCACCGGGCCCGCAGGCCAGCTCCTGATCAAGGACGACCCGCCCCGCAACCCCCACCCGGATCCGGCTCCCGAGCCGCCCGGGCGCCTCCCCCACCCGCCCGAGCACCTGCTCCTCACGCAGCACGAGCCGCCCGGTGGCACCGACTTCGACGCGGGTGGTCACCTGCAGATCGCTGCCCCCGGCGGAGATCAACTGCTCGGGCAGCCAGTGCAGTTCACCCCCGTCGGCCACGGACAGCCGTACCTCGTAACGGGCCTCGCCCTTGCTCTGCCCCGGCAGCGCGATGGTGGCCGCCGCCGACCCGACGCGCAGCCGGGCACCGGCCTCCACGTCAGCCTCGATGGCGAACTGATCACCACCCAGCGGCCCGCTCATCGCCCCCACGAGCACCACCCGCGCCTCGGCACCGCTCCCCCGCGTCCGCCTCAGCGCCAGCGGCCCGTCACCGTCGAGCACGGGCAGCGACGTGCCGCCCCGCCCGTCGTCCCGGGCCACGATCCGTGCCCGTGCCCGCACCCCGGCGACGGTGGTCGTCATGCCGTCCACGCCACGAGCTGAGCCCGCACCCAGTCGGCGACGTCCTTGACTCCGGGCTCGCTCCTCAGCGACTGGAACACGACCGGCAGTTCGGCCCGCTGCGCCTTGGCGTCGGCCGCCATCCGCGCCAGGTCGGAGCCGACGTACGGCGCGAGGTCGGTCTTGTTGACGACGAGCAGATCGGCGGTCGTCACCCCCGGCCCGCCCTTGCGCGGGATGTCGTCCCCACCGGCGACGTCGATCACGAAGATTTGCGCGTCGACGAGCCCCTTGGAGAAGGTGGCGGTGAGGTTGTCCCCACCGGACTCCACGAGAATGAGCTGAAGCGGCCCGACCGCGTCCTCCAGGTCCTCGACGGCTTCGAGGTTCGCGGAGATGTCGTCCCGGATCGCGGTGTGCGGACAGGCCCCCGTCTCCACGGCCGTGATCCGTTCGGGCGGCAACACGGCCTCCCGCAACAGAAACTCGGCATCCTCGCGTGTGTAGATGTCGTTCGTGACAACGGCCAAGGACAGCTCGTCCCGCAGAGCACCGCACAGCGCGGCAACCGTGGCCGTCTTACCGGACCCCACGGGCCCACCGAGCCCGATCCGCAGGGCACGACGCGACCCGTCGGGACGGCGGGCGTCGGCACTGACGGCGCGGGGGCCGTGGTGGGAGTGGTCGAGGTGCATGAGCGGCTCCTTTGTTTTGAGCTGGCGGTCCAGGCATTCCAGCCCGTCCGGCGTTTGAGGACGAGGCCCGTTCAGGGCCGAAGCGGGGGTCTGGGGGCGGCAGCCCCCAGGGACGGGAAGGGTAGGGGCGGCGGGGGCGAAATCACTCAGGACGCAAACAACCGCACACCCCAAGCCGCATGCACCTCCGCCCCGACCTCCAACAGCGGAGCAGAAACCGCAGGCAACTCATCGACTCCGCCGTCGACAACACCCCGCCCCGCCTCCACGGCCCGATCCACCACCAGGTCCACCTCCGGCGCCAACCGAGCCAGCACGCCCGTGGCGTCAAAGGGATCAAGACTCAGCAACCGGACCGTGGCACTCGCCGGCCCACTCACACACTCGTATGCCGCGCAGTAAGCCGCCTCCCCGGCCCCCAACCCCGCGGCCCGAGCCGCAACCCCCAGCACGACCGGCTGATGTGCTCCTTTGGGAAACCGCCGAGCCAGCTCGTCCAGCTCCCCGGACGGCCACGTGGCCCGAGCGGCCCGCATCAACTGCCGGCCCAGCTTCCGGGCGGCGAGCCGCAAGGCGGGCGAAGGCGTACGCGCGTCGGCCGCCGCGTCGAGGGCCACCGCATCGCCTCCGAGCGCAGCGGCCGCGGCGAGCGAGCCGGCGACCAGGCCGGCCGTGTGCAACCGCCCCCGGCAGAAGTCCTCCAGGCTCGCGGCCCCGGTGATCCGCCCCGCCTTGACGGCCGCCTCGGCCCCGCCGGAGTGCGCGTGGCCCCCGGCGGGAAAGCGACCGTCGGCGAGGACGAGGAGTGCAGCTCGTGACATCAGAACCAGCCCCCAGCCCTCAGAACAGGAAGTACCGCTGAGCCATGGGCAGTTCGGCGGCGGCCGTGGCCTCCACCAGCTCCCCGTCGATGTGCACGGCGAAGCTGTCGGGATCGACCCGCACCTCGGGCCGAGCGTCGTTCTCCCGCATGTCGGCCTTGGTGACCCCACGCGTCGACTCGATGGCAACGAACCGCTTACCGAGCTGAAGCCGCTCCGGCAGCCCGTCCTCGATCGCGAGCGGGGCGACGAAGTTGACCGAGTTCGACGCCGGTGCCCGGCCGATCGCGCCGAACATCGGACGGGGCAGGATCGGCTGCGGCGTCGGAATGGAGGCGTTGGCGTCGCCCATCTGCGCGTACGCGATCTGTCCGCCCTTGATGACGAGTTGGGGCTTGACCCCGAAGAACGCCGGCTCCCACAGCACCAGGTCGGCGAGCTTGCCGGTCTCCACGGAGCCGATCTCGCGGTCGAGGCCCTGCGCGAGCGCGGGGTTGATCGTGTACTTGGCCACGTACCGCCGCACCCGCAGGTTGTCGGCCTGCCCGTCCCCCGGCAGCGCGCCCCGCCGCCGCTTCATCACATGGGCGGTCTGCCAGGTCCGCATGACGACCTCACCCACCCGCCCCATGGCCTGCGAGTCGGACGAGATGATCGAGATCGCGCCGAGGTCGTGCAGTATGTCCTCCGCCCCGATGGTCGACGGCCGGATCCGCGACTCGGCGAAGGCGAGGTCCTCCGGCACCGCGGGGTTGAGGTGGTGGCACACCATCAGCATGTCGAGGTGTTCCTCGGCGGTGTTGACGGTGAACGGGCGCGTCGGGTTCGTCGAGCTCGGCAGCACGTGCGGCTCGGAGACGACGGTCATGATGTCCGGCGCATGCCCGCCGCCCGCGCCCTCGGTGTGGTAGGCGTGGATGCCCCGGCCGGCGATGGCGGCCAGGGTGTCACCGACGAAGCCTGCCTCGTTCAGCGTGTCCGTGTGGATGGCGACCTGGATGCCGGTCTGGTCGGCGACGGTCAGCGAGGCGTCGATGACGGCCGGGGTGGTGCCCCAGTCCTCGTGCAGTTTGAGGCCGAGCGCGCCGCCGCGGATCTGGGACAGCATCGCCGCGTGGGAGACGGTGTTGCCCTTGCCCAGCAAACCGAAGTTGACGGGGTGGCCCTCCATCGCCTCCAGCATCCGGGCCAGATGCCAGGGGCCGGGGGTCACGGTGGTCGCCTTGGAGCCCTCGGCGGGTCCGGTGCCGCCGCCGATGAGGGTGGTGATGCCCGAGGCGAGCGCCTCGTCGGCGATCTGCGGGCAGATGAAGTGGACGTGCGCGTCGATGGCGCCGGCGGTGAGGATCCGCCCGTTGCCGGCGATGATCTCCGTCTCGGGGCCGATGACGAGGTCCGGGTGCACCCCGTCCATCGTGTCGGGGTTGCCCGCCTTGCCGATGCCGGTGATCCGGCCGTCGCGGATGCCGACGTCGGCCTTGACGATGCCCCAGTGGTCGATGATCACGACGCCCGTGATGACCGTGTCGGGCGTGCCCTCCGCGCGCGTGGCCCGCGACTGGCCCATCGACTCGCGGATGACCTTGCCGCCGCCGAACACCGCCTCGTCACCGGCGAGTCCGGGACCGCCGGAGCGGTCCTGATCGATCTCGATCAGCAGATCGGTGTCGGCGAGCCGGATGCGGTCACCGGCGGTCGGGCCGAACAGGTCGGCGTACGCGGCACGCGAGATCTCAGGCATCGAGGGCACCTCCGGTCTCCCCGCGCAGGCCGGGCACCACGCGGGCGCCGGTCAGCGGGACGAGTTCGACGTCGACGGGGATACCGGGCTCGAAGCGCACGGCGGTGCCGGCGGCGACGTTGAGCCGCTTGCCACGGGCGGCGTCGCGGTCGAAGTCCAGACCGGGGTTGGCCTCGGCGAAGTGGTAGTGGGAGCCGACCTGGACCGGCCGGTCGGCGGCGTTGAGGACGGTCAGCCGGGTGACCTCACGGCCCTCGTTGTATGCGATCGGGCCGTCGGCGAACAGGATCTCTCCGGGGATCATCGAGGCCCCCTCACACGATCGGGTCGTGGACGGTGACGAGCTTGGTGCCGTCCGGGAAGGTCGCCTCGACCTGGACGTCGTGGATCATCTCGGGGATGCCCTCCATGACGTCGTCCCGCGTGAGCAGCTTGCGCCCCGAGGACATGAGCTCCGCGACCGTGCGGCCGTCGCGGGCGCCCTCGAGGATGTGCGACGTGATGAGCGCGACCGCCTCGGGGTGGTTGAGCTTCAGCCCGCGGGCCCGGCGCTTCTCGGCGACGTCGGCCGCCACGTGGATGAGCAGCCGCTCTTGCTCGTGCGGGGTCAGTTGCACGTCCCACCTCACAGTCCTCGCTCCGGACCGTGCGGGGTCCGGTTGCCGCAGCCGCCACGGGGCAAAGTGCCAGGTGGCGTGGATCGGCAGGCTAGTTGGACCGAGTTTCGGGCACGTTAACCAAGCTGTGATCCCTCGGTCGCTCCCTGGTCGTCCCGCATGCTCATCAGCGCCCGCAGTCCTTCCCGGAGTACGTCGACCGGGGCAGGCCCGAAGAGGGACTGCTGGGCGATGAATCCCAGCACCGCGGCGATCATCGTGCGGGCCACATGGTCCGGCTCCGCGTCGGCAGGCATCATCCCGGCCTCCTGGTAGCCCTCGACGATCCGCGCCCACGCCGTGCGCACCGAGCCGTAGCCCTCCCGCAGGATCGCCGCCAGTTCCTCGTTGCGCAGTGTCTCCGTCCACACCTGGATGACCAGCCGCGGAAACGCGGGCCTGCCGTCGACGACCAGGGACTCGCGGGCGGCGAGCGTCCTGCCGAGGACCGAGGCGACCAGTTCGTCCGGCGGCGGGGGCGGGCTCCGCCGCGCCGCCTCCTCGAAGGCCGCCCGCACCGACCCGAGCACCTCGGCGACGATCGCGCCGATCAGCGCCTCCTTGCCGCTGAAGTAGCGGTACACCGCCCCTGCCGAGAGGTCGACCTCCTTCAGCACGTCCTGCATGGACGTGGCGTGGAAGCCGTTGCGGGCGAAGCAGATCGCGGCGCCGTCGAGGATCTGCCGGCGGCGGGCGTCGAGGTGTTCCTGGGATACGCGGGCCATGGTCCCAAAGTAAAACGAACATTCCTTCTTGACAAGGAGCGGCATCAGCAGGACGGTGGGAGCGTCATCAAAAACGAACGATCCTTCTTTTTAGCCGGGAGACTCCATGCCCACCCCGTCCGCTACGCCGCCCACGTCCGCCGCGCCCCGGCGCCTGATCGCGGTCGTCGTCCTCGTCCCCGTCCTCGCCGCCCTCGCCCTGTGGGCCTTCGCCTGGCCCGCGGCCCGAACCGCTCCACGCGACCTGCCGCTCGGGGTGGCCGGACCGGCCGCCGCCACGGCCCAGGTGGAGAAGCAACTCGGGCGGCACGAGGGTGCGTTCGAGATCCACCGCTACGCCGACGCGGCCGCCGCCCGGGACGCGCTCGAGGACCGGACCGTATACGGCGCGGTCGTCGTGACCCCGCAGGGCCCCGAGCTGCTGACCGCGTCGGCCGCGAGCCCGGCCGTCGCCCAGCTGCTCCAGCAGGCGGTGACCCAGCAGGCCGCGGCCGGGGGCACCCAGGTCAAGACGGTCGACGTCGTCCCCACACCCGGGAACGACCCGCGCGGTGCGGCTCTCGGCGCGAGCGTCCTGCCGCTCGCCCTGGCCGGTATGGCGGCGGGCGCCGCAGTGACCCTGCTCGGACTGCGCGGCATCCGCGCCGTGAGCGCCCTGACCGGTGCCGCCGTCCTGATCGGCGTGGTCGCGGCCGCGCTCGCGCACAGCTGGCTGGGGATCCTCACCGGCGACTGGTGGGCGGAGGCGGGGGTGTTCGCGCTGACGACACTGGCCGTGAGCTCGGCCGTCGCGGGGCTCGCCGCCCTGATCGGCAACGCGGGCATCGGCATCGTGTCGTTCCTGGTGATGTTCCTCGGCAACCCCTTCTCCGGGGCGGCCTCGGCGCCGCAGATGCTGCCCGAGCCGGCCGGCGTCATCGGTCAGTGGCTCCCGCCGGGCGCGGGCACGACCCTGCTGCGCTCGGTGTCCTTCTTCGACGGCGCGGCGGCGATCGGCCCCGCCATGACGCTGACCTGGTGGGCCGCGCTGGGCCTGGGCACCGTACTGCTCGGGAACGCCCTGAGGTCCCGCACGTCCCGAACCGGGCCCGCGGCCGAGAGGGAACTCGCCCCCGTCGGCTGAGCAACCGCCCGGACACACCGAACCGACCGTGCACCCCCGCTGTAGCGGACGGGGGTGCACGGTCCTGTCGTTCCAGGGCGTGGCGGACGGAGGACCGAAAGCCGGCCCGGCGCCCGGACGGGCAGCGGCCCTACGAGGGGCTCGACCCCCGATGCTCCGCGGCGATCCCGAAGCGCTGTCGTTCGCGGGGAGCGGATCCGACCTCGCGGACGCTGGAGACCGCGCTGATCACCTGCTCCTCGGTGAGCTCCGCCGGCTCCCCGAGCTTCTCCAGTCGTTCGAGGTCAGAGGCGGAGACAAGGGCGACGAGGGGCTTTCCGTGGCGCGTCACGACGACGCGCTCACCGCCGTACACCACGCGATTGATCAGTTCGGCGAGCTCAGCCCTGGCTTGCGTCACCGGAATCTCGTAGGCCATGCTCCCTACATTACGTCATGTACGTCCTGTACATTTTTTACAGGCACCCCGGCTAGGGAGCGTGAGTCATGACCCGACCGTCCGCCCGCTATGTACTGCCCGAGTTCACCGAGCGCACGAGTTCAGGCCTCAGGACGCAGGATCCGTACTCGAAACTGCTGGAGGAGCGGATCGTCTTTCTCGGCACACAGATCGACGACACCTCGGCGAACGACGTGATGGCCCAGTTCATGTATCTGGAGCACAAGGACCCCGACCAGGACATCTCGCTCTACATCAATTCGCCGGGCGGCTCGTTCAGCTCCATGTCGGCGATCTACGACACGATGCAGTACGTCACCTGCGACGTGGAGACGATCTGCCTGGGCCAGGCCGGCGCGTCCGGTGCGGTGCTGCTCGCCGCGGGCACGCCGGGGAAGCGGTTCGCACTGCCGGGGGCCCGTGTGGTGATCCATCAGCCGGGGCTGCCAGAGCCGATCGAGGGCCAGGCCAGCGATCTGGCCATCCAGGCCGACGAACTGACGCGGATTCGGACCCGCCTGGAGGAGATGCTCGCCCGGCACACCGGACGCAGCCGCGAGCAGGTGACGCAGGACATCGAGCGGGACAAGATCCTGGGCGCCCAGGAGGCGCTGGAGTACGGGCTGGTGGACCGGATCATCCCGAGTCGCAGGGCGACCCTCGCGCCACCCACGGGGCGGTGATCGACCGGTGCTGCCACCCGAGTTGCCGCCCCTGCCCGCGCTGACCCGTGCGGAGGGCGAGTTGATCGACCGTTATCTCGATGTGGTGGACCTGCTCGGCCGGATCAACCCGGCGCAGGACGGCGACACCTACCGCGGACTGCGTGCCGCCCAGGCGCTCGTCCGCAAGGCGGCCGAGCTGCGGGACGCGCTGGCGCTGATGCATCAGCGGGGCGAGACGGAGCTGCACGCCCCCACGCTCGCGCGTGCGCTGCGCGTGCTGGACGGGGAGCGCCGCACGGCTCGTGTCACGGTGCCGCCACGCTCCGACAGTTGACGACGCGTACGGGCCGGCCCCGGGCGTCTCGATCCCACCGACGAGGCGTCCGGCACAAGGCTGAAACGGACCAAACGGCGTACCCCCAATCGGCGTAGCCATGACTCCTTTTGCGGGCCCGTCAGGGTTGCGCACCGGGCATGAGTCCAGGGCGGAACGAGGCACTCCACCGCTGGTCCGGGACTCCTTCGCCCCCTGGACACCCTCTCGAACACGCGGGTACCCACCCGAACGGGTGAGTGGTGACTAACACCACAAATCCCCGGTTCCGTTGGGTATTTCGCTCATCCGTGCGTCAAGATCCCTGACTGACGACAAGCCCCCGCCACAGCGGCGGGGCGGTCCGGGCGGACGCCGAGTCCTGCCGCCGCCCGGACGACCGGTCGACAGGAGTGGATCGGCAGGAGTGGAGGACCCGAGCAAGACGGGTCGCCGGAGCGGACGTTCGTTCGAACCGAGCAGCCCTTGGGGTGAAGCCGCGACCACGCGGCCGGGCAACTTCGCCAGCCCGAATCCGACAGGTCATCCTTCTCAGGCGGCTGACGAAGGGTTGCGCATGACTGCGCTCAATCGTGTCCCGTCGCTCATGGCCCGGGCCGGTACGGCCTCGGCTCTCACCATCGCCGCCGTGGGCGGCTCGATAGTGGCGCCCGGCTTCACGTCCGAAGCAGAGGCGGCCACACCGGCGACGAAGGCACTTCAGGTCGCGGCCTCCAAGAAGGGCTCCCCGTACAAGTGGGGCGCCACGGGGCCGAGCCGGTTCGACTGCTCCGGGCTGACGCTGTATTCGTTCAAGAAGGCGGGCAAGAAACTGCCCCGCACGGCGGCCCAGCAGTACAACAAGACCCGCCACATCTCCGCCAAGAGCCGCAAGGCCGGAGACCTGGTGTTCTTCCACTCGGGGTCGTACGTCTACCACGTCGGCATCTACGCCGGGAAGGGAAGGATCTGGCACTCCCCCAAGAGCGGGGACGTCGTAAAGCTGCAGAAGATCTGGACCAGGAGCGTCTGGTACGGCCGGGTCAAGTGACCCACCCCGGGGCGATGGCGGCGGCCTGACACGCCGTCATCGCCCTCGGGGCACGAGAAGGGCCGTCAGAGGGCCGTCAGAGGGCCGGCGAGGAGCCCGACGCCGAAGGCCGTCAACGCGACGCCGGTGACGGTCGTGACCGCCCGGGCGACGCGCGGCCGGCGCAGCCACCGCCCGAGCCGGTCGACCAGCAGGGCGACCACCTGGAACCACACCAGCGCGATCGCGAGCACGATCAGGGCGAGCAGCAGCGTCCTGGGCAGCGCGGGAGCGCCCGCGGGCACGAACTGGGGCAGCACGCTGAGGAAGGTGAGGGACGCCTTCGGGTTGAGGGCGTTGGTGACGAAGCCCTGCCGCAGCGGTCGCCCGGTGGAGTCCTCGCGCGTGTCCGCCACTTCACTGCGCCGCTGCCGCAGGGTCTGGACGCCCAGATACAACACATAGAGCCCGCCGACCATTTGGAGCGCACGGAAGAGCGCCGGTACGGCGGCCAGGACCGCGGCGACCCCCAGCACCGCCAGTGCCACGTGCACCAGCAGCCCGGCCCCGATCCCCAGCGCGCAGGCGATGCCGGCCCGGCGCGAGACGAGGGCGTTGCGCACGACGACGGTGAAGTCGGCTCCGGGCATGGCGACGAGGCCGGCGGAGACCCCGGTGAAGGCGATGAGCTGAGCGTCCATGGCCCCCAGCGTGCCGCGCGGAAGCCTTCAGCAGGTATTTCCAATATTCTGGATCAGCCTAAAGCATTGGTTTAGGCTGGCGAGCTCGGACAGACGAGCCCGGACGGATGAGGAGCCCCGCATGTACGACCCGACCAGGCTCGCCGCCCTGGTGGCGGTCGCCGAGGCGGGTTCGATCACCCGGGCGGCCGAGCGGCTCGGCTACACCACCCCCGCGCTCTCCCAGCAGCTGGCCAAGCTGGAGCGCGAGGCGGGTACCGCCCTTCTGGTACGGCACCACCGCGGGGCGCGGCTGACGGGTGCGGGCGAGCTGCTGGTGGCGCGGGCACGGCGGGTGCTCGACGAGCTCGATCGGGCACGGCACGAGCTGGCCCGGCTGACCGGCCTGTCGGGCGGCACGCTCCGGCTCGGCACCTTCCAGACCGCGGGCATCCATCTGCTGCCACCGGCCCTCAGCGCGTTCCGGCGGGCCCATCCGGAGGTGGAGCTGACGGTCGCCGACTACGAACCCTCGGCCGGCGTCGCCGCCGTGGCGGCCGGGGAGGTGGATCTGGCTCTGACGCACGCCTACGAGCCGGGCGACCCGGTCCCGCTCGCGTCCTCGGTCGCCGTCGAGCCGATCCTCGTGGAGGAGCTGGTCCTGGTGTCCGCACCGGGCCACGCCCTCACCAGCGGGACCGCACGGCTGCCGCTGGCCGAGCTCGCCGGGCAGCCGCTGATCAGCATGGCGCCGGACGCTCCGGCCCGGCGGGGCGTGGAGGCGGTGCTGGCCCGGGCGGGGGCCCTGCCCTCGGTGCTGGTGCCGACGCCGGGGTATCTCCTGGTGTGCGCGCTCGCCAGTGCGGGGCTCGGCGTCGCGGTCGTACCGGAGATGGTGGCGCGTACGTCGGTCACACCGGTCGGTGTACGCGCGCTGGAGGGCGCACAGCTGCGCCGTACGATCTCCGTCGCCTTCCGCAGCGAGGAGGCGGCTCCCGCCGCGGACGCCTTCCGGGCTCTGCTGCGCGCCACGTTCGGCCGGTCGCGGCAGCCCTGAGGGGGCTCTCGGCTACGGTTCCTGAGGTCCTGCGGTCGGCACGGGTTCCGCGGGCACCGTCCACGGCAGTTCGATGGAGATGGTCTTGCCGCCTTCGCGCGTCGGGCGCACTCTCAGCTTGCCGCCGCATTCCGCGGTCAGCCAGCGGATGATGACCAGGCCACGGCCATTGTCCTGCTGGACGGCTGCGGGCAGCCGCTTGGGGAAACGCGGGTGGCTGTCGGTGACCCCGATGCGCAGGTGTTCGTCACGGTCGAGCACGAGCTCCACCGTGAAGGTGGGTGACTGGCCGAGGGTGTGCTGTACGGCGTTGGTGGTGAGTTCCGAGACGATCAGGCGGATGGTGTCGGCCACTTCAGTGTCCGGTGGCAGTCCCCACTCCGCGAGGGTGGTGACCACATAGGTCCGGGCCGCGGAGACCGAGGCGGGATCGCTCGGCAGAGTGACGGATGCTTCCAAATGGTCTGCCATGGCGATGTCGTCCCTTTCCCAACGGGACCGCAGTCCGACACGGAGCGGAGGGTTCGAGTACGGTCCCGGACTGGTGCTTCGTCGCCAGACTGCCATTACCAGGGCCGTGACGGTGCCGATCCCCCGAGATATGCATATATCTGTCGCTCGAAGCGGTGAACTCTGCGACGGCAGACCGTATTTGGGCGGCTCGGTTGGAGTAAGGAGTTGCCCATGCAGCACGGTCCCGCGGTGCGCCGCCGGAAACTGGGCGCGGAACTGCGTGCGTTGCGCACCGGGGCGGGGCTCACCAGTGGTGAGGCGGCCCGGCTGGTGGGCTGGCACCAGTCCAAGGTGAGCCGGATCGAGACGGGCGCCAGCGGGGTGAAACCGGCCGATGTGCGGTTACTGCTCGACGTCTACGGCGTTCAGGATGCCCAACTACGTCAGTTGCTGGTGGTGTTGGCGGGCTCGGACGAGGGCGGCGGCCGGGATCACTGGTGGCACGCGTACCGCGGCGTGCTGCCGCCGACGTACCGCGACTTCATCAGCCTGGAGTCCCAGGCGAGCGCGATGCGCACCCTGGAGACCTCCGTGGTGCCCGGGCTGCTGCAGACGCCGGAGTACGCCCGTGCGGTGACCCGGGCCGCGGTGGGCGGGCTCGACGACGACGCCGACGAACGTCTGGACGCGCTGGTCGCGGTCCGTCTGGCCAGGCAGGACGTGCTGCGCGCCGAGCCGCCGCTGGAGCTGAGCGCCGTGCTCGACGAGGCGGTGCTGCGCCGGGAGATCGGCGGGCCCGAGGTGATGGAGCGGCAGTTGAGGCGGCTGATGGAGGCGGCGCGACTGCCGCAAGTCAGGCTGCAGGTCCTGCCGTTCGCGGCCGGCGAGCATATCGGCATCACCGGGCCTTTCGTTATCTTCTCATTTTCGCGCACTTCTGATCTGGATGTGGTTGTTCTCGACCACTTGACGAGTAGCCTCTACCTCGAACGGAAAGAAGACCTCCAGGCCTACACGGAGGCCTTCAACGCCCTTCGGATCCACGCCCTTTCGCCCGAGGAATCGATGGATTACATCGCCGCCCTGGCTGGCGGCGCGTAAGGAGGCACCATGACCGCTCTGCCTCGGAAGGTGAGTTCAAGCACCGAACTGCCTGGTGCACGGTGGCTGCGCAGCAGCTACAGCACCGGAGCCAACAACTGCGTCGAGACGGCACGGCCGCACTCGGGTCCCTGGACCGGACTGCTCGCCGTGCGCGACTCCAAGGACCCGGCCGGACCCGCACTGCTCTTCTCCCCCGAGAGCTGGGCGGGCTTCACGGCGGCGTTCCAGTCCTGAGAATTTCCCGATCAGCCTGACCGATTCCGATCATTTTCGATCGGTTCCGCCGGGCGCGACGGCAGGGCCGTGTCACGCCGACTCATGGTCGTGTCTCGCCGATGACCCGTACAGCGCGTTCGATCTGCCCCTCGGAGAGGTCCGCGCGGGCGGTCAGCCTCAGCCGTGAGATGCCGTCGGGGACGGAAGGGGGTCGGAAACAGCCCACGGCCAGGCCTGCCGCACGGCACTCGGCCGCCCAGCGCACGGCCCCCTCCGGGGACGGCGCGCGCACGGAGACGACCGCCGCGTCCGGCCGTACGGCTTGATGGCCCGCCGCGGTCAGGCGTGCGTGCAGTTCGCTCGCCACCTCGCGGGCCCGTGCCGCGCGCTCCGGCTCGCGGCGCAGCAGTCTCAGTGCCGCCAGGGCCGCGCCCGCCGCCGCGGGGGCGAGGCCCGTATCGAAGATGAAGGTCCGGGCCGCGTTCACCAGGTGGTCGATCACCCGGGCGGGGCCGAGCACGGCGCCGCCCTGGCTGCCCAGCGACTTGGACAGCGTGACCGTGACGACGACGTCGTCGGCGCCCGCGAGCCCCGCCGCGTGCGGGGCGCCGCGGCCGCCGTCGCCGAGCACGCCCAGACCGTGGGCGTCGTCGACGACCAGCCCGGCGCCGTGTTCCCGGCACGCTTCGGCGAACCGGGCCAGCGGGGCCGCGTCGCCGTCGACCGAGAAGACGGTGTCGGACACGACGACGGCGGGCCCGTCGTGCGTCTGGAGCGCCTTGCGCACGGCATCCGGTTCGGAGTGCGCCACGACCTGCGTCGTACCGCGCGCCAGCCGGCAGCCGTCGATCAGCGAGGCGTGGTTGCCGGCGTCGGAGACGATCAGCGAGCCGTGCGGCGCGAGCGCGGTGACCGCGGCGAGGTTGGCCGCGTAGCCGGACGAGAAGACCAGGGCCGCCTCGACGCCGCAGAAGTCGGCCAGCTCGCGCTCCAGCTCGCTGTGCAGCTCGGTCGTGCCGGTCACGAGCCGGGAACCGGTCGCACCGCCGCCCCATGCCCGTGCGGCCCGCGCCGCGCCCTCGGTGACCTCGGAGTGGCGAGCCAGGCCCAGGTAGTCGTTGCTCGCGAGGTCGAGAAGCGGCGATTCGGCGGGGCGGGGGCGCAGGGTCCGCACGAGCCCGGCGCGGCGGCGCAGCTCCGCCTGCTCGTCGATCCAGCCGAACGCCATGACTCCTCCGGGCTTTTGTAGGCAGTGGACAGACACTAGCCGCAGCGGCGGGCCCCCACGGTGTGGCAATACCCACACATCGAATGGACAGGGTTGTGCAAACTCTCCTTGGCTCGGAGCCCCTCCGTACGTCAGGATCAGCTCCCATGGACCTGCTGAACACGCTGGTGGACAAGGGGCTTCGGCGCGAGCTGCCGACCCGCGAGGAAGCCTTGGCCGTCCTCGCCACTTCCGACGACGACCTGCTCGATGTGGTGGCCGCGGCCGGGAAGGTGCGCCGGCAGTGGTTCGGCCGACGGGTGAAACTCAACTATCTCGTCAACCTCAAATCGGGCTTGTGTCCGGAGGACTGCAACTACTGTTCCCAGCGGCTCGGCTCGACCACCGGCATCCTCAAGTACACCTGGCTCAAGCCGGACGAGGCCTCCCAGGCCGCGGCCGCCGGTTTGGCGGGAGGCGCCAAGCGCGTCTGCCTGGTGGCGTCCGGACGCGGCCCGACCGACCGGGACGTGGACCGGGTCTCCAAGACCATCAAGGCGATCAAGGACCAGAACGAGGGCGTCGAGGTGTGCGCCTGCCTCGGTCTCCTCTCCGACGGCCAGGCCGAGCGGCTGCGCGAGGCGGGCGCGGACGCCTACAACCACAACCTCAACACCTCCGAGAGCACGTACGCGGACATCACGACCACGCACACCTACGCCGACCGCGTCGACACCGTGAACAAGGCGCACGCGGCGGGACTCTCGGCCTGCTCGGGCCTGATCGCGGGCATGGGTGAGAGCGACGAGGACCTGGTCGACGTCGTCTACTCGCTGCGCGAGCTGGACCCGGACTCGGTGCCGGTCAACTTCCTGATCCCGGTCGAGGGCACCCCGCTCGCCAAGGAGTGGAACCTCACCCCGCAGCGGTGCCTGCGCATCCTGGCGATGGTGCGGTTCGTCTGTCCCGACGTCGAGGTCCGGATCGCCGGCGGCCGCGAGGTCCATCTGCGCACGATGCAGCCCCTCGCCCTGCACCTGGCCAACTCGATCTTCCTCGGCGACTACCTGACCACCGAGGGCCAGGCCGGCAAGGCCGACCTCGAGATGATCGCGGACGCCGGGTTCGAGGTGGAGGGCACCGACCAGGTGACGCTGCCGGAGCACCGGGCGACGGCCGGCGGCGGGTGCGGCTCGCACGAGAGCGCGGGGTGCGGATCGCACGAAGGTGCCGGGTGCGGGTCGCACGAGAGCGCCGGGTGCGGGTCGCACGAAGGTGGCGGCGTGTGCGGTACGGCCGACCCGGCCGCGCCGGTCGGCGAGCCTCGCACCGACCAGGTCACCGAACCGCGCACCGACCTGGTCGCCGTGCGCCGCCGGGGCGCCGGAACGGACCTCGCACCCAATGCCTGACCCGCGTCACGGGGCCGGCCTGACCGTGCCCGAGCTGCTGGAGCTGGACCGGCGGCACGTCTGGCATCCGTACGGTCCGATGCCCGGCCGTACCGAGCCGCTCGTCGTGGAGTCGGCGAGCGGGGTGCGGCTTACCTTGGCGGACGGCTCGGGCGAACTGGTCGACGGCATGTCGTCCTGGTGGTCGGCGATCCACGGCTACAACCACCCGGTGCTCAACGACGCCGCGCGCGAGCAGCTGTCGCGGATGAGCCATGTGATGTTCGGCGGGCTCACCCACGAGCCCGCCGTGCGCCTGGCGAAGCTTCTTGTCGACATGTCGCCCGACGGTCTGGAGCACGTCTTCCTCGCGGACTCCGGGTCGGTGTCGGTCGAGGTCGCGGTCAAGATGTGCCTGCAGTACTGGCGTTCGCTGGGGCGCCCCGGCAAGCAGCGGCTGCTGACCTGGCGCGGCGGCTACCACGGCGACACCTGGCAGCCGATGTCGGTGTGCGACCCCGAGGGCGGAATGCACGAGCTGTGGACCGGGGTGCTCCAGCGCCAGGTGTTCGCGGACCCGCCGCCGGCCGAGTACGAGGAGTCGTACGCCGATGGGCTGCGCTCCCTCATCGAGCGGCACGCCGACGAACTGGCGGCGGTGATCGTCGAGCCGGTCGTGCAGGGCGCGGGCGGGATGCGGTTCCACTCCCCCGCGTATCTGCGGGTGCTGCGCGAGGCGTGCGACGCGCACGACGTGCTGCTGGTGTTCGACGAGATCGCGACCGGGTTCGGACGCACGGGTGCACTGTTCGCGGCGGACCACGCGGCGGTGACGCCGGACGTGATGTGCGTGGGCAAGGCGCTGACCGGCGGCTACCTGACGATGGCCGCGACGCTGTGCACATCGCGCGTGGCGGACGGGATCTCGCGGGGCGAGGTGCCGGTCCTGGCCCACGGCCCGACGTTCATGGGCAACCCGCTCGCCGCCGCGGTCGCCTGCGCCTCGATCGAGTTGCTTCTCGGCCAGGACTGGCCGGCCGAGGTCAAGCGGATCGAGGCGGGGCTGCGTGAGGGGCTCGCCCCCGCGGCGGACATCCCGGGCGTCAAGGACGTACGGGTCCTCGGTGCGATCGGGGTCGTGCAACTCGACCACGCCGTCGACATGAAGGCGGCGACGGCGGCCGCCGTGCGCGAGGGCGTGTGGCTGCGGCCGTTCCGCGACCTCGTCTACACGATGCCGCCGTACGTCACGGGCGACGCGGACGTGGCACGGATCGGCCGCGCGGTGTGCGCGGCAGTGCGGGAAGGATGAACATGCCGATCCTGGTGATCACAGGGACGGGCACGGAGGTCGGCAAGACGGTCACCACCGCCGCGGTCGCCGCGGCGGCGCAGGCCGCGGGCCGGTCGGTGGCGGTGCTCAAGGCCGCGCAGACCGGCGTACGGCCGGACGAGTGCGGGGACGCCCAGGAGGTGGCGCGGCTCGCGGGCGCCGTTACGACCACCGAACTCGCCCGCTATCCCGACCCGTTGGCCCCGGCGACGGCGGCGCGACGGGCCGGCCGGCCTGCGGTGCGCCCGCAGGAGATCGCCGAGGCGGCCGCCAAGCTGGCCACCGAGCACGACCTGGTGCTGGTGGAGGGGGCGGGCGGACTGCTCGTCCGCTTCGACGACACGGGCGGCACGCTCGCGGACGCGGCCGAGCTGATGGCGGCGCCGGTCCTCGTGGTGGCCTCGGCGGGCCTCGGCACGCTGAACACGACAGAGCTGACGGCGCGTGAACTGCGCTCACGCCGAACTGACTTGCTGGGCGTGGTGATCGGCAGCTGGCCTGCGGCACCGGATCTGGCGTCGCGCTGCAATGTCGCGGACCTGCCGGACGTGGCGGGGGCGCCGCTGCTGGGTGCGGTGCCCGCAGGCGCGGGGGCGCTGGCACCGGCCGACTTCCGCGGTGCGGCGCCGGGTTGGCTGGCGCCGCGGTTGTTCGGGACGTGGGATGCGGAGGGGTTCCGAGGGCGGGAGGGGGCGTGACGCCTGAAGCTCCCGCCGAGTGGGACGACCTGATCGACACGTGGGACGAGATCCGCCAGGGCTACTACCTCGGCGATGCGCCTGAGGTGGTGCTCGACTGCGCGAAGAACCTCGAGGCGAGCGTCCGAGCCGACAGCGCGGACACCGCTCTGTGGACCCTCGGACTGGTGCTGACAGGGCCCTGTGTGATCTACGCCCGTCCGGACGCGGCGGCCGAGGCTCGTGCGCTGGAGGCGATGGGCACCGTCGAGCAGGCTCTCGGAGGGGCGACCTGCACCCATGACGAGCATCCGTGTGACGGCATGCCGCTCGACGACGAGTTGGACAACCTTCGCGATGTCCTGGAAATGCTGGTCCGCCCGGACCGGGACGCTGCGAGGGAGATCTGGGCCTGCCCGCGCAATCTCGCCGGGTTCGCCCGCGCCTTCACCGACGCCTGGCCGGCCTAGCCTCCCGCACTCTCGTCGACCTCGGCGATGAGCCGGACCAGCTCGATACGGGAGCGAATCCCCAGGCGGCTGAAGACGCCCCGCAGGTGGTGGTCGATGGTGCGCGGGCTGAGGGCGAGGCGTGCGGCGATCTCGCGGTTGGTGGCTCCCTCGGCGGCCATCCGGGCGACCAGGAGCTGCTGGGCCGTGAGGCCGGCGGCCGGGCTGCCGGGGCCGGTTCGCGTGGGGGTGGCCGGGGTGCCCAGGGCGCGCAGTTCACAACGGGCCTGGGCCGCGCAGTGCGGAGCACCGAAGGAGTCGAAGGCTTCCAGTGCGCTGTGCAGGCGGTCGCGTGCCTCCGTACGGCGGCGCAGTCGGCGCAGGGCGCTGCCGAACAGCAGCTCCGTGCGGGCGCGTTCGAAGTCACGAGTGCCGTGGGAGTGCAGGTCGAGGGCCACACGGTAGTGGTCCACGGCTTCCGCGCCGGGCGTGAGCAGGGCTCGGCAACGGGCGCTCAGGGCCAGGTCGTCGGGGCTGCGCACGGCGTTCGCCCAGTGGTGGTAGTCGGCGTGCGCGACGCGGGCGACCCGGGTGTCGCCGGTGCGGACGGCGGCCTCCACGTAGTGCGGGGTGGCCAGGTGACGGACGGCCCGGTGGCCGTGCCCGGGGCCGAACCCGGCCAGGGCGCGCAGTCGGGCGGCCGCGGCGGCGAAGCGCCCGCTGCTCAGGTCGAGGACGGCGAGCGCCCACTGGGCGAGCGCGGCGGGCAGGCCCAGGCCACGGGCGAGGGCGTACGACCGTGCGCTCGCGGCGCGTTCGCGGCAGAGGTCCGAGTCTCCGGTGAGCGCCGAGAACATGGCCAGGGCCGCCTGCAGGTGACAGGCGCCGTTGTCCTGACCGGTGGCGTGGGCCTGCCACAACGCGTCCGCGGCGGCGGCCTCACCGGCACGGGGGCGTCCCGTCCAGAAGTCGGCGTACGCACGGAACTCCATGGCCTGCGACACGGTCACCAAAGTGCCCCGAGCCCGGGCGGAGACGGCCGCACGGATGGTCGCGGTGGCCGCGCGCCCGTGGTCGCCGAGGAGCAGGGCGGCGATCCCCGCGTGGAGGAGAACGGTGGGATCACCCCCTGGCCCGCACCGCCCGGCTGCCGCCTTCAGCAGCTCCCGCGCATCCTCGTACCGCCCGTCGGACGCCGCCACCAGCCCGCCCATCGTCCCAGGCGGGACGGCCCCGAGCCGATCGGCAACCCGGGCGGCCTCGCGCAGGCGACGCAGGTCTCCGGTGTAGATGGCGGCTTCGGTGGCGCGTGCGAGGAGGTGGGTGGCGGAGGCATCCACGGCACTGATCACCGCTCCCCCCGATGCAACGGACCCCACTGCGCCCTCCCCCTTCCCGCCGTCACCCCCCGCCCGCACCACTGCCGCAAGCAACGCGTCGAACGCCTCCCCCGCGTTCCCCGCCCGCAGGGCGAGCACCCCGGTCAGGGCGTCCTCGGCGCCGGCAGCCGCCAACCGCCGTGCCCGGTCACCGTCGCCCGATCGCCAGGCGTACCCGGCCGCCCGGGACAGCAGGCGGGCCTGCTCGGACGGTTCGGGGCACAGGGCTGCGGCCCGCTCCGCCAACGCCCGTGCCAAGGGGAGGCGCCTTGCAGCGGCTGCCTTGCGCGCGGCGGAGCCGAGCTCCGCAGCGAGCCGGCCACTGGGGCCGGGCGCGCCGGCACCCCGGTGCCAGGAGCGCCACGGCGTCTCGCCCGCGCCGCCCAGCACACGGGCGAGCAGGCGGTGGACGTCGCGGCGGTCGGCCGGGGACGCCGTCTCGTAGGCCGCGATCCGCGTCCACGCGTCACGGAACACCACCCCGCCGGCACCCGCGTGTGCGATCCCGGCAGCCTCGGCGGCGTCCAGGGACCGGGTGTCGAGGCGGGCGGCCATGACGGCGCGCAGGAAGGCGTCGGTGGGGACCGGGTACTGGTCGGCCGCGGCGAGGAGCAACAGCAGACGGGTGTCGTCCGGCAACGTCTGTATCTCCGCCCGGCGTTCACGCAGCAGGGCAGGGGCCAGCTCGGCCGGGTCCGTGGGCAGCGGGTCGAGGCCTGTCGCCTGACGGCCGGTCAGACGGGGAACGAGTTCGGCGGCGGCGCGCGGATCGCCGTACACGGCACGCAGCACCCGTACACCGACCCCGTCCGCAAGGGTGGCTGCCAGCTCGCGCCATGTGTCCGTGAGGTGCTGCGGCGAAGTGCGGTCAAGAGGTGGGGGGTTCACCGGTGTCACCACACACATGACGTTACTGGCGGGTTATTTGAACCGTAAAGACCGGCGATTACACCGATGCGGCGCGCGTAGACCCGGCTCGACACTCCTGACAACCCCACACGTTTCAGGAGGCATCATGCAGCGCCACAAGCGTCGCATCGCCACGGCCGCCTCGGCCCTGGCCGCATCGCTCCTTCTGTCACTGTCCCTCTCCCCCACACCCGCGCACGCCGCGACCCATGACCCCGTCGTCTTCGTGCACGGCCTGAGCAGCTCGGCGAGCAGCTGGGACGACTGGGCCGGTTACTTCGAGGCCGACGGTTACACGGCGGCCGAGCTGGACGCCTGGTCGTACGACTGGGCCCAGTCCAACGCCACCACCGCCCAGCAGCTCGCGACCGAGATCAGAAACGTGCTCGCACGGACCGGCGCCTCGAAGGTCGACCTGGTCGTCCACTCGCTGGGCGCGCTCAGCTCCCGCTACTACCTCAAGAACCTCGGCGGCACGTCGTACGTCGACGACTTCGTCTCCACGGCCGGGGTGAACCACGGCACGTCCACCGCCTCGTGGTGCGCGTGGCTGTACACCTCCTGCGCGGAGATGAACACCGGCAGTTCGTTCCTCACCGCCCTGAACTCCGGCGACGAGACCCCGGGCGGCGTGTCGTACGCCAGCTACTGGTCGAACTGCGACGAGGCACTCACGCCCGACACCACGGCGATCCTCAGTGGCGCGACGAACGTCGAGGTCGGCTGTGTCTCGCACACCGACATGAACAACGACCACGGCGTGTACGAGCAGGTCCGGGACTTCATCGGCTGAGCCGGCCCGGAACGGCAGCCACCGCAACGGCGGGGGGTGCGTCGGCCCCGTACGGGGGACAATCAGGGTGAGTCCCGTCCCGCCCGGGAGGTCCACATGGCCCTACGGTCCCCACGGTCCGCCGCCTCCGGCAAGGTGCCACGAGATGCCGTGCACCACCCGCTGTTCGCCCGCTTCTACGCCCGGACCAGCGTCAATGCCGAGACCCGGATGGGTATGGGCGGGGTCCGCGACCGGCTGCTGGCCGGGCTGTCCGGCCGGGTGATCGAGATCGGCGCGGGCAACGGCCTGAACTTCGCGCACTATCCGAGTGCCGTCTCGGAGGTCGTCGCCATCGAACCGGAGCGCCTGCTTCGGCAGTTGGCGGTGGAGTCGGCGCTACGGGCGGGCGTGCCCGTGGACGTCGTGCCGGGCGCGGCGGAGGCGCTGCCGGTCAAGAGCGAGGCCTTCGACGCCGTGGTGCTCTCGCTGGTGCTGTGCAGCGTGCGGGACGTGCCGCGGGCGCTCGGTGAGGTACGGCGGGTGCTGCGGCCCGGCGGGGTCGTGCGGTTCTTCGAGCACGGCCGGGGCGGCGGGCGCGGCATGCTCCTCACTCAGCGCGCCCTTGACCGGACGGTGTGGCCGCTGGTGAGCGGCGGCTGTCATGTCTCCCGCGACCCGGTCGGGGCGCTGCGCGGGGCCGGCTTCGAACTCGGCCCCGTCCGGCGGGTGATGATGCCGGAGCGTGGGCCCACGTTGCCCTCGTCGTACTGCGCGCTCGGGACGGCGTGGCGACCGCCGATCAGCGAGTAGTCACAGGCTCCACTGCCGCAGTTCCCGCGCGATGTCGTGCACCGTCGCCTCGCCGCTCTTCACCAGCCGGGCCAGGTCGCGCACCTGCTCGGGCGAGGTGACGACCTTGAGTCCGCTGGCGACCAGATAGGCGTAGGCGACGGCGGAGGCGAACAGGGCGTTGGAGCGCTCCAACGCGGGGACGTGGATGAGGAGCTGGAGCAGGGAGGCGGCTCGGGTCTGCGGGCTGTCGTAGACAGGGACGTCGAATATCTCGGCCTCATGGCGTGCCACGGCGGCGACGAGGGCTCCCCAGTCGGTGACCTGGGGGTCCCCCGGCGTGTTCTGTTCGGCGAGCATCAGCAGCCAGGCGAGGTCGATGTTCAGATGGCTCAACGGATCAGTGGCGACCTTCGCGCGTGCCCTCACGGTCCGCGCCGAACTCCTCGGCGAACACGGACTCGTACTGCTTCATGAAGTCGGCGGCGGCTTCCACGAACGTGTTGCCGACCTCGCCGGTGTCCTGCATGACCAGCTCCTCGATGTAGCGGTTGACGCTCACACCTCGGGCCAGCGCGCGTTCGCGGGCGGCGCGGGCCGTGCCCTCGTCCACTCTCACGTTCAACTGGGTCTTCGCCATACTTCGAAGCTAGCGCGATTGCGCTAGCACGGCAAGGGTCCCACCCTGACGATCGGCAGAGACCGACGGAGCGACCCGGATCGGCGGATACGGCGGATGTCCCTTACATCGATATCAGGGACCCGACCTGGGACGGAGACGGACCAGGACCTCGGAGGGATACCGGGTGTGCGGTGGATCACACTAGTCTCGGCGGTGACGGCGAGTCGTTCCGTCCGTGAGGAGGCGGTCTTGTCCACAGCAGCTGCCCAGTACGCCCCGGGCCCCGCATCGGCCGACGGCATCGCGGCCCGCGCCCGCGGTCTGACCAAGGCGTACGGCTCGGGTGAGACCACGGTGCTCGCCCTCGACTCGGTGGACGTGGACATCGCGCGCGGGCGCTTCACCGCGGTCATGGGGCCGTCGGGCTCCGGCAAGTCCACGCTGATGCACTGTCTGGCGGGCCTGGACAACGTCTCGGCGGGGCACGTGTGGCTCGGCGACACCGAGATCACCGGGCTGAAGGAGCGTGAGCTGACCCGGCTGCGGCGGGACCGGATCGGGTTCATGTTCCAGTCGTTCAACCTGATTCCGACCCTGAACGCGGTCGAGAACATCACGCTGCCCATGGACATCGCGGGCAAGAAGCCCGACGAGAAGTGGCTGGACCAGGTGATCGACACACTCGGGCTGCGGGACCGCCTCAAGCACCGGCCGTCCCAGCTCTCGGGTGGCCAGCAGCAACGCGTCGCCTGCGCCCGCGCGCTGGCCTCGCGGCCGGAGCTGATCTTCGCGGACGAGCCGACCGGCAATCTCGACTCACGAGCAGGCCTGGAGGTGCTCGGCTTCCTGCGCGAGGCCGTCGACCAGCTCGGGCAGACCGTCGTCATGGTCACCCACGACCCGGGCGCCGCCGCCCACTCCGACCTGGTGCTCTTCCTGGGCGACGGGCGGATCGTCGACGAGATGGAACGGCCGACGGCGGATGCCGTACTGGAGCGGATGAAGCGTTTCGACGTGACCCGCGGCCCATTCGACGGCGGCGGGCCCGCGCCGGGGGCGATTCCCGACAACCGGCCCTCGTCCGCCTCGCCCGCGCCGTCCGAGTGGCCCGCCCCGCCCGAGGAGCGCTGAACCGGTGCTCAAGGCGACACTCAGGAGCTTCCTCGCCCACAAGGGGCGGCTGCTGCTCTCCGCCCTGGCGGTGATCCTGTCCGTCGCGTTCGTCGCGGGCAGCCTGATCTTCTCGGACACCGTCAGCCGCACCTTCGACCGGCTCTTCGCCTCGACGGCCGCCGACGTCACCGTCACCCCGAAGGAGACCTTCGACGAGACGATCCCCTCCGGGCAGACCCTGACCCTGCCGGCCGCGCTCGCCGACCGGCTGGCCCAGGTCGATGGCGTCGCGGCGGCACGCCCGGACGTGGACGTGGAGGGCCTGACCGTCGTCGACAAGAACCGCGAGTCGGTGGGCCCGACCACCGGCGCCCCGACCCTCGGCACCGCCTGGAACCCGACCGAGCGCAGCCCGGTGGAGCTCACCTCCGGGCACGCCCCCGAGGGCGACGCGCAGGTGCTGATCGACGCGGAGACCGCCGACAGCAAGGACGTACGGATCGGCGACCGTCTCACGGTCATCGGGCAGGAGGGCTCCTTCCCGGTCGAGGTCGTCGGCATCGCCACCTTCACCACCACCAACCCCGGCGCGGCACTGGTCTTCTTCGACACCGACGCGGCACAGACGAGGCTCCTCGGCGATCCGCAGGCGGCGACCAGCATCTCGCTGGACGCGGCCGAGGGGGTCAGCGACGCGGACCTCAAGAGGCGGGTGGCCGAGCAGCTCGGCGGTGACTCCGGCGCCTACGAACTGCGGACCGCCGACGAGCAGGCCGAGTCGGACGTCGAACAGCTGGGCGGGTTCCTCGACATCATCAAGTACGTCATGCTCGGCTTCGCCGGGATCGCCGTACTTGTCGGCGTCTTCCTCATCGTCAACACCTTCTCCATGCTGATCGCCCAGCGCACCCGCGAGCTGGGCCTCCTGCGGGCCCTCGGCGCGGACCGGCGCCAGGTGCGGCGCTCGGTGCTCGCCGAGGCGCTGCTGCTCGGCCTGGTCGGCTCGACGCTGGGCCTCGCGGCCGGCATCGGGCTGGCCGTCGCGCTCATCGAGCTGATGGGCCTGCTCGGCATGAACATCAGGGCCGCAGAGATGGTCGTCGGCTGGGGGACGCCGGTGGTCGCGTACGTCGTCGGCCTCGGAGTCACCTTCGTCGCGGCCTACCTCCCTGCCCGGCGCGCGGCGGGCGTCTCGCCGATGGCGGCCCTCGCGGACGCCGAGATCGCCGACATCGGACGGCCGCTGCGGCTGCGGGCGGTCGTGGGCGCGGTGGTCGGGACGGCCGGGGCGGCGGCACTCGTGGGCTGTGCCGTGTCGTCGAAGACATCGACGGCGGCGTCCCTGCTGGGCCTCGGCGTCATCCTGACGCTCATCGCCACCGTGATCGCCGGACCGCTGCTCGTACGGCCCGTGATCCGGGTCCTCGGCGGGGCCTTCCCCGCGCTGTTCGGCTCGATCGGCCGGATGAGCCAGCGCAACGCCCTGCGCAATCCGCGCCGCACCGGCGCCACGGCCGCCGCCCTGATGGTCGGCCTCGCGCTGGTCGGCGGGATGTCGGTGGCGAGCGCCTCGATGACCAAGTCGTTCGACGAACAGATCGACAAGACGCTGGGCGCCGACTTCGTGGTGCAGAACAGCAACTTCGTGCCGTTCCCCCGGGAGATCACCGAGCGGATCCGGGACACCGAGGGTGTGGGCCTCGTCGTGCGCTCGCAGTTCACGACGATCGCGGTGGGCCTGCCGGACGGCGACCGCGTGCAGACGACCGCCGCCGCCTACGAACCGCAGCTCGACGAGGTCGCCAACATCACCTACGCGCAGGGCGACAGCCCGGCGGCCCTCGCGGCCGGGCACCTCGCCATGGACAAGGACTTCGCCGAGGACCACGGCGTACGCATCGGCAGCACCGTCCCCGTCGAGTTCCAGGGCGACCGGCGGGCCGAGCTGACGGTGGGCGCCCTCACCGACCAGGAGTCCGCCGACGGGTTCGGCTCCCAGGGCGGGATCTACTTCGGCCTGGCCACGCTGGAGAAGTACGCGCCGGGCGGGCAGGACGCCGCCGTGTACGTCAACGCCGCCACCGGCACGAGCGCCGACGACCTGCGGGCCGGCCTGGAGAAGACGCTCGACCCGTACCCCCAGGTGCAGGTCCGGGACATCGCCGACTACAAGGAGCTGGTGCACAACCAGATCGCCGTGCTGCTCTACCTCGTTTACGCCCTGCTCGGCCTCGCGATCATCATCGCGGTGCTCGGCGTGGTCAACACCCTCGCGCTGTCGGTCGTCGAGCGCACCCGGGAGATCGGGCTGCTCAGGGCCATCGGACTCGCCCGGCGGCAACTGCGCCGCATGATCCGCCTGGAGTCGGTGGTGATCGCCGTGTTCGGCGCGGTCCTCGGGCTCGCGCTGGGGCTGGTGTGGGGGGTGTGCACCCAGCAGGTGCTGGCGTTGCAGGGCATGACGGCGCTGGCGATCCCCTGGGGCACGATCGTGGCCGTGGTGATCGGCTCGGCGGTGGTGGGCGTCGTGGCGGCGCTGCTGCCCGCGTTGCGTGCATCGCGCATGAATGTGCTGGCGGCCATCGCACACGAGTGATGAAATCGCGGCAGCTGCTCAAGTCCCTGCAAAGTCAGGAGAGTTCATGTCGCGACCCGTGGACCCGCGTGCGTTCCGCTTCGGCGTCAACCTGATGACCGCCGCCCCTGCCGACGAGTGGCGCGCCAAGTGCCGCCGGGCCGAGGAACTCGGCTACGACGTGATCCTGGTCCCGGACCATCTGGGCATGCCCGCGCCGTTCCCGGCCCTGGTCGCGGCGGCCGAGGCGACCGAGCGGCCGCGCCTGGGCACATTCGTGCTCAACGCGGGGTTCTGGAACCCGGCCCTGCTCGCCCGGGAGGTGGCGACGACCGACGCGCTGACGGGCGGTCGGCTGGAACTGGGGCTGGGCGCGGGTTATGTGCAGGCGGAGCACGATACGGCGGGTCTTGCGTTCGGCACTCCTCGCGAGCGCGTGGACCATCTGCGGCGCACGGTGGAGGAACTCGGTCGGCTGCTCGGGGCCGAGTCGTACCAGCCGCGGCCGGCGCAGCAGCCGCGGGTGCCGCTGCTGGTCGGCGGCAACGGCGACCGCGTCCTGCGGCTGACCGCCGAGCACGCCGACATCGCGGCGTTCGGGGGCGCCTACCCGGACCCGAAGAGCTCGACCGGCCGACTGCTCCCGGTCACGGCCGAGCAGCTCGACGAACGGGTGGCCCGCTACCGGAAGTTCGCGGCGGGCCGAGCGGAACCCGCCGAGCTGAACCTGCTCCTGCAGATGGTGACCGTCACGGAGGACCGCGAGGCCGTGATCCAGCCGCTCCTCGACCGGGTGCCGGAGCTGACCCTGGAGCAGGCCCTGGCGCTGCCCATCATCATGACCGGCACCCTGGACCAGATCACCGCGCAGGTGCTGTCCCAGCGCGAGCGGTACGGCTTCTCGTATCTGACGGTCCTCGAGCCGTACATGGAGGCGTTCGCCCCGGTGATGGCGCGGCTGCGCGGCAAGTAGCCGTCCGGATGCCGGAATCCCGCTACTTGGGCTGCCGTCCGTGATGGGATCACGGCATGACTGATCTGCGGATACGGCCCGCGACGGCCGACGACCTCGACAGCGTGCTGGCCTTCTGGAAGACGGCCGCCGAGGGCACGAGCATCAGTGACGACCGGGACGGTGTGGAGCGGCTGGTCGGCCGCGATCCCGCGGCGCTGATCCTGGCGGAGCTGGACGGCGAGCTGGTCGGCACGGTGATCGCGGGCTTCGACGGCTGGCGCTGCCATCTGTACCGGCTGGCGGTGCACCCGCAACGCCGCCGCCGGGGCGTCGGCTCGGCACTGCTGGCCGCCGCGGAGGAGCGGTTCGTACGGCTGGGAGGGCGCCGTGGCGACGCGATGGTGCTCCAGCGCAACGAGAGCGCGCACCATGCCTGGCGCGCGGCCGGGTACTCGCCGGAGGACCAGTGGCGGCGGTGGGTGAAGCCGCTGAACGACTGAACCGCCTCGGACAGGGATCAGACACGGACCACATACCGAACTACTTTGCCCGTCCTTTACTATTGCTGGACCACTTCGGTCCTCCAGTGAAAGGTGTGAGCGTCCGCCCATGGGCGAGCCTCCCAGTACCCGACATCGCGCGATCCTCCCCACCCTGTCCGACCATGGGACGGAGGTGACCCGATGACCGAAGTGCTCCTCCTGCTGGTGGCGATCCTGCTGTCGCTCGCCTGCGGTGCCTTCGTCGCGGCGGAGTTCTCGCTGACCACGGTCGAGCGCAGCGAGCTGGAGCGGGCCGTGGAACGCGGCGAACGGGGCGCGTCCGGTGCCCTGAAGGCCGTACGGAATCTGACGTTCCAGCTCTCCGGTGCGCAGCTCGGCATCACGGTCACCAACCTGGTCGTCGGCATGCTCGCCGAGCCGTCGATCGCGAGGCTCATCGCGGGCCCGCTGGAGTCGATCGGCATCTCCCACTCGGCGGCCGGTTCGATCGCGCTGGTGATCGGCACTGCGCTGTCGACCATCGTGCTGATGGTCGTCGGCGAGCTGGTGCCCAAGAACTGGGCGATCTCCTCGCCCCTGGCCGTGGCCAAGCGGGTCGGAAACGCACAGCGCTGGTTCAGCGCGATCTTCCGCCCCTTCATCACCCACCTCAACAACACGGCGAACCGCATCGTCCGCCGCTTCGGCGTGGAGCCCACCGAGGAGCTGGCCGCCGCGCGCGGACCCCAGGAGCTGGCCGCCCTCGCCCGGCACTCCGCCCGTGAGGGTGCGCTGGAGGCGGACACCGCCGAGCTCTTCGTGCGGACGCTCAACCTTGCCGACCTGACCGCGGAGAACGTCATGACCCCGCGCGTCCAGGTCGTCGCCCTCGACGCCCAGGCGACCTGCGAGGACGTGGCGAACGCGACCCGGGCGACCGGGCTGTCCCGGTTCCCCGTCTACCGCGGCAGCCTCGACTCGGTCGTAGGGACCGCGCACATCAAGGACATCCTGGCGGTGCCCGCCGCGAGCCGTCCGCGCGTCTCCGTCGCCGAGCTGATGCGCGAGCCGCTCCTCGTCCCCGAGACACTCACCGTCGACCGGCTCCTGGACCGGCTGTCCGGCAAGCGCACCATGGCCGTGGTGATCGACGAGTACGGCGGCACGGCGGGCGTGGCAACGCTGGAGGACATCGTCGAGGAGGTCGTCGGCGAGGTGCGGGACGAGCACGACCCGCACGAGACACCCGACCTCGCCCACGCGGGCAGCGACGACGAGGGCCGGGCGCTGTACTCGGCCGACGGCTCGGCGCGGGTGGACCAGCTCGCGCGCGTAGGACTGAGGGCGCCCGACGGGCCGTACGAGACCCTGGCTGGCCTCGTCGCGACGGAGCTCGGCCGCATCCCCGCGGAAGGTGACTGTGTCGAGGTCGCCGGCTGGCGCCTCGACGTCGTGGACGCCGCGGGGCGCAGAGCCGCGCGGGTGCTGATGCACGCGCCACTCGACGCGGCGGAGCAGGACGAGAAGGAGGGCGAGCGATGACCGCCGTACAGCTGCTCATCGGTTTCGCCACGCTGGTCGTGAACGCCTTCTTCGTGGGCGCCGAGTTCGCGCTCATCTCCGTACGGCGCTCGCAGATCGAGCCGTACGCCGACCAGGGCGACCGACGCGCCAAGAGCGTGCTGTGGGGTCTGCAGCACGTGTCCGCGCTGATGGCGGCGGCACAGCTCGGCATCACGCTGTGCACGCTGGTGCTCGGTGTGGTCGCGGAGCCCGCCATCGAGCACCTGCTGGAGCCGGTGTTCCACGCGGTGGGCGTGCCGGAGGGCGCGGGGCACGTGGTGTCCTTCGTGATCGCGCTGACGCTGGCCACGTATCTGCACATGCTGCTCGGCGAGATGGTGCCGAAGAACATCGCGCTGGCCGAGCCGGTGCGCAGCGCCCTGATGCTCGGCCCGCCGCTGGTCACGCTGTCGCGGGCGCTGCGGCCGGTGATCTTCACGATCAACGCTTTCGCCAACGCGCTCCTGAAACTGCTGCGGGTCGAGACCAAGGACGAGGTCACCGCCACGTTCTCGGACGCCGAGCTGGCTCGCCTGGTGCGGGACTCCGGCGAGGCCGGCCTCATCGACGAGCGTGCGCGGGAACGGCTGCACGACGCCCTGGAACTGGGCCGCAGGCCGGTGCGCGACGTGGTGCTTCCGCTGGAACGCGTCGTCTACGCGCGCGTGGGCGTCACGCCGGAGGAGCTGGAGGGGCTGTCGGCCGAGTCGGGCTTCTCCCGCTTCCCGGTCGTCGACTCCGGCCGCCACATCGTCGGCTATCTGCATGTGAAGGACGCGCTGGACGCCTCCCCGCGGGACGTGCCGTTCCAGGTGGACGACATGCGGCCCATCGCGCGCGTACGGGAGAGCACCCCGCTGGACGACGTGCTCACCGCCATGCGCGGCAGCCGTACGCATCTGGCGGCCGTGCTGGGGAGCGACGGGCGGCTGGGCGGGGTGGTGACCATGGAGGACGTGCTGCGGGAGCTGTTCGGTCAGCGGGCGTAAGTCCGGCGAGGGAGGCCGACCGACCGACGGGTATGTGCACGGGATACCATTTCTGTCGCCATGCAGACGAACCCCACCTACAGCAGCCTGGTCGCGGTCGGCGACTCCTTCACCGAGGGCATGTCGGACCTCCTCCCGGACGGGTCCTACCGGGGCTGGGCCGACCTCCTCGCCGGCCGGATGGCCGCCCGTACGCCCGGCTTCCGGTACGCCAACCTCGCGGTGCGCGGGAAGCTGATCCGCCAGATAGTCGACGAGCAGGTCGAGGTTGCGGCGGCCATGCAGGCCGACGTGATCACGCTGGTCGGCGGGCTCAACGACACCCTGCGTCCCAAGTGCGACATGGTGCGTGTGCGCGCTCTGCTCACCGAGGCCGTGGAGCGGCTGGCCCCGTCCTGCAAACAGCTGGTTCTGATGCGCAGCCCCGGCCGCCAGGGCCCGGTGCTGGAGCGGTTCCGGCCGCGCATGGAGGAGCTGTTCGACCACGTGGACGAGCTGGCGGCGCGGCACGGCGCGGTCGTCGTCGACCTGTACGGCGCCCCGTCCCTCAGGGACCCACGCCTGTGGGACGTGGACCGGCTGCACCTCTCGGCCGAGGGGCACCGCAGGGTCGCGGAGGCCGTGTGGCAGACGCTGGGGTACGACCCCGAGGACACCGAGTGGCGCACCCCGATGCCCGCCACGCTGCCGCCGGGGTGGACCTCGCGACGGGTCGCCGACGCACGGTTCGCCCGGCAGCACCTGCTGCCCTGGATCGGACGCCGCCTGACCGGCCGCTCGTCCGGCGACGGCCGCCCGGCCAAGCGGCCGGATCTGCTGCCGTACGAGGACACGGTGGAGTAGCGCCGGAGCCGGCGGCGCGGCGTGACGCACGTCTCGTACGTTCCGCCCAACCAGGCCGCGGCGCTGGCCTGCACAAACCGCCAGTAGAATCTGGACACGTGACTTCTGCGCCCGCCAAGCCCCGCATCCCGAACGTCCTCGCCGGACGCTACGCCTCCACCGAGCTCGCCACGCTCTGGTCCCCCGAGCAGAAGGTGAAGCTGGAGCGCCAGCTCTGGCTCGCCGTGCTGCGGGCCCAGAAGGACCTCGGCATCGAGGTGCCCGACGAGGCGCTCGCCGACTACGAGCGTGTCCTCGACACCGTCGACCTGGCCTCCATCGCCGAGCGCGAGAAGGTCACGCGGCACGACGTGAAGGCGCGTATCGAGGAGTTCAACGACCTCGCCGGACACGAGCACGTCCACAAGGGCATGACCTCGCGCGACCTCACCGAGAACGTGGAACAGCTGCAGATCCGGCTCTCGCTGGAGCTGATGCGCGACCGCACGGTGGCCGTGCTGGCGCGCCTGGCCAAGCTGGCCGGCGAATACGGCGAGCTGGTCATGGCCGGCCGCTCCCACAACGTCGCCGCCCAGGCCACGACGCTCGGCAAGCGCTTCGCGACGGCCGCCGACGAGCTGCTCGTCGCGTACGGCCGGGTCGAGGAGCTCCTCGGCCGCTACCCGCTGCGCGGCATCAAGGGGCCGGTCGGCACGGCGCAGGACATGCTGGACCTGCTCGGCGGGGACGCGGCGAAGCTGGCGGAGCTGGAGAACCGGATCGCCGGGCACCTGGGCTTCGGACAGGCGTTCACCTCGGTGGGCCAGGTCTACCCGCGCTCGCTGGACTACGAGGTCGTGACCGCGCTGGTGCAGCTGGCGGCGGCGCCGTCGTCGCTGGCGAAGACGATCCGGCTGATGGCCGGGCACGAGCTGGTGACCGAGGGCTTCAAGCCGGGCCAGGTCGGCTCCTCCGCGATGCCGCACAAGATGAACACCCGCTCCTGCGAGCGCGTCAACGGCCTCATGGTCATCCTGCGCGGCTACGCCTCGATGACCGGCGAGCTGGCGGGCGACCAGTGGAACGAGGGTGACGTGTCCTGCTCGGTGGTGCGCCGGGTCGCGCTGCCGGACGCGTTCTTCGCGCTGGACGGCCTGCTGGAGACGTTCCTGACGGTGCTCGACGAGTTCGGCGCCTTCCCGGCTGTCGTCGCCCGCGAGCTGGACCGCTACCTGCCGTTCCTCGCCACCACCAAGGTCCTGATGGGCGCGGTGCGCGCCGGCGTCGGCCGTGAGGTCGCGCACGAGGCGATCAAGGAGAACGCCGTCGCCTCCGCGCTGGCGATGCGCGAGCAGGGCGCCGAGCGCAACGAGCTGCTCGACAAGCTGGCCGCGGACGAGCGCATCCCGCTCGACCGCGCCGGGCTGGACGCCCTGATGGCCGACAAGCTGTCCTTCACGGGCGCCGCGGCCGACCAGGTCGGGGTCGTGGTGAGCCGGATCGAGGAGATCGTGAAGCAGCGCCCGGAGGCCGCCGGTTACACGCCCGGGGCGATCCTCTGACGTCGGCCGCGGCATGACGCGCTTCACCGCCGAGCAGTTGGAGGCCGCCCGCGACCGTCTGGTGCCGGACGTCGTCGCGGACGGTCTCCATGTGCTGTTCTGCGGCATCAATCCCGGTCTGATGACAGCAGCGACCGGCCATCACTTCGCCCGCCCGGGCAACCGTTTCTGGCCGGTCCTGCACCTGTCCGGCTTCACGCCGAGGCTCTTGAAGCCGTCGGAGCAGGAGGAGTTGCTGTCGTACGGGCTCGGCATCACGAACGTCGTGGCGCGGGCGAGCGCGCGAGCCGACGAGCTGAGCGCACAGGAGTACCGCGACGGCGGACGGCTGCTGGCGACGAAGGTGGTTCGGCTGCGGCCGCGTTGGCTGGCCGTCGTCGGGGTGACCGCCTACCGGGCGGCGTTCGACGACCGTAAGGCGCAGGTGGGGCCGCAGGAGCGGGTGATCGGGGGCACGCGCGTGTGGGTGCTGCCGAACCCGAGCGGGCTGAACGCGCATTGGACGACGCAGACGATGGCGGAGGAGTTCGCCAGGTTGCGGGTGGCTGCGGAGCAGGCCTGACCAAGTGTCATGGTGGGTCGGACGTCACCTGACGCGTCACGGTGGGTCGACGTCCGTGACCACGGCCAGGAGTTGGATGTCGTCCGCCGGGTCCCGGTCGGCCACGGCCACCGCGATCCAGCGGCCCGTCCCCTCCGCCTCCCAGAGGTGGGCGAGGTCGGCGCCGGCACTGAGAGACCGCCAGGGCTCGGGTATCTCCTCCCGCTCGGTGCGCAGCAGTATGGTCTGCAGGTTCAGCGGATGCGTGTGCCGCCATTGCGGCGCGTACACCTCGTACAGGGCGTCCCGGTACTTCTCGAACTGCTCCACCGCCGCCGCGCGCGTCCCGCAGTCGCCCTCGCTTCTCTCTAACACCGCGACGTGATACCCGGGCCCCCCGTCGCCGACGTCCGACGGGCCGTGCTCCGCCGGAAAGGGGCGGAAGCACAGCTCGTCGATGAGGGCGATGTGCCGTGCGATGTTCATGGGTCCAGTAAACCCGGCCGCACTGACAATTGGTGTGCCGTCAGGCGTCCCGGCGCCGCACACTCCACGCGCCCGCCAGCAGCGCCGCGGCCGTCCACAGGGCGGTCACCGCGAGTCCCGTCCAGGGCCCTAGTGTGCCGTCGTAGGTCTGGTGAAGGGCGATCTGGCCCGCCTTGTCGGGCAGGAAGTCCGCGACGGTGCCGGCGGCATCGCCGATCACGAACGACACGACGAGGATGAACGGGATCAGGACGGAGAGCGTGGCGACACCGCTGCGCAGCACCGCGGTGAGGCCGGCCGCGAACAATGCCATCAGCATGAGGTAGATCCCGCAGCCCACGACTCCGCGCACCTGCTCGGCCGTGGCGAGCCCGCTCGCCGCGGAGCCGAGTCCCGCGCGCGCCACCACCAGCGCGGTGAAGGCGGTGACGAGTCCCACGAGAAGTGCCGGCACCGCGATGGCCGTCAGCTTCGCCGCGAACCAGCGTCCGCGCTGCGGGACCGCCGCGAAAGTCAGCCGGAGCGCACCCCCGTGGTACTCCGACGACACGGCCAGCGCCCCGAACGCGATGGCGGCGATCTGGCCCGGCAGCACGCCGAACATGGCCGTGAACAAGGGGTCGAACTCCGGGTCGGTGCTCCCGTCGGTGCCCGCCAGAGCGGAGAACGCCGTGGTCACGGCGAACAGCGCCAGCAGCGCTCCCGGCAGTGAGCGCAGCGTACGGATCTTGAGCCACTCCGAGTGGAGTACGGGCGCGAATGCCATGGTTCAGGCCTCCTGGTGCTGTGCGGTGAATTCGGCCTCGGACGCGGTCAGATCGAGGTAGGCCTGCTCCAAGGTGCCCTCTTCGGTGGCGAGTTCGAGGATGGGGACGCCGGCCTCGGACATGAGGCTGCCGATGTCGTCCACGCGCGCGTGGTGCACGCTCCAGTGCCCGTCCTCGTGCTGGACGGCGTCGTGACCGTGCCGGGCGAGAGCGGTCCTGAGTGCGGTGGCGTCCGGGGTACGAATACGGACGCGGGGTTCCACGCGTGCGTGGATGAACTCCCGCATGGGGGTGTCGGCCAGCAGGCGCCCCCGGCCGAGGACCACGAGGTGGTCCGCGAAGGACGCGGTCTCGTTCATGAGATGGCTGGAGACCAGGACCGTGCGCCCCTCCCCCGCGAGCCGGCGCAGCAACTCACGGATCCAGATGATGCCTTCGGGGTCGAGACCGTTGGACGGCTCGTCCAGCAGGACGACCTCGGGGTCACCGAGGAGGGCCGCGGCGATGCCCAGCCGCTGGCGCATGCCCAGGGAGTACGACTTCACCCTGCGGCCCGCCACGGACGCCAGCCCCGTCTCCTCCAGGACCGCGTCGGCACGGCGGTTCGGGATGCGGTTGGTCGCGGCGAGAACGCGCAGATGGTCTCGGCCGGTTCGGGAGCCGTGCGCTGCCTGGGCGTCGAGCAACGCGCCCACCCGGCGCAGGGGTTCGCTGAAGGTGGCGTAGGCGCGACCGCCGATCGTCGCGGCTCCGGAAGTCGGCCTGTCGAGGCCGAGGACGAGCCGCATGGTGGTGGACTTTCCGGCGCCGTTGGGGCCGAGGAAGCCGGTGACGCGGCCGGGGAGGACGGTGAAGGTGAGGTCGTCCACGGCTCGCCGGTTGCCGTACTCCTTGGTCAGGGCTTGGACTTCGATGCTGGTCATGGCGGTAAGCCTGGCCGCCGGAGGTGGTGCGGCTCCTCCCCCGCGGGTGGAGATCGTCTCCCCCGTGCGGGGGAGGTCCGTTGTCAGTGGCGGCTGGCACGATGACGAAATGGTCCGCTTGCTGCGCCCGTTCGGTCGGGCGGTGACGTACACACGATTGCTGCATCTGTTCATCGCCATCGTGTGGCCCAGCATGTGGCTGTTCATCGAGGAAGCCTGGTGGACCTGGGTGGTGGCGGCCGCGCTGCTCGCCCCCGTCGGGCTGGTGCCCGCCATGCGCACCGTGGAGGGCCTTCAGGCCAGACTGCTGCTGACCGGTCACGGGCACGACGGTGAGAGCGGGGGCGTCGTCGTCGCGCCGTCCGCCGCCTGGGGCGACCGTTGGCGGCTCGTCGTCTGGCTGGAGGCACGGCTGCTGCTCGGCTGCGCCACCGCGATGCTCACCGCCCAACTACTTCTGGGCTCAGTGGACTTGGTCTCGGCGGCGTTCGGCCGTGACATCGACGAAGGCGAGCCGTTGCTCCTCGAGGGCCACGCCTGGTGGCACGTGCTGTTGGTGCCCGTGGCGCTGGTCGCGCTGGCGGGGCTTGTGGTCGGCTCGGGCCATCTCATCGCCGCGCTCGCCCGCCACCTCCTGGGCCCGACGCCGGCCGAGCGCCTCGCGGCCATGGAGGAGCGCACCGAACAGCTCCTGGAACGCACGCGCATCGCCCGTGAACTCCACGACTCCATCGGCCATGCCCTGACCGTGGCAGTGGTGCAGGCGGGTGCCGCGCGCGCGGCCCGCGACCCCGACTTCACCGACCGGGCCCTGGACGCCATCGAGGAGACCGGCCGGGCCGCCCTGGAAGACCTGGAGCGGGTCCTCGGCATCCTGCGCGAGTCGGAGCGGCCGGTCAGCAGCCGGCCGACACTGACGGACGCGGACCGTCTGCTGGAGTCGGCGCGAGCGTCGGGTGCGAAGGTCGACATCGAGCTGACGGGACCTTTGGACACCGTGCCCAAACCGGTGTCCCGGGAGGGCTATCGCATCCTCCAGGAGTCGCTGACCAATGTGCTGAGGCACGCGGGCGCGGTCCCGGTCAGGACACGTATCGCCGTCGCGGACGGCACACTCACCCTCGAGGTCCGCAATCCGCTCACCGCGGACATACCCGGGCCCGGCCGGGGCAGCGGTCTGCGCGGCATACGCGAGCGCGCTGCCCTGCTGGGCGGCCATGCGCGAACCGGGCCCGACGAAGGCGACTGGCAGGTACATGTTGAGCTGCCCCTGAGTTGATCTAGGCTGACCGGATGCCGGTCACCGTTCTCCTCGTCGACGACGAACCCCTCGTACGCGCGGGTCTGCGGGCCGTGTTGGAGGCGCAGCCCGACATCGAGGTCGTCGGGGAGGCCGCCGACGGGGCGGCGGTGATCCCGCTGGTGCGTCAGCTGCGGCCGGACGTGATCGCCATGGACGTACGGATGCCGCTGCTGGACGGGATCGAGGCCACGCGCGCGGTGCTGCGCACGGTCGACGAACCGCCGAAGATCCTTGTCGTCACGACCTTCGAGAACGACGAGTACGTGTACGAGGCGCTGCGGGCCGGTGCCGACGGGTTCCTGTTGAAGCGGGCCCGGCCTGCCGAGATCGTGCACGCGGTGCGGTTGGTCGCCGAGGGCGAGTCGCTGCTGTTCCCGGCGTCCGTGCGGCAGCTGGCCGCGCAGTACGGGGACGACGGCGGCAACCGGGCGGCGCGCGCGGTGCTGGAGCGGGCCCGGCTGACCGAGCGGGAGGCCGAGGTGCTGCGGCTGATGGCACGCGGACTGTCGAACGCGGAGATCGCGGCCCGGCTGGTGGTCGGGACGGAGACGGTGAAGTCCCATGTGAGCGCCGTCCTGTCGAAACTGGGGGCGCGGGATCGCACGCAGGCCGTGATCACGGCGTACGAGTCGGGATTCGTGGCGCCGGGGTGACCCCTCCCCCGGACCGCCGCGAGGACAGCCGGACGGACCGACCAGTAGGTCCGGGGGTGCCCGACACTCGCCCGGGTTCGCCACTGCGAGTACCATCCGCCCAACATGCGCACGAGCTGGGAGGACGGACGTTGGGGCCACTGACCGGCGGGGATCCCTCGCTGCTGCGAAGGATCAACTCCGCAGTGGTGCTGCACGCGCTGCGTGCCACGGACGCCGCCACGCTGACGGAGATCACCCGGGTGACCGGACTGTCCCGGCCGACCGTCGAGGGTGTCGTCGAGGGGCTCATCGAGGCGGGGTACGTCGTCGAGAAGGCGGCCGACGAGAGTGTCGTGCGGCGCCAGGGCCGGCCGGCGCGCCGGTTCCGGTTCCGGGCCGAGGCCGGTCATCTGCTCGGCGTGGAGATCGGGTCGCATCGGGTCGCCGCGCTCCTCGCCGACCTGGACGGCCGGATTCTCGGCGCCATCGCCAAGGACGTCGACGAGACGGCTCCGGCCGACGAGCGCCTCGAGCGGGTGCGTACGGGCGTGGCCGAGCTGCTGCGCCGGGCCGGCGTGGCACGCGGCTCGCTGCGGGCTGTGGGGGTCGCGACGCCGGGCATCGTCGAGGCGGACGGGACCGTGCGGCTGGGCGCAGCGCTGCCCGAGTGGACGGGGCTGAGGCTGGGCGAGCGGCTGAGCCGTTCCTTCAAGTGCCCGGTCCTGGTGGAGAACGACGCCAACGCGGCGGCCGTTGCCGAGCATTGGAAGGGCTCCGCCACCGAGTCCGACGACGTGGTGTTCGTACTGGCCGGGCTGAGCCCGGGCGCGGGTTCGCTGATCGGCGGTCAGCTTCACCGGGGCTTCGGCGGCGCGGCCGGTGAGATCGGCGCACTGCATCTGCTGGGCCGGGAGGCGACACCGGAGACGCTGCTGTCCACCACGGACGAGCCGCTGCGCCCCCTCGACGAGCACGCCGTGGCCAAGGTCTTCGCGCAGGCCCGCGACGGCGACCAGCAGGCCCTCGCAGCCGTCGAGCGCTTCATCCAGCGCCTGGTCCACGACGTGGCTGCGCTCGTCCTCGCCCTCGACCCCGAGCTGGTCGTCGTCGGTGGCTGGGCGGCCGGCCTGGACGGCGTACTGGAGCCGCTGCGCCGCGAACTGGCCCGCTACTGCCTGCGCCCGCCGAAGGTCGCCCTGTCCCTCCTCGGCGAGGCCGCCGTGGCGACCGGCGCGCTGCGGCTGGCACTCGACCATGTCGAGGAGCAGCTGTTCGCGGTCGAGGGGACTGTGACGGGGCGACGCTGACGGTCACCCGGTCAGGCATCGGTCCGGCGTGCCTCCGGCAGGCAGCGGCGCGACCTGTGCGCTACTCGACGCGACCTGTGCGCTACTCGACGCGACCTGTGCGCTTCTCGACGCGACGCGCCCCGGAGTCGATCCGGGGCGCGAGGCATGTGCCGGTACGACGGTCAGGACGCCTTGCGCTCCGGACCCTGGTGGATCTCCACACCGCCGGAGTCACCGAAGGTCAGCCGGCAGGTGTCCGCGCGGTACGTGGCGACGGAGAGCGCGGCGGTGCGGCCGTCAGCGAGGTAGCGGGTGGTCACTACGAGGACGGGCGCCCCGGGGAGGCGGTCCAGCTCCTTGGCGTCGTCCGCGCGGGCCGACCCCAGCTCGACAGCGCTGTCCTGGCCCTCCAGCTCCAGGCGCTGCAGCTCGCGCAGCACGGCACGCGCGCGTGCCGCTCCGGACGGGGCGTCGATGGCGGAGAGGTCGGGCACCGACGACTGCGGGATGTAGAGCAGTTCGGCGGCGACGGGCTGGCCGTGCGTCACGCGGGAGCGGCGCACGGTGTGCACGGCCTCGTCCCGGCCGCTCTCCAGGGCGTCCGCGACGGACGCGGGCGGAGCGGCCAGTGTGCAGTCCGCGGGCTGCCACACGTCGTCGGTCGCCCCTGGCCAGGCGTGCTGCTCGCCTCCGACGGACACGCCCACGCGCGGCGGCGCGACAGTCGTGCCCACACCGCGGCGGCGCTGCAGCCTTCCTTCCAGTTCGAGCTGTTCCAGGGCCTGCCGGAGCGTGGCCCTGGCGACGCCGAAGCGGGCTGCCAGGTCGCGTTCGTTGGGCAGAATCTCGCCCACGGTGAACTCGGAGTCCAGTGCCTCGCTGAGCACGGTTTTCAGATGCCAGTACTTTGGTTCCGGCACCGTTTCCAGCTGCGTGGTCCCCACCCTGTCCTCCGCAATCGCCGTGGCCCGTCGGCGTTTTAGCGCCCTTGTTTATTAAAGGTTGTTGCACTTATCTGCGACCATAGGGCGGCCCTCACCCTTGGTCAATACCAATCGCCGGGAACGTTCACGGGGCCGGCTCGCGCCGCCACCGCCGGGAGGGGGCGGTGAGAGCTACGCCGTCGCCAGGGAGGTCAGCTTGTCGGGGTTGCGGATGATGTAGACGGACTGGATCTGCCCGTCCAGGACGTCCAGTTGGAAGACACTGTCGGGCTTGTCGCCGGACCGCACCAGCACCGCGGGGCCGCCGTTGATCTCCAGGAACCGGAAGGTGACATCGGGGACGGCGTTGCGGGTGGCGCCCACGAGGAAACGCCCGACCTTGTCGGCCGTCTCCAGGACCCGCACCGGCGCCTTGGCCTTGCCACCGCTGTCGCCGATGAGACGGACGTCCGGGGCCAGCAGCGACATGAGCCCCTCCAGGTCGCCCCCCGCTGCCGCGGCCAGGAACCGTTCGGTCAGATCGCGTCGCTGGGCGGGGTCCACCTCGTACCGCGGCCGCCGTTCGTCGACATGCTTGCGGGCCCGCCCGGCCAGCTGACGCACCGCGGCCTCGCCCCGGTCGAGCATGGCGGCGATCTCGGCGTACGGGTATCCGAAGGCCTCCCGGAGGACGAACACCGCCCGTTCCAGCGGCGACAGCGACTCCAGGACGACGAGGACTGCGAGGGAGACGGAGTCGGCGAGGACGGCCCGCTCGGCGGTGTCCGGGACGGCGTCCCCGAAGTCGGTGACGTACGGCTCCGGCAGCCAGGGGCCCACGTAGGTCTCGCCGCGCGCCTTGACCTGGCGCAGTCGGTCGATGGCAAGGCGGGTCGTGATGCGGACCAGGTAGGCGCGCGGTTCGCGCACCTCGGACCGCCCGGCGCACGACCAGCGCAGCCAGGTCTCCTGCACCACGTCCTCCGCGTCGGCCACGCGGCCGAGCATGCGGTAGGCGACCCCCAGGAGGACGGGGCGGTGCTCTTCGAAGACGTCGGTCTCGGTGTCGGTCGTCACCGCTCCATCCCAGCCGACACGTCCGGCCGTGTCCAGGCGAAATCGGCGCCCTCGACTCGGTGTCCTTCAACTTCGGGGAGTGCGGGGCGGGTTGAGGGACACACGTTCCCGATGTCCGCGACCATCAGGGACTACCCGCCGGTAGCAATTGCTGACAAGCTGTCTACGGCCGTCCGTCAGCGTGTCCCAGACGAGGAGCATCCCATGTCCGCCACCGTCTCCTTCCAGGTCGCCTCTCCCCACGGTCCGCAGAGCGTGAGCGTCGACTACACGCGCGTGGGCAGCGGCGAACCGCTGCTCCTGCTGCACGGGATCGGGCACCACCGGCAGGTCTGGGACCCGGTGGTGGACATCCTCGCGACCGAGCGCGATGTGATCTCCGTGGACCTGCCCGGCTTCGGAACGTCCCCGGGCCTGCCGGACACCCTGTCGTACGACCTGGCGACGACGACGGCCGTGTTCGGCGCCTTCTGCGAGGCGATGGAGCTCGACCGGCCGCATGTGGTGGGCAACTCGCTGGGCGGCCTGATCGCGCTGGAACTCGGCCGCGAAAAGCTCGCGCGGTCCGTCACCGCCCTCTCCCCGGCCGGGTTCTGGTCGCAGGCCGAGCGGCGTTACGCCTTCGGCGTGCTCCTCGCGATGCGGCACCTCTCTCGCCGGCTGCCGCTGCCGCTGGTGGAACAGCTGTCCCGGTCGGCGGCCGGCCGTACGGTCCTGACCAGCACGATCTACGCCCGCCCCGGCCGCCGGTCACCCGACGCCGTGGTCGCCGAGACCCTGGCGCTGGCGAGGGCCACGGGCTTCGAGCAGACTCTCGACGCCGGCCGGGCCGTCCGGTTCACCGACGACATCCCCGGGGTCCCGGTGACCGTGGCCTGGGGCACCAAGGACCGGTTGCTCGTGCGCCGTCAGGGAGTGCGCGCCAAGCAGATCATCCCCCGGGCACGCCTCGTCAGGCTGCCCGGCTGCGGCCACTGCCCCATGAACGACGACCCGGCCCTGGTCGCGCGCGTCATCCTCGACGGCAGCCGCTGACCCGCGCGGGGCGCGTGCCAACGCGCCCGAGCCCAGGGCGACTCCGACGCCGACCAGGGCGCTCCCGAGCCCCTGGACGGCGCCGTAGGAGCCGGTTCCGACGAGTGGGGCGGTGCAGGCGGCGGCCACCGGGATGAGACCGGAGAACAGCGTGGCGCGCTCGGCGCCGATCCGCTGCATGCCCATGTACCAGCACACGAAGCCGACCACGGTCACGACCACCGCCTGCCACAGCAGAGCGGCCACTTCCGTGGTGTCGGGCCGTCGCAGCCACGCGGTGCCGTCCAGGAGCACTCCGGCCGCCGCGGACTCGACCGCCGCGACAGCGCACACCGTGGCGGAGAGCAGACGCGGGCCCAGCGGGCGCAGCACGGGCACGGCCAGGACGGCGAAACCGACCTCGCCGACGAGCGCGCACGCGGAGAAGGCGATGCCGGCGCCGTCCGTGCGCCCCCAGCCCTGGACCGTGACCGCGCCGGCTGCGACGAGCAACGCCCCGTACAGGACCGTCCGCTGGGGGCGGCGCTTGTCCAGCAGGGGGACGACGACGGCCACGACCACCGGCGCGCAGCCGACGAAGACCCCGGGAACCGCCGGTTCGGCCGTCCGCTCGGCGGCGATCACCGCCAGGTTGAAGCCGACCATGCCGACGGCGGCGAGCACCACGAGTCGGGCCCACTGACGGGCCGCGAGCGCGCGCAGCCGGGCCGCGGCGCCCCGCCCGGCCAACGGGACGAGCAGGAGGCAGGCGAGGGCGTACCGCAGGAACTGACCGCCGGCGTACGGGTAGGCCCCGAGAAGGCTGTTGGCGGTGAAGGATCCCCCGACGAGGATGCAGGCGAGCGCGGCAAGGAGGGCTCCGCGCGTGGTGGTGGCGTTCATGGCAGCGACGCTAGGAAGCGCAGCGGTCCGGATTAAGGTCCACTTTCATGACGCCATCGCAGACCAATCCGGCCGGGGGGACGGCACGGCCCGCCTCGGAGGCCTCGGCGGCCTCGGAGGCCTCGCCGGGCGAGCCCGGGGGGCGGGAGGAGCACACGGCGAGGTCGTCCGCAGGCGATGCGGGGGAATCGGCCGGATCGGCCGGATCTACTACGGCAGGCCGGTCGAGCGGCCCCGGCGGGCGGTCGCAGCCGTCTGTGAAGCCTTCCGCGGAACGTCCGGCGCCGCAGACACCCGTCGCGGACGGACGGGCGACATCGACTCCGTCCGCCGCGACACGACCGCTCGGCCGTCCCAGCGATGACAGCGGCCGAACTGAGGGCCCTGCGACGCCTGCGGCGGGTGGCCCGCAGCCTCATGTGGACTCGGCCGCCTGGGAGTTGCTGCTGCCCGCGGCTTCGGCGCCGGCACGCGCGCGTGGGCGTTCGCTGCAGGCGGCGCTGCGTGAGGCGGTGCGGTCGGGGCGGCTGGCGCCGGACACACGGCTGCCGTCGAGCCGGGATCTCGCGGCCGACCTCGGCGTGTCGCGCGGGCTGATCACCGAGGTGTACGAGCAGTTGACGGCGGAGGGCTATCTGCGCAGCGGCCGGGGTGCCGGGACCTGGGTGGGCAGTGCCGTGCGGGCCGCACGGCCACGCGCGCGCGATCTCGCTCCCCGCGCCATCGGCACCCACGCCGACTTCGTACCCGGGACACCGGACATGTCGCTGTTCCCGCGCGCCGCGTGGGCCGCCGCACAGCGCGGGGTGCTGGCCGAGCTGCCGCACCACGAGCTCGGCTATCCCGACCCGCGCGGGCTGCCCCGGCTGCGTACGGCGCTGGCCGAACTGCTGGCACGACGCCGGGGTGTGGTCGCGGACCCTGAGCGCATCGTGGTCGTCTCCGGGGTGGCGCAGGCGACGACGTTGCTCGGGTTCGTGCTGCACGCGCGCGGGATGCGCGAAGTGGGCGTGGAGGACCCCGGGAGCCCGCAGCACGACGCCCTCTACGCGGCAGCGGGTGTGACGACCGTGCCGCTGCCGCTCGACGACGCGGGGCTGGCCGTCGGCCCGTTGCGGGAGTCGGGCGTACGGTCCGTCGTCACGACCCCGGCCCACCAGTTCCCCACTGGCATTGCCTATGCCGCGCGTCGCCGTGCCGAGCTGCTCGACTGGGCGCGGTCCGTCGACGGGTTCGTCCTGGAGGACGACTACGACGGCGACTTCCGGTACGACCGTGCGCCCGTCGGCGCCCTCCAAGGGCTCGACCCCGAGCGCGTCGCGTACGCGGGGTCGGTCAGCAAGTCCCTCGCACCGGGGCTCCGGCTCGGCTGGCTGCTCGTACCGGAGGCGCTGGCCGACGACGTCGTGGAGCGCAAGCGGACCATGGATCTCGGTCATCCCACCCTCGATCAGGCGCTGTTCGCCCGGTTCGTCGAGCGCGGCGACTACGACCGCCAGCTGCGCCGGTGCCAGCGCGCGTACCGGGAGCGCCGGGACACCCTGGTCTGCGCCCTGGAGGAGCACTTCCCGGGCGCGGAGGTGTCCGGGATCGCCGCGGGCCTGCACGTCATCGCCGCGCTGCCGGACCGGTACGGGTCCCAGAAGCGGTTCCTCGCGCGCGTGGCCGCGGCCGGGGTCGCGGTGCGCCCTCTGACGCACTACACGCACGCGCGTGCCGATGAGGGCGGGCGTACGGGTGTACGGCTGGTCCTGGGATACGCGCACCTGGCGCCGGCGCGGATCCGGGCGGGTATTCGGCTCATGGCCGAGGCGGTCGTCGCGGGTCCGCGCTGATCGGGATTGCTTCAGCGAGCCGGTTCCCCTGCCCATGCGGTCAGTTGTTCACTTGTGGTTTCCGTGTGCGCTGCGGCGCACCAGTAGTTGTGGCACTGCACACTGGCCGGATCCCGCCTCTGGAGGCCTCCATGTCACACCGTCCGTCCCCGGGCCGCCGCAGCGTTCTGCGCGGCTCGCTCGCCGCTTCGGCGGCGCTCACCCTGCCCACAGCTCTCGGCTCGGCACCGGCGTTCGCCCTGTCGGGACGTCCCAAGGCGGGCTGGGGCGTACAGACGGGCGACGTGACCTGCGACTCGGGGCTGGTGTGGGTGCGATCCGACCGTCCGGCCCGCATGATCGTCGAGACGTCCGCGACCGAGTCGTTCCGCAAACCCCACAGATGGCACGGCCCGCTGCTCGGCGCGGACACGGACTTCACCGGCACGACCCGGCTGCGTGGCCTGCCGTCCGGCGAGCAGATCCACTACCGCGTACTGCTCGCCGACCCCGACGACCCGCGCCGCACCGGCGAGCCGGTCACCGGCACGTTCCGTACGGCCTCCGCGCGGCGCCGCGACGGGGTGCGCTTCGTGTGGTCGGGCGACCTCGCCGGGCAGGGCTGGGGCATCAACCCGGACTTCGGCGGCTACCGGATCTACAACGCGATGGCCGCGCTGGACCCGGACTTCTTCCTCTGCAGCGGCGACAACGTCTACGCCGACGGTCCGATCACGGCGTCGGTCACCCTGCCCGACGGCAGCACCTGGCGGAACATCACCACCGAGGAGAAGTCCAAGGTCGCCGAGACCCTGGCCGAGTTCCGCGGCAACTTCCGCTACAACCTGCTCGACGACAACCTCAAGCGGTTCAACGCCCAGGTGCCGTCCATCATCCAGTGGGACGACCACGAGGTCACCAACAACTGGTACCCCGGCGAGATCCTCGCCGACTCCCGCTACACCGAGAAGAACGTCGACGTCCTGGCCACCCGCGCCCGGCAGGCGTTCTCGGAGTACTTCCCCATCTCCACCCTGCGCCGCCCCGACGGCCGCGTGTACCGGGTGGTAAACCACGGTCCGCTGCTGGACGTGTTCGTGCTGGACATGCGCACCTACCGCAACGCCAACTCGACCGACGACCAGGCCACCGACGCGCAGGGCATCCTCGGCGCCGAGCAGCTGCAGTGGCTCAAGCGCGAGCTGTCCCGCTCCCGGGCGGTGTGGAAGGTGATCGCCTCCGACATGCCGCTGGGCCTGGTGGTGCCGGACACCGGTGACGGCAAGCCGAACATCGAGGCCGTCGCACAGGGCGACCCCGCCGCTCCGCTCGGGCGGGAGCTGCAGATCGCCGAGCTGCTGCGGTTCATCAAGCACCGCAGGATCACCGGCACCGTGTGGCTGACCGCTGACGTGCACTACACCTCGGCCCAGCACTACCAGCCGTCGCGGGCCGCGTTCACCGACTTCGAGCCGTTCTGGGAGTTCGTCTCCGGCCCGCTCAACGCGGGCGCGTTCCCGGCGAACACCCTGGACAACACCTTCGGTCCGGACCGGGTGTTCATCAAGGCGCCGACGACCGCGAACGTCTCGCCCGCCGGTGGCTACCAGTTCTTCGGCGAGGTCGACATCGACGGCGGCAGCGGCGAGCTGACGGTGCGGCTGCGCGAGTCCGACGGCACCGTGCTGTTCACACAGGTCCTGCAGCCGGGCCGGGTCGGTCAGTAACTCCCGTGACCGGGCGGCCTTAGCCTGGAATCCGTGCCGCGCACCGGCGTCATCCCCCGGGGCGCGGCACGGTCGTACTCCCTGACCCAGACAGCGTTTTCGCAGGTCAGGGTTGATTGTCAGTGGTCGCCTCTACGGTTTTTCCATGACGCGATCTTTGCAGGCCGTGGCCTATTGCCGCCCCTCCGTGCTGGAGTCCGCTGCGGACGGACGGCACCTGGGGCTCGAGACCTCACGAGGTGCGACGCCCTCGGGCGTCGAGGACCATCCGCGGTTCTTCGCGGGCTTTGTGACGTCTCCTCAGGTGGCCTCCGCCGGACTGCTCGCGGTGGCCGACGTGGCGGCAGCGCGCTACTACCAGCGGCAGCTGCGCGCCTCCCTCGACCCGGTGGTGACGGGGAACGGCGACCGGCTGCGCTTCGAGTCCTTCTCCGGCTGCTGCGGGGTGTACGCCCGCCTGGACGTGCTGGAGTCCGGCCTGGACGGCGGCGAGGTGGGGCACGGCACGACCAACGTGGACGTCAACAACCCCCTGCGCGAGGCCTTGTCGAGGATCGGCGCGGACGATCCGCTCCATCTGCGGGTGGGCCCGGAGGAGTTGGCGGTGACCACGCTGGACGGGCCGGTCGTGGAGAAGAAGGTGCCGCTCCCCGACCGCTGGCTGCGGGGCTTCGCGGAGGCCCAGGTGGTAGCGGCCGGCTTCGACCTGCGGGCCGAGCTGCCGACCGTGGATGCGGTGCGGTTCCTGCGGGCGCTGCCGCGCGGTGGGGCGCGGGGCGCCTCGACCGGCGCGCGGTGGGTGGTGCCTTCGGGGAGCGGGTTGCGGCCGACCACGCGCGCGGTGCCCGGCGCGGTGTCCCTGCCCGGCCCCGAGAGGCTGGTCGCGCTCCAGCGGGTCCTGAGGCATGCCACGGCCCTGCGGGTGTACGGCCCCCCGGTCACGGGCGGCGCCGCCGCGACGGCCAGTGCCTGGGAGGTGGTCCTGCCGGGCATGCGGCTGACGCTGACGCTGTCACCAGACGCCTCGCGCGGCTTCTCCGGCGAGGGCGGTGTCCTGGACTCCCTCGCGGAGGGCGAGGCCGCCGAGGACGCGGAGCTGATCGCGGTGCTCCTCGCGTGGGAGCCCCGCGTCGACGTGTCCGACCTGGCCGCCGCTTCAGGACTCACGCCCGAGCGCGTCCGGGCGGCGCTGGTCCGCCTGGGCACGTCGGGGCGGGTCGGATACGACACGGCTGAGGCTGCCTACTTCCACCGGGAACTGCCTTACGACGCCGACCGCGTGGAGCGCCACAACCCGCGGTTGCGTTCGGCCCGGGCACTGGTGGCGGCGGGCGCGGTCGCGCTGGACGGCGCCGTCGGGACGGTGACGGCCGAGGACGGGCATGTGCACCGGGTGCGCGACGAGGCGGGCGTGCTCAGCTGCAGCTGCCTGTGGTGGGCGAAGTACCGGGGCGGGCGCGGGCCGTGCAAGCACGCGCTGGCGGTGCGGATGGTGCGGCGAGGCATCGCCGCTGCGGAGCGGGACATGGCTCGAGTCGACGGGGGTGCGCGATGAGTTCGCTGATGGAAGCGGTACGGGCCGGGCGGACGGCCGAGGTGGTGAGCCTGCTGGATGGGATGACGGACTCCGAACGGCGGGCGTTCTTCCCGGAGTTGAAGGCGCTGCGCAAGGAGCTGAGGGCGGATCAGTGGACGGCGCAGGCCCGCAGCGCCTATCCCACCCTGCATGCGGCGGGGACCGCCTGCCAGACCGGTGCGGCCGGCGTGGCGAGCTGGCTCGCAGCCTCCGACATGCGCTGGTGGCCCGCTCCACCAGCGGTGCTGATCGACCTCCTGGGCGACCGGTCCCCCGGCTGGCTCGGCGACGTGGCCCACCGGCTGGCCGAGCGGCCGATCAACTCGCGCGTGCCGTACGAGCTGATGGCGGGCCTGGTACGGCTCTCCGGCTGCCCGGTGCCGACCACGGAGGCGTATGTCCACGGGTGGGTGGAGCACATCGGCCATGTCTGGCAGCGCGGTGACACTGTCCTGGACCGGCTGCGCAAGGACCCGCACCTCGCTCGGCTCACGGCCGCGCTCTTCGAGACGAACGACATCGGCAGCCGTCTGGCATGGACCGCGGACGAGGGTCCGAACAGCTGGACCGAGGCCCTGGCGACGCTCACCACCGAAGGCGTTCTGGACCGGAAGGCCACCGTCCATGCATGCCTGGCCCGGCTGCTGCGAGGCGGTCCGGCCGCCGACCACCGGGTCTTCCTGCGCATGCTGCGCGCACTCGCACTCACCCGGGACGAGGAGCGCGAGCACACGGCCGAGTGGCTGGCGCTGTCTTCCGACGCCGCGTCCGTCGTGGCCGCGCACGCCCAGTCGGTGCTGGCGTCGCTGGCACTGGACGGTGAACTGACCACACGGCAACTGGCCGAGATGTCGAGCGCGGTCCTCTTCCGCGCCGAGAAGAAGCTCGTGCGCGCCCAGTTGGTCCTGCTCGGCAAGGTCCTCGCCCGCGACGCGTCCGCCGTCGACGAGCTGTTGCCGGCCGCCGCCCAGGCCTTCGGGCACGAGGACTCGGACGTACAGCAGCGGGCGCTGAAGCTGGTGGAACGGCACGCGGGCAGAGCCGGTACGCCCGGGACACGTGAGGAACTCGCCTCGGCCGCCGCACAGTTGATTCCCACGCTCCGGATGCGTGCCGCCCGGAGCCTGGGGAGTTGCTCCGTGACTTCGGAGCCGATGCCCTACGAGGAGGTGCTGCCGCCCGCACCGGAGCCCGAGCGGCTCGCGCCGGCGCCACAGTCCGCGGAGGAACTGGCCGAGGAAGTGGGAGCGTTGCTCGCGTCCGACGGCGACGTGGCGGCGTTCGAGCGGGCCCTCGACGGAATCGTGCGTCACGCGTACGGCGATCGGGACGGGCTGCTGGAGGCGCTGGACCCCGTCGTCGCGCGCCGCTGGTGGGACGGCCGTGAGCAGGCGTACGCCTACAGCGCGGACGACTACTTCACCAGGCACCACGGCCTGATCAACGCGGCGCACGGTCTCGAACTCCTGCTGGCGACGCTCCGTGGGAAGGTGCTCACGGCCACGCTCAACAAGGCCGTGCAGCGCGGGACCGGGACCAGCGACTGCGGCCACAGCCCGCTCACCCGGGCCTTCGAGGCCCGCATCTGGGAGGTGGCGTACCGGATCCGCACCGAGCCCCTGCCGTTCCTGCTGTCCACGCCCACCTGGGGCACGGGCCTGCTGGAGCCGGACGAGCTGGTGACGCGTCTTGAAGAGTACCGGCGACTCGGCGCACGGGTGTCGGAGGCCGACTTCGCGCAGGCCCTGCTGCGGGTCCGGCGCGGCGACCGTGCAGTGGCCGAGAGGGTCGCGGAGCGGGCGGCGGCGCTGGGCACGGCGGAAGGGACGCATCTCGCCGACTGGCTGCTGGCCGGGGCTCCGGCCGTGCCGACGTTCCAGCGGCACACGTCAGGGGACCGCATACTCGTCGAATCCGGGGAGCTCGCGGAGTTGCAAGGTGACTTTCCGGCCGAATTCCGTCCGTTGGGACGGCCGGTGAGCTTCGGCCGCGACGGCCGGCACTGCTGGCACTGGGGCGACGGCATGCACCAGCACTGGCTGGCCCTGCTGCCCGAGCAGCGCGAACTGGTGACGGTCCGAATGCTGCGCGAGCTGTCGGCGGTCGCCGTCGACGACACCCGGGGCGACGCGGCGGTTCTGCCGCGGCTGGCCGAATCGGGCGGCGAGGCCGGTGCGGCGGTGCACTTGGCCGTGGCGTACGGGCTCGGTGCGCGGCACCCGGAGGACCGGCTTGCAGCCGTGGACGCCCTGTTGGTGCTGGCGGCGCGCGGGCAGCTCGACGCGGACCGGATGGGCGCGGATCTGGGGCAGTTGGTGCGGCGCGGGGCCGTGAAGCCGTCGCGGCTCGTGGAGTCGGCGCGCACAGCGGCGGCCACGGGGGCGAACGCCACCATCTGGGGGATGCTCCGGCACACCCTGCCGGTCCTGCTCGCGGACCTCGCGGGCGATGGGGCTACCGGTGCGGCGACCGGTGGCGCTACCGGAAGGGCGGCCGTGCCCCCACGGGGACTCGCGGATCTCCTTGCCGTCGGCGCGGAGTGCGTTGAGCGAACGGGGGCACACGAGGAGCTGCCGCACCTGGCGCGGACGGCGGACCGCCGTGGCTCGTCCCGGCTCGTGACCCAAGCCCGGCGCCTGCGCAGTGCGTTGGCGGCCGCGTGACCGACCGAAAAGGTATAAAACAATACAAAAGGGTTCTTTACCGCCCGGTCACAAAGCGTTCGTGATCACGCAACACCGTTCCTTCACAGTGGGTGCATGAGTCGAGACATATCTGATGTGACGCGTGCGAAGTCCGGACGTCCTGTCCACCCCTGGCGGAGGAACGTGGTCCAACTCACCGAACTGTTCACGGCGGGGTTCCACTCATGGTGGTCACGCCGCCACGGTCACGCGCCTCCGACGGGCGATACCGGTGCCCGGCCGCGCTCCGACGCGCAGGCCGGGCCGTCGGACCGGTCCCCGGAGACGTCCGCGACGGTGTCCGATGAAGGCGCCCTCTGGCGGATGCGGACGACGGTGCAGGACGAACCGGGATCGCTGGCCACTCTGTGCACGGCCCTCGCCGGCCGGCGGGTGGACATCCTGAGCCTGCAGACGCACCCGCTGGCCGAGGGCACGGTGGACGAGTTCCTGCTGCGTGCGCCCGGCGGGCTCACGGCGGCCGACATCGCCCGTGCGGTCTCGGAGGCCGGTGGTGCCGGGACCTGGATCGAGCGGGCCGACGCCCACGACCTGGTGGACGCGCCGACGCGCGTACTCGGCCTCGCCACCCGTACCGCACTGGACGCCGCCGAACTTCCTTTGGCGCTGCGGCAGTTGCTCGGCCGGTGCACCATCCGCTCGCTGCCCGCAGTACCTGCCGTCGGCGGAAGGGGACCCGAACCGGTCCCGGTGGAGGGCGCGCTCGAGGACACCGTGATGCGGCTGCGGGCGCCGGAAGGCGGAGTGATCACCGTGGAGCGGCCGTATCTGCCGTTCACGCCGACCGAGTTCGCGCGAGCGCGGGCCCTCGTCGAACTGGACGCCCGGCTGGGCCCGCGCGTGCCGCGCAGCCAGGACGTGCTGACGCTGCCCGAGGGCAACGACATCACCGTGCGCCGGGCGGACACCGGTGATCTCCGCGCCGCGAAGGAGATGCACGAGCGGTGCTCGACGCGGACGCTCGGGATGCGCTACCACGGGCCTGTCGGTGACGCGCACCGCTACCTGAGCCACCTGCTCAGCCCCCGCTTCGGCCGCACACTCGCCGTGCAGACCGCGTCGGGCCGCATCGTCGGGCTCGGTCACCTGTTGTGGGACGGTGACGAGACGGAGGTAGCGCTGCTCGTCGAGGACGCCTGGCAGCGACGCGGCATCGGCAGCGAGTTGCTGCGCAGGCTGGTGGCCATGGCGCTCGAGGCGCGCTGCGAGAGCGTGTACGCCGTGACGCAGTCGTCCAACACCGGCATGGTCGCCGCGATGCGTGCCCTGGGTCTCCCCCTCGACTATCAGATCGAGGAGGGGACCCTGGTGATCACGGCCCGCCTGGGTACGTCGCGGGCTGAGCCGGAGGGCGCCGCCGGGGTTACGGAGCGGCTGTCGGGTGCGGGCGGGACGGGGAGGGTCGAAGCGACGTAGCGGCCAGGGGCCGCTTGACGGCTGCGGGTGCGCTGTTGCCGGTCGCGCCCCGCGGCCGCGCCGCGTGTCGTTGCAGCCCCGCCCCCCTTTCGGGGCGCGCAGACGTGCCCAGCGCTGCGTCCAGATCCGCCCACAGGTCCTCTACGTCCTCCAGCCCCACCGACATCCGCAGCAGCCGGTCGCTCACCCCGGCGTCCCGTCGGTCGTCCGCGTCGACGATGCGGTGGCTGATGGACGCCGGGTGCTGGATGAGAGTGTCGACGCTGCCGAGGCTCACGGCGGGAGTGATCAGCCGGACGTCGGCGATCACCTCGTGCGGGTCGCCGTGGACCTCGAAGGCGACCATGGCGCCGCCGATGCGCGGATAGTGGACGCGGGCGACGCGCGGGTCGTCGGCGAGGCGTCGGGCGAGTTCGGCGGCGCTCTCCGAGGCGGCTCGCACCCGCACCGGGAGGGTCGACAGGCCACGCAGCAGGAGGTAGCCGGCCAGGGGATGCAGGACGCCGCCCGTGGCGAAACGTATCTGCCGCAGCCGCCCGGCGAACTCCTCGTCGCAGGCCACCACGCCCGCCATCACGTCTCCGTGCCCGCCGAGGTACTTGGTGGCGCTGTGCAGCACGAGCCGCGCTCCCTGTTCGGCGGGGCGCTGGAGCACCGGCGTGGCGAAGGTGTTGTCCGCGAGCAGCGGCACGGAGCCGCAGGCGTGGGCCACCGCTCGCAGGTCCACCTCGGCGAGGGTGGGGTTGGCCGGGGACTCGACCATCACCAGGCCGGTGTCCGGACGCAGCGCCTCCGTGATTCCGGCCGGGTCGGTCCAGGTCACCTCCGAGCCCAGCACTCCGGCGGTGAGCAGATGGTCGCTGCAGCCGTACAGGGGGCGCACGGCGACGACGTGGCGCAGGCCCATCGAGGCGCGCACGAGAAGAACGGCGCTCAGTGCCGCCATCCCGCTGGCGAAGGCGACCGACGCCTCGGTGCCCTCCAGCCGGGCGAGGGCGGTTTCGAAGCGGGCGACGGTCGGGTTGCCCAGGCGGCCGTAGACGGGCGGGCCGTCCGGCTCGGCGCCGGTGGCGGCGAACGCGTCGATGCGGTCGGCCTCGCCGCGGCTGTCATAGGAGGGGTAGGTGGTGGACAGGTCGATCGGCGGAGCGTGCAGGCCCTGCCGGGCGAGGTCGTCGCGGCCTGCGTGCACGGCCTCGGTGGCGAGTGCTCTCGGTGCGGTGCGTACGTCGTCGTACCCGTGCATAAGGTCGTATGCCTCCCTGCTCGCGGGGTCCATGGGCAGCCATGGGCTGAAGGCGGAACAGCGGAAGACTGAACAGCGGGCGGGGTTGAGTGGTGAAGGACCGTGTTAGGTTCGGCCAATGGCCGAATCTGTCGTACTGGATCCGGTCGATCTGCATCTGCTGCGGCTCCTGCAGAACGACGCCCGGACCACCTACCGCGACCTCGCCACGCAGGTCGGGGTCGCCCCGTCGACGTGTCTGGACCGGGTGACACGGCTGCGCCGCTCTGGCGTGATCCTCGGCCATCAGCTCAGGCTGGACCCGGCCAAGCTGGGCCGGGGGCTTCAGGCGCTGCTGTCCGTGCAGGTCAGGCCGCATCGGCGGGAGTTGGTGGGGCCGTTCGTGGAGCGGATCCGGGCGATGCCGGAGTCGCTGACCGTCTTCCATCTGACCGGGCCGGACGACTATCTGGTCCATGTCGCGGTCGCGGACATGGCGGATCTGCAGCGGCTGGTGCTGGACGAGTTCACATCCCGGCGCGAAGTTGCGCGGGTGGAGACGCGGTTGATCTTCCAGCAGTGGGACTGCGGCCCGCTTCTGCCATACGAGACGCCGGAGAACACGCCCTCAGCGAAATCGGGCTGATGTGGGACAAGCGCCGGTGAAACCGGGCTGACGCGGCGCCGGTCGCCGTATGAGGATGGACCGCATGTCTGAGACCAACAGCCCGCTGCCCCGTGAGGTCGCCGACGCGTATGTCGACGAGCTCATCGCCCTCGACCCGGTGACCGGTACGTACCTCGGCGTGAAGGAGAGTTCGAGCAAGCTTCCCGACCTCTCGCCCGCCGGCCAGGAGGCCCTCGCGGACCTCGCGCGGGCCACGCTCGCCCGGCTCGACGAGGCCGAGCAGCTGCCCGGCGCGGACAGTGACATCGAGCGCCGGTGCGCGCGCCTGCTGCGCGAGCGCCTCACCGCGGAGCTCGCCGTGCACGAGGCCGAGGAGGGCCTGCGCGCGGTCGGCAACATGGCCACACCCGCACACTCGGTGCGCGAGATCTTCACCGTCACCCCGAACCAGACCGACGAGGACTGGGCGGCGATCGCCGAGCGGCTGCGGGCGGTGCCGACGGCGTACGCGGGCTACCGCGAGTCCCTCGCGCTGGGCCTGGAGCGCAAGCTGTACGCGGCCCCGCGTCCGACCGCCACGTTCGTAGAGCAGCTCACCGAGTGGTCCGACACGGGCGAAGGGCGTGGCTGGTTCGAGGACTTCGTGTCGGCCGGGCCCGATGCGCTGCGCGCGGAGCTGGACGAGGCCGCCCGCGGCGCGACGGCCGCCGTGGTGGAGCTGCGGGACTGGATGCGTGAGGTGTACGCGCCGGCGATCGAGGGCGGCCCGAACACGGTCGGCCGCGAGCGGTACGCCCGCTGGGCGCGCTACTTCAACGGCACGGACCTCGACCTGGACGAGGCGTACGCGTACGGCTGGTCCGAGTACCACCGGCTGCTCGGCGAGATGAAGAAGGAGGCGGAGAAGATCCTTCCCGGCGCCGCGACCCCATGGGTGGCGCTGGCGCACCTCGACGAGCACGGTCACCACATCGAGGGCGTCGACGAGGTCCGCGACTGGCTCCAGGGCCTGATGGACGAGGCGATCGAGAAGCTCGACGGCACGCACTTCGAACTCGCCGAGCCGGTACGCAAGGTGGAGTCCTGCATCGCCCCGCCCGGCGGCGCGGCGGCGCCCTACTACACGGCCCCCTCCGAGGACTTCTCACGGCCGGGCCGCACTTGGCTGCCGACGATGGGGCAGACCCGCTTCCCGGTCTACGACCTGGTCTCGACCTGGTACCACGAGGGCGTACCGGGCCATCACCTCCAGCTCGCGCAGTGGACGTACGTCGCCGGGAACCTCTCCCGCTACCAGGCCACCATCGGCGGGGTCAGCGCCAACGCCGAGGGCTGGGCGCTGTACGCGGAGCGGCTGATGGACGAGCTCGGCTTCCTCACGGACCCGGAGCACCGGCTGGGCTACCTCGACGCCCAGATGATGCGTGCCGCGCGGGTCATCGTCGACATCGGCATGCACCTGGAGCTGGAGATCCCGGCCGACTCCCCGTTCCACCCGGGCGAGCGCTGGACTCCGGAGCTCGCCCAGGAGTTCTTCGGCGCGCACAGCAGCCGTCCGGCGGACTTCGTGGAGAGCGAGCTGACCCGTTATCTGACGATTCCGGGCCAGGCCATCGGCTACAAGCTCGGTGAGCGGGCGTGGCTGCTGGGCCGCGAGAAGGCACGCGAGCGGCATGGCGACGCCTTCGACCTCAAGGCATGGCACATGGCGGCCCTGTCCCAGGGGTCCCTGGGCCTGGACGACCTGGTGGACGAGCTGGCCCGGCTCTGAGGCGGACGCCGGCGCCCGCTGCGAAGGTCAAGACGTCCACTGCGGAGACCGACGCAGGCTGCGGGCGCCGGCATCGTCACCCTCAACCCGGCATCGTCGCTTCAACGCCCGAATCCTCCTTCGGAGTTGATGACCTCACCGGTGATCCAGCCCGCCTCGTCCGTCGCCAGCCAGGCGATGAGGCGGGCGGGGTCGTCGGGCATGCCCCACCGGCCCGCGGGGAAGCGGGCGGCCACGGCCTCGTACGCGTCGCCGGACAGGTAGTCCGTGTCGACTGGTCCGGGATTGACGGTGTTCACCGTGATGCCCTGCGCGGCGAGTGTGCTCGACAGCGAGCGCGTGATCGAGGCCAGGGCGCCCTTCTGAAGGGCGTAGGCGATCTCCCCGGGCATGCCGCCCGCGATGTCCTGCCCGGAGGTCATCATCACGACGCGGCCGCCGGGACCGGGCGGCCTCAGGCGGGCATGGGCCTGGACCAGGAGCAGGACCGCACGGGTGTCGACCGCCCAGTGCGTGTCGAGCATCGCGGCATCGATCTCGTCGAGGGTGCCGTCGGAGCCGCTGACGGCGTGGTTCGCGATCAGGATGTCGAGCCGTCCGCCCAGTGCCGCGGCGGCCGTGGCGATCAGCTCGGCGGGCGCGGCCGGGTCGGACAGGTCGCCGGGTCCCGCGAGCACCTGGGCATCGGGGTCGCCGAGCGCCTCACGCACGGAGGCGACGACCTCGTGCGGGCTGTCGGCTCCCCAGGGCATGGCAGCGTCATGCGGCACGTGGTGGTGCAGATAGACACTCGCTCCGTACGCGGCGAGCCGCCGCGCCACCGCATGGCCGATGCCGGCGCGTCTGCTGGCCCCAGTGACCAGAGCGGTCCGGCCGTGCAGCGGCAGAGGGTCGCGGCGCAGGTCTTCAGGGGTGGGGTGGGGAAGTCGGGGCATGGCAGATCATGATGGTGATCGGCCGGGTGCCGCGCACCTGGTTATTCACGCACGTACGTGGCGTCAGTGCGGCAGCCGGCGCAGCTGGACGAGCCCCAGCCAGATCTCCGGGCCGGGCTGCACCTGCGCGGCGCGGACAGCGTAGGCCCCCGGTTCCAGGGCCACCCGCAGATGCTCGGTGCGTTCCGTCTCCCGTCCCGGCCAGGCGGAGTCGAACAGGACCACCGTTCCCGGCACGTTCCAGCGCACCTCGTGTCCCCAGACCGCTGTGGTGAGGGCCTCCGGAACCCGGGCCAGCAGTTCCGCTTCGGAGTCGGCCGCGCACCAGCGCACGAAGGTGCCCTGGTCGGGCAGGTAGGAGGTCGAGGCAGGCTCGTCGCCGAGCACCAGTGCCGCACTGTCTCCCACGGGCAGGAGTCCGACGAAGCCGTCGATCTCGCAGGCCCGGTCGTAGTCAGAGGCCGTCTCGTCACCGTCGGCGCCCGCCCAGAACGGCAGCACCGTCTCCGGCACCGCTATCAGCGGGCCGCCGCCCGACTCCACCCACTCCACCGCGCCCGGTTCCGCGTATCGCACCATGGCAGCAGAACCTACACGCAACGCGTTGCGCTCGGATCACGGTGCCCAACTCACGCTTCAGCAGCCGCAGTCATCGGCAGCCACCCGCGGCGCGGTCAGCGGGTCGGCCTCCCGACGCTCCCGCCCCTGCCAGGTCTCGTACTCGAAACCCTCACGCGCCCAGTACTCGAATCCGCCGAGCATTTCCTTGACCTGGTAACCGAGTTCGGCCAGGGCGAGGGCGGCCCGGGTCGCGCCATTGCAGCCGGGGCCCCAGCAGTACGTCACGACCGGCACGGACCTGTCGAGGAGCTGCCCGGCCTGCTCGGGGATCAGCGCGGTGGGGAGGTGGATCGCGCCGGGGACATGGCCCTGATCCCAGGAGTCGGTGGAACGGGAGTCCAGGACGACGAATCCGGGGTCCCCGTCGGCCGCGAGCGCGGCGGCGACGTCGGACACGTCGGCGTGGAAGACGAGGCTCGCACGGAAGTGGGCGGCGGCCTCGGCAGGCGTGGCGGGCGCGACGCGCAGGACAGCGTTGGGCGTGGTCGTAGTCGTCATGACCGGAAATCTACGACCGGTGATCCGCGCCCTGAAGAGGAAATCCCCTGCGCTCGTCTTGATCCGCCGTGGAATGCCCTGCTATCTCTCACCCATGACCACGTATTCCCCGGACGCCACCGACTGGCGCATCCTCGACGTCCTTCAGCGCGACGGCCGCGCCAGCTTCGCCGAGCTCGCCAGGGCGGTGTCCATGTCCGCGAGCGCGGTCACCGAGCGGGTGCGGCGGCTTGAGGAATCGGGCGTCATCCAGGGCTACGCCGCCGTGGTGGACCCCGAGCGGCTGGGCCTGCCGATCCTGGCCTTCGTCCGCCTCCGGTACCCGAACGGCAACTACAAGCCCTTCCACGACCTGGTCGCCGCGACGCCCGAGATCCTGGAGGCGCATCACGTCACCGGCGACGACTGTTTCGTCATCAAGGTCACGGCCCGTTCGATGCGGCATCTGGAGGAAGTGTCCGGCAAGATCGGCACACTGGGCTCGGTGACGACGAGCGTCGTCTACTCGTCCCCTCTGCCCCGCCGCCCGCTCGGCCACTGACTCACCCCTGCCCGGCCCCCCTGGGCCACTGATGTCATCAGACACCCCGCTGCCGCAGCACGGACCCCGTTCTCCCCTTCACGACCTCCAACTGCGCATGGATCCGGCGCCGCAGATCCGCGACATGGCTGACGATCCCGACGCTGCGGTCGCGCTCGCGCAGGGAGTCGAGCACGTCGAGCACCTCGTCGAGGGTCTGATCGTCGAGGCTGCCGAAGCCCTCGTCGATGAACAGCGTGTCCAGGCGGACTCCGCCGGCCTCGTCGGTCACGACGTCCGCGAGGCCGAGAGCGAGGGCGAGAGAGGCGAAGAACGTCTCGCCGCCCGACAGCGTCGCCGTGTCCCGCTCCCGCCCGGTCCAGGCGTCGACGACATGCAGCCCGAGCCCGCTGCGGCCACGGCCGGCCCGGTCGTCGGAGTGGACGAGGGTGTAGCGGCCGGACGACATGCGTTGCAGCCGTACGGTCGCGGCGGCGGCGACCTGTTCGAGCCGGGCCGCCAGCACGTACGACTCCAGGCGCATCTTGCGTTCGTTGTCCGACGAGGTTCCGGCGGTGAGCGTGGCGAGACGGGCCACGCGGTCGTACTCCCGCCGCAGCGGGGCGAGTTGGCGCACCGCTGCGGTCGCGCGCGTGGACAGCCGGTCGAGCTCGGTGCAGCGCCGGGCGGCGGCGTCACGCGCGGAGGCGGCGTCGCGGGCCCGCTGGACCGCCGCGGAAGCGGCCCGCTCCGCGGATCCCACCTCGGCCGGCGGCTGCTGGGCGGCGGCTGCGGTGTCGGCCTCGGCGAGGACGGCACGTACGGCGGACTCTTCGGACTGCCAGGCGTCCAGCCGTCGTTGGAGGTCGCGGTGGGCGGCGGCGTCGAGGAGCGCGGCCGCGGCGGCGTGCGGGGTGTCGAAGCCCGCGCGGAAGGCGGCGTCGGCCAGGCGGGCGTCGGCGTCCTTGAGCCGTTGGGCGACGTCCTCGGCGGCGCGCGCGGTGTCGGCGGCGTCGGTGAGCAGCTCGGCCTGCCGCTCCAGTTGGGCGGCTCGCGCGGCCACGCTGGCGGCGGCGCCGCGGGCTTGGTCCAACTCCGCCTCCAGAGTTGCCCGTTCCCGGTCCAGCCGCTCGCGGTGGCCCACCCGGGACGCGACTCTGACTGCCGCCCGCTGCCGGTCGGCGGTCCGCTGCTCGCACTCCGCCTCGGCCCGGCGCAGCTCTTCCTGCGCCGGATGCAGCGCGGACGCCTCCCGGCGGGCCTGCGCCCACGCGCGCTCCAGCTCCTCGCAGTGCGCGGCGAGTCGGTCGGTCGGCGAGTCGCCGGCCTCGGCGGTGGCGGCTGCCAGTGCCTCGCGTACGACGCCCAGGTGCCGTTCCTTCTCGCTGTGCCGTTCCTCCGCCTGCTGGTAGGCGGCCAGCGCGCGCTCCTCCGCCTCCCGGTCCACGTGCCCGGCATCCTTGCGGGCGGGGGCGGGGTGGTCGGTGGCCCCGCAGACCGCGCAGGGTTCGCCGTCCCGCAGCTGGGCGGCCAGTTCGGCGGCGATGCCGTTCAGACGCTGTTCCTTGACGTCGAGCCAGTGCCCCTTGGCATCGAGCACCTGTTCCTGGGCGAGCCGGGCCTGCTCGGCGGCCGCGTCCGTGTCACCGGCGAGCTGGTCACGCATCCGCGCGGCACCGAGCCGCTGCTGCGCGGGCTCGCGCTGTACGGCAAGCTGCTCTGCCCGGGTCGCGGACTCCTGGGCGGTGTCGATACGGGCCTGGAGTGCGGCGCGGCTCTCCTCCCACCCGGCGAGCCAGTCCTCCGCGTCCTGCAGCAGGCCCTCGTCGGCCCGTTCCTGACGGTCCAGCTCGTCGCGCTCGTGGACGAGGTCGGCCAGTCGCTGTTCACCGCGACGCGCCGACTCCAGTCCGCCCAGTTCCTCGGCGGCCCGGCGTGCGGCGACCGCGAGCCCGGCGGCGCCGGCCCCCGCGAAGGTCTCCGGCAACAGTCCACGCGCGTGTGCCTCGGCCGCCGCCGCCCGCCGGTGCTCCGCCTCGGCGGCCTCACGCAGCTCCAGCGCGGGCGCCACGGCCTCCGCCTTGCGGGACCGCTCCATCCGGATCTGCGCCTGCCGGTAGCCGTCGGCGCGTTCGTCCAGCAGCGCCGCCCGCTCCCGTGCCTCGGTGAACCGCCGCTGCAACCGGGCCACTTCGCGTACGTCGGCCAATGTCCGCTCGGCGGCTGCCTGGGCGGACTCGGCGGCCAGGAGGCTGCAGTGGGCGACGGTCAGCTGCTCGCGGGCGGCGCTGCGGGCGATGGCGGCAGCACCGAGGATGGCCTCGGCAAGGCCGGGATCGCCCGGTGCGAGGTCGGGCGGCAACTGCATGGCGCTGCCCGCCGCCTGCTGCATCCGGTGTGCGTCGGCCAGCAACGCGGCGTCGCCGTCCCGCACCTGGGCCTCGGCCGCCCGTCGGCGCTCGGCGAGACGCTTTTCGACCTCGGCGAAGCGGTGCGTGTCGAAGAGGCGGCCCAGCAGCTTGCCGCGCGCCTCGGCGTCGGCGCGCAGGAAGCGCGCGAAGTCACCCTGGGGCAACAGCACGACCTGGCAGAACTGCTCACGGCTCATGCCGAGCAGCTGGGTGATCTCCTCGCCGATCTCCTGGTGCGAACGGCTGAGGTCCTTCCAGGTCCCGGCCTGCGCGTCGTACTCGCGCAGCCAGGTCTGGGCCTTGTCGAGCGTCGTGCCCGAGCCGCGCTTCTTCGGGCGCTCCCAGGGCGGCTGCCGGGTGACCTCCAACCGGCGTCCGGCGACGGTGAGTTCGAGCCGGACCTCCGTGCGCGTGCCGGCCGCGGCGTGATCGCTGCGCAGGGCCATGCCCTGGCCACTCTGGCGGGCACCCGGCACGGAGCCGTAGAGGGCATAGCAAACGGCGTCCAGGACGGAGGTCTTACCGGCGCCGGTCGGTCCGTGCAGCAGGAAGAGGCCGGCCAGGGAGAGCGCGTCGAAGTCGACGGTCTGCGAACCGCCGAAGGGCCCGAAGGCCGTCACGTCGAGGCGATGGAGCCTCACCGCGCCACCTCCCGCACAACCTCGTCAGCCCGCACCGCGTCGAACGCGTCCCTCAGCACGCCCTGTTCGTGCTCGTCCGGCCCGGCCCCGCGCACATGCGCCACGAAGTCCTCCGCGATCTCCTGATCGCTCCTGCCCGCGAGGCGCTGCGCGTAGGACACTTCGGGATCGTCGGGCGCCCGCTCGGGGTCGAAGACGAGACTGAGCGTGTGCGGGAAGCGCTCGGCGAGGCGGGCCATGGGGTCCGCCGGGCGCACCGCGTCCGTAAGCGTCGCCTCGACCCACGCCTCCTCGCACCGCGTGAGCGCGGGGTCGGCGAGCAGGTCCTCCAGCGTCCCGCGGATCCGGGTCAGCGCACGCGGCACCGGGCACTCGACCCGCTCCGCGGTGATCGCTCCGTCCCCGTCCAGGTCGACGAGCCACATGCTCTTGCGGTGATCGGCCTCGGAGAAGGAGTACGGCAACGGTGAGCCCGAGTAGCGGACGCGGTCGGTGATGGTCTGGCAGCCGTGGAGGTGGCCGAGCGCCACGTAGTCGACGCCCTCAAAGACCCCGGCGGGCACCGAGGCCACCCCGCCCACGGTGATGTCCCGCTCACTGTCGCTGGCCTCGCCCCCGGTGACGAAGGCGTGCGCGAGGACGACGGACCGCGTGCCACGCACGCGTGCGGCGAGGTCCGCGCGCACCCGCTCCATGGCGGCGGCGAGCACCGCCTCGTGCGCGGGCTTGCCCACACCGAACTCGTCCTTCACCAGGGCGGGTTCGAGATACGGCAGCCCATAGAACGCCACATCGCCGAAGTCGTCCCGCAACACGACCGGCGTCCCGCACGCCGAGGGCTCGGTCCGCAGATGGACACCTGCGCGGCCGATCAGCCCCGCCCCCACACCGAGGCGACGCGCCGAGTCGTGGTTCCCGGAGATCATCACCGTCGGTACACCGAGGTCGGCGAGCCGGTGCAGTGCGTCGTCGAACAGCTCGACCGCGGCGAGCGGCGGCACCGCCCGGTCGTACACGTCTCCCGACACGACCACCGCGTCCACACCGCGCTCACGCACGGTCGTGACGAGGTGACCGATGAACTCGGCCTGGGCCCCGAGCAGGTTCACCCGGTGGAACGCCCTACCCAGATGCCAGTCGGAAGTGTGCAGAATTTTCATGAAATCGCTCTGCCCTGCACATTTACCCCTACTGCGCCTCTCAAACCAGCACGAACCAGCACGGGGCTCGCTGTCAACACCCGCCACGCTAACGCATGCCGCCACCTGGTCCGGTATCACAGCCGAAGTCGTGCGAGGTGCAGGCCTGTTGAACCACCGGGTCTGACATCACGGCGATGAATCCGTCGGGCGTGTGGTGGTGAAGCGTCTGCGGTAGTCGGTCGGGGTGGTGCCCAGGTGGCGGGCGAAGGCGCGGCGCAGGGTTTCGTCGCTGCCGAGGCCGCTGTGCTGCGCCGCCGAGGTCACGCTGTGCCCGTCGAGGAGGAGTTGCTGCGCACGATCGAGGCGGACGCGTTCGACCCAGCGCGCGGGTGTGGTGTTCAGCTCACTCTGAAACAGCCGGGTCAGGTGCCGGGTGCTGACGGCGGCGGATGCGGCCATTGCGGGCAGGCTGTGGTCGGCGGCCGGGTCGGCGAGCACGGACGCGGTCAGCGAGCCCAGCAGATCGGTGCGGGCTGGTGGGGTCACCAGTGCCGTGGAGAACTGCGACTGCCCGCCCGGGCGCTGCATGAAGACGACCAGTTCGCGGGCGGCTTGCCGGGCCGCATTCGCTCCGTGGTCGTCCTCGACCAGCGCGAGGGCCAGATCGATGCCCGCGCTGATGCCTGCGGAGGTGACGTACCGGCCGTCCCGGATGTGGAGGGCGTCCGGTTCGACATGCACCCGGGGGTGGCGGCGGGCAAGTGTCCTGGCATGCCGCCAGTGGGTGGTCGCCCTGCGCCCGTCGAGCAGGCCCAGCTCGGCGAGGACGAAGGCACCGCTGCACACCGAGGCGATCCGCGGCGCCCCCTCGGCGAGGACTGCGGCCGCTGCCAGCAGCTCCTCCTCAGGAGGCTGCTCGGCGAGCCGGTCGGCTCCCGCGACCACGAGCGTGTCGACCGGCCCGGCATCGGCCGCCACCATGGTCCGGGCCAGCGCCACGCCCGAGGAGGTCATGACGTCACCGCCGCGCGGGGATACCAGCACCGGTGTGTAGGGGTGACCGAGCCGTCCCGCCTGGTGCAGCACCTCCAAGGGGCCGCTGACGTCGAGCAAAGTGACCTCACCGAACACCAGGAAGGCAACACGATGCGTCATGTCTGAATCTGTGGGTTGCATGGCAGCAAGGACATGGCGCCAGAATATGGCACCGCGCGACTCTGAAGGAGGTCACCGATCGAGCAAGGACAGGAACGGCAGGCATCATGAGTGAATCAATCGCGGGCGTGCAGATCCCCGACAGCACACTGGCGCGGGAGGCGACCGAGCTGGTACGGGAGGTGGCTTCGCCGCTGCTGTTCGATCACTCCCGGCGGGTGTTCCTGTTCGGGGCGATGCGCGGCCGGGAGCAGGGGCTGCACTTCGATCCCGAGCTGCTGTACGTGGGGTCGATGTTCCACGACCTGGGGCTGACCGCGCGCTTCCGCCGCACCGACCAGCGTTTCGAGATCGACGGTGCCGACGAGGCCCGCCGCTTCCTGCACGCCCACGGCATCACCGGCGAGCTGGCCGACCGCGTCTGGACCGCCATCGCCCTGCACACCACCCCGGAGATCCCCCTGCACATGGCGCCCGAGGTGGCCCTGGTCACCCGGGGCGTGGAACTGGACGTCCTGGGCATCGGGTACCACGCCGTCTCCGACGAACAGCGAGCGGCGGTAGTCGCGGCCCACCCCCGCCCGGACTTCAAGAACCGGATCCTCGCCGCCTTCACCGAGGGCATCGAGGACCGGCCCGAGACGACCTTCGGCAACGTCAAGGCGGACGTACTGGCCCACTTCCTGCCGGGCTTCACGCGCGGTGACTTCGTGGAGATCATCAAGAACTCCGACTGGCCCGAGTAGCCATCTGCGCAGGCTGAGACGCGCAACCCAGGATCGCGGACCCGGCCCGCTCCTTGGCCTCACGGCCGGGGCCGATGCCCTGCATCGGCCCCGGCCCTAGCGGTCACAGACGGCCGAGCACCTCGAACGGGTCCGCGCCGCCGCCGTTGTCGACGGCGGCGATGCGCCGGCGGAGGGTGTAAGTCTCCGCCGGCCCCAAGGTCACCTGACGCTGGCTCATGATCCAGATGCCACACGCGTACGCGGTGAAAGCCACGTCCTCGTACAGCAGGCCGTAGGTCTGCCGGTCGGCGCCGGTCATGCCGATCCACGGTGCTGTGGGCGTGAAGTCCGCGGGCTCGCCGTTGGTGAGGGTGCCGGCGCCCGGGACGCCGCTGCGCTGGCCCGCACCGTCGTGGTCGAGCACGTCGCCGGTCCAGAAGGTCCGGATGGTGGTCCCGCGGTTGGTGAAGGCAGTCTCCGCCGTTACCCACGGCTCGCCCGTGTGCACCGTGTACGTCGTGACGACCTCCAGGTCGGGCACGCTCGAACCGGCGCCGACGACGCGCACGGACGCCGTGTCAGCACCGGAGTTCAGGACCTCGACCGATGCCGAGCGGACGGTCAGTTGCTGCCAGGCGTTGCCTCCCCGAGGCTGTGCCGGGGAGGCGTAGGGCAGGTTCAGCCAGTCGAGCTGGTCGAGGTGGCCCACCGCGGCAAGGTCGAGCGGCTTGCCGACCGTCGCTCCGGGCAGCTGCGGATCGGCAGAGCCGGCCGAGACGGCAAGCGCGACCAGATCGTTGCCGATCACGATGTCGGAGGTCGTGGCCTGCGACTGCGGGCCGGGTACGGTACGGCCCTTCCCGGCGTAGGCGACGGCACGGCGCAGGCGCAGGTCGGCTCGTGCCCCCTGGCTCTCCCCCACAGTGACCGTCACATCGCCCGGGTCGTAGCCGACGCCGTTCGCGGCGACCGTGTAAGTGCCGGGCGGCGCGAAGGCGATGTACTCGCCGGAAGGGTCGGTCGTCGTCGCCGCGACCCGGGTGCCGTCGGCCGCGGCAACCGTCACCGCCACGTTGACCAGCGGCGCAGCGGTCGCCGCGTCGACGACCGTCCCGAGGAGGCCATCCCCGTCGTCGATCCGCCGTGCGCCGGGGACACCGTCCCGTACCTCGAACGCGGCGATCGTGTAGGCCGGGGAGGACGCGTCACGGGAGTTGAGCACGATGCGCAGATCACTGCGCCACCGTCGCTCGGTGACGTCACAGAGCACGTAGCCCCGGTAGGTCCCGTTGTAGAACTTCACGTGCGGATTGGCTGCAAGGCCCTGCCGTACGTCGTTGTCCCAGCCCGCGCCGGAGGAGATCGACGTACCCACGAACTCGGTGGCGACCGTCTTGGACTTGGGGTCGGTGAAGTCGGTCTTGAGGTCGTTGACCCAGTGGGTGTGCCAGTCGCCGCTGAGCACCACGGGGTTGGAGGGCCGGTGCCCGGCGATGAAGTCGAGGATGCGGGACCTGGCGGCGGGATAGCCGTCCCACTGGTCGAGGTTGACGATCTGGCCCGGACCGAGGTCGTAGTCGAAAGCCGCCATGATCGTCTGCTGGGCGATCACGTTCCACCGGGCCTTGGACCGGTCGAGCTGGTCGAGCAGCCAGCGCTCCTGCTCCGGACCGGTCATCGTGCGGGACGGATCGTAGACCTCGTCGTTCGGTGGCTTGCGGCCGTCGCCGTTCGCCTGGTCGCTGCGGTACTGCCGGGTGTCCAGCACGTTGAACTGGGCGAGCCGGCCCACCGTCAACTGCCTGTACATGAGCGCGTCGGGCCCCTCGGGGCGTTGCTCAGGGCGCATCGGCAGATGCTCGTAGAAGGCCTGGTAGCCGTTGGCCCGCCGCTCCAGGAACGGGCGTCCGTCCCCGGCGCCGCCCGGGACGTCCGCCGCGTAGTTGTTCTGCACCTCATGGTCGTCCCAGGTGTGGACGAACGGGAAGCGGGCGTGGGCGGCGCGCAGGTCGGGGGAGGTCTTGTACAGCGCGTACAGGCGCCGGAACTCCTTCAGACTCCCGTTGGCCGTCTCATAGATGTAGTCCCCGAGGTGCAGCACGGAGTCCAGGTCCTGCTCCGCCAGGTCCCGGTACGCGGGATAGGGGCCGCCCGCCCAGGCCTGGCAGGAAACCATGGCGAACCGCAGCCGGTCGGCCTCGGCGCCCGGCGCGGGCATGGTGCGGGTACGGCCTGTGCGGCTGTGCACGCCGTCCGCCCGGAAGCGGTACCAGTACCAACGGTCCGGCGCGAGATCCTCCACGACGACGTGCACGGTGTGCGCCGACTCGGCCCGGGCCGTGACCTCACCGGACTGCAGTACGTGCCGAAAGCCTGCGTCACGCGCCACCTCCCAGCGCACCGGCACGTCCTGGGCGGGCATGCCGCCGGTGTCGGCGAGCGGGTCGGGCGCAAGGCGGGTCCACAGGACGACGCTCCTGTGGTCCGGGTCACCGGAGGCGACGCCGAGGCTGAAGGGTGCCGGGTCCAGTTCTGCGGCCTGTGCGTCGGGCAGCGGGTCGATCAACTGGCTCGTCGCCACGGCGCCGAGCGTTCCGCCTGCCAGGGTCAGGAATCTGCGTCGTGCGATGGGTCTGACCATCATGGTGCGGTGTCCTTCGTGAGCTGGGTGAGTTCGGGCGGGGTGAAGGGGGCATGCTCGAGTCCGGCCCGCACACTCATGTGCCCACGTGTCGGGAGGGTCGAGTCCGGGCGTACGGACCGGCACGGGACGTTGAAGAAGGCGGCTCGCGCGGGACGGAGCAAGCAGTGATCCGGTCGCCGGCAGGAGAGGGAGAGAGCCGGGGCGCCCACGTCGGGTGGCTGCGCGGGCCTTCCGATCCGGCGCGGTGCCGCAGCTTCGGCGGGGCGACGCGTGGTTGCCTACGAGCCGATGGGATATGTCAACCGGCCACGGACGGGCCGTATTCGCGTGCCGGGCCAGGGCGTCCCCTGGGCTTTCGACGTCGCTCCTCGGTGTACCGCCGTCGCACGGCGGGTGGCAGCGATCGATGCGGGCGGGAGCGATTTTCCGGGCGGGCAGTCCCGACGGAAGCAGCTGACGGAAGCAGCTACATGGCGTCGAGTCGTGCGTACTCCTCGGAGGTGAGGATCAGGTCGGCGGCTGCCGCGGAATCGATGATGGTCTCCGGGCGACTGGAGCCGGGAATCGGGATCACCACGGGCGAGGCGGCCAACATCCAGGCCAGACAGACCTGTTGAGGGCTGACCCTGTGGTTCTGTGCAACGTGCTGTGACCCACGGACTCTAGGAGCGCGGCGCTCCCCCGCCCGGGACGCCGTGCGCCCGGCCCCGAAGGGCATCGAGGCCGGGCACCAGGCTCAACAGCTGCCGGGCGGCCGGCGCCATCCGTTCCCGATCCGGTACGGCAACGGCCGCTCGCCAGAGGGCAGCCTCCCCGTCGGCGAAACGCACGGCACTCAATGCGGCTGCTTGCGGCTTGCGCGCGACGTGCTGGGGCACGAGGGCCACTCCCAGGCCGTGACCGACCAGGTCGAGCAAGCTGTGTACATCGTTGACCTGCAGCGTGACCAGCCGCTGGTATCCGGCGTCGGCGAAGGCACGGTCCGAGACGGCGCGCGCACCCCATTCGGGCGCGAAGTCCACGACGCTCTCACCGTCGAGTTCCTTCCACTCCAGGGCCTCGCGTCCCGCAAGAGCGTGATCGGCGTGGCACAACAAGAGCATCGGTTCCGTTGACAGGGGCAAGAGCCGAACCCCGGCCGGGGGTTGGCCACCCACGGCCACGAACGCCAGGTCGAGTTGTCCGGCGGCGACATCCTGGATCAGGGCCTGTGAGCCATCCTGCCTCATGCGGATCTCCACACGAGGGTGACGACCGCGGAAGCCGGACAGGAGAGAGGACACGTGGACCGCGCCGAGGCACTGTTCGCTTCCGACGGCCACAGCGCCTCGCAGGAGTCCTTGCACGGCGGCGACCGCGTCCTTGGCGGCGCGCGCTCCGGCGAGCGTGCGGCGTGCCTCGTCGAGCAGCGCCCGGCCCGCCTCGGTGAGATCCACGCTGCGGGTGTTGCGCAAGAACAGCTGGGCGCCCAGCTCCTTTTCAAGGGAGCGCACTGAGGCGGACAGCCCCGACTGCGACACCAGCAACCGCTCGGCGGCACGGGTGAAGTGCCGTTCCTCGGCTACAGCGACGAAGTACTCCAGGTGTCTCAGTTCCACAATCACTCACCTTTCCCCTACTTAGTCAGACTTTTCCACTCGAATCCATTGGTGATGAACCTCTTCCCGCGACTCCCGTCGTCCGGGAGAGTTCCAGTGCCGTTCTCACTGACTCCGCGAGCAAACCGATGAACACCTCGCGGCCCCAGAGCGACAGCCCCAGAGCCGCTGTGCAGGCAGCCAGTGCGTGGAGGGTCCCGAGGGTGTCCTCCAGAGAAACCTGCTGCCCCTTGGTTTCGCCCCCCAGGGCAAAGCCACGCACTGCCTCGCCCACTGCGAACTCGAAGTGCGGGGGAGCCACCGAACTCACTCGGTCGACGAGACGCACGAGTGCGTCGCCGCTGACGCCCTGACCTACGATGCCTGCAATCGCCAGCGTCGAGCGCAGCAGCCCATCGACAATCACGCACATCTCCGCATGAGCCGCCTCCCCCACACCATCCACTGCCGCACTCACCGCGCCGGCATCGTGACTCGCGTATCCCCGCACCATGGCCATGGCCATCCGCACGGGCTTGTTCTCCGGGACACCTCTCACAGCAGCGAACTCCTCCACCGGTCAGCCGCTCAGCCGCTCAGCCGCTCAGCGACGAACGAGCGAACCGGCGCATCAAGAGGATCGCCGCAGCCACGACCAGGCCGGCGAAACCCAGTACGGCGTCGCGAACCGGCACCGCCTGCACAGCCAGTCCCAGACCCAGCACCGGAACGGACAGCCCCAAGTACGCGGCGAGGAACAGCCCTGTCAGGGTTTCGCCGCGCCGCTCGGGCACGGCCAGCGACAGCACCGTACTGACGCAGCCCTTGAAGGCTGTGCCCCCACCCGCTCCGGAGACCGCTCCCCCGACGAGGAACAGCGGGAGGTCGGCCGTCCAGACCGCCGCGGCCACTACGGCCATGCCGACCGCGAGGAGCCCCAGGCCCGCTTGTAGTTGGGTGCGGGTACCCACACGAGCGAGCAGGATCTGAGCCAGCGCCGCAGAACCGAAGACCAGGAAGGCCGCGAGCCCGGTCACGGTGGGAGAAGCGACGTGCAGACCACCCAGGACGAGGGGGGTCAGCGAGGTGAACAAACCGAGCACCGCGAACGTGACCAGACCCGCACCGGCCGCGGCGAAGAACGCGGGACGGGCCCCATCGGGAACGCTTACGCGCTGCGGGCGGTAACGCGGCCGCGGCTCGGGCCGCGCGACGGTTTCCGGAACCAGGAGCACGGCCACCGCTGCCAGGGCGAGCAGGCCGAGGAAAATCAGGTAGGGCGTGCGCAAGGGGGCTGGGGCGCGTTCGGCGAGCAGTCCGGAGACCAGCGGCCCGATTCCCAGCCCACCGAGGTTGGCGCCCGTGGCCACCACATTGGCGCGGACGGAAGAGGCGTGGGGCCGGGCACGCCTGTGCAGGTCGTCCAGGTGCGCGGTGGCCGTCGCCGTCAGCAGTCCCACACTCAGTCCCGACAGCAGGCGGGCGACGATCAAAGCCGGAACGGAGTACCGGCTCGCGAACACCATCGCGGAGGCGATGCTGAGCGCGACCGCCGGGAGCAGCACTGTTCTGCGCCCGAGCCAGTCCGACAGGTGTCCCGCCAGGAAGAGCGCAGCCAGCACGCCGACGGCGTAGGTGGCGAAGACGATCGTGACGACGAACGGCCCGAACCCGTCGGCCTGCTGGTACAGCGGGTAGAGCGGGGTGGGCACGGTGGAGAAGGCCATGGTCAGGGTGAAGGTCGCGGCGATGAGCCAGAAACCGGTCTGATGGCGAGCGACCGAGCGGCGCCGGCGGGCGTCTCTACGACCATCCCCGGCCACCTGCTCCATCGTGCGTCGAAGCCCCGTTGCTGGGGCCCTCGTGCCCTGGGCGCCGGCGGTGCCGGCGGCGGACTGGGACATGACGGACCTGCTTTCTCGACGCCTGCCGTGTTCGGCATGGCACCTGGAGCAACGCCGGTCAGGAGGCCCCCCTTCCACACTCGGCGCGATAATTGGTGAGGACTGTTATCTCTGTGGGAGATGACGTTCCCAGCCAGGAGAGGTGCTCATGGACCTGCGCCAGATGGAAGTCGTCGTCGCCGTCGCCGAAGAAGGGGGATTCACGGCTGCGGCCCAGCGGCTCCACGTAGTCCAGTCCGCCGTGTCGGGCACCGTGCGGACACTGGAGCGAGAGCTGGGTGCCCAGCTGTTCGATCGCACCACCCACCGGGTGGCCCTGACACCGGTAGGCGAGGCATTCGTACCGGCCGCACGTGCGGCGTTGCGTGCTGCGGAACAAGCACGGTCGGCGGTGGACGCGGTACGCGGTCAGCTGCGGGGCACGGTGACGGTCGGCACGATGCAAGGCCTCTGGGCCGGCCTGCACCACGCTCTGGCCAAACTGAGGGCACAGCACCCCGGCGTGGTGGTCAGGCTCCGGCAGGCAGCTGTTGCCGACATCCGTCAGGCGCTGCGCGACGGCACAGTGGATCTGGCTGTGGTCGCTCTCGACCGTCGACAACAGCGTGCGCTGGACACCCGGCTGCTCGCCCGCGAGGAAATGGTGCTGGTCGCCTCACCCCAACGGGAGTTCGGCGGAACGGGAGCGCAGGACACGGTCACGCTCGACGAGGCGGCAAGGCTGCCGCTGGTGGACTTCGCTCCCGGCTGGGCGATCCGCGACGCGGTCGACCGCGCGTTCCGTGCCGCCCTCGTCGAGCGCGACACGACGTTCGAGGTCAACGACATCATCGCGGCGTCCGAACTCGTCCGCCACGACCTGGGCGTCTGCATCATGCCCGAGTCGATCGCCGCACGCTTCCCGGACCTGGCCGTACGCCGGTTCGAGCGGCACGCGCCGCACTGGAACGTCATGGTCGTACGGCCCCGGGGCGAAACTCCCCCGGCAGTCGCCGCCCTGCTGCAGCACATCACCTGACGGCGACGAGGCCTGACGCCTGGCGGCAGTGCGTGCAGTCCGGCGAACCGGCTGCTGTCGCGCGGCGGCTTGGGCTCCCCGTCACCGTCGTCGTGGCACATGACTGCTGCGCGGTACCGGCTCCGGTCGTTCCGACGGCCGCCGTTGGTCAGCGGTACTTTGGCAGGCGGATGATCCCGCCTTCCTGGAAGGGATCGCGACCGAAACCGGACTCATGTTCCATGAAAAAATCATGCAGCTCAGGGCAACTGACCTCGGTAACAGCCGTGCCCACTACGTACCGCTCAGGGAACGAGACGCGGATGCCGGTCCGGTCGTCGGGTGGTGAAAGCTAGTCGTCCGCGGAGATCGGCTGCCAGCCGGCGTTCTCGATCCGCAAAAGCACGAGGGACGTGTCCCTCAACTCTTCGCCGGAGTCTGTGCTCATGATTCTCAGCGATCCCGCCATCGCCCAGGGGGCCGCGTCGGTGCTCAGCGTGTCCATCAGCACGCTGTAGCCGAGCCTTTTGCGGCTACCGACGGCGATCCACGCGAAGGCAGCGAACGGAATCACGCCACATAACGCAACGCCGACCTCTGTCCAATCGGCCATGCGCACTCCACCCCCGCGGCCTCATCACGGCACGTCATGATCTCGTACAGCGGTTCAAGGCTGTCAAGGCCTGTCTCGCCCCGTCAGGCTTCCATCGTCGGCGCGGGCCGCCTGGTGCCCGAACCGCGTACGCCGAACCTGACGCAGCCCAGCCGAAGGCGATCGGACATCGCTGCCGACGGCGTCAGCGGTACCGAGTCAGGAGCCGTATGGACCGCCCCATCCTGGCCGCATCCCCATGGGTTTCGGCTACTTCCGGCCATAGTGAGAGGAAGCACTCCGGGTCTCGCAGACGCCGCCTACAGTGACTCCCTGTTCATGCAGGACTTCGGGGGAACGACATGGATCCAGTGACGGCCGTCGCAGCGGCAGGTGTGGCGCTCGTGGTCAAGGGAGCGTTGGAAAGCGCGGGGCAGGAGGCCGGTCGCTCGGGCTGGGCCGGTGGTGCCCGCCTGGTGGAGCGGATCCGAGCACGGTTCCGTGGCAACGCGGCAGCGGAGCAGGCTCTGGAGCAGGTGACCGGCTCCCCGGGCGACGAGAATGCCCAACAGGACCTGGAGCGGCAGCTCGCCGCGCACATGCTGCTCGACTCGGACTTCGACGTGGAGATCCGAAGGCTGGTCGACGAGGCCGTCGCCTCGCAAGGCCGGTCCGGTGCGCAGATCAGTGCGGGGCTGATCAAGAACGCCCAGGTGTTCAACGGCAAGGTCGAAGTGCAGGGGGACTGGAGGACGTCGTAGCACTGCCGACGTCGTCAGCCGTTTCGACCGGGGCCTCCCCGCGACACGTCCGCCTTCCCCGCGTCCCGATCCGCACCCGCGGCCTTCCGCGCAGCGCCCCGGCGCGCGCTGGACACCGCACCGACAACTCTGCTGATCCGAAGGCCGAAAGACCAGAACATGAGCGAGGACAGCTCCTCCGAGAGCGCCCGGCCCGGAGCCGGTACGGGGGACCGCAGAGGCGGGGACCGCAGAGGCGATCCACCGCGAGGCAAGGACAAAGAAGACGCAAAGCGGGGCGCCGCCGGCGGCGAGGACACGGCCGAGCCGAAGAAAGACGACAAATCGCCCGGCGCCGAGTCACCCCGGGCGGATGCCGAGGAGCACGACGGGCCGGTCAGCGAGAAGGACGCGCTTCTTTCCCTGACGGAGGGGATCGGGCGCGGCGACGCCGAGCGGTCCGAGGCGCTGCGCGCCGGGGCCATCGCCGACGAGATCGCCCGCCGGCTGAGCGCAGACGCCTCCGGTACCCACATCGGCACGCTCGCCCTGTTCAACGCGGACGTGAGCTTCGGCGGGGGCTTCCACGCCGGCGGCGCTCGCTCCGGTCGGCCGCGGCCGGGCGGGGTGTCCGTGTTGGCCATGGACGCGGCCGACATTGCCGACCACACCGAACTGTTCGTCGCGCCCGAGGACTACGGCGAGGCGCTGGACGCCCTGTGCGAGCGGCGGGTCCTGGTCCTCACGGGTGTGCCCGGAAGCGGCCGGGAGGCAGCCGCCGTGAACCTGCTGGGAGAGGCCCTGGCCATGGCGGGCGGCGGGGCGGGCTGCCACCGCATGCTGACCCCCGCCGCCGTTCTGGACGGGGGTTGGGAGCCTCCGGTGAAGCACTCCGGATACCTGGCGGCACTCGACGACGGGTCCCCCGTCGTCGAGAAGTTCACCTCCGCCTTCCTCAGCGGGCACTCCCACGGAACGGCCCAGTGGGCCGCCGTCGTCGCCACTCTGCGCGCCACCGGCTGTTTCCTGGTCCTGACCGGCGGCCACGACCTTGAGGTCCTCGCGACCGGCCCCGGCGGCGACCAGGTGGCCCGGCACGCGCTCGCTCCCGTGGACCCGTTGACAGTCGTCGAACGCCGAGTCCTCGGCCACAGCGGCGGGGTGGATGCGTCCGCCGACCTTCACTCGCTCCTGGAGCGCACCGGGGCCACGACAGCGCTGCGAGAACAGCCCTCGGCTCGCAACGCGGCCCGGCTGGCCTCCGTGATCCGCGCGGACGCCGATGTGGCCGCTGCCGTGGCGCAACTGCGGGACCCCAGTGAGCAGGTGCGCGCCTGGTTCAACCAGTACGGCGCACCGGACGCCGTGGCCTTCGCGCTGGCCGCGGCCGTGCTCGAGGAGTGCGGTTACCTTACCGTCGCGGACGCCGCGGTGAAGCTGCGCGCGGCACTCACCGAGCCCGAATCTGCCCCGCCCGACGTGAGGTTCGGGGACCGGCTCGGCCACGAGCAGCAATGGATCCGGCTGGACCTTCCCCCGGAGGGCGGCTTCGGCGCCCCGCGGGTCCGGTTCCGCAACGCGCTGCTGGGCCAGGTCATCCTCGCCTACGCCTGGAATCTGCTCGACGGCCGCCGTGACGCCGTACTCGACTGGCTTCGCCGTCTGCTGAGCCATCGTGACCTGGACGTGCGTGCCCGGGCCGCCGTGGCGGCGGGCGTGCTGGCCCTCGCTGATCCGCACTATGCGGTGCACCGCTTCCTGACCATCTGGGCGGGCAGTACGTCCTGGCCGTTGCGGCAGGGAGCCGCCACCGCGCTCAGCGTGGCGGGCAGCCGTCCGGAGACGGCGGAGGCGGTGTGGGAAGTGCTGCACCAGTGGGCACGCGGCGACGCCTCCGCCTACCAGCGCCGTCTGGCCGGGACGGCGGCACACGCTGTGGGAGGGCTGCTCGGCCGTACGGCGCCCATGCGGGCCGTGGCCATACTGCGCAGTGCGCTGGACCGGGAGGACGACTGGGGCACTCTGCCGTCGGTGGCATGGGGCGGCGTCCACCTCATCCACCAGGGGCAGACCGCCACGGTGCTGGACGCCTACCTGGAGTGGTCCGAGCCGCAGGACCTGTCACCCATGGTCGTCAAGTCGCTGTCGGCCTTCGTGTTCGCCGTGTCCCAGCCGTATGAGGAACCGGTCCTCGACACCGCCGACGGCAGACACGCGCGCGTGCCGGGCGTACCCGTCCTCCTCGGTGAGCTGCCACGCCACCGTGCCCGGCTCGCGGAGCTGTGGGCACGTGCCCTGGCCCGGCGGCCGGTGCAGGACGCGGCGCTGGACGCCCTGCACAAGTGGATCGACGACTACGCGGGCAAGTCCCCCGGGTCCCTCGACGCCATCGAGGCCCTGCTGGTGTCCGTGGCCGCCCGGCCCGGCCGGCACCGCGAGCGGCTGACCTGGTGGCTGGAGAAGTGGGCCCGCGACCGCGAGAAGCCCTCGGCGGGCGCCGCCCGCCTGCTCCGCTCGCTCGGCCGCTCCCGATGAGCGGCCTCGCACCATCGGCCATCGCGACATCCCTGAGAAGACTCCAAAGATAGGGGGAGACATGGAGGAACAGACCTACGACCCGGTCCTGAGCATCGATGACGTGCCCAAGTGGCGGCTGGTGAACCCGCTGCGGCCGCCCGCTCCCGGCCGGGCCCTGGTTCTCGTCCGGGACAGCGGTCCCTCGCTGACGGTCCGCAGCGGCGAGGAGATACCCTCCTCGCGGTTCGGGGCCTATCTCAGCGTGTTCACGGTCGACATGGCCGAGCACCGGTTGATCCTGGACATCCCGCTGCTCAGCCGCGATCCCACGTTCTCCTTCCGCAGCCGGGTGGACCTCGTGTGCCGGGTTGCCGACCCCGCCAAGGTGGTCGAACGCGGGATACGCGACATGAGCGGTGCGCTCTACGGCTATCTGCGCAAGTCGTTGCGCTCGGTCGCCCGGGACTACGACATCGCCGAGTTCCACGAGGCCGAGATGGCGCTGAACGCGGCCCTGGCCGGGTTCAGCGGCGACGACGCGATCCGGCTGCGCAACATACAGATCGAACTCCTCGTCGACGAGGACGAGATCGCCGCCAGCGGCCGGGAGTTCCGGGACGTCGTGCGCGAGACACGGCTGGAGGGCATGCGCCGCAAGCGGCACCTGGACATGATCCGCGAAGAGGGCGTCGACGGTCTGATCGCCGGGATCATGGAGAAGGAGGGCCCGCGCGCCGCCCTCGCCTGGATCGAGAAGGGCGAGGCGGAGAAGCGGGAGGTCCGGCGCGAGGTGATGCGCATGGTCCTGGAGCGCGGCGACGCCGACCGGGAGCCCTTCGAACAGGCGGAGTTGGAGCGAGCCGTACTGGAAGAGGTGCTCCGGGACGGCGACGGCCTCTTCGAGACAGCCACCCGGCGTGGGCGACTGCGCGGCAGCCTCGCGCGCGCTCTGGAACCCGGCGGCGAAGGCGACGGCCCGGGCATACGGGACTGGGAACCCGAACCGCTCAAGGGCGTGGTTCTGCGGGACGAGTACGACGGCAGTGCGGAGTACGGCCCTGCCCGCTCGCGCCCGAGGGACGAGGGCGGCACACCCCGTTCCCGGCTGTCCGGTACCGGTGGTCGCCGTTCCGGCTCCGCGCCCGCCGGACGATCTGGCGAGCCACCCGCTGACGAACCGTTGCCGGGAGCCTTCGGCGGACGGGCGGACGACCGGGCGACGGAACGCCACCGGGACGGCCCTGCCGACCGCGCCGACAGCGGCAGAACACGGCCCTGGCGGGAGCCGGCGGCCGACCGGGAGAGCGAAGCCGCCAGGAGGGCGGGCGAGGACCACCGTTCCGACCGCACCGCCGGCGATCGTCGCGGCGACGGCGGCACGGACCGGGACGTCGACGGACGCACTGACCGTCGTACCGAGGACACCGCGCCGAAGGTGAGCCGCGTCCGCGGAACCGCCAAACGGCGCCGCCCGGACACGTCCGACGGCAACGGGGAGCGACGATGACCCACCACGACACCTCGGCCCAGCCCCCGCTACCGACCGGCACGCGGCCGGCGCACGCAGCGCAGCCACGTCCGGGGTGGCCCCCCACGTCCCCCCGCGGGACGCAAACCCCGTCCCCGGGCGCGGCGTCCCCGGCCCTCGTCGCCCCACCGGACGGGACACGGTCCGCACGGGACGGGGCTCCCGCGGATCGACCGGTGCCTCAGCGGATCTGGTGTGTCGACGACGACCGGATGGGGCTGCTGGCGGTGTCCGTGTGGAGCGAGCAGGTGCCGGGCCGCGGCGAGGACGCGGAGCCGTTCGTCGCCCACCATAGTGAGAGCAACCAGGGCGTGCTCGCGGTCTTCGACGGCTCGGGCGGAGCCGGGGCGGCACCCGCGTGGCAGGCGTCCGACGGGGAGTACCGCACCGGTGCCTGGGTGGGCGCGCGAGTGGCGCGGCTGGCCACGGACGTCTGGTTCCACGACGTGGTGGACGGCGAGCCGGCCGCGCCGCAGACCCTGCACGAGTATCTCCGGTTCTTCCAGGAACGCGCCCCACAGCGCCGCAGCAAGATCAGCGGCACCATGCGCCGCCAACTGCCCACCACCCTGGCCGCTGTGCACTACCGCCTGGTCAATCCCCAGGGCCAATCACAACTGGAGCTGCGGCCGCTCTGGGCCGGCGACTCGCGCGCGTACGTGCTGCGTCCCGAGTCCGGGCTGCGGGTGCTCACCCGCGATCACACCCGGGAGAGCGACGCCCTGGAACTGCTGCGCAGCGACCCGCCGATGACCAATCTGGTGTGTTCGGACCGGGACTTCGAGATCGACAGTCAGCGGCTCGCGTATTCGCTGCCCTGTGTCCTCCTGGTCGCGACCGACGGGTTCTTCGGCTATGTGCACACCCCTGCCGACTTCGAGGTGATGCTGCTGCGCACCCTGGCCGAGGCCGCCAGCGCCGACGAGTGGGCCGACCGGATCCGCCGGGACGTGCAGTCCTACACGGCGGACGACGCCTCGCTCGCGGTCGTGGCCCTCGGCTACCGCGGCTTCAAGGACCTGCGGGACCGGTTCGCGGACCGTCTGGAGACACTGGCCGATCGCTACGTCCGCAACCGCCCGCGCGGCATGGACCTTCCCTGTCCACCCGCCCGGGGCGAGTCGGGACCCGGCCCGGTGACAGCGCCGGAGGATCCCGCGGACCTGCCTGCCCGTGTGCGCGCCTGGCAGGACCACACCTGGCACACGTACCGCGCCGACTACGAGACCCATCTGCCCCCGGCACCCGAGGAGCGCTTGTGAAGCAGGGCGATGTGATCGGGGGCTACCGCATCGTCAGCGAGCCCACGAACGCCAACGGCGGCAAATGCATATGGGCCTTCGCCGAGAAGGACGGCCACCAGTACTTCATCAAGCGCTTCCTGGAGCCCAAGCGGCCCCGCGACGACGCGGCCGACTCACGGAGCGTACGGATCCGGCGGCAGCTGGCCGGGGAGTTCGAGGACCGGCACCGCACGATCATGAACCGGCTGCGCCCGGACGCACGCGGCGGGGGCAACCTGGTACTGGCCACCGACTTCTTCCACGAGGGCAGCACCTACTACAAGGTCACCGAGCGGATCGACACCTCCAGTCTGGAGAAGCCGCAGGTCCTGGAGCCGCGCCACAAGGTGGTGCTGCTCAAGACCCTCGGCAACAGCCTGAAACAGCTGCACGACATCGACATCGTGCACGGCGACCTCAAACCGCTGAACGTGCTGGTGCAGAAGCGGCCCGACGCCACCTTCCACACGGCGAAGCTGATCGACTTCGACGACTCCTACGTCTCCGGAAACCCTCCGGAGCCCGACGACATCGCGGGCGACTCGGTGTACGGAGCGCCGGAATGGCGCCGGTACATGCAGCGCGACGGCTCGGTCGCCCCGGACCAACTGACCTGTGCGGTGGACATCTTCGCGCTCGGGCTGATGACGCACCTGTATCTGACCGGCGAACTGCCGCACCACGACAAGCGGTACGGCTCACCGGCCGATGCCGTGAGTGCGGGCGAACTCCTCGACCTGGACACCCGGCTGTCGGACGAGATGCTCGGTCTGCTGCGCGCCATGACCGCCAGGGCCCCGCACAGCCGTCCACGGATCGCGACGTTCCTGAAGAAGCTGTCCGACCCGAAGGTGTGCGCCCTCCAGCACCGGCGCCCCGGCACGACCAAGGCGGCATCGTCCGCGGCGGCTCCCGCTGCGGCGACGGAGGCGGCGGCGCCGTCCGGACCACGCACCAGCCGGATCAAGACCACCTTCGCCTCGACCCCACGCCCCCGTGCCGCGACACCCCCGCCGGGGCCGTCCCGGCCGACCGCCGCTGAGGACAAGCCCGCTCCCGCCGTGACCCCGCCGGCCACCGACGGCCCGGCGAAACGGACCTCCCGCGTCCGCATCAACCTCGGCGACCGCGGCAAGCGCCGCGACTCGTCCTGAGCCCGGCACCGGCAACGACCCGACGCACCCGCCCGTACCACCCAGGAGACTTCGTATGACCAACGCCGAGCAGTACCAGGGGAATCTGCAGTACGCCGTCGACATCGTGCTGTGCGTCGACGCGACGGGCAGCATGCACCCCGTCCTCGACACCGTGAAGTCGAGCGCCTTGCAGTTCCACGACCGGCTCGACGACGTGATGGCCAAGAAGGGCAAGGCGATCAGTCAGCTACGGCTGAAGGTCATCGCCTTCCGCGACTTCGGCGACGACCCCTCGACCGCCATCCAGCAGACCGACTTCCTCCACCTGCCCTCGCAGGCGGGGAACTTCGAGGACTTCGTGCGCGGCATCGACGCCTCGGGCGGCGGCGACATCCCGGAGTCGGGCCTGGAGGCGCTCGCCCTGGCGATCAACTCGCCCTGGGAGACGGGTCTGGACCGCAGGCGTCATGTCATCGTGATGTTCACCGACGCACCGGCCCACGCTCTGGGCACGCACGCGGCCACCCAGTCGTATCCGGCGAGCATCCCGCGCAGCATGGACGACCTGTTCGAACAGTGGGGATACTCCCGCAGCCAGACCGCGGTGATGGAACAGTCGGCGAAGCGTCTGGTGCTGTTCGCACCGGACCTGGCGCCCTGGTCCGATCCGATCGCCGAGGAGTGGGACCTCACGCTGCACTTCGCCTCCAAGGCTGGTCAGGGGCTTGAGGAGTTCGAGATGGACGAGATCATCGAGACGATCGCGAACAGTCTGTGAAGCTCGACTTGCCGGACTTCACGCTGGAGTGCCGCGAGGACGACCGTCTGATCTTCACGTGGCGCCGTTACAGCCGCATCGAGTCGAGCGTGCGCCACTGCACCCGACTGCGGCTGCTCCCGCCCGGCTCCGACGGGTTGTCCCAGTGGGTCTTCCACCTGCGCTTCCCCGAGGGTCCGACGCCCGGACTCCTCGTGGTCCGGGTGGACGTCCCGGCCGACCGGCTTCAGGAGGCGCAGGACTACACCGATCTGCTGCGACGCCGCTACGACATCCCCGAACAGGCTCCCGACGGCACCGAGGACGAGGAGCTGCTGCGGGTGCCCCTGGACGAGCCCGGGTGGATCGCCGCGCCCGCGTCGAACGCGTCAGAGGAGTTGTTCACCACCGTGATGGCCCGCGCCGCGAGCGACACGGCCTGACGGCACTGCGGCACGGAGACGAGAGGGAGGGCAGGAGGAGGTGGCGGCATCGGCCAACTGGCGTTGCGCGGACTGCGACACGTTCAACGACCCCACGGAGGCATCCTGCAGGAGCTGTGGCGGGACCCGGCGCCGGGCCACGACACCGACGCCCCCGGCGGCGCCGAAACCGTCCGCCGCAGCGCCGCCCAAGGCAGGTCCCAAGCTGGGCCCGAAGCCGGACACGAAGACGGCAGGTTCCGGCAGAAGCGCCGCCAAGCGGCCCGGGGGCGGCGGCCGCCCGCCCGGCGCCTGGAAGTGCTCGGAATGCGACACGAACAACGCGCGCACCGACCTGTCCTGCATCGGGTGCACCACGCCCTGGAAGGCGGCGAAGCGGAGCACTCCGAAGCCGCCACCGTCCGGGGCAGCCGGCACCACGGGCGCGAAGGAGGCCACGCCCCGCACGACGACGCCCGGGAAGGCCACACCGTCGTCGCCTTCGACACCCCGAAGTACGCCGAGGAGTACGCACAGAAGTACACCGAGGAGCACACCCCGGAGCACTCCGAGACCCTCGCGGCCCGGCACTGCCGCGTCGGGCGCGGCTCGGCCGGGTGCCGGGGGCGGGGTGTTCTTCCCGTCGACCGGTTCCACGGGCTACCGACCGACCGCACCGCACGCCCCCGTCACCCCTCCAGTCCACACCCCACCGCCGGTCTACACGCCGCCTCCCGCACCCGGCTACACCACACCGTCCAGGCCCTCGAAGGGCTGCAGCGCTCTCCGTGGCTGCGGCGGGCTCGTGGTGGGGTTCTTCCTGCTCAGCCTGTTCGCTCGCGGCTGCGCCGACGCCTTCGACTCCGACGGATCGGACTCGGGCGGAAGCGACGGCACCACCGTCGCCGCCACCTGTCCCGACCGCATCGCCGCCGAACTCCCCGACGGGGACGGCGCCGAACTGGTCCGGGCGTACCGCACCAAGAACAAGCAGATCACGCTGTGCCGCACGACATCCGGATCGCTGTACTACTACGGCGAGTTCAGCGACGGGCGGGAGAAGGGCATCGCCATGGAGGCGGAGGAGACGAGCGACGGCTACGAGGCTCGTAACGGCGAGTACCGCTATGTCATCCACGACGGTGTCGTGACGGTCTACCAGTCGGGCACACAGATCGGTGAGGAGGAGGTGACCCCGGAGCCCTCACCGTCGTGACTCACGCGTCCCCGTACGCCTCTCCCCCGAGCTCGAACCCCGCCGCCCCTGCCGTCGCGTCCGCCAGCCACGCCCGGAACGTCTCCACGTCGGCGTCCGGCAGACCGATCTCGATCGTGACCGCCTCGCCGTATCGCACGTCCCGGACCTCGCGCCCGGTCGACCTGAGGTCGTTCTCCACCTTGCCCGCACGCTGGTGGTCGACGGTCACCGTGGCCAGCCGGAAGCGACGGCGGGTGAGTGTGCCGAGCTCGTCCATCGCCTCCCCCACGGCACCGCCGTAGGCCCGGATGAGCCCGCCGGCGCCGAGCTTCACGCCGCCGTAGTAGCGGGTGACGACAGCGACGACGTAGCGCATGTCGCGGCGCAGCAGCATCTGGAGCATGGGGACGCCGGCCGTGCCGCCCGGTTCGCCGTCGTCACTGGCCTTCTGGATCGCGGCGTCGGCGCCGATGACGTAGGCCCAGCAGTTGTGGGTGGCGTCCGCGTGCTCCTTGCGGATGCCGGCGATGAACTCCTGGGCCTCCTGTTCGGTGGCCGCCGGGGCGAGCGCACAGATGAAGCGTGAGCGGTTGACCTCGGTCTCGTGCACGCCCGCGTGGGCGACTGTGCGGTACTCGTCCTGCATCCGGCCAGCCTATGCCGAGCTTCCGCCCACCCTCGTCCCGAGGCTCAAGGCTCGAGCGGCTCAAGGACCGAGACCCGAGACCCCAGCCGGTCACCGGTTCACGTCTTCTTCTTGCCGCGCGCCACCATCACCCCCGTCAGCAACGCGGTGCCCGGCGCGAGAGCCCGCCAGGTGGTGCCGTGCCAGGCCAGAACGGCGATCGCCGACGTCGGGAATTTCGTACGGACCTCGTCGAGCGCATCGTCGAGGTCGTCGCCCGCGAGGCCGAGGACGAGTTCCTCCAGGCCGGGGTTGTGCCCGACCAGCAGCAGTGTCTCGACCTCGGCAGGCACCTCGTGCACGACCGCCAGCAGGTCGGGCACGTCGGCCGCGTACAGCCTCGGGTCGTGACGCACCGGTGGCGGCGTGCCCCACTGGGAGGCCGCCAGGTTCCAGGTCGCACGCGCGCGTACAGCGGTCGAGCACAGGGCGAGGTCCGGCAGGCAGTCGGCCTCCGCGAGCATCCGGCCGGCGACCGGGGCGTCGCGGCGGCCGCGTGGGGCGAGCGGGCGTTCGTGGTCGGCGACGCCGTCCGGCCAAGCGGACTTGGCGTGCCGCAGGACGACGAGGCGGCGCAGCGGACCCGCTCCCATGCGCGCGGTCATGCCGGGCTTCCCAGGTCGCGAGCGAGGTCGAGGCCGAGGAGCCGGTCGGCGTAGGCGTACGTCTCGAAGCGGGCGCCGTCCGACAGCTCCGGCGCGGTCTCCACCCAGCGCAGGACCCCGAGCACACCGGGTACGTCCAGGTCGTCCTCCCAGGCGGTACGCAGCTCCGTGCGCACCTCGTCGGGGATGGGCCGTGACGGCCGCTGCGCCCAGCCGGCGACAGCGCGACGCCAGCTCACGAGGGTGTCGTGGGCCTCGGTCAGCGCGGCCACGTCGAGCCGTACGGGGACGCCTCTGCGCCGGGAGAGCAGTGCGAGGCGCAGGGCCGCGGGGTCGCCCTCCTCGGGGGGCGCCTCCGAGTGCACGGGCGCGACGGCAACCCGTACACCGTCGGGTTCCGCGTCGCCGCCTTCGCGCACGACGTGGATCACCTGCGCCTCGCCCAGGCCGCCCGAGGCCGCGTCCCGGCCGTCCTCGAAGGGCCGGACACCGAGCGCCGCGGCGCCCGCCCGGAGCTCGGCCTGCTGCCGCTCCTCGTCGAGCAGTGCCCAGACCGGCGTACCGCCGAGCTCCAGGGCACGGACGAGGAGGTCGGCGACCAGCAGCACGCGTAGGGCGGTGACGTCGAAGCCCTCCGTATGCGCCTCGATGCGGGTCAGGCCGCGGCGGGCGGGCGCGGCGTCGACGGACTTGCCGGTTCGGGCGTCGATGATGCGCAGCACGGAGCGAGCGTAGGCGCCCGCACGGTCGTCCGCAGCCATCCGGCCCGCTTTCCCGTCAGCGTGGCGGGCATCGGGTCTGCCGGGAGTGCGCTGGTCACCCATGGTCGTACGGCCCGATCACGCGCGCGAGGCGTCTGTCGTACCCGGGCATCGCCACCCCCTGCCGTGCGGACTGCCCGAACGGTACTGCGCACCGGCCCGCCCGGACAGGAGTTCGGGCCAGGGTTCCGGGGATCCGCGGCGTGTCGGGGAATCCTCCCGGGCCGTCGGCCGTTGTGGGGCATGAGAGCAGCTGGACGGCAGTTGTACGAAGCACTGGTACGTACGCGACATAGGGAGGCCGACGGTGTACGGCGACGAGGCAGCGGTCCGCAGGATCCTCACCGAACTGGGCGACACCTGGGCCGTCGTGGGCCTGTCGTCGAACGAGCGGCGGGCGGCATTTGGGGTCGCCGATGTACTGCAGCACTACGGCAAGCGCATCGTTCCTGTCCATCCCAAGGCGGAGACGGTCCATGGCGAGCGCGGCTATGCCTCCTTGGCCGACATCCCCTTCGAGGTGGACGTGGTCGACGTCTTCGTGAACAGCGACCTCGCCGGCCCGATCGCCGACGACGCGGTCGCCAAGGGCGCCAAGGCGGTCTGGTTCCAGCTGGGTGTCATCGACGAGGCGGCGTACGAGCGCACGCGCGCGGCGGGGCTGGAGATGGTCATGGACCGCTGCCCGGCGATCGAGATACCGCGCCTCGGCCGGCCCGGCCATTGAGTCGCCGCTGCGCCGAGCCGCGCATTCGCCGAGCCGCCCCTGAACCCTCCCCTCCCTACGAGGACCACTCCATAATGCTCGGGTGACTTCCACCTCCCCCCACCCCAACTCCGGCGCCCCGCAACGCTTTCCGGTCGTCATCGTGGGCGCCGGCCCGGCCGGCCTCACCCTCGGGAACATCCTGCGGGCGGCGTCCGTCGACTGTCTGGTCCTGGAGATCGAGACACGCCCGTTCATCGAGCAGCGGCCGCGGGCCGGCGTCATCGAGGAGTGGGCCGTACGCGAACTCGAGCAGCGAGGTCTCGCGGACACCCTGCTGGAGCGGGCACAGCGGCACACCGAGTGCGAGTTCCGGTTCGCAGGGGAGCGCTACCGGTTCGAGTACGCGCAGCTGACGGGCGCTCATCACTGGGTCTACCCACAGCAGTTCCTGGTGACGGATCTGGTGCGCGAGTACGCGGACGTGCGCGGCGGCGCCGTACGTTTCGGCGTGCGGGACGTGCAGCTGCACGACATCGACACCGACCGCCCCTCGGTGTCGTACACCTGCCCGGAGACGGGGCAGCGGGAGGTCGTGCACTGCGACTTCGTGGCGGGCTGCGACGGGGCGCGCGGCGTCACGCGGGCCGCGCTGCCCGCCGACCGCGCCCGCATCTCCCGCAGCGACTACGGCATCGGGTGGCTGGCGCTGCTCGCCGAGGCGCCGCCGTCCTCCGACTGCGTTCTGTTCGGCATGCACCCCAGCGGGTTCGCCGGCCACATGCCGCGCAGCGCCGAGGTGACCCGCTACTACCTCGAGTGCCCGCCTGGCGACGACCCGGAGAACTGGTCGCACGACCGGGTCTGGACGGAGCTGCAGCAGCGGCTCGGGGCGAACGGCGTGCCGCCCCTGACGGAAGGGCGCCTCATCGAGAAGCGCGTCCTCGACATGCACAACTACGTGGTCGAGCCCATGGTGTTCGGCCGTCTCTTCCTGGCCGGCGACGCCGCCCACCTGACCGCCCCCATCGCCGCCAAGGGCATGAACCTCGCCCTGCACGACGCCTTCCTGCTCGGCGACGGACTGGTCGCCCACCTGACGAAGGGCGACAGCACCGGCCTCGACGGCTACTCGCAGGCCTGCCTGAACCGGGTGTGGGACTACCAGGAGTTCTCCCACTGGCTCTCCGAGGTCTACCACGGCACGTCCTCGGGCGACCCGTACCGCGCGGGCACCACTCTCGCCCGCCTCCGCCGCATCTTCGGCTCCCCGACGGCGGCAATGGCCTTCGCGGAGCAGTATCTGGGCAAGCACACGGACGCATGACTGCGCCGACTCGAGGTCGGCGGTTCGCCCGCCGGGCCGGGCGGCCGGCTTCAGTCGTGCAGCGGCCGGTCGCTGAGCCGATGGTCCGCCACGTTCAGCGCCTCGTCGACGAGGCGGCGCAGATGGCCGTCGCCGAGCGAGTAGATCACCCTCCTGCCCTCCTTGCGCGTGTTCACCAGACCGGCCAGACGCAGCCGCGCCAGATGCTGGCTGACGGCGGGCCGGGCCGCGCCGCAGGCCTCGGTGAGGGTCGTGACGTCGGCCTCGCCCGCGGTCAGGGCATGCAGCAGCGTGAGGCGGGTGCGGTCGCCCAGCAGGGCGAGGAGTTCGGCGGCGAGCGCGAACTGTTCCTCGCCCGGGGTGCGCGGGTGCGCATCGTGCGCAGTTGATAGGTGCATGCGTGCGCTCATACGCACATAATGGCCTCGTGGACGGCCCACGTCCACACCCGCGCAACAGACCTGCACACTCACGCAACGGAAGGGGAGCGCCGTGGGCGACCGGCACGAGCACGACCACCACCATGGCCACCGTCACGGTCACGGCCGGGACTCGGCGAACGAGCACGCGCACGACCATCCCCACCCGCACGACCATCCCCACCCGCACGACCACTCCTCCACCGGCCTCCGCCACCGCCTCGCCCACCTCTTCACTCCCCACTCCCACGAGACGGCCGACAAGCTCGACTCCGCTCTGGAGTCCTCGGCACGTGGCATGCGCGCCCTGTGGGTCTCGCTGGCAGTGCTCGGCCTTACAGCAATCGCCCAGGCGGTCGTGGTGGCCGCGTCCGGGTCGGTGGCGCTGCTCGGCGACACGGTGCACAACACCGCGGACGCGCTGACCGCCGTACCGCTCGGCATCGCCTTCGTACTGGGCCGGCGCGCTGCCACTCGCCGCTTCACCTACGGCTACGGACGGGCGGAGGATCTCGCAGGCATCGCCATCGTGTTGACGATCGCGGCGTCCGCGGCCTTCGCAGCGTGGACGGCCGTCGACCGCCTCCTCGACCCGCGCCCCATGCAGCACATCCCGGCGGTGGCCGTGGCCGCGCTCGTCGGATTCGTGGGCAACGAGTGGGTGGCCCGCTACCGGATCCGGGTCGGCCGGGCGATCGGCTCGGCCGCGCTCGTGGCGGACGGCCTGCACGCGCGGACGGACGGATTCACCTCACTTGCCGTCCTGTTGAGCGCGGGCGGTGCGGCGCTCGGGTGGCAACTCGCGGACCCGATCGTCGGGTTGGCGATCACGGCCGCGATCACGCTGGTGCTGCGGGACGCGGCGCGCGAGGTGTTCCGGCGGGTGCTGGACGCCGTGGACCCGGCCCTGGTGGACCGGGCAGAGCTGGCGCTGCGGGAGGTCGAGGGCGTGCGCGAGGTCGGCGAGTTGCGGCTGCGCTGGATCGGGCACCGGCTACGCGCCGAGGTGGCGGTCGTCGTGGACGGCGAGGCGACGGTACGGCAGGCGCACGCCATCGCCGTCGACGCCGAACACGCGCTGCTGCACGCCGTGCCCCGGCTCACCGCGGCCCTGGTTCACGCCGACCCGGCACCGGTGCCGGGCGAGGCGGATCCGCACCACGCCCTCGCCCACCACACCGCGGCCTGAACCCGCGTACTCAGGCGACGCCGAGCCCCTCCAGTACGACTGCCCCCGGCAGCTCGGCGAACGCCTTCCCCGGCACCAGCAGCTTGCCGCGCCGCCGGCCGCTGCCGACCAGGACGTACGGCAGATCGAGGACGGCCGAGTCCACCAGCACCGGCCAGCCGTCGGGCAGCCCGATCGGGGTGATGCCGCCGTACTCCATGCCGGTCTCGCTCGTCGCCGTGTCCATCGAGGCGAACGACGCCTTGCGGGCGCCCAGTTGACGGCGCACCACGCCATTGACGTCGACCCGGGTGGTGGAGAGCACGACGCAGGCGGCCAGTGTCGTCTCGCCGCCGCGCTTGCCGGCGACGACAACGCAGTTCGCGGACTGTTCGAGCAGCTCCCGCCCGTAGTGCTCCACGAACACGGCGGTGTCGGCCCACTGCGGATCGGTCTCGACGTAGATGATCTGCTCGGCGGGGACGCTACCGCGCCACTGGCGTACGGCCTCGGCGACCGGCCGGGTGAGCTCGTCGAGGCAGTCCGGGGCGGGGGCGGCGTGGTCGAAGTGACCGATGGGTGCGTCCATGAGCGCACGCTAACAGGACCGCGGAGGCTTCCGGCCGGGCGTCTCAGTGAGCGAGGGGGACCGAGACCGTCAGCGTCATCTGCATCGGGACGTCGCCCTGATTGGCGTAGGTGTGCGGGGCGTTGGCGTCGAAGGTGACACTGGAGCCGGCCGCGACGCGGTATTCCACACCCTCGACGGTCAGAGTCAGTTCGCCTGTCGTGACATGGGCGATCTCGACCGTGCCGGCGGGATGCGGGTCCGATCCGCTGTGCTCGCCCGGCATCAGCTTCCAGTCCCACATCTCCAGCGGACCGGGCGCTTCCGTACCGGCGAGAAGCCTGCTGTAACTGCCCGCGTCCGTGTGCCACAGCCGGACCACCTGCTCGGGCGGGACGACGCGCACCTTCGGGCCCTGCTCGTAGTCGAGGAGGGTGGTGATGCTGACCCCGAGCGCGTCACCGATCTTGACCACGGTGCCGAGGCTCGGGTTCGTGCGGGCCTGTTCGATCTGGATGAGCATGCCGCGGCTGACCCCGGCACGCGCGGCGAGGGCGTCCAGGGTGAAACCGCGCTCGGTGCGCCAGCGCTTGACGTTGCGCGCCAGGGACTGGGTCAGCAGGTCGAGGTCCGACACATTCCGTCCAACATTGCGGAGTCCAATATTCTGGATGACAGGGTTTATCTGACTGCACTACGGTGGGGTGCACCCCATCGTGCACCGAACTGTACTGCGAGGCACTCGTGACAGCACTCTTCGCCCTGGCCACCAGCCTGCTGTGGGGGCTGGCGGACTTCGGGGGCGGACTGCTGACGCGGCGCACCCCGGCCCTGACGGTGGTCGTCGTATCGCAGGGGATCGCGGCGACCGTGCTCGGCGTGATCGTGGTCGCCACCGGCGCCTGGAGCGAGGCCGGTGACCAGCTCTGGTTCGCGGTCGCCGCCGGAGTGGTGGGCCCGGTCGCCCTGCTCTGCTTCTACAAGGCGCTCGCGCTCGGACCGATGGGCGTGGTCTCACCGCTCGGTACCGTCGGCGTGGCCGTCCCGGTCGGAGTCGGCCTCTTCCTCGGCGAGCGGCCCGGACTCATGCAGGTCGCGGGGATCGCCGTCGCCGTGCTCGGTGTCGTGCTCGCGGGCGGACCGCAACTGCGGGGCGCGCCCGTGCAGCGGCAGGCCATCCTGCTCACGCTGGTCGCGGCCTTCGGTTTCGGCACGGTGTTCGCGCTGATCGCGGAGGCGTCGACCACCATCACGGGCCTGTTCCTGGCGCTCTTCGTCCAGCGCGTGGTGAACGTGGTGGCGGGCGGCCTCGCCCTCTACGCCTCCGTGCGGCGGGGCGCCGACGCCCTCCCGGACGGCACCTTCCCCTGGCGGACCTTGCCGGCGCTGGCCTTCGTCGGCCTCGCCGATGTGGCGGCCAACGGCACCTATGTCGTCGCCGCCCACCAGGGCCCGGTCACCGTGGCCGCGGTGCTCGCCTCGCTCTACCCGGTGGTGACGGCGGTGGCCGCGCGCGGCTTCCTCAGGGAGCGGTTGCGGGGAGTGCAGGCGGCGGGTGCGGGGCTCGCACTGCTGGGGACGCTGCTGCTGGCGACCGGCTGACTCAGGACTCCACGTCCAGATCGGCGAGTTCGGCAGCCACCGGCTCATCCGGCTTCGCCGCCGCTTCCTCGTCCAGCACGCCCCGCTTGGCCGCCGCCTTCTCGTCCAGCACGCCCCGCTTGGCAGCCGCCTCCTCGTCCAGCACGCCCCGCTTGGCAGCCGCCTCCTCGTCCAGCACGCCCCGCTTGGCCGCCGCCTTCTCGTCCAGCTCCGCCAGCCTCGCCACCGTCTCGTCGTCCAGCTCGGCCAGCGCCTGCAGCTGCTCGGGGGTGATCCCGTCGGGTATCGGCACGGGCGCCGGGGTCCGAAGGGGCGGCTGCCAGCCGTCGTCGGGCGTCCAGCGCCGTACGACACGGGCGGGCGCCCCCGCGACAACGGCATGGTCGGGCACCACGCCCCGGACCACAGCGCCGGCCGCGACCACGACGTTCCGCCCGATCCGTGCCCCCGGCAGGATCACCGCCCCGGTACCGATCCAGCACCCCGGGCCGATCTCGACCGGCTCCATCCGCGGCCACTGCTTGCCGATGGGCTCGTGCGGATCGTCGTACGAGTGGTTCGTGGACGTGACGTACACGTACGGCCCGAAGTAGCAGTCGCTGCCGATGGTGACCGTCGTGTCGGCGATGACGTGGCTGCCGCGGCCCAGCACGACGCCGTCCCCTATCCGCAGGATCGGCTCCGGGCCGAGGTCCAGGTCGGGCATCAGACCGGCGGTCAGCGTCACCTGCTCGCCGACGATGCAGTGGGAGCCGAGGTGGATCCAGGGTTCACCGAAGACGGTCCCGAGCGGGAAGGCCAGCCGGGTGGCCTCGCCGATCGAGCCGAAGTGGAAGCGGCCGGGGTTCTCGGACGTCACCGAACCCGTGCGCTGCACCCAGGCCCAGCCCGCATGGACGGCGCGCTGCGTGAGGCTGCGCCGCCAGGACGAGAACGTGTTCTTGCGCTTGGGCACCCGCTTACCGTACTGAGCGCGCCGGGCCCTTATGAGGTCGAGGACCTGTGATCTTCGCCCTACCGGGTGGCGTACGGTGCCGAGTGTCTACGACGTTTGTGGTGAGGAGAGGGCGATGACGCAGAAGGCGCTGGTCATGGGCATCGGGGGCCGGGAACCGAAGATCGACGAGGCTGCGTTCGTGGCGCCGACCGCATCGGTGATCGGGGACGTGACGCTGGAGGAGGGGGCCAGCGTTTGGTACGGCGCGGTCGTGCGGGGGGACGTGGAGCGGATCTTTGTCGGGGCTGAGTCCAACGTCCAGGACAACTGCACGCTGCATGCCGACCCCGGGTTCCCGGTGAGCATTGGTGAGCGGGTTTCCGTCGGGCACAACGCCGTGGTGCATGGCGCGACCGTCGAGGACGACTGTCTGATCGGGATGGGAGCGACGATCCTGAACGGTGCCGTGATCGGGGCGGGGTCCTTGGTCGCTGCTCAGGCTCTGGTGCCGCAGGGGATGCAGGTGCCTCCCGGGTCCCTGGTCGCGGGGGTGCCGGCGAAGGTGAAGCGGGAGCTGACGGAGGAAGAGCGGCAGGGCGTCACGCTGAACGGAACCATGTACGCGGAGCTGGCGAAGGCTCACCGGAAAGAGCACGGGGCATAGGGTCCTGCGCGGGCTACGGGTTCGCGGGGGCTGCGGGTTCGCGGGGGCTGCGGGTTCGCGGGGGCTGATCGCGCAGTTCCCCGCGCCCCTTGAGGGGCGTTCAGTCCCCGGCAGCTACCGGTTCCGGCTCCTGGTGTGCCACCTGGGCCTTCTTCGCCTTGCGCTTGATGATCAGCATCGAGGCCAGGCCGATCAGGACCGCCGCGACCAGGCCCAGCCACGAGAAGCGCTTCAGCCAGGACTCGGCGACCACTCCGACGTAATAGATGACAGCGGTCGTGCCGCCCGCCCAGAGGATGCCGCCGAAGACGTTGGCGATCAGGAACTTCCAGTACGGCATCCGCAGGACGCCCGCGAGGGGCCCGGCGAAGATGCGCAGGAGGGCGACGAAGCGGCCGAAGAAGACGGCCCACATGCCCCACTTCTGGAAGGAGCGCTCGGCGGTGGCGATGTGGCCCTCGCTGAAGTGCTTGGGGAATTTCCCGCCCAGCCAGGCCAGCAGGGGGCGGCCGCCCCTGCGCCCGATCGCGTAGCCGATGGAGTCACCGATGATCGCGCCCGCGGTCGCGCAGGCACCCAGCACGAAGGGGTCGATCTCACCGTGCTGTGAGGCGAGCAGCGCCGAGGAGACCAGGATGATCTCGCCGGGCAGCGGGATGCCCAGGCTCTCCAGACCGATGACCACGCCGACCAGCAGATAGATCGCGAGCGGGGGCACCGTTTCGAGCCATTCCTGGACGTGCAACGCCGCTTCCTCCCATGTCGTGCACCCTGCGTTTCCCGGCGCGCGCTCGGTCGTGAGCGTGCGCCGGGGCAGCCTACCCGTTCTGAGTGACGGTCTCGGAGTCCCACAGGTTGCACCGGTGCTCACGGTGCACAGCGGTGCTCGGCACGTTCCCCCGGCGGACCGTGTGCGCAGCGACAGCACCGCCCCGGGCCGGGTCGGCATCACGGGCCGCCCTGTGGCGCGCGGCACTCCGTCGCGGACGAAGGAGCCCCATTACTGGATCATCTGCCGCGCCGGCGTTCGCTGCTCGGCGTTCAGCGAACCTTCGCCGACCGGAACGACGGAGGGGTCACCCCGGCGGGGTGACCCCTGACCTGACAGAGGCCTGGCGAAGGACCGAGTCGAGCGTCGTGCCGGCCGCGCCCACGGCCGTGGAGACCGTGGCCGGCACCTTGGCGGGGAGGGCCACGACGGCGGCGACGGGGGTGGCGGGCTCGGCTTCGCCACCGGAGTCGTCCTGGACGTATCGCGTCTCGTAGTGCGACTGCGGGTCCCTCTCCGGCAGGTCCTGCTCATCGCGCGGGGACTTGGCGTCCGGCGGCTCGGGGGCGACGGTGCCCGGCGACTCGTGCTCGGGCCCCGAGGGGCCGTCGGGCTGCGCGGGCGCCCCGTCCTCCTGCCCCTTCTTCTTCCCGTCCGGCTTCTCCTCTCCCTTCTCCGCTCTCTTCTCCTTTGTCTTCTCCGACCCGGACCTCTCCCCGCGAACGTCTGCGAGCCCGCCGTCGAGCATCCAGCGCTGCGCGTCGGACCCGTCCCGTTCGGCGACGACCACGCTCACGCCCTCACCCGGCGCGACGGCCGACCCTTCGGACCGGCGTGGCAGAAGCTCGCCGTGGACGGTGAGGTCGTAGCGCACCTCACCCGCGTGCGCGAGGCAGTTCGCGAGGAGAACCGTGCCCTCATCGGCGTCGGAGTCGAGGCAGAGGGTGGGGTCGGCGGCGCTGCCCAGCAGACCGTTGTCCCGGTACGACCACTGCTGGGAAGCGGCGGACGAGCAATCCGCCAGCTCGGCCCGGGCACCTGTGCGGAGCTCGCCGTCGCGGAGGTCGAGACACAGGCCCCGATCGAGGTTGCGGAGCCGCCCCTGAGCGATCTCGACAGGGTCCTCGGCCGAGGCGGCCGACGGCGAGCCGCCGGACGAGGGCGGGGACACCGCACCCGGATGGACGGTCTTGCCGCTGGGCGCGCCCCAGGTGGCGCCCGGGGCGGGGACGCCGCTCTCCTCGGTCCAGCCCTTGGCCGCGAGGACCGTCACGAGCAGCGCGAGAGCGGTGAGCCCGACCCCCATGGCGACGGCCTTCGGACGGACGCGCGGCGGAGCCAGGCGGTCCGGGCGGTGGCGGCCACCGTGGCGCGGGCCCTCCAACGGTGTCGGTCCCGAGCCGCCCCGCCGGGGCCGGGAGTCGAGATAGCGCCGGGCGCCCCACCCGAGCACGGTCTCGGCGAGCAGCACTTCGAGGCCGCCCTCGAAGTGGCTGAGCTGCTCGGCGGCGTGACGGCAGTAGCGGCATTCCATCAGATGGTGCTGGACATCGGGCAGCAGGGCACCGCCCCGGCGAATGGGGACATCAAGGAGACGGTTGTAGTAACGGCATTCCCGGGTGGGCGCGAGTTCGCCATGGGCGCGGACGCAACCCCTCCTGAATTGCTCGCGCGCTCCCTCCAGCGCCGCCGAGGCGGTGGCCGCGTCCACTCCCAGCAGACCGGCGGGTATGGTTATCGGTTCCGCCTCGACCTCGGTGTGCCAGAGAAGGCATTGCGAGGCCCCGGACAGAGCACGGAAAGCGCGTTCGGCGATGTGCCGCCTTTCGGGCGTCACGGACCGCGCGGCGCGCAACCCGCGGCCGCCCGTCGGTTTGCCGAGTTCCGGCAGCAGAGCGGAAATTTGGCCGTCTGCCGCCCACTCCTTCACCAGATCCCTTACGGCGGTGAGAAGTTGGGGACGCAGAGCGCCGCCACCCGGTCGGCCGAGCACGCGGTGGAAGGCCGCGGCGGCCACCATGGTGGCCGAACTCTCCGTGGAGGCCAGGCAGATGGCCGCATAGTCGTAGGTGGGGTGCCAGTGCCGGGCGATCAGCAGCGCGACGGCGTGGGCATCCGCACCGGCCTTGCCGAGACTCGCGACGAGATCGCGGTCGGACTCTCCGGGGCCCAGCCCGGGGCGTGGCGGGTAGGGCGGTCGTGGGGGGTAAGGGGATTGCACTGAACCATTTCCTTCCCGGCCTCAGGACGGCATGGGGAATGCACGTCCGTCGGAAAGCAGGCGCCTGATTGGTGCATACCTAGGCCGCGTCACCTGTGGACCGGCTATCGGGCCGCTCACTTTCGCACAAGCGACGTCCAGGAAACAAGAAGTTCGAGTGACCGACGTTCAAAAGGCGAGAAATTAAGATTAGTTACCGGCGGTATCCGCACCCGCATTCGATAGCATCACCGAAGGATGCACCAAGTTGTGTGCAGCCAAGGACACTTGGTCCACGGAATCTTCAACTCCGCATCGATCGGCGGCATGAGGGCTGCCGGTCGGCCGGGACACGAAAGAGGGGCCCCGCACGTTCGGCGGGGCCCCTCTTCGCAGTCGTACGGCCGACTCAGCCGTTCGGCCTCAGCGTCCAGACGACGGTCATCTCCCCGGTGACGGCTCCGTCACCGCGCTGGATCTCGATGGCCACGGGGAACTCGGGCCGCTCCCCCGCATCCAGCTCCGCGACGACGTCGGCGGCCGGACGACCCAGCGTCGCGGTGGCGGTGACGGCGCCCATGGCGAGCTTCTTGTAGGCGATCTCGGCGCTGACGGCGAGCGGGACGGCGCGCGAGAGCTGTTCACCGAACGCGGCCAGCACGATCGCCCCGCTGGCGGACTCCCCGAGCGTGAACATGGCGCCGGCGTGCGGCCCGCCCACGTGGTTGTGGTACTCGCCCTGGTCCGGCAGAGCCACCACGGCCTTCTCCGGCGTGGTCTCCAGGAACTGGAGGTTCAGGGTCCGGGCCATGGGCACGGTGGCGGCGAGCATCTCGCCGATCGACATCTGGTCTGCGCTCATGGCGGTCATGTTACCCACGAGTAGAGTCCAGGGAACAGGGCGTGTGACGGAACAGATAGGCGGTCGATGTAAGGGGACGGTGGAGGTGACGGGCGGCGGACGGCGTTCGGGGCGAAGCAGTGCATCCGACCCGTGACCTGCAATCCGTTTGGCAAATCGAGGGCCCGGCGGCGATAGTCGGCCGGTGACCTCCGCCGTCGATCCCCGCCGCCGATCCCGCCGCCCCGCCTGGGCGGGCCGCAACTACAGCCTGCTGACCGCCTCGGCGTTCGTCACGAACCTCGGCAGCCATGGCGCGCTGATCGCTGCGGCGTTCGCGGTACTGGAAGCCGGCGGCGACAGCGGTGACGTGGGCCTGGTGGCCGCCTCCCGCACATTGCCCCTGGTGCTGTTCCTGCTGATCGGCGGCGCCGTCGCGGACCGGGTCCCACGGCACCGGGTGATGGTCGCGGCCAACGCCCTCAACTGTCTCTCCCAGGCCGCCTTCGCCGTGCTCGTACTCGCCGGCGAGGCCCAGCTGTGGCAGATGATGCTGCTGACCGCCCTCGGCGGCACCGGCCAGGCGTTCTTCAGCCCGGCGGCCGAGGGCATGCTGCTGTCGTCGGTCCAGGGCGAGCAGGCGAGCAGGGCGTTCGCCGTGTTCCGGATGGCCATGCAGGGGGCGGCGGTCGGCGGTGCCGCGCTCGGCGGTGCCATGGTGGCCGCGATCGGGCCGGGCTGGGTGCTGGCGGCGGACGCGGTGGCCTTCGCCGTCGCCGGGTCCATGCGGGCGTTCCTCGACGTGAGTCACATTCCGCAGCGTGCGCCGGACGGCGGCATGCTCGCCGATCTGCGGGACGGCTGGCGGGAGTTCGCCGGGCGGCCGTGGCTGTGGGCAGTCGTCGTCCAGTTCTCCATCGCGAACGCGGTCGTCGCCGCGGCCGACGCGGTCTACGGCCCGCTGGTCGCCCGGGACCATCTGGGCGGGGCGGGCCCCTGGGGTCTGGCGCTGGGCTTCTTCGGCGCGGGCACGGTCGCCGGCGCCCTGCTCATGACCCGATGGAAGCCACGCCGCCTGCTCCTCGCAGGCACCCTGTGCGTCTTCCCCCTCGCCCTCCCCTCGGCCGCGCTCGCCATTCCCGCGCCGATCAGCGTGCTCTGCGCGGTGATGTTCCTCACCGGTGTGACGCTGGAGGTGTTCGGCGTCTCCTGGATGACGGCACTCCATCAGGAGATACCGGAGGAGAAACTGTCCCGGGTCGCCGCCTACGACTGGTTCGGCTCGGTCGCGCTGGTCCCCCTGGCGACGGCGCTGGCCGGCCCGGCGGAGGCGGCGGTCGGGCGCACGTCGGCGCTGTGGGGCTGCGCCGCGCTGGTCGTGGTCGTCACGGCGGCGGTCCTGTGCGTACCGGACGTACGGAACCTTCGGCGTCGTACCAAGCACGTGACCGCGAGCGGCCACCTCGGCTCAGCCGATGCTGAAAGCCCCGTCCGGGGGCTCGGGTGACGCTACGGCGTCCTCGTCCCGCACCGGCCGCGCCCCGCCGATGAAGTCCCGCAGGCCGGGCCCGTGTTCAACCCTCGCCGCAAAGGCGTCGGAGGCGGTGAGGCGGGCCAGGGCCGCCGTGTCGAAGGGCCGGCGCGCGGCGACGAGCACCGCGTTGCCGAACCGCCTGCCGCGCAGCACACCCGGCTCGGCGATCAGCGCCAGCTCCTCGAACACCGAACCGTAGGTGGCGAGTTGGGAACGCAGGAAGGCGAAGGGCGCGGCATCCGCGAGGTTCGCCATGTATATGCCGCTTCCCCGCAGAACGCGCTCGGCCTGACGGACGTACGCGTCCGACGTCAGGTGCGCCGGCACCCGTGACCCACCGAAGACGTCGGCGACGAGCACGTCTACCGAGTCGTCCGCGGCCGCCTCCAGCCAGTCCCGGGCGTCCCCGGCGTGCAGCCGGATGCCGGCCCCGTCCGGAATCGGCAGATGCTCCGAGACCAGCTCCAGCAGCCCCCGATCGGCCTCGACCACATCCTGCTGCGAGCCGGGCCGGGTCGCGGCGACGTACCGGGGCAGCATGAGCGCACCGCCCCCGAGATGCAGCACGTCCAGCGGCCGCCCCGCCTCGGCGACGCTGTCGAGCACATGCCCGAGCCGCCGGGCGTACTCGAACTCCAGGTGTGTCGGCTCGTCAAGATCCACGTACGACTGAGGAGCCCCGTCGACAGTGAGCAACCAGGCCCGCTTCCGATCGACGTCGGGCATCAGCTTGGCGGTGCCGTAGTCGACGGGCCGGGTGACGGGTATGGGCTCATTCACCTTCTCATTGTGCCGGGGGGACTCCGAAGAAGTGCGCGGGAGCGCCCCGGCAGGGGCCCGGGGAACTGCGCGATCGGCCACGGCGATCCCGCAGTCCCCCACGAACCGGACCCCTCACACGACGGCGGTCACGGTCCCCGCCCCGACGGTCCTGCCACCCTCACGGATGGCGAACCCGAGCCCGGGCTCCAAAGGCACCTCACGCCCCAGCTCGACGGTCATCGCAACCGTCTCCCCGGGCCGCGCGACACCCACCTCACCCAGGTCGATGTCACCCACCACATCCGCCGTACGGATGTAGAACTGCGGCCGATACCCGGTGACGACAGGAGTCGTGCGCCCGCCCTCGCGGGCCGAGAGCACGTAGACCTGCGCGGAGAAACGACGGCGCGGAACGACACTGGCCGGCGCGGCAACCACGTGCCCCCTGCGCACCGCGTCCCGAGGGACCCCGCGCAGCAACAGGGCCACGTTGTCCCCGGCCTGCGCCTCGGCCATGGGCTTGCCGAACGTCTCCAGGCCGGTGACCACGCTCTCCAGCCCGGCCCCCAGCACTTCGACCCGGTCGCCGACCCGCACGGTGCCCCGCTCCACGGCGCCGGTCACCACGGTCCCGCGACCGGTGATCGTGAGCACGTTCTCGACGGGCAGCAGGAACGGCGCGTCCACATATCGCTCCGGCATCGGAACGTACGTGTCGACCGCGTCGAGCAGCGCTTCGACCGATCCCGTCCACTTGGGGTCCCCCTCCAGGGCCTTCAGCCCCGACACCCGGACGACGGGCGCGGCGTCGCCGCCGTAGCCGTGCTCGGTGAGCAGGTCGCGGACCTCCAGCTCGACGAGGTCGATGAGCTCCTCGTCACCCGCGTCGGCCTTGTTGAGCGCCACCACGATGTGGTCGACGCCCACCTGCCGAGCGAGCAGCACGTGTTCGGCGGTCTGCGGCATGATCCCGTCGAGCGCGGAGACGACGAGGATCGCCCCGTCCAGCTGCGCGGCGCCGGTGACCATGTTCTTGACGTAGTCGGCGTGGCCCGGCATGTCGACGTGCGCGTAGTGGCGGGTGTCGGTCTCGTACTCGACGTGCGCGATGTTGATGGTGATGCCGCGCGCGGCCTCCTCCGGCGCCCGGTCGATGCGGTCGAACGGAACGAACGTGGAGGACCCGCGCTCGGCGAGGACCTTGGTGATGGCGGCGGTCAACGTGGTCTTGCCGTGGTCGACATGACCCATCGTGCCGATGTTCAGATGCGGTTTGGTGCGCACGTATGCCGTCTTGGACATGGCTGTACCTCGAAGTCTCTGAAGTCTCTGAAGTCTCTGCAAAGGTGATCTCGCGTACGAGCGCTCTCGTGCGAGATGGGGACCCCAAGGACCTGCCGACCCTCCCCCTGCGGGGTCCGCCGGACTATCCGGAGAGGGTCAGCTTCGGGCGCCGTCGACGGCGGTCAGAAAGACCAGAACGGCAGCCTTCGTGGCATCCGCGACTGCGGATGCTGCGAGGACGAAGGCGTGCCGGAACATGAGCTCGATCATCGTCGACGCCGTGCCCGGCGTCGAATGGTTTTTCGCGGATGGGGAGTTCGGGGCTTTATGCCCCGATGTTCTTCAGCGCCTCCCGCACCGACAGCGGCGCGAACCTCCCCCGCTCCCGCGCCAGGAACTCCCGTACGGCCTCCGGGTCGGTCTTGGCGTACTCGCGCAGGCACCAGCCGATGGCCTTGCGGATGAAGAAGTCGGTGTGCCCGGACTGGCGCAGGCAGTAGGCGAAGAGGCGCCGGGTGTCGGTCCGGTCCTTGTAGCGCAGCTGGTGGAGGAGCGCGGTGCGGGCGACCCACAGGTCGCCGTCGGCGATCCAGGCGTCCATGTCGGCGGTGAGCTTCGGGTCGGCGGCGACGAGGCCGCCGACGACGTGCGCGGCGAGTGCGTCGACGGTGTCCCACCAGGAGACGGTGGTGATGAGGTGCCGGGTCACCGGCAGGAAGCCGGAGGAGCAGCGCCCCACGTGCCGGCGCAGGTAGTCGACGGCGAAGTAGTGGTACTCGCGCTCCGGCAGCTCCCAGCAGCGCAGGGCGATCGCGGTGCAGTCGGCCTCGTCGGGGCGTGGTGTGCCCTTGAGAACGGCGCGGGAGAGGGCGCGGCGCTCGGGGGTGGGGATGCCGAGGAACGGGGCGGCGTCCTTCATGTACGCCCGGGCGGCGGCAGCGCGCTGCGGGTCCGCGGCGACGGCGTACGTGGCGGTGAGCCGCTCCAGGACCGTGTCGGCCAGACCACTGCGGGGAACTTCCGTTGTTCCCCCTCCTGTGACGCTCATGAGACGAACCATACGGCGATCACACATCTTTGTCGGTTAGTGTCGCCGGATGCTCGACGATGCCACCACCCGCTCTGGGGGCACCGCCAAGGCCTCTTCCCGGGCCGCCGCCACGGAGCTCACAGTCCCCGCCCCCGCAGCCGTACCTGTTGCCGTACCCGTGCCCGCGGGCTTCGCCGCGCGCTGTACGAGAACGCTGCTGTCGCCGTGGTCCCGGCTGTCCCTGCTCCTGGGCCTGCTCGCGGCGGCGGCGTCGTCGGTGCTGCTCTTCGAGCCGCAGAGGCTGCTGGCGAACGGCTGGCCGCCCCAGGTCGCGGGCCCGGCCGCGGTGGTGTTGTTCGCCGTGGCGTACGGGCTGATCACGGTGGCGTTCGTGCCGCGGCCGCTGCTGAACCTCGCGGCGGGCGCGCTCTTCGGCTCCGAGTGGGGCATCGGCGCGGCCATGGCGGGCACGGTGCTGGGGGCCGGGATCGCCTTCGGGCTGGGCCGGTTGCTCGGCCAGGAGGCGCTGCGCCCGCTGCTGCGCGGCCGGTTGCTGAAGGCGGCGGACGGCCAGTTCAGCCGGCACGGTTTCCGCTCGATGCTGGCGGTGCGGCTGTTCCCCGGTGTGCCGTTCTGGGCCGCGAACTACGCCGCCGCCGTCTCCCGCATGGGCTACGTCCCGTTCCTTCTCGCGACGGCCATCGGGTCGATCCCGAACGTCGCCGCGTACGTCGTCGCCGGTGCCCGTGCCTCCACGCCGACGTCGCCCGCCTTCCTGATCGCGCTCGCCTGTATCGCGCTGCCTGCGCTGGCCGGTGCTGTGGTGGCGTGGCGCAAGCGCCACCACCTGCGGGGCCGCTGAACCGTTTCGCCTGCCGCCAGGCTGGGTCGTCGCGCCTGCAGCCACGGCGGCCGACGCCCCGCCGCCGGCGCGGCTACACCGACTCCAGGATCATCGCGTTGGCGAGGCCACCCGCCTCGCACATCGTCTGCAGGGCGTAGCGGGCGCCGCGCTCGCGCATCGCGTGCACCAGGGTCGTCGTCAGCCGGGTTCCGCTGGCGCCGAGCGGGTGGCCGATCGCGATCGCGCCGCCGTGCACGTTGACCTTGGCGAGGTCGGCGCCGGTCTCCTGCCGCCACGCGAGCACCACACTGGAGAAGGCCTCGTTCACCTCGAACAGGTCGATGTCGCCGAGGGACAGGTTCGCCCGGCGCAGCACCTTCTCCGTCGCGGGTATCACGCCGGTGAGCATCAGGACGGGATCGGAGCCGGTGACGGAGAAGCTGTGCAGCCGGGCAAGGGGACGCAGGCCGAGCCGGGCCGCCGTCTCACTGGACGTGATGAGCACGGCGGAGGCGCCGTCGTTGATGGGGCTGGCGTTGCCGGCGGTCACGTTCCACTCGATCTGCGGGAAACGCTCGGCGAAGACCGGGTCGTGGTACGCGGGCTTGAGGCCGGCGAGGATCTCGGGGGTGCTGCCAGGTCGAACGCATTCGTCGCGCGACACGCCCTCCAGGGGCGCGACCTCGGCGTCGAAGAGGCCCTTGTCCCAGGCTGCGGCCGCCTTGTGGTGCGAGGAGACGGCGAACGCGTCCATCTGCTCGCGCGTGATCGACCACTTGGCCGCGATGAGCTCGGCGCTGATGCCCTGCGGGACGAGCCCCTCGCGGTAACGCTCGGCGATGCCGGGGCCGAAGGGGTCCTTGCCGGGCGGCACGTTGGACCACATCGGCACGCGGCTCATCGACTCGACCCCGCACGCGACGACCAGGTCGTAGGCGCCCGAGATGACGCCCTGGGCGGCGAAGTGCACGGCCTGCTGCGAGGAGCCGCACTGGCGGTCCACGGTGGTGGCCGGGACCGTCTCCGGGAAGCCCGCCGACAGGGCGGCGTAGCGGGTGGTGTTCATGGCCTGCTCGCCGACCTGGTCGACGGTGCCGCCGATGACGTCGTCGATCAGCGCCGGGTCGACGCCCGAGCGCTCGACGAGGGTGCGCAGGGTGTGGGCGAGGAGTTCGACGGGGTGGACGTGCGCCAGGGCGCCGTTCGGCTTGCCCTTGCCTATAGGAGTGCGTACGGCTTCGACGATCACTGCGTCACGCATGGTGCGGGCCTCCTTGGCCGCCGGGGCGTTCTCCGGGGCGATTACCGACGAGTAGGAAATTCAAACTCACCCTAGCCTGGTAAGTAGGAAAATCAAACCCTCAAGTTGGAAAGTCGAACCCTCCGCCTAGACTGAGCCGCATGGCCGCCACCAAAGACCCGCGCCCTTGCTCCATCGCCGACGCCCTGGCGCTCGTCGGCGAGAAGTACTCCCTGCTCGTCCTGCGCGAGGTGTGCCTGGGCAACGGCCGCTTCGACCAGCTCGTGCGCAACATCGGAGCCCCGCGCGACATCCTGGCCGCCCGTCTGCGTCGCCTCGTCGACGTCGGCATCCTCACCAAGCGCGCCTACAGCGAGCGCCCGCAGCGGTTCGAGTACCGGCCCACGCCGGCGGGGCTGGACCTGGAGCCGGTCCTGATGGCCCTGATGGCGTGGGGCGACCGCCACCTCCGTGCGCCCGACGACCGTCCCATGGTGATCGAGCACACCTGCGGAAACGAGCTGGTCGCCGTCGTCACCTGCCGGGCCTGTGGCGGCGCGGTGCACCACGAGGACCTCACGGCCCACCCCCAGGCGCCCGGATGGACAGTGAAGGGACCGACGGCGGCCTGAGGCCCGTCGCTCCAGCCGGAGCCAGGCCCCTGTGCCGGAGCCGACTTCGAGGGGCGCTACGCTGCCCCTCGACACCCGCGATCACTGCGCCGCCGACGCGGTGTCCCCCTTCATCCCTTGCCACCATCAGCACTTGGACTCCGTAACTTCATGTCTTGGTTTGAATCGCTCATCCTCGGACTCGTCCAGGGGCTGACCGAGTTCCTCCCCGTGTCCTCCAGCGCGCACCTGCGCCTGACCGCGGCGTTCTCGGGATGGGAGGACCCCGGTGCGGCCTTCACGGCGATCACGCAGATCGGCACGGAGATTGCCGTACTGATCTACTTCCGCAAGGACATCGGGCGGATCATCTCGGCGTGGCTGCGCTCGCTGACCAACAAGGAGATGCGGCAGGACCACGACGCCCAGATGGGCTGGCTGGTGATCGTCGGCTCGATCCCGATCGGCGTGCTGGGCCTGACCCTCAAGGAGCAGATCGAGGGCCCCTTCCGCGACCTGCGCATCACGGCGACGATGCTGATCGTCGTCGGCATCATCATCGGCATCGCGGACCGGCTGGCAGCCCGCGACGAGTCGGGCGGCCGGCACCGCGCAGCCAAGCAGCGCAAGGGACTTGAGGACCTGGGCGTGAAGGACGGCCTGATCTTCGGCCTGTGCCAGTCCGCGGCCCTCATCCCCGGAGTATCCCGCTCCGGCGCCACCATCAGCGGCGGCCTCTTCATGGGGTACTCCCGCGAGTCCGCGGCCCGCTACTCCTTCCTCCTCGCGATCCCGGCCGTCCTCGCCTCCGGTCTGTTCGAGCTCAAGGACGCGATGGAGAGCGACCACGTGTCCTGGGGCCCGACGATCTTCGCGACGGTGATCGCCTTCGTGACCGGCTACGCCGTCATCGCCTGGTTCATGAAGTTCATCTCGACGAAGAGCTTCATGCCGTTCGTCTGGTACCGCATCGCACTCGGCATCGTCATCATCGTCCTGGTGGCGGCGGGCGTACTGAGCCCGCATGCGGCGGAGTCGGCGGGCTGACGCCCACGAGCCGCACAGGGCGCTCACCCAACGGTTCGCCCGCGTCACCCCGGCCCACCTCGAGCGCTGCCGCACCTCGGCACTCGACTCGCCGGGGGCAGCGCCGGGTTGTGATCCACCGCCCGCCGATCTGCTCGACACGGGCCGGGCGATCTGGGGCCTCATCCACTACTGCCGCGCGACGGGAACCGACGCGGACCTGATCACACTGCTCGACGGGACCGTCTCCGGGGGCCCCGGCGGTGACGTCGGTTTCCTCGACCACGACGAGGTCTACGACGGCATCGAGAGGCCGCCCCGCCTCCTCGCCCCTGCCGAGGTCGCAGTCGCAGTCGCAGTCGTTACCCCCGCCCTCTACGCCGTCGACCTGGACGACCTCCTGGCCGACCTGCCGCTCCACCCCAAGGACGCGGGCCGCCGCGTGCGGCGTCGGACGTGACTTCGCCGGTGGTGACATACGGCCCTGTCTTGTCGAGCACTTCACCGCTATGCGGGAGTTCTACGGCGGCGCAGTGCAGCGTGGGCAGTGCATGGCCGTGTGGGCCGACTGACGTCCGACCTGCTGATCCACGACTCAGTGCGGACGCTCATCGAAACCTTCGCCCCGGAATCCGTGACCAATCACATACGTTCTGCGTAGCCGTCCGGTAGCGCACTGTCAGTCCTTGCCCCTAGGCTTGCCTGCATGTCCCCCCATTCCTTAGGCCCTGGTTCCGTGCGGTCTGCTGCCGAGGTGAACGAGGAGATTCGCGCCCTGTGGCTGCGCGCAGGCGGCTCACTGTCGGCGCAGGAGCGCGCGGAGTACGAGCTGTTGGTGGTCGAGTGGGCCGCCGCGATCCGCAGTGCGGTCATCGAGGCGGCTTGAAGCAGGGAATCCGGGTCGAACAGCGCCGGTTGACGCTCGACCACGTCTAGGCGGCCAGGTGCGCCAGCACGTCCTCACCCAACGGGTACGGCCGCTCGTTCGGCAACAACTCGGCCGCACGCTCCAGTTCACCCGCCCGCACGCCCGTGCATCTCCCTGGCGAGCGGCGTCACATCCTCGATGCCGAGAATCCATTCGTCGGCGTACTGTCGCCTCCCCTCCGATGCCCAGCTGCAAGGACCGGTACGGCAAAGGGTGCCGCTTCCAGGCCTGACGCAGCGCCCGTTCGAAGCCCTCGCGACTGATCTCGACGGCGAGGACGGTCTTCTGGTTCTCCTTCGTGGCCCAGCCACAGCGGTACATCATCCAGAGGAACGACGGCTTGATCCACGTCAAACAGCGCTCACAGACCCGGTGCGCAGAGAGAGCCACACGGCAGGTCACGACATGGCCGTATGCGGATGGTGGCTTCGTGACATGAGGGCACGCAGCTGCCACCAGCGACGTGTCGGCTCGCGCGTCAGCCCCGACGCAGACCAGCTCGAAGCTGTTCGCGCCGGGGCTGACGCCGATGAATGCCGGTGGACCGACACACCCATGCGGCAGAACCCATGCCTAGGGGCAGCTGATCCGGGTGTCGCCCGAGTCCGTCGTGCAGGTGTCCGTGCCGGAGCCGCCGTTGGCGCTGTCGTTGCCGGATACGTTGTCGACCGTGTTGAGGCCGTCGTTGCCGTCGTTGCCGATCAGGTTGTCATTGCCAGGGCCTCCGTTGAGGGCGTCGTTTCCGAAACTGCCGTCGAGGCGATCGTTGCCGTAACCGCCGTACACGGTGTCACCGCCGAAGCCGGCGTTGACGGTGTCGTCCCCTCCGAGAGCGCAGATCACGTCGGGGCCGAACGTGCCGTTGAGGGTGTCGTTGCCGCTGGTTCCGACGCGGGTGCAACCACGGGCGTTGTTCACCGTGGTAGTCGCCGTGGCGGTGTTGTTGCCTGAGTCCGGGTCGGATTGTGCGGCGCCGACCGTGGCCCGGTCGGAGAGGGTGCCGGTGGCCCGCGGCTCGGCCGCGATCTGCACCGTGGCGCTGGCTCCGGGGGCGAGGGTGCCCAGGGAACAACTCGCGCTGGTGGCCGTGAGGGTGCAGGTGCCCGTGCTGGGGGTCGCTGAGACGACCGAGGCGGCTGGGCCGCTGAGCGTCTCGGACAGGGTGACGCCGGTGGCGGAGGTCGTGGTGCTGTTGTTGGTCACGGTCACGCTGTACGTGGGCCGGTCGCCGATGCTGACCGTAGTGGGACCGGTCTTCCTGACCGACAGGTCCACGCCGGGCGGTGGCGGAGGCGTGCCGGCCACCTGGTACCGGACCAGGCCGCGGTCGTCGCCGGTGTTGCCGGAGGCGACGATCTTTCCGTCGGGCTGCAGCGCCACCGCGCTGGCTGTGTCGAAGAAGCCGTTGGCAACATCGGTGGTCACCTTGCCGCCGGTTCCGAAGCCGCCGTCCAGGTTGCCGTCGGGGTTGTACCTGGACACCGCGAAGTCGGCCTGACTCATGCCTGCGACGACGATCTTCCCGTCGGACTGCAACGCCAGGTCGGAACCCCTGTCCAGGGTTCCGCTTCCGAAGTCGGTGGTGACTTTGCCGTCGCCGCTGAAGCCGCTGTCGAGAGTGCCGGTGGGGTTGTAACGGGCCAGGGCGAAGTCGAAGTCGCTGAATCCTGCGACGACGATCTTTCCGTCGGACTGCAACGCCACCCCACCGATCACGTCGGCATCGGCGAAGGGGGTGGTCACCCTGCCATCGGCGTCAAAGCCTGTGTCGAGGCTGCCGTCGCCGTTGTAGCGCGCGAGCGCGAAATCGGAGGCGTTGGCCGGATAGTTGTACCCCGCGCGACCAGCAGCGACGATCTTCCCGTCCGACTGCAACGCCACGTCGAAGGCGGTCGCCGCACCGCCCGCAAAGGCGGTGGTGACCCTGCCGTCGCCGTCGAAGCCGGTGTCGAGGCTGCCGTCGCCGTTGTAACGGGCCAGCGCGAAAGCGGCGCCGCTACTGCCGACGGCGACAATCCCGCCGTCGGCCTGCACTTTTACGGAGAACGCCTCGGACGGTCCACCCGTTCCGAATTCCGTGACCACCGTACCGTCGGTCCCGAAACCGGCGTCCAGCGTCCCATCAGGGTTGTAGCGGACCACCGTGAACTCGGGGTTCATGGTCTCGGGGTCCGATGTGCGGCCGACCACGACGATCTTGCCGTCGGCCTGCACCGCCACCCCGTTGGCGTAGTCCTCACTGCCGCGAACGTCGGTGATCACCTTGCCGCCGGTCCCGAATCCGGAGTCCAGAGCCCCGTTGGGGTTGTAACGGGCAAGGGCGAAGTCGACCTCTCCGCTTTCGTAGGGCTGGACGAGACCGACGGTGACGATCTTGCCGTCGGGCTGCAGCGCCATGCCGCGGCTCTCGTCGTAGCCGCCGAAGTCGGTGACGACTCTGCCGTCACCGTCGAAGGTCGGATCGAGGTCGCCCGGTGCGGCGAGCGCGACTCCGGGCACGGTCAGCACGAGCGCCAGGCCCGTGGCCGCCGCGATACCGGTTCGCCCCAGTGCTCTTCGCAGACCAGAGGTGAATGTGTTCATATGGGCTTGCTTCCTGCCCCTCGTTGCCTCGCAGCGGATCGCTGCGTCCAGTGACAGCCCAAAGCCTGTGGGAACCGTTGCGGCAAGATCCTTGCGGCGGGCTGAGCTGGGCTTACTGGACGTCGAGATCCATCCCCACGGGTGAGAGCCACGCAGGGGCTCGGAGTGCGCGCCGGCCGTGCCGTTGACCAGCGCGGCGGTCGGCCGAACGCCCGTCGAACAGACGTGAGTTCGACGGACTACCGCTCCCCACCTCTAGCGCCGACGCGGCACGCGTCGGCGCACAACGCTCCAGGTTCGAATCGACCAGGCCCCCAAGGCGAAGCCCGCATCGGCGAGCCTGGGCCGCGAGGTGACCTCTGGCGTACCGGGCCTGATGTCCCCTCTCCGGAGCCGGGCACTCGAGCCACGGAGAGGGGTTGTGAGCGCGGCTTGATGACCCGGGTCAAGCATGGCTCACAGACCCTTTTGGGTCCGCTGAGTCAATGGCTCCCTCGCAGTTGAGAAGATCTCGGCATGGTGCCCTCCAACGAACGCGTGACCGGCGACTGGCCCTTTCATGAGATCGGCGACCCGACCTTGGTTGTCCGGGATGAGCCGAGCGGTCTCCTGAGCGTGGCGGGGCGTTCGCGAGGACAGTGGAACTGCGACGGTCGCGGTCTCCAACACCAAAAGCTTCGCCCCTCAGGGGCTCATGCGCCCGCGTTTCCCTGTGCATGCCATGGCTTTCCACCCCACGCTCCCGCTGCTCACGGCAGGCACCGGTAAGTACGACGGTGGCTACTTCTTCGAGGGTGAGCTGCTGCTTCTACACCTCAAATCGGGCGCGGTCACCTCTCATCGAGCACGAATCGGCGTCACATCTTGGGACTGGAGTGGCTCAACGAACAGTCGCTCCGTGTCCTCATGGCACCGCCCGACGACTGGCAGGACAAGGCGGCACACGAGGACGGACACATCGCCGTGGTACGCCGAACCAACTGAACGGCCGTCCCTGCGCGGTCGCTCAACGGTCCCGACCTGGCCGGCCCACGGACAACTGCGCCGCGCCCCGACGGCCGTAAGGCAGCTCAGCGAGCAGTCAGCGAGCTGCGGTCGATGTGGGGAGCCGAAGAGGGCGTGCATCCAGAGGACCTGTGAGGGCGGCTCTGTCCCTACCTGCCCGATCGGGGCGTCTCAGCCTCGCAAGGAGGCTGTGAACGCGGCTTGATGACCATGTCGAGCCGTGCTCGCAGCAGAACGCTCGCGCGCGACGGAGGCCGCGCTCCGATGCCCTGCGGCGAGTACGGCCTTGATGATCGTCCGCGGATTCCATGGACGAGGAGGCGCGATTGCCTATACGAATGAAACCGTGTACTCACTGCGCCAGCGTGACAACCGACGGTCACTGGCCGAGCGCTTGTTGCTCTACATGCTGCCGGGCCTGGCAGTCGCGAGTGGGGCCTTGCTGGGGCTCCTCACGTCTGACCGCATCTCCCCTGTCCTGGTGGTCCTCACAGCCCTGGTCATGGTGTGCGGATTTGCGGTACCACCTGCGGTTGATGCGCTTAGCGATCGAGTTTCGAGGCGGGCGCAGCACCAGCAACTGCTGGCTAACAGGTCTGATGCCGCGGCTGCGCAGCGGGCGGAGCAGTTGCGCAGTCACTTCCACCCCAGAGGGCGTGGAATTCTGCCTTCGCTCGTGCGCGAGGGCTCATACTTCATGGGTCGGCTTCGAGTGCTGCGTGAGCTGGTGGACTGGATCAACGGCGCCGGTTTGGACGTTGCGTGTTCTCGTGTCGTGACCGGTGCCCCGGGATCCGGTAAGTCAGCGGTGCTCGGAAGGCTGGTGAGTCTGGCCGATGCCGGACAACCCAATGAGGTGCTTGCCACCGCACCAGCCGGGACGCGACCGCCGGTCGGCTCCATCAGCATGGCGGTGCACGTACGTGGCCGCACGGCAGACGAAGTGGCCGCCGAGATCTCACAGGCCCTGACGATCGACGAGGGGACGTGCAGCGGTCTCCTCGCGCATCTCCGCGAGGACTTCGAGCATCGACCAACTGTGGTCGTCGTCGATGGGGTGGATGAGGCTGCCGACGCCCATCGGCTCATCGTTGACCTACTCGAGCCGCTGGCGGCGGCGTCGGAGCGGACGGGCATCCGCCTGCTCGTCGGTACGCGCCGAGGTGGCGAGGACCACCTGGTGCGGCTGTTCGGAGCTTCGGCGCTCGTACTCGATCTGGACGAGGAACAGTATCTGGATCGACGCGATGTTGCTGAGTACGTCTGCAGCACATTGCTGGCCGATCCGGACCCGCAGGTCCGCACTCCCTACCGTGCCCGCCCTGCACTCGCGGAAAGGGTTGCTGCGGCCGTAGCAGCTCGTGCCGGCTCCAGTTTTCTCGTGGCACAGCTCACGGCGCTGTCCCTGATGGGATCCGACGAACCCGTGGACACAGGGAGTTCTGGGTGGGCGGAGACGTTTCCCACCACAGTGGGTGCCGCAATGGACCGCTACCTTCGTGACGTTCAGCCAGGTGGCCCATGGTTACGCGATCTGCTGATGGCTCTGGCCTGGTCCCAGGGCGATGGCTTCAGCGACCCAGGAACCTGGGCGGCCGCGGCCACCATGCTGGGAACGGCCGCGTACTCCGAGCGCGATGTCACCCGGCTGCTCCTGGACAGCGCTGGGGTGGACCTGCTCCACCGCAGCACCCACGGAGACCGTGTCGCCTTCCGGCTCTTCCACGAAGCGTTGGGCGAGCATTTGCGGCAGCTGAGCACTCGTCAGCGTCCGGCAGCCGAGGTCCACCGCCGTCTTGCGGGCATTCTCCTCGAGAAGCTGTCATCGTCTTCCCTTGACGAGCGGGACTGGGTGCACGCCGACAGCTACACGCGTACATATCTGCCTTTCCATGCGGGCGAGGGCCAGGTGCTGGACCATCTTCTCGATGACGCGGGCTTTTTGGCTGCCGTGGATCCGGCTCGGCTGCTGACGGCACTCCCCACCGCTCGCACCGGGTCGGGCCGGCGAGTGGCTCGCATCATTCAACGAGTCGGCCAGCAGCTGCTAGTGGCACCGGAAGACGAGCGCATCTGCTACCTCGGGATGGCGGCCCACATGGCCGGCGACGCGCGCCTGGCGGGCGAACTGGCAGCTACAGCTCCCGATCGTCCCTGGTCGGTACTCTGGGCTCGCTGGGACACTCTCATTGAGAGCCGCATGCTCGGACACCATGACGACTATGTCCTTGCTGTCGGCACCGTTGAGACAGCGAGGGGAATCGTGGTGCTGTCGGCGAGCGCGTGGGGCATCCAGGCGTGGCGCCTCGCCGATGGAGAACCCATGGTGACCGGCGTACGGGAGCCGGATTCACCCATCCTCGCCATGGCTACCTTCCGGCAGGGTGACGGCATCGCCATCGTGACCCTTCACGAGGATGGGCATTTGCTGCGCACGACGCCGGACGCGGCCGATCCGCAGAGGATTCTCGCGGAAGATCGTGCGCCAAACGGTTTGTGGTCGATAGACGTCGCAGGTCAATCCGCAGTGGCTACGGTCAGCCGAGATCACGTAGTAGAGGTCTTGTCCGTGAGGGACGGTCATGTGCTGGATCTGCCGCCGGTCGTGATCGGGCGAGAAGACCAAGTTCTCGTGGTGGACAACGCAGGCGGGCGGTGCCTTGCCGTGGTGAGCGGCAACAGTGGTGACATCGAGACGTGGGACCTCACCACCGGTCGCCCGCTCAGTGAACCGCTGCATCCCGGAGTACACGTGCCGGGCTGGCGGAGTGACACGCGCTTCTGGGCAGCGTCGCTCGCTGAGCGCCAGGACGGGCCCGTGATCCTTCTGGGAGCTGCGGCAGGCCAGGTGATCGCTTGGGACCCAGTCCGTGGAGAGGTTGCCGGGGACCCGCATCATGGTGACGCGGGAGTATTCACCACCCTCATCACGGGCCACGACAACGATCTGTGGTGCTGGGGCGATTGGAACGGCAACCTGTTCATACGTGGCGCCGCCCAAGAGGAGGTACGGCAACTGGCCGTTCATGACGGCGGGGTGCAATCGCTGGCACAGTGCGAACTGAACGGTGCCCGCCTGCTTATCTCGGGAGGACGTGACGGCGCCGTACGTGCCTGGAACATCCAAGCAGCCCGCCCGGTGGCCTCTGTCGGCGACCACCACAGCGTCGTCACGGGAACCAACTCCACCCGACAGAGCTGCATCGCGTCCATCAATGCCGACGGCTCTCTCGTGATCTTCGAGGCGGACGGCGGTGACGTCCTCGCCGAACTGAGGCGATCGGCCGAGGAAGGCTTCCGCAGCGCAGCCGCGGTCCCGGGCGACCCGCGGTCCTTCGTCACGCTGGACAGACAGAGGCACATCACGCTACGGGTCTTCCCGGACGGCCAACCGTCATACGACTTCCAGTTGGCCTCGGACGAGGAGTGGAGGTCCATCGCTGTCGTGAACAGGGAGCGGCCACTACTCCTCGTCACTGCGACAAGCGGGCGACTGGGCTTCTTCGACCTAGCCACTTGTGATGCCATTCGGCCACCGCTGGCCTGCCACACCGGCAGCTTCATGGTGGCTCCGCTCCCAGAGCAACCGGACGAAGCACACCGGTTCGTCACTTGGGACTGGGAATGCTTCCAGGCCCAGCTGTGGACCGTGACGAACGACGAGACGCGGCATCGCGTCCTCAGAATGGACAACGGCGACCCGTTTTCCATCACGGCTGTCTCCTTCAGCCACATAGGTGACATCCCGGTCGCCGTCGGAGTCGGCGGCTACTCTCGTCTGCACATCTGGAACACCGAAGACGGCTCCCTGATGATCGACGCCCAACTCGAGCAGGCCCATCACATGCAATTGGCCGACGTGGACACCACCCAGATCGGCAGGCAGCCGCTAATCCTCTCCGGCGGACACACCTGCTCCGCTGCCCTGTGGTCCGCGGAAAGTCGACGAGAGCACCATCTACGGGTCGGATCACCGTTGCGGAGCACCAGGTTCCTTCCCGGCAACCGAGCCGTCGTGGCCGGGCCACGCGGCATCATGGTTCTCGAACTCGGCTCCCGTCTGCTCAGTCGATTCGAGCACCCCTGAGAAGCGATCAACGAAGTAATCCCACCCTCTTCAGCCCACGAAAGAGGTCATGAACGCGGGTTGATGACCCACGTCATACGGTCGCGACTCAGGAAGCCGGAAAGCGCCCGCTCCCCGCCGCGGCCCGGCCGATCTCGGGACGGTAGGCCTGATAGACGGTGACGGAGGACTCTGTGTGCCGGGCGCGCACACGGAACCTGGGTTCGCGCTCGGCGGGCTGGTCGTTCTGATCATTCACGGGGACAGCTTCGCCCCCTGGCCGCATCCCCATCCAGTGAATATCGCTGCACACCCCCTTGGCTCCGTGCACCTCATGCCCAACACTGAGCCGATGACGCAGCGTGTGGAGCTCGCCACCCTGAGGGACCGGCTGGCGGTCGACGGAATGGTCACCGAGTACGCGGTGGCCGTGGACGACGGGGACTGGGAGGCGTACCGGAGTCTGTTCACCCCGGATGGACGCGCGGACTACCGGTCGGCCGGCGGGATCGAGGGGGACTCCGGGAGCGTCGCCACGTGGCTCGCGGAGAGCATGCGGCTGTTCTCGATGCGGCAGCACCTGATCGTCAATCGCAGGGTGCGCTTCGGGATCCTGGATCAGGACATCGGCGACACGGCCAGGGTGCAGGCCGACTACATCAATCCGATGCGGTTCGCCGCGGACGGCGACGGCTCCTCCGCCCCCGACTTCGTGTGCGGCGGCCGCTACGCCTTCGGGCTCCTGCGCACGGAGGACGGCTGGCGGCTGCGCGAGGTGATCGTGCAGGAGAAGTGGCGCCGCCTGCCCGACCGGACCGCACCGGCCGTGACCACCTGACGTGACCACCTGACGTGACCACCTGCCGTGATCACCTGAGCGGACGCCCACTGTCCCACTGTCAGTGCCTGGCCTCACACTGGAGGGACAACGGGGTAGGAGGCGATGCATGCAGACGATCAACCACTGGCTCACCTCCCCGTGGCGGCGTTCGATCACCGCCGTTCTCGCCGGCGCGCTGCCCGTGCTGGCCTTCCCCGAGCCGTCGTGGTGGTGGTTCGCGTACGTCGCCCTGGTCCCGTGGATCGCATTGCTGCGCTCCGCCCCGACCGGACGGCGGGCGCTGCACGACGGCTGGTGGGGCGGCTTCGGCTTCATGCTGGCGATGCACCACTGGCTGCTGCCGAACCTGCATGTCTTCACGTTCGTCATCGCCGCCCTGCTGGGTGCGCTGTGGGCTCCCTGGGGCTGGCTGGTGCGCCGCTTCCTGGCCGCACGGCCGTCGCCGGGGCGGGTCGTGGCGGCCCTCGTCGTGCTGCCCTCCGGCTGGCTGCTGATCGAGCTCGTGCGCTCGTGGCAGGGGCTCGGCGGGCCGTGGGGCGTGCTGGGTTCCAGTCAGTGGGAGGTGGAGCCGGCGCTGCGGGTCGCCTCGGTGGGCGGCGTGTGGCTGATCAGCTTCCTGATAGTCGGCGTCAATGTCGCGGTCGCCGTGCTGGTGGTGCTGCGCAGGTGCCGGGTCCCCGCGCTGGCCGGGGTGCTCGCCACGGCCGTCGCCGCCTCGGCCGCCTGGGTGTGGTCCCCGCGCCCGGACGTCGAGAACCGGGTCCGGATCGCCGTGGTGCAGCCGGGCGTCATCCAGGGCGCGGACAGGCCGGAGCGGCGTTTCGACCGGGAGGAGCAGCTCACCCGTGAGCTGGCCGGCCAGGGCGTCGACGTGATCGTCTGGGGCGAGAGCAGCGTCGGCTACGACCTCGACGACCGGCCCGACTTCGCACGCCGCCTGGCGGCACTGTCCCGCGAGACGGGGGCGAACATCCTGGTCAACGTGGACGCGCAGCGCTCCGACCGGCCCGGCATCTACAAGAGCTCGATCCTCGTCGGCACGGACGGCCCGACCGGCGCCCGCTACGACAAGATGCGCCTGGTGCCCTTCGGGGAGTACATACCGCTGCGCTCGATGCTGGGCTGGGCCACCTCCGTCGGCAAGGCGGCCGCCGAGGACCGCCGGCGCGGCACCGAGCAGGTCGTGATGGACGCCGGGCACGGGCTGCGCATCGGCCCGATGGTCTGCTTCGAGTCCGCGTTCTCCGACATGAGCCGCAACCTGGTCGACCACGGCGCCGAGGTGCTGATCGCCCAGTCGGCGACCTCGACGTTCCAGCAGAGCTGGGCCCCGGAGCAGCACGCCTCGCTGGCCGCACTGCGCGCCGCGGAGACCGGTCGGCCGATGGTGCACGCGACGCTGACCGGCGTCTCCGCCGTGTACGGCCCCAGCGGACAGCGCATGGGTTCCTGGCTGGGGACGAGCGAGAGCGCCAGCACGGTCTACGAGGTTCCGCTGGCCGGCGGTGTCACGCCGTACGTCCGCTTCGGCGACTGGCCGCTGCAGGCGGCACTGCTGATCATCGCCGCGTGGGCAGCGACCGAGGGCATACGGACGCTGCGGCCCCGGTTCAGGCGCCCTGCTCCTGAACCGCGCGTACGACCCGCTCGCACAGCTCATGGGTCGCCAGCGCGTCCCGGGCGCTGAGCACCTTGCCCGCGCGCACGGCGTCGAGGAAGGCGAGCACCACCTGCTCGATGCCGCGCTGGCGGGCCACCGGCACCCAGTCACCGCGCCGCCGCACGGTCGGCTGGCCCTTGTGGTCGACAACCTCGGCGAGGTTGAGGACCTGACGCTTGGTGTCCTGCCCGGATACCTCGAGGATCTCCTCGGCCGATCCGCTGAGCCGGTTCATCACACCGAGCGCCGTGAAGCCGTCCCCGGCGAGTTGCAGCACGACATGGTGCAGCAGCCCGCCCTCGACGCGGGCGCGCACCGTCACGTCGTCGACCGGGCCGGGCGCGAGGAAGCGGAGCGTGTCCACGACGTGGATGAAGTCGTCCAGGATCATCGAGCGCGGCTCTTCGGGCAGCCCGATCCGGTTCTTCTGCATCAGGATCAGCTCGCGCGGATGATCGGCGCACTGCGCGTACCCGGGGGCGTAACGCCGGTTGAAGCCGACGGCGAGGCTTACGTTCCGCCGCTCGGCGAGCGCCACCAGCCGCTCGGAGTCGGCGAGTTGATAGGCGAGCGGCTTGTCGACGTACGTCGGCACGCCCGCCTCCAGCAGCCGGGTCACGATCTCCGGGTGCACGACGGTGGGCGCGTGCACGAAGGCGGCGTCGAGACCTTGGTCGAGGAGCGAGTCGAGGTCCGTGTGCCGCCGCTCCGGAGGCAGATGGAGGCCGTCGGCCACCCGGGCGAGCGTCGCGGGCGTACGGGTCTGCAGATGCAGTTCCACCCCGGGCTGCACACCGAGCACCGGCAGGTATGCCTTCTGCGCGATGTCACCGAGTCCGATGCAGCCGACCTTCACGGGGTGTTCTCCTCAACTGCTTGCCTGCCGGGGTCTGCCTGGAAGCATACGACTGCTGCGGAGGCCCCCAGTCGGCGATCGCCTCGAAGCTCCGCAGGAACAGCGCGGGCGCGACCTTGGACAGGCCCGCGAGCGTGGTGTTGCGTACGGCGATCCCGGCGCGGTTGGTCATCAGGTTCAGGCGGGCGACCTTGACGGCCTGCCGGGCGAGGGTTGTCGTACGCGGGAGGCGGGCTGCCGTGTAGGCGGCGAGGTCGCCGCAGTGGTGGGCGAGGACCACGGCGTCCTCGACGGCCTGGTTGCCGCCCTGCCCGAGCATCGGCGGCATGGCGTGCGCGGCGTCGCCGACCAGGGCGACCCGCCCGCGGTGGTAGGCGGGCAGCGGCTCGGCGATGTGGTGGACGTCGTGGCGCAGGACATCTTCGGGGCGGGCGGCCGCGAGAATCGCGGGGATCGGGTCGTGCCAGTCGCCGTAGCGGCGCAGCAGGTCGGCCTTCTCGTCGTCGGGAGCGCGCCCTGCGGCGGGCGTGATCGCGGCGGCGTAGGCGTAGACCCGGCCGTCCTTCAGCGGGTGCGAGCCCCAGATGCGGCCCCGGCCCCAGGACTCGTGCGAGGCGAACTTCGCGCCGGGCACCGGGACCACGACCCGCCATGTGGTGAAACCGGAGTAGACGATGCCGGGATGGTCCGGGAAGAGCACGGGGCGGACGGCGGACCGGATGCCGTCGGCGGCCACCACGAGGTCGGCCTCCATCGCGTCGTTTGAGGTCACCACGCGCGCCGGGCGGTCGGCGTCGCCGGGGTCGGTGACGGTCGCGGCGACCCCGGTGCGGACGGCCCCGGACGGGAGCAGCGCGGCGAGGCTGTTGATGAGGGTGGCCCGGTGGAGGAGGACGAGGGGGCCGCCGAAGCGTGCGGCCACGGCGTCGGCATCGGTGCGCGAGAGCCAGCGTCCGGACGGTGTGCGCACTCCCCCGTCGCCCTGCCAGGCAGCCAGGTCGCGGATCTCGTCGCCGAGCCCGATGACGTCCAGCGCGCGCAGGGAGTTGGGCGCGAGGGAGATGGCCGCACCGACCGGCTCCAGGGACGGGGCCCGCTCCAGGACGGTGACGTCCCAGCCGCTCTGATGCAGTGCGGCGGCAGCGGTCAGGCCGCCGATACCGCCGCCGATCACGACGGCTCGCTTGGACTGTGCCATGACTCCTCCTGCGTAACTACAGATGTAGTGTCCCAGCGTGTCGACTGTACTACACCTGTAGTGCGACGCACTACAGACGTAGTACGGGAGGTAGGTTGATCTCCATGCCCGAGCACACCCCGCGCGCCGCGCGCTCCGATCTCGTCGCCGACACCGCCCTGGCGCTGCTCGCCGAGCGTGGGATGCGCGGGCTGACGCACCGGGCGGTCGACGAGACGGCCGGGCTCCCCCAGGGCTCGACGTCCAATCTGGCGCGCACCCGGCAGGCGCTGCTGGAACTGACCCTGCGGCGGCTCGCCGACCGCGAGGCGCGGGTACTGGCGCTGGAGGAGCTGCCCGACCCGCGGGGCGGTCTCGACACGGTGGTCGACGGCCTGGCCCTGGCGACCCACCGCGCCCTGACCCGCAACCGCGAACTGACGCTGGCCCGCTACGAACTGGCCCTGGAAGCCACGCGCCGCCCCGAGCTGCGCGCCTACTTCGACGCGACCGGGGCCCGCTTCCGCGACCAGCTCACCGCCCTGGTGACAGCGATGGGCTCCACGGACCCGGCCCGGCACGTGCTGTCACTGGTCGCCTGGGCGGACGGACTGCTGTTCAGCTGCGTGGCCGGATCCTTCGGCTCGGAGGTGCCGAGCCTGGCGGAGGTGCGGGCGGGCCTGCGCGAGTTGCTCGACGGAATGTTCGGCCGGTGAGTTCTGCGGCCGTGAAAAGTCCTCGTCAAACGGGCCGAGTTGGGCAACGATGCGGGCATGACCATCGAACGCCATGAGCCCGACACCACCGCCGACGAGCGCACCATGCTGGAGGGCTGGCTGGACTACCACCGGCAGACCCTCGCCTGGAAGTGCGAAGGCCTGACCGACGCCCAGCTCAGGACCGCCTTCGTGGAACCGTCCGAGCTGACCCTGATGGGGCTGGTGCGGCACATGGCGGAGGTCGAGCGGTTCTGGTTCCACGAGATCCTGCTGGACGAGGACCTCGGGGTGCTCTACTGCAGCGAGGACGACCCTGACGGCGACTTCCACTTCACCGAGGCCGACACCTGGGACGAGGCGCACGCGACTTGGCGGACCGAGATCGACAACGCCCGTCGCAACGCGGCCGGCTTCGGTCTGGACGGCCTCGCCAAGGGCAGGAGCAGAAGGGGTGAGCCCTTCAATCTGCGCTGGATCATCACCCACATGATCGAGGAGTACGCACGCCACAACGGCCACGCCGACCTGCTCCGCGAGCGCGCCGACGGCGCCACCGGCGACTGACGTCAGCCGCGGCGGAAGCTCGCCGCCCTTACGGGGTCAGAGATCACTCGTAGGGAGCAAGGTTCGCTCGTCCGCTGTCCCAACGGCCGCCGAACCCAGCAGAGTTGCGCGGGTGCATCGAACGACGACCACCGCAACGCTCCTGGTCACCGTGGCCGTCTCGGCCCTCTCCGGCTGTACGACCGTCGAGCGACCGCCGACGTCCGAGGCGCCGGCGGCACCGTCCCGGCCGTCGGCGCCGCAGCCGAGCGGGCACCGGGACCCCGAGATCGTGCAGGCACCGGCTCGCGAGGCCTTGGCCTTCATCGGCCCGTCCCGCCGCCCGACCCCTTCGGCGTCCGCCGCACGCTCGGCGTCCCCCGGCTCCCCGCCGCCGGCGCACACACCACCTGCCACTGACGCGCGCCCCCACTCCCGTCCCGAACGCCATGAGCCCCGCCGCCCGGCCCCCGAGGAACCGAAGGCCCCACCGTTCAAGATCCCCGACGTGCCGGATTCGACCCGCCCGGACGTCCCGAAGAACACGAACGTCTGCGCGCTGGGCAAGCAGTACGGCGGCTGGCGGGCCGACAGCCCGGAGTCGAGGATCTGCGAGCAGACGTACGGCCGTTGAGCGGCAGGTGAGCCAAGGCGAGCGAGCTGATATCCGCCGCCCGCTTGGTGCTGCCAGGCTCTGGCCCCCTGCTCCCGCTACAGCCGTCCCCCGCTCCCCCCAACTGCCGCTACAGCCGTCCCCGCTCCCCCAGCTGCCGCTACGGACCCTCCCCCAACCACACCTCCAACCGCCTGATCTCCGCCCGCACCCCGTCCCCGTACCTGTCGTCCGCCAACGCCCCCGCCGCTCCCCGCGCCCGGCGCAGATGGACGCGGGCGGCCTCGGCGCGGTCGAGCTTCACATAGTCGGCGGCCAGATTCAGATGCAGCGAGGGATACAGCGCCCGTACGGCCGGCGCGTCACGTCCGTCGCCTACACCGGCACTCTCGGCCTCGGTCAACGCCCGCAGGTCCCATGCCAGTTCGTCCGAGGGGTCGTCCTGTGTGTCGGCCAGGTAGTGCGCCAGGGTGCAGCGGTGCAGCGGGTCCCCGTCCTCGCCGAGCTCCGTCCACAGGTCCAGCAGCCGGCGCCGGGCCTCCTCGCGGTCCCCCGCGTGATGCAGCATGACGACCTGCCCGATCCGCGTCAGCACGGCATCGGGCGCCGTACGCTCCTGTCGCTCCGCCACCGCGTCCTCCGGGCCCTCGTCGACTGATCCCTCGACGCTAACGGCCCCCACCGGCAAACCCGGTCAGGCGGCTCCGTACGGCACCGGGCCGGTCCGGGGCAGGACCGGCCCGGTCCGGCTCAGCCCAGGTCGGGGATCCGCCAGTCGATGGGGTCGTGCCCCTGCGCAGCCACCGCCTCATTGATCTGCGTGAAAGGGCGGGAGCCGAAGAACTTCTTCGCCGACAGCGGCGAGGGATGCGCGCCCTTGACCACCACGTGCCGCGTCTCGTCGATGAGCGGGAGCTTCTTCTGCGCGTAGTTGCCCCACAGCACGAACACCGCGGGGTCGGGCCGGTGGGCCACGGCCCGGATCACCGCGTCGGTGAACTTCTCCCAGCCCTTGCCCTTGTGCGAGTTGGCCTCGCCGCCGCGGACCGTCAGCACCGCGTTGAGCAGCAGGACACCCTGCTGGGCCCAGGGCATCAGATAGCCGTTGTCGGGGACGGGGAGGCCGAGCTCCTCCCGCATCTCCTTGTAGATGTTGCGCAGCGACGGCGGGGTCTTCACGCCGGGGCGCACCGAGAAGCAAAGACCGTGACCCTGGCCCTCGCCGTGGTAGGGGTCCTGGCCGAGGATCAGGACCTTCACCTGCTCGTACGGCGTCGCGTCCAGCGCGGCGAAGACCTCGTCGCGCGGCGGGTGGACGGGACCCTTCGCCCGCTCCTCCTCGACGAACTCGGTCAGCTCCTTGAAGTAGGGCTGCTGAAGCTCGTCACCCAGAACCCCGCGCCAGGACTCGGGCAGCATGGCGATGTCGGTCACGTCAACTTCCTTACGATGTACGGCGAACGGTGCGAGGCGACCGCACCGCGGTCACCTCCAGGCCTCAGAACCTACAGGCGACCACTGACAATCGCCCCGCCCACCGCACATCCCACCGCTACCAGCTGGTCTTGCGGTACAGCTCCCCCATCATCATGATCGTCGACGGGTCCAGCGCCCGCTCGGCGCCCGAGACCTCGGCGCTCGCGGCCACGTACTGCCGGCCCTGCCACAGCGGCAGCAGCCGCGCGTCGTCGACGAGGATGCGCTGGGCGTCCTCGAAGTCCTTGACCACGTTGGCCCGGTCGCTCTGGGCGCGGGAATTGGGCAGCAGGGTCTCGGTGATCTTGGGCGTCACGTACGGCGTGCCGAGCGCGTTCTGCTCGCCGACGAACGGCGCGATGAAGTTGTCGGCGTCCGGGAAGTCGGGGAACCAGCCACGCCCGAACACCGGGTACTCGCCCTTCTGGTAGCCCGCGACGTACGTCTTCCAGGGGCGGCTCTTGAGAGTGATCTCGAAGAGACCGGACTTCTCGAGCTGGCTCTTCAGCTCCTCGAACTCCGCCTTGGTCGCGGAGCCGTAGCGGTCGCTGGTGTACCAGAATTTGAGCGGGACGGGGGTCGTGATGCCCGCGTCGGAGAGGATCGAGCGGGCCTTGTCCGCGTTGGGCTCGCCGTAGTCGTCGAAGAAGCCCGTGGTGTGTCCGGTCAGCCCCTTGGGGACCATGGAGTACAGCGGCTCGACGGTGTCCCGGTAGACCTTGTGGGCGATCGCCGGGCGGTCGATGACCTGGGCGATGGCCTTGCGGACGGCGGACTTGCCGGCCATCGGGTCCTTCGGGTTGAAGACCAGGTAGTTGATCTCGGTGCCGGAGCCCTCGATCAGCTGGAGCTCGTCGTCGTCGTCGGCCTGGAGATCGACGATGTCGTCGGCGGCGAGGCCCCGGAAGGCGACGTCGAGCTCCTTGTTGCGCAGAGCCGCGACCATGGGGGGCGAGTCCTGGAAGTAACGGATGGTTACCGCATCGTTTTTGCGCTCCGCGTACCCCTGGTAGCTGTCGTTCTTGACGAGCTCGGCCCGCTTGCCCTCCTCGTAGGACTCCAGGGTGTACGGCCCGGAGCCGACGATCGTGCCGTCCTCGCGCAGCTTGTCCGCCGGGTAGTCCTCAGGGTCGACGATCGACATCGCGGGCGTGGCGAGCACGAACGGGAAGGTGGCGTCGGCCTTGTTGAGGTGGAAGACGATCTCGCGGTCGTTCAGCACCTGGACCCGTTCGAGGCTGCCGAGCAGACCCGCGGGGCCACCGTTGACGTTGATCTTCCGGATCCGGTCGATCGAGTACTTGACCGCCTTCGCGTCGAGCGTGTGCCCGTCGGAGAACTTCAGTCCCTCGCGCAGCTCGCACTGGTACTTCATGCTCGAGCTGTCGGTGAACTGGCAGCTCTCGGCCGCGTCGGGCTCCGGTGCCGCCGAGCCCGAGGGATAGCTGAGCAGTGTCTGATAAATGTTGCGGAACAGTTCCCAGGAGCTGTCCCAGGACGCGGCGGGATCAAGGGTGCTGGGGGCCGCGGTGGTCCCCACGACGATCGGCCCCTCCTCGTCCGTCGAGTCGGACGAGAGGACTCCGCACCCTGCCACCAGGGACGATATGGACGCGATGGCCGCCACCTGCCGCAGGCGTCGGATCCGGTTGAACACGCGCACGCTCCTCGATCTGCCATACCAAGGGTCGGCAGACCATACCGCAGTGTTCCGGCCGTTGGACCTCCCGTCTCAATGAGCACTTGTTCGATCTTGTGGTGACTACGTTGTCACCGGTCGTTCGCCCTCTGACAGGGATCTCCTGATACGTCGACACGGGCGCCGCTGGTGTCCAGCGGCGCCCGTGTCGAGGTTGCGCGTCAACCGTGCAGCGGTCCCGTCCGTCAGCCGACGCCGGCGTTGAGGAAGATTCCGCCGTCGACGACCAGCGTCTGCCCGGTCACCCAGTCGGACTGGTCCGAGGTGAGGAACGCGGCGGCGCCGCCGATGTCGGAGGGCACGCCGAGCCGGCCCAGCGGGTAGGCCGCGGCGGCCTCCGCCTCGCGGCCCTCGTAGAGGGCCTGCGCGAACTTGGTCTTCACCACGGCCGGGGCGATCGCGTTGACCCGCACCTTGGGCGCGAACTCGTGCGCCAGCTGCTGGGTCAGGTTGATCAGCGCGGCCTTGCTGACGCCGTAGGCCGCGATGAACGGCGAGGGCGCGATGCCCGCGACGGAGGCGATGTTGACGATCGCGCCGCCGTTGTCCTTCTGCCAGGCGTGCCAGGTCTTCTGGGCGAAGCCGAGCGCCGAGATCACGTTGGTCTCGAAGACCTTGCGCGCGACTCCCAGGTCGAGGTCGGCGATCGGCCCGAAGACCGGGTTCGTACCGGCGTTGTTGACCAGGTGGTCGACGCGGCCGAAGGCCTCCATGGTGCGCTCGACGGCGACGGCCTGGTGGGCCTCGTCGTGCGCCTTGCCGGCCACGTAGATGGCGCGCTCGGCGCCGAGCTGCTCGACGGCCTCCTTGAGGGCGTCCTCGTTGCGGCCGGTGATGCAGACGCGGTCGCCGCGTGCGACGAGCGCCTCGGCGACGCCGTAGCCGATGCCTCGGCTGGCGCCCGTGACGAGGGCTACCTTGCCGGAGAGTTCAGGCAGTTCAGTCATGTTCGTGCCTTCCCAGTCCCTAGTCGAGCGGTCCGCCGGCGACGTACAGCACCTGTCCGGAGACGAATCCGGCCGCCTCGCCCGTGAAGAAGGCGATGGCGTTGGCGATGTCGTCCGGCTCGCCGACCCGCGCGACCGGGATCTGGGTGGCGGCGGCGGCCTTGAAGTCCTCGAAGCCCATGCCGACGCGGTCGGCGGTGGCCTTGGTCATCTCGGTGGCGATGAAGCCGGGCGCGACGGAGTTGGCGGTGACGCCGAACTTGCCGAGCTCCTTGGCGAGCGTCTTGGTGAAGCCCTGGAGGCCGGCCTTGGCGGCCGAGTAGTTGACCTGGCCCCGGTTGCCCAGCGCCGAGGACGAGGAGAGGTTGACGATCCGGCCGAAGCCCGCGTCCACCATGTGCTTCTGGCAGGCCTTGGACATCAGGAAGGCGCCGCGCAGGTGCACGTTCATGACGGTGTCCCAGTCGGCGACGCTCATCTTGAACAGCAGGTTGTCGCGGAGCACGCCCGCGTTGTTGACCAGGATGGTCGGGGCGCCGAGCTCCTCGGCGATCCGCGCGACGGCCGCCTCGACCTGTGCCTCGTCGGAGACGTCGCAGCCGACGGCGATGGCCTTGCCGCCGGCCGCGGTGATCTTCTCCACGGTGTCCTTGCAGGCGGCCTCGTCGAGGTCGATCACGGCTACCGCGCGGCCCTCTGCGGCCAGTCGTACGGCGGTGGCGGCACCGATGCCACGCGCTCCGCCGGTAACCACGGCGACCCGCTGCTCAGTGGTGGACATTGCTGGTTCTCCTCGCCCTCGAGATGCGGCTCGTGCGGAGCGCCCGATGGTGAGCGACCGCTTAGTACCTTCAGCAGACGTGACGCTAGAAGCCCTGGCACCCGGTGTCAACGGCCGACCGGCTGCGTGTGATCGATTCCCCGTACGACCGGAGCGAACCGGGCGTACCGAGCCATGGCCCGTGCTCGGCCGTGTCCCGTCGTGCACACCCGAACGGCCTACGGCTGCGAGCCGCCGAGCACAAGGGCACCTAGCGTCGAAGCGCGAAGTCATCGATGGCCGGAAAGGAGGCGCTCCATGCGCCGTCGCACCGGTGCCGTCGGCACGCTGTTCGTGATCGCCGCGATTGTGCCGTTCGCCGAACCCGCTCACGCACAGGAACTGGACTGCCGCAGTTTCACCTACCAGGAGGACGCGCAGGCTCTCTTCGAGTCGGACCGCGACGATCCTCATCGGCTCGACGAGGATCAGGGACGGGACGACGGGATCGCCTGTGAGACGCTGCCGCGTCGCGGTGGCGACGGAGACCGCGGCGGTAACGGGGACCGCGGGGGCAACGGAGACCGCGGCGGTAACGGAGACCGCGGTGGCAACGGGGACGACGGGGGCATCATCTCGTCCACGACGCGCCCCAGGACCCGTCCCTCGACGCCCGTGACGCCTGAGACTCCAGCCACTGCCATCACTCCTGCCACGCCGGCCACACCGGCCGCTCCTGTCACACCTGCGACTCCACGTGCCACCGCCACACCTGCCACCCCTCGTGCCACCGTCACCCCGACCCGCGGCACGCGAGGCGGGATCGGCGGCGGCACGACGTCCGGTCCAGGCGGCTGGGACATCGCCATCGGGCTGGCCTTCGTCACGGGCTCCGCGCTCGCCGCCGGTTACGCGCTGAAGCGGCGCAGGGGCTGACGCCAGGCGCGCGTGCGTTGCGGACGCGGGGGCGGTCACCGCACCAGCAGGTCCAGCAGCCGCTCCGCCTCGGCCGCCGGATCGTCGGTGAGACCCGTGTGCACGGGTCCGGGCTGCACGACCGTCGAGCGGGGCGCGATCAGCCAGCGAAAGCGTCGCCCCGGGTCGTCGCCGGCGCCCTGCCCCGCCGCGTCGCCGCCCGCGCAGACGCCCTCGACGGCACGGAGTGCGGCCCGTACCCCTGCGACGTCGGCATCGGGGTCCAGCGCGCGCAGTCTCGTCTCGTCCAGGTCGGTCCGGGCAGCGACGTAGGACTTCGCCCGGCAGTACACGAGCACGCCGGCGTTGATGCACTCGCCGCGCTCGACGCGGGGTACGACGCGCAGGACGGCGTACTCGAAGACGTCGCGGTCGCCGCCCTGTCCCGGCCTGATGAAGTGGCGGTCGCTCATTTGGTCCCCTCGATTCCGTTGACGCGCTCGTGGACGACGGCTGCCCGAGCCAGCAGCGGCCGCGCGTAGGCCCGCCTGAGGTCGTCCGCGGTGTCGAAGCCCGGCTCGGCGGCCAGCCACACGTCCGGGATCTCGGCGGTCACCTCGGTCAGCAGGTCCTCCGTCACCAGCGGCGCCAACTCGGCGGCGGCTGCCCGCACGTCGGGTGCGAAGCGGGCGAGGGCGTGGTCGGAGGCGTCGTACGGGCGTTCCGCCGAGGTCTGCGCGCCGGGCCAGTTGTGCTGCCAGATCATGGTCGCGCCGTGGTCGATGAGCCACAGTTCGCCCTGCCACATCAGCAGGTTGGGGTTGCGCCAGGACCGGTCGACGTTGTTGACCAGGGCGTCGAACCAGACGACTCGGCCGGCGTCCTCGGGGCTCACCTCGAAGGCGAGGGGGTCGAAGCCGAGCGCGCCGGAGAGGAAGTCCATGCCGAGATTGGTGCCGGCGCTGGACCTGAGCAACTCCTGTACCTGCTGGTCGGGTTCGCCGAGACCCAGCACCGTGTCGAGCTCCACGGTCACCAGCCGGGGCACCCGGAAGCCCAGCCTGCGGGCGAGTTCACCGCAGACGACCTCCGCGACGAGCGTCTTGCGGCCCTGTCCGGCGCCGGTGAACTTCATGACGTACGTCCCGAAGTCGTCGGCCTCGACGAGCCCCGGCAGCGAGCCGCCCTCACGCAGCGGCGTGATGTAGCGGGTCGCGATGACTTCCTTGAGCATCGCCCCAGGTTACTGGCGCGGGGACGGCGCCCGGGGACGGCCCGGGGTGCGGTGCGCCGTCGCGTCGACAGCAAACCGACAGCCCTCGACAGGGAACCGACAGCTCCGCTTTACCCACGTCCAGTCGGGAGCGGGTCAGGATTTCGACAGCGTCTGAACAGCCGGTCCGAACGGACCGTACCTCTCGGCAGATCACGAATGACCGGAAGGAACGTCAGCATGACCAGCGAATCAGTTCAGCCCGTGTCGGGCCCGAGCCGCCGTACCGTCGTGGCGGCGGTCGGCGCGGCGGGGCTCGCCGTTGCGCTGACCGCGTGCGGATCGGACGACGACGCGTCCGGCTCGTCCACCGAACAGGGCGCGGGCGCGGGCGCGACCACCGAAGCGGGCTCGTCCGGGGGCGCCGGTGCCGGCGGTGCGGCGCTCGCGAAGACCGCCGACATCCCGGAGGGCGGTGGCAAGGTCTTCAGCGACGAGAAGGTGGTGGTCTCGCAGCCCGCGGCGGGCGACTACAAGGCGTTCTCCACGATCTGCACCCACCAGAACTGCCCGATGACGGACCTCAAGGAGGACACCATCTCCTGCGCCTGTCACGGCAGCCAGTTCTCCGTACTCGACGGCAGTGTGAAGAAGGGTCCCGCGACGCAGCCGCTGGCCGCCAAGCAGATCAGCGTGTCGGGCGACTCGATCACCCTCGCCTGACCCTGGACGGACGCTTGAGGCCGCCCAGTACCTCGTCCGTGGTCGCGACCGTGGCGACCAATGCGAGGGTGTGGCGGATCATCGCCGGGGTGTAGTCGGAGGGCACCCCGGCGATGGCATCCCGGGGCACGACCACGACGTATCCCCGGTTCACCGCGTCGAAGACGGTGTTGGGGATCGCGACGTTCGCCGAGACACCGGTGACGACGAGCGTGCGACAGCCGAGGTTGCGCAGCAGTGCGTCGACGTCGGTGCCCTGGATCGGGGACAGGCCGTGCAGCCGTCGTACGACGAGGTCCTCCTCGGTGACCTGAATCGGCGCCGCCACACGTACTGCCGTCGTTCCGGACAGCTGCTGGACGGGGAGCCGTTCGGCGGCGCGGAAGAGGCGGGCGTTGTGGTTGGCGCCGCGGCCGTCGGGGCGGCGTTCGGCGATCGCGTGGATCACCTGGACGCCGCTCTCGTGGGCGGCGGCGACCAGCCGGGCGACGTTGCCGAGGGCGCCCGAGGAACGGGCCTCCTCGGCGAGTTCGGGCAGCGCGCTGTCCGGTCCGACGACGCCCTGCTGGCATTCGACGGTGAGCAGGACGGTGGTCGCGGGGTCGAGGAGTTCACTGAGCTCTGCGGGCGACGGCATGGTTCCCCCTGTGGCCGACGGCGTGGGCGGGCGAGCGTAGCCACCATTGCGTGTGGACGGAAGACGACTCATCCTTTTCTGACGTGATGTCAGAGGATCTCTCCTCTGGCACGACGTGAGAGAAGAGGGGGCCGCATGACCGTCACTCAGCGCCGGGGCCGGAAGATCATGATGACGCCCGGTGAGCTGGACGAGTTCCTCGCCACACAGCGCACCTGCCGGGTCGCCACGGTGTCCGCCGACGGCTTCCCGCATGTCAGCGCGCTGTGGTTCGCCTGGGACGGCAACTCGCTGTGGCTGTACTCGGTGGTCCGCAGCAAGCGGTGGACGGAGCTGCGCCGTGATCCGCGGATCGCCGTCGTGATCGACACGGGTGAGGACTACGAGCAGCTGCGCGGCGTCGAGCTGTCCGGCACCGTCGAGTTCGTGGGCGAGATCCCGCGTGTCGGCGAGCTGCGCGCCGAACTCGACGTCCCCGAGACGCTGTTCGCGCGCAAGAACTTCGGTCTCGACGAGATGCCGCACGACGGCAGGCACGCCTGGATGCGGCTGACGCCGCAGAAGATCGTGTCCTGGGACTTCCGGAAACTGGGGTCGCGCTAGGAGTCCTCAGCCTTTGGCGATCTTCTCGGCCGCCGCCTGCAGGGCCTCCACCGCCGCCCGGATCGACGGGCGGCGGTCGGCGTCCGCACGCCACACCGCGTACACATACCGGTGGACCCGATGGCGGACGGGCACGACCCGCACCCCGGGCGGCATCGGGTCACGGCCCAGCCGGGGCGCGACGCAGACGCCCAACCCGGCAGCGACCAGCGCGAGTTGGGTGTGATGCTCCTCCGCTCGATGGGCGATGCGCGGCTCGATGCCCTTGGTGCGCAGCGTGTAGACCAGCCACTCGTGACAGAACTCGCCCTCGGGCCACGCGACCCACTCGTCGTCCGCGAAGTCCTCCAGGTCGACCTCGCGCCGGTCGGCGAGCGGGTGCCCCTCGGGCATGGCGATCTCGACACGGTCGTCGAGGATCGCGGCCTTGGCGAGCCCTTCCGGCATGGGCAGCGGCTTGTTGTACCAGTCGAGGACGACGGCCAGGTCGGCGTCCCCTCGGACCACTGCGGCGACACCGTCCGCGGGCTCGAGCTCCCGCGACCGCAGGCGCAGCGCCGGATGGCCGGCGCGCAAGGTGGTGAGCGCGGCGGGGAACAGTCCCCGCAGTGCGGTGGGGAACGCGACGAGGCGCAGCTCACCGACCACCTGGCCGCGCTGTGCCTCCAGATCGGACTGGGCGAGCTCGACCTGCGACAGAATGCGCGCCGCGTGCTCGGCGAGCAGCCGCCCCGCGTCCGTGAGCCGCACACCCCGGCCGTTCCTGGCGAGGAGCTGCTGGCCGATCTCCCGCTCCAGCTTGGACATCTGCTGCGAAACGGCCGACGTCGTGATGTGCAGGCCCTCGGCGGCGCCACTGACCGAGCCGTGCCGGGCGAGGGCGTCGAGGGTGCGCAGGCGCTCCAGGTTCAACATGTAAGCAATGCTACGAGATATCGGGCCGGAAAACTCGATTGTGCTACGAGATTGTGTGGCGGATCGTTGCTGCCATGAGCACCGCCTCCTCCTCCGGGTCCGCCTCCAAAGGCTCCGCCTGCACCAGCTCCGTCTCCACCAGCCCCGTCTCCCCCAGCCCCGCCTCGACCGGCTCCCGCGCACCGGCCGAGGCCACGCCCCGCCCCCGCCTCGACTGGCGGCTGCGCTTCGCCGCACTGTCCCTGATCTGGGGATTCAGCTTCCTGCTGATCAAGGTGGGCACCGACGGCTACGCCCCCTTCCAGGTCACGCTGGGCCGACTGGTGTTCGGCACGGCGGTGCTCGCGGTCGCGATGGCGGTGAAGCGGGAGCGGTTGCCGCGGGGGGCCCGGACCTGGGGGCATCTGACGGTCGCCGCGTTCCTGCTCAACGCGCTGCCGTTCTCCCTGTTCGCGTACTCCGAGCTGACGATCCCGTCCACCCTCGCGGGTATCTGCAACGCGACCTCGCCGCTGTGGGGGATGGCCCTGTCCCTGGTCGCCCTCTCAGAAGACCGGCCGACTCGGATCAGGGTCGCCGGGCTCGGCGTCGGCTTCATCGGCGTTCTGACCGTGCTCGGAGCGTGGCAGGGCTTTCACGGGCTGGATGCCACGGGGACGGCGATGGCGCTGCTGGCCTCCTTGAGCTACCCGATCGGCTGGATATACGTCAGGCGCACACTGGCCGGCTCGAGTGCGTCGCATCTGTCGCTCACCGGTGCGCAGTTGCTGCTCGCCGCGGTGCAACTTGCCGTTGTGACGCCGGTGTTCACCGCCGCGCCGACCCGCTTTCCGATGCTGCCGCTGCTCGCGATCGTGGCGCTGGGAGCGCTCGGGACGGGGCTCGCGGTTCTGATTCAGTACGGGCTGGTCGCGGAGGTCGGGCCGACCACGGCCCAGATGGTCACGTACTTCATTCCTGTCATCGCCACGGTGGCGGGTGTCGCTGTGCTCGGCGAGTCGTTGACCTGGACCACACCGGTCGGGGCGGCGATCGTCCTTGTGGGGGCGGCGCTCACTCAGGTGAAGCGGGGCACCTGATGGTCGCCATGCCCGGCCGAGTCATGCGTAGCCCCTCGCCGGCGTCGACGCCACCGCCGTCGCCACCGCGTCGGCCAGCGGGGTGACCTCGTCCGGGGCGAGAGTCGCGACCGTGATCCGGATTCCGGGGGGTGCGCTCATGCGGAATCGTGCGCCCGGCGCCACCGCCCAGCCGGCGTGCAGCAGTCGGGCCACCGCGCCCGTCTCGTCGGGCACCGGCACCCACACATTCAGGCCGCTGCGGCCGTGCGCCGTGACCCCCCGCTCCGCCAGCGCCGCGATCAGCGCGTCACGGCGTGCGGCGTACGCCGCTGCCACCCTCGTCGGGTCGACGGCGCCCTCGGCCCACAGCCGCATGAGGGCCCGCTGGCCGAGGCGGCTCACCCAACCGGGACCGAGGCGCTGGCGTCCGCGTACCCGGTCGACGGTGACGGGGTCGCCGGTGAAGACGGCGAGCCGCAGGTCGGGGCCGTAGGCCTTGGCGGCCGAGCGGACGAAGGCCCAGCTGCGGGTGGTGCCGGCGAGGGCGTGCAGGGGCAGGTCGACGATGCCGTGACCGTGGTCGTCCTCGATGAGCAGGACGTCCGGGTGGTTCGTCAGCACGGATCGCAGGGCACGCGCGCGTGCGGCGGTCACGACCGCGCCCGTCGGGTTCTGCGCCCGGTCGGTGACGATCAGGGCGCGCGCCCCCGCCTCCAGGGCCCGGCGCACGTCGTCGGGCAGCGGGCCCTCGTCGTCCACGCCGACGGGGGCCGTTCGAAGCCCGACGGCCGGGACGAGGTCGAGCAGGCTGCCCCAGCCGGGGTCCTCGACGGCGACGGTGTCGCCGGGTTTGAGGTGGGCCGCGAGGACGCGTTCGATCACGTCGAGCGAGCCGGAGGCGACGGCGATCGGACCGTCCGGGACGCCGTCGGCGTCGAATGCGGCCCGCGCACTGCGCGCCAGCTCCGGTTCCACGGCAGCGTCCCCGTACATGACGGGCTCCCGGTCGTTCTGCTCGGCGGCCGCCGCGAACGCCTTGGCCAAGGCCGGCAGCAGGGCGGGGTCCGGGTTGCCTCCGGCCACGTCCCGTACGCCCTCCGGCACGTGCACCCGGATGGACTCGCGCCCGGTCGTGGCCGGCTTGGGGCGCACCCGGCTGCCCCGGCGCCCGGCCGTCTCGATGACTCCGCGCTCCCGCAGGGTCCGGTAGGCGGCCGCGACGGTATTGGGATTGACGCCCAGCTCCGCCGCCAAGTCCCGCATGGGAGGCAGAAGTTGACCCGGTTCCAGGTCACCGGCACCCACCGCACGCTCGACGCTCGACGCAATGTCCGCTGCGCGACGCCCTTCGATCGGATATCCTTCTAGCACAAAACAGATTATGCACTAGTGCAATAGAGATCGCAAGACGCATCGCCAGGCGCATCGCAAGGGAGACCGAAATGCAGGGGACCACACAGCCGACGCAGCAGCCCGCCGCCTATCCGGCGACCGACCGCACGGTCCCCACGCGCGCCCCGGACCGGGCCTCGTACGACAAGGAACTCGTGCACGCGATACTCGACGAGGCCTACGTCTGCCACCTCGGATTCGTCCGCGACGGCGCACCAGTCGTGCTCCCCACGCTGTTCGCCCGGGTCGGCGAGACGCTCTACGTGCACGGCTCGACGGGTTCACGCCCGCTGCGGATGACCGGCCGGGCCGACCCGGGACTGCCGGTCTGCCTGACGGTCACGCATGTCGACGCGCTGATCCTGGCCCGCTCGGCCTTCCACCACTCGATCAACTACCGGTCCGTGGTGGTGCACGGCACCGCGTACGACGTGACGGACCCGCAGGAGAAGCGGACCGCCCTGGACGCGCTCGTCGACCACGTCGTGGCCGGCCGGTCCCGGGACTCACGGCCCGCCGACAAGAAGGAACTGGCCGCCACCGCCGTCATCCGCCTCGACCTCGACGAGGTCTCCGCCAAGCTCCGCACCGGCGGCGTGAACGACGAGCCCGAGGACCTCACCCTCCCCCACTGGGCCGGCGTCGTTCCGCTGCGCAAGGGCTACGACGCGCCCGTCGGCGACCCCGACCTGGCCCCCGGCACCGAGCTCCCCGACTACCTCAGGGCGCTGTGATGCTGATCCACCCTTGGGACGCGCCCCGCGACGACGCCGAGTGGCAGCGGTGGCTGGCCGTCCACGACTTCGGGCACCTCGTCGTCAACGGCCCGGACGGCGAGCCGCCGTTCGCCCAGCCACTGCACTTCGCCTACGACGCCGAGCGCGGCGAGGTCGTCACCCACCTGGCCCGCCCGAACCCGATGTGGCCCGCGCTGCTGGCGCACCCCGAGGTCGTGCTGAGCGTGGTCGACGACTACGCCTACGTGCCCGGCCCGTGGCAGGCGGCACCGGACGCGCCGCCCGAGCACGGCGAACCGACCAGCTTCTACGCGGCGGTCCAGCTCCGCTGCCGGGCCCATGTCGTGGACGACCCGGCCGAGAAGGCCGAGCTCCTCAACCGCCAGGTCGGCCACTTCCAGCCGGAGGGAGGCTCGGCCGAGGTGGCGGTCGGCGAGGCACCGTTCGGCAGGCTGTTGTCCGGCGTCCGCGGGCTGCGGCTCGAAGTCACCGGCGTCCGCGCCAAGTTCAAGTACGCGGGCAGGCGCACGGCGGAGGTGCAGGACCGGATCGCCGCGAGGCTGACGGAACGGGCCGGTCCGGGTGACGCGGCGGCTCGCGACCACATGCTGCGTCGACGCCCGGCCTGAGCGAACGGGCGATCGACGACCCTCCCCTCACCCAAGGGGCCCCGCACCGGGCGGTGCGGGGCCCCTCCGCGCTCACGCCGGCAGCCGCCGCGCGCCCCGGGCCTCCGCCACCGCCAGCCCTGTGACGGAGCCGAGCATCAGCACGGTGCCGGCGAGGGTCGGTGCCGTCAGGTGCTCGCCGAGCAGGAGGACGGCGAGCACTGCCGCGCTGACCGGCTCCAGCAGCATGATCACGGACACGGTGGCCGACCGTACGGCCGCGGCGCCCGCGAAGTAGAGGGCGTACGCGAGGGCGGTGGGGACGGCCGCGATGTACGCCAGCAGCCAGGCCAGCTGTACAGGTTCGGCCGCGTGCGGCACGAGTCCCTCGGCGAGGGCGAACGGCAGCAGGCACAGGCTGGTGACCGCGAAGGACCGCACGGACGTACCGGCGGCGTCGGCCCCGCCGTCGCGGCCCCACTTGCGTGTCAGCAGGGTCATCACGCAGTACCCGGCCGCGGACACGAGCGCGAGCAGCACGCCCCACGGCCGTACGGTCGCGCCCTCGCCGCCGAGGGCCAGCACCGTGAGCCCGACGAGCGCACCGGCCACGGCCGCGACGCCGCCACGGCCGAGTCGCTCCCCCAGCGTCAGCCGGGCGCCGAGCGCGATGAACACTGGGCCGGCGCCGAGGGTGACGACCGTGCCCACGGCGAGTCCGGTGACGTCGACGGCAGCGAAGTACGCCGTCTGGAACACGGCGAGCCCGATGCCCGTGGCCCCGGCCCGCAGCGCCTTGCGACCGAGGGGCTCGGATGCGACGGCCTGCGCCCGCACACGCACGCGCGGCCGCAGGAGGCGGACGGTCAGCAGCAGCACGAAACCGATCGCGCAGCGCCAGAAGGAGAGGGCGACCGGCCCCATGTCACTGGCGCGGTAGACCAGGGAGGCGGCGGCGCCCGCGGTGCCCCAGGCGGCACCGGCGACGATCAGACAGAGAAGGCCACGCCCGATGGGCAGGCCGGAGACAGCGGTGTTCGACACGAGTTTTTCTCCGCAGACATGCAGAAGTGCTGGAAGGAGCCCGGGTCAGCGGGATCCGTGGACTTCGTCTGCGGGCAGCACCGTTCCGCCCGGCGTGACGCCGGGCAGGCGTTCCGGAGGGCCCGCCTCAGGCGGCCGGAGGCGGAAGAACGAGTGCCGTGGAGTGCATGATCCGCACCTTATGCGGCCGGCTCACGGGCCGACAAATCCCTTTCCGGACCGCCGCTCGCCACCGGCTCCGGGGAACCCTTCGTGGGCGCCGACGACTGCGCGATGAAGGCGCCGGCCAGGACGACCGCACCACCGATGATCTGCGGCGCGGACAGGTGCTCGCCGAGCAGGAACCAGGCCAGGACGGTCGCGATGACCGCTTCGAGGCACGCGACGACGCCGGCGACCTGCGGCGAGAGCCGGCGTACGGAGACGACACCGGTGACGTATGCGATCACCGTGGCGACCAGGACGATCCAGGACAGCAGCAGGACGGCCGCGACCGGGGTGCCGTCCATGTGCGCCGTGCCGCCGATCACGGACCAGTCCATCGTCCAGGGGCGGGCGACCACGGTGAGCACGCCGGCGCCGATCAGGAGGCCGTACGCGATCACGCCGAGGGGGTCGGGGGCGTCGGCACCGGAGTCGCTGCCCTGGTCGGACAGGACGAAGTAGCCGACCTGGCAGCAGGCGGCGCCGAGGGCGAGGAGCAGCCCGAGGGCGTCGAAGCTCAGCCCGGACCAGACCTCGACGACGCAGGCGAGGCCGCCGACCGCGAGGACGACCCCGAGCGCGGCGGCGGGCGTGACGGGCCGCCGCTGCACGAACCGCACCCAGCCGAGGACGAGCGCGGGGGCGAGGTACTCGACGAGCAGCGCGACACCCACCGGGATACGGGATATCGAGGCGAAGTAGAAGGCCTGCACGCCGGCCACGCCGAGCAGTCCGAACCCGGCGAGCAGGGCGGGGCGGCGGCGCAGCAGCGCGCGGTGGCGCACGGCGAGCGGCAGCATCACGAGGGCCGCGCCGGCGACCCGCAGCCACACGACGTGCAGCGGATCGAGGCCCGCCTCGATCAGGGGCTTTGCCGCGACACCGGACCCGCCGAAAGCGACCGCGGAACCGAGGGCCAGACCGAGCCCGAGGCCCTTGCCGCGGCCGGCCTCACTGTTTTCAGACATACGCACCGCCACATGATGACAGCCGATGACATGAGCGTCACCCCCGATGACACCTGTCTCATCGGGTGGACGGAGGGCAGCCTCGGGAGGGGATCAGGGAGTGCGCGCGCCTAGCGGGCGGTTTCGGAGCCCCCGACGTATTCGTCCCGGTGTGCGTCGATGCCGGTGCGCAGGGTGTTCGCGTCGATGCCGGCGCGTGCGAGCACCTCGACGGCGCGGGCCTGCGGGTCCACGACGATCGCCGCAAGAAGGTCAATGCCGCGGGCCTGCGTGTCGCCGCGCAAGGTGGCACGTCGGCGGGCGTAGTCCATGGCGCTCGCGGCCAGTGGGGAGAATCCGTCACCCTCCATGACCACGGGTACGCCGCCGGAGTCCTCGACGCTGCCCTGCCAGCGCAGGCCGTAGCCGATGGTGCGCTGAACGAGGTAGCCGAGGAGGCGGGCGATCTGGGGTCCTTCACCGAAGACCGCGTACACATCCCGGTCGTGCTCGAGGAGCGAGTGCAGCAGATGAGCCGTGTCGATCTGCCGGTCCCCGTCCCTGACCGCCCGGCGGCGGGCGCCGGAGATCACCGCTGCCAGCTCATCGCTGAGCCTGGCATCGTCCGCCGCGGCGTCCGGGCGCCGGCCGTCCTGCTCCTGGGCCGACTGCCGGGGGATACGGGGTTGCACATCCCCTACCTCATCAACCACTCCGAGCCGAGTCATCCCCGAGGGGAAGCATTTGCGCGTCCCACACAGAGTGGACTCGGGCGGCTGGAATCTCCTCCTTACGGATGAGATCAGGCCGAACGCCCCTGATGGGCGCGCGCCGTCCCGCCATGCGCGTCGGTCGGCCTGTCCGGCGTCTCCACATTCTCTGACGGTTCATCAGTATTGAATGTTCCGCGCCCCCCAGCTACGTTCCGCGACACCGTAGCCCGAGACGAAGGGGTGGTCGCATGGCCGAAGTCAGCGCGGAGGCACGCATCGAGGCACCGGCCGAGAAGGTCTGGGCGCAGCTGACGGACTGGTCGGCATGGAGCCAGTGGAACGCCACCCACACCAGCTTCCCCGGCGGCGGACCCGCGGCCCTCGAAGTGGGCGGGACCTTCCAGGAGAACATGAAGCTGATGGGATTCCCGGCCGAGGTCGAGTGGACCATCGAGGAACTGGAGCCGGCACGGGTGCTCGCCATTCGCGGCAAGGGCCCGATGGCGGTGACCGTGGCCACGCGCTACACACTGACCCCGGTCGGCGACAGCGCCACGACCGTGCGCATCGACGGGGAGTTCACGGGTGCGGCGGTGTCGTTGATGGCGGGCAAGCTCAAGGATTCGGCGACGGCGGCCCTGAACGAGTCACTGCGGAAGCTGGCGGGGCTGGTGACCTGAGGGCGGACCCTCAGCGCGCACAGCAAGGCGCCCCGCGAATCACTCCACGGGGCGCCTTCACCGACGGCGGGGAGGCCGCACGACAGTTGCCGTACGTCAGTCGCCGTACGTCAGTCGCCGCACGTCAGTCGCCGCACGACAGTCGCCGTACGTCAGTCCTCGTCGGCGAGGATCAGGTACAGCCGCTTCCGGGCGTCATTGATGACCGTCAGCGCCTTCTCGCGCTGCTCCTTGCTGCCCGTCTTCCAGACCTGTCCGAAGGCCTCCATCAGACCGAAGCCGGCCTGGCGGATCTCACCGAGGGCCTCCCAGTCGACACCACGGGAAGCCTCCTCCCAGGGCGCCTCGGGTCCGGCCTCGGCCGCCTCACGGCCCGCCTCCGTGAGCGAGAACAGCTTCTTGCCACCCTCACTCTCACTGGCGATCAGGCCCTCGTCCTCCAGCAGCTGGAGGGTGGGGTACACCGAGCCGGGACTGGGCTTCCAAGCCCCGCCGCTGCGCTCGGCGATCTCCTGGATCATCTCGTAGCCGTGCATGGGACGGTCTTTGAGCAGGGCGAGGATCGACGCGCGCACATCGCCGCGCCGCGCCCTCCCCCGCGGTCCGCCTCGACCACCCCTCGGCCCCCAGGGGCCGGGCCCGAATCCGGGCCCACCGAAGCCGGGGCCGCCAGGGCCACCCGGCCCGAACGGGCCGAAGGCGCCGCGAAGCCCCTCGAAGTCACCTCGGCCGTGATGACCGTGTCCACCGTGTCCACGCTCGAATCCATGGGAACGCATCGCAATCACTCCATTCCATCGTTGATCTGTCGCGATGCCTCAACGATATATCGGAAGAGTTCGTTAGGCAAGGGTGGAGTGAGATGTGTGGGCGGCGCCGGCGCTGAGCGGCGCCGGCATGCAGCGCATAGGGCCACCCGGCCCCGAAATCGGTCCAGCGCCCACGAATTGGCCTTGGCCGCCCTCACCGCACGCCCTCTACCGTCGCGACATGCGGATTCGAATCGTCGATGCCTTCACCGACCGCCCCTTCGGCGGCAACCCGGCCGGGGTCCTCCTCCTGGACGGCTTCCCGGAGGACGGCTGGCTTCAGGACGTGGCCAGGGAGGTCAATCACGCCGAGACGGCGTTCGCCCACCCGTTGGAGGAGGACAGGGAGGCCGACTGGGCCTTGCGGTGGTTCACGCCCGTCGCCGAGGTGGCGATGTGCGGGCACGCCACGCTCGCCACGGCCCACGTGCTGCACAGCACCGGCAGCCACGAGGGACCCGTACGGTTCGCCACCCGCAGTGGCGTACTCGTCGCCACGCCTCGCGGGGACGGCTCCATCACGCTCGACTTCCCGACGGCCCCGCTCACACCGGTCGAGGTGCCGGACGGGGTCGCGCAGGCGCTGGGCGCCGAGCCGCTCGTCGCCTTCGACACCGGCCCGAACCTCGGGGACCTGCTCCTCGAAGTGGCCGACGAGAAGACGGTCCGCTCCCTGAGCCCCGACCTCAAGGCCCTGGGCGCCCACTCCGAGCGCGGGATCATCGCCACCGCCCGCGCCGAGGACCCCGCCCGCGGCCACGACTACGTCTCCCGCTGCTTCTTCCCGAACGTCGGCATCGACGAGGACCCCGTCACCGGCAGCGCCCACACGGCCCTCGCGCCGTTCTGGTCCGAGCGCCTCGGCCGCACCGACCTCACCGGCCTGCAGGCCTCCCGTCGCTCCGGCCACGTCCGCACGGAACTGCGCGGCGACCGCACGCTGCTGAGCGGCCGAGCGGTGACCGTGATCGAGGGGGAGTTGACCGCCTAGACGCAGCGTCCGGTCCGCGCGGCGAGCGGACCGGCCGAGCATGCCGAAGGGGGCGTACGACAGTCTCGTACGCCCCCTTCGGCATGCGCTTGGCGACTGTCGACCCGGGTCACGCCGTAGGCAGCCACCCCACCTTGCCGGCCAGCAGCGCGTACCCCACGAACGCCCCTATGTCGAGCAGGGAATGCGCCACCACCAGCGGGCCCACCCGGCCCCAGCGCCGGTAGAGGTAGACGAACACCACGCCCATCGCCATGTTGCCGAGGAAGCCGCCGATGCCCTGGTACAGGTGGTACGAGCCGCGCAGTACGGAACTGGCCACCAGGGCGGTGCCCGGCGTCCAGCCCAACTGGTCCAGCCGGCGCAGCAGATAGCCGACGACGATGACCTCTTCGAGGATCGCGTTCTGCATCGCCGAGAGGATGAGCACCGGATACTTCCACCACACGTCGGGCAGCGCCTCGGGCACCACGGTGAGGTTGAAGCCGAGTCCACGAGCGGCCAGGTAGAAGGCGATTCCGGTGCTGCCGATCACTGCCGCGATGCCCGCGCCACGGCCGAGGTCCGGCCAGGGGCGAGTGCGGTCGAAGCCGAGGGTGCGCAGGCTCTGTCCCTCGCGCATCAGGAAGTGCGCGACGAGGGCGACGGGCACCAGCGCGGTCGTGATCCCGAACAGCTGCCAGGCGAGATCCAGCCAGGGACGGCCCGGCGCTGCCGAGGCGTTGAGTGTGGCCGCCTGGTCCTTGAGGCCCCCCGGTTTGGTGACCGAGCCGACAAAACTGATCAGGGCGGACACACCACTCGCACCGAGCGAAAGCCCCAGTACGAGCAGCGTCTCATCACGGAAGATCCGTCGCGAGGGCCGCTCACGCGGAAAAGAATCGGCCACGGGGCCTGCCTCGCCCTGCACACCTGCCTCCAGTTGGGTAATCCCGCCTCATCCTCATCGCCACCCCGCTAGGGTCTCGAATGCACTTACGAAGACCGTGCGCGACAGGCCGTTGGGGGGACGGGCGCCGTACGGGGCGCACCGCCCCTTTGCCTGCCATACGGCCGGACTCCGGCACGGGGTTCAGCAGGGCAACAGGGAGGGGCACCACCGTCATGGGACGTCACAGCTTGCCCGATCAGTATGGGGCGGGCGGCAGCGACCCCCGTCGACGCGGCCTCCTTCGACGCGCCCGCCGCCGCACCGTGGTCATCGCGACCGCCCTCGTCCTGACCGTCGCGGGCGGTACGGCCGCCGCGGTCAGGGGCGGGCTGCTCCCCTACGGCTCCTCCTGCCAGGACGACCCGGTACGGCTGACCCTGGCCGCCTCCCCCGACCTGGCCCCGGCCCTGCGAACGGCGGCGAAGCAGGCCAGGGAGGCCGACCTCACCTCGGACGGGCGATGCGTCGCCGTGACGGTGAGGGCTCGCGAGTCGTACGAGGTCGCGGACACGCTCCTGGCGGGCAAGGACCCCGACGCCGAGGTGTGGGTGCCGGACTCGGAGTTGTGGCTCCAGCGGCTCACGGCGGACGGCGGCACCGCCGCGGTCTCCACGGTGGGCCACGTGGCCTCCACGCCGGTCGGGGTGGCGACGGTGCCCGCGGCCGCGAAGTCGCTGGGGTGGCCCAGGAAGACGTACAGCTGGCTGGAGCTGGCCGGTGCCCGGCTGCGCGACGATTCGCTCCGGCTCGGCGCGGCCGACCCCGCGCGCAGCGCGACCGGGCTGCTCGCCCTCACGCAGCTGAGCACGGCGGCCGGCGCGGGCGAGGGCGGGGACACGCAGGCCGCGGCGATGATGAAGGCGCTGTCGCAGCGCGTCTCCGACAGCGACGCTCAGGTGCTCGAGACGCTGCCGCGCGACGCCTCGGGCACCGAGCTGGGCAACCCGAAACGCAACCAGGCGCTGGTCGTGAGCGAGCAGGCGGCGCACATGTACAACTCCAGGGCGGACGGCGGCAGCCTGGACTTCTTCTACCCGAAGGACGGCACACCCCGCCTCGACTACCCGTACGCCCTCCTCGACCAGACGGGGCTGACCACCGACGAGAGCCGGGCCGCGATCCGGTTCATGAGTTACCTCGGTGACGCTGGGCAGCGGCGGCTGCTGGAGCGGCACGGGTTCAGGACGTCCGACGACGCGGCGCCGCCCGACGCACTGGTCACCCGGGCGGGCGGCAGCAGTCCGCAGCCGTACGCGGAGCCGGCGGGCCGGCCGGCCTCGGCGGTCGCGGTCCAGGAGACGCTCGGCGTGTGGACGATCACCGTGCAGAGTGCGCGGATCACCACGGTCGTGGACGCCTCCGCGTCCATGGCCGAGCCGGTGCCGGGCACCGAGCAGTCGCGGATGGACGTCACCAAGGCATCGCTGTTGCAGGCTCTCGCCACGTTCACGGCCGACGACGAGATCGGCCTGTGGGACTTCGCCACCGAGTTGGACGGCGACAAGGACTACCGCGTCCTGGTGCCGACCGAGCGGCTCGGCGACGGGAACGGCGACGGCGCGCAGCGCGAAAGGCTCTCGAAGGCGTTCGGCGACCTGAAGCCGGTGCCGAACGGCGCGACCGGCCTGTACGACACCACGCTCGCCGCCTACAGGGCGGCGACCGGCTCCTACGCCAAGGGCAGGTTCAACGCCCTGGTCGTCCTGACCGACGGCAGGAACGAGGACCCGGGCAGCGTCTCGCGCGCCGACCTCGTCGCCCACCTCGAGCGCCTGACCAACCCTGAGCGCCCGGTCCCCCTGATCATGATCGCCGTCGGCCCGGACGCGGACCGCGAGGAAGCCGACCGCATCGCCAAGGCGACGGGAGGCTCGGGCCACGAGGTGACGGACCCGTCCCAGATCCACTCGGTGATACTGAAGGCCATCGTGGGGGCCGCGTCACCGGGCGCACCGAACTGAAGGAGGCCCCCGCCCGCCGAGCACACCGTCCCGCCTGTTCCCTCAACCCAGCGGCACCGGTTCCAGCAGCCCCACCGGCCACGTATGTACCGGATCCCCGCGGTACATCAGCTCGCGGTACCGGCGCGTCGTCGCCGCCAGGGCCGCCTCTCGGGACAGGCCCGACTCCAGGGCCCGGTGGAAGGTGGCCGCCTGCCAGGAGGCACCGTTCGTGCGCCTGCGGCATCGCTCCTCGATGACGCCCAGGTAGAAGTCCCGGTCGGCCGGTTCGACGCCCCACGCGTCCAGGCCGGCCTCGGCGAGCGGCAGCAGTTCGTCGCGTACGAGGCTCACCGCGTCGACCTCGGTCGTCCCGCCGTACCGCCCCCGCCGGGGCCAGCGCAGCCGCGCGTCGATGCCGTGCCTGCACGCCTCGTCGAAGTTGGCGGCCGCCGCCTCGAAGGGCAGCCGTGTCCACACGGGCCGCGACTCCTCGGCGAGGGCGCGGACGACGCCGTAGTAGAACGCCGCGTTGGCGACGACGTCCGTGACGGTCGGCCCGGCGGGCAGGACGCGGTTCTCCACACGCAGATGTGGGACGCCGTCGGCGATGCCGTAGACCGGCCGGTTCCAGCGGTACACGGTGCCGTTGTGCAGGACGAGTTCGGCGAGCGACGGAGTGCCACCGGCGTTCAGGACGTCGAGGGGGTCCTCGTCGTCGCAGATCGGCAGCAGGGCCGGGAAGAACCGCAGGTTCTCCTCGAAGAGGTCGTACGCCGAGGAGATCCACCGCTCCCCGAACCAGGTGCGTGGCCGCACGCCCTGGGCCTGGAGCTCGGGCGGACGGGTGTCGGTGGACTGCTGGAACAGCGGCGGCCGCGACTCCCGCCACAGCTCGCGCCCGAAGAGGAACGGTGAGTTGGCGCCCACGGCGACCTGGGCCGCGGCGACCGCCTGAGCCGCGTTCCAGACGTCGGCGAAGCGGCCCGGGGTGACCTGGAGGTGCAGCTGCACGGAGGTGCAGGCGGCCTCCGGGGCGATGGAGCCCGAGGTACACGTCAGGCGCTCCACACCGTCGATGTCGAGCGTGAACTCCTCACCGCGGGCGGCCACGATCTGGTCGTTGAGCAGGGTGTAGCGGTCGACGGCGGAGAGGTTCGACGAGACCAGGTCGTCCCGGTCCAGCGTCGGCAGAATGCCGATCATCACGATTCCCGCGTCAAGCTCACTCGCTTTTCGGTCGGCATATGCCAGAGACGTACGGAGCTCTTCGGCCAGCCGGTCGAATACCCGCTCCTGAAGCCGGTGCGGGGCGATGTTGACTTCCAGATTGAACATGGCGAGTTCTGTTTGGAAATCGCGGCTCGCGATCCGCTCCAGTACCTGCATGTTCAACATTTTCGGCATGCCGTCGGCGCCGGCGAGATTCAATTCGATCTCCAGCCCCATGAGGTTCTTGGGGCGGTCGAACCGCTTCTCCTCCAGCAGCCGCTCCAGGCCCGTCAGACACTGCCGCAACTTCTCGCGGTAGTGCTGGCGATCGGACAGATCGAACCGACCTGCCACGACCTTCTCCCCCATCGAAGCTTCCCTCCTCGGATGGCCGGGCTCTGCGGCCCGCTCGGCGGACCCTGGATCCGACCTCCGGTCCCGGGTCAGGTGGGATGATGCCCAGTGGAAGCGATCGATAACGTCCCGCGGCGACCCGGCGGCCGCTACTCTGTCGGACGTGACCGGCGGCACATTCACCGGGCATGGGGCACTATGCAGTTGCGGACGGCTCAAGGAACTCGTGAAAAACGCCGACGAGAATTGGCCGACCGCACCCGGGGTATTTTTCGAGGTCATGGACGTATGGCCGGTCGGCAATCGGGATGATTCCCGCAAATCACCGGCCGAATGGGCCCTTGCCGGGTGCACCAAAAGCGGCTAGATGAAACATCGTCTGAACACTCGTCGTATAAACTCCGCAATCAAGGCAGAGGGTTGGCGCCCACGGTCCCAGGGACCTGCCGTCAGGTGACGTACGGCAGGCTCGCGCATCCCCCTCGCGTTCCCAGACCCCGGCCCCCGCCTCTCTGACCTCCGTGAGCAGACAGCGCCGTCCGCCCCCGCCACGCCCTCGCGCCACCGTGCCTGTCAATGAGAGGCGACCCACCATGCCGCTGCATGTTCCCCCGGCTCCCGCGCCCGCACTTCGCTCCGTCCTCACCGCACTCGGCTCGCCCACCGCGGTCCGCGAGGCCCGAACACCCTCCCTGCGCGCCGCCCAGGGCCCCGCGACACCCGAACTCCCGCTGCCCGTGCACGTCGTGGACGAGATCACCCCGGCAGGCGTGACCGCGACCCGGCTGGCCGGCTGGCGCTTCTTGATCCGGTGCGGCGAACGAGCGGTGGCCGCGGCCGAGACCCGGCTGACCCCGGACGGCTGGGCGTTCTCGCACTTCTTCGAGGGCCCCTACATCGCCTCCACCGAGCGCGCGCTGCGCCAGGCCGAGACGATCGCACAGCCCTTCCAGCCGCGCCTGCTGTCGTTCCCCCGCCTCTACATGCTCACCCTCTGGCTGCACGCCGACTGCACCGCCGACGCCGCCACCGGCCACCCCGCCGCCACGGACCTCCTCGTGCCGCTGGCCCCCGCCCCGCCCGGCATCGCGGCCCATCTGCCGCATCTGGTCGCCGAACTGCTCCCGGTGCTGACCCACCGGGCGACCCCGGCCCCGCTGCCCCCGCTGCCTCCGCTGCTCGGCTCACCCGCCTGACAGCGCACCGCGCGAGCGCCCGTGTACCCCGACGCCCCATTCCCGGGCGGCGGGGTACACCGCTTTAGCACACGCGACACCCGGCGGCATTCGGCACTCGTACGAGCAGGAAAGCACTCGCTTGAGCGCACAATAGTCGAGCGAGCGAGAAAAGTATCGCTCGCGCGAGCGACAATGCGCTCGAACGAGCCACCGAGGCCCCCGGCCCGTCTGGACTAGCCCCATCCGACCACGGCGAACCACCCGAAATGACAGTGGAGTTGGGATGAACCGTCCGCGCGGGTGATGCGTCATCAACCTGTGAGAAAGCGGTGCTGCGAAATCCCTGCGGATTGACGCCCGTGGGGCAACACTGGGTTCCGACCGACTAATCACAACGGGGGGCGGCCATGAACGAAGCTTCACGCCGCGATACAGACGCCACAGCCATCTCACACATCACGACAGAGCGAAAGATCCCATCCATGTGCCAGCACCAGCCACCGTGCCCGTCAGCCGACTCCGCCGACCGGGAATCCGCCCGTCTCGTGGCGCACCACCCGGAGCAGGGTTGGAGCCTGCTGTGCAACGGTGTCCTGCTCTTCGAGGACACCGGTGAGCTCCTGCCGGACGGCCAGATCATCGCCCCGCACCGTCCGCTGGGCACCGGCAAGGTGATGACCGCCGCGTAGCGCCTGCTCCGGCGCCACGCCGGAGAGGTCCCGCAGCACTACCGGGCAAGCGATGACCGGAGCCCGGCGTACTCCCAGGGGCCGGTCGCAGACGCTGACTGCGAGCCGGCCCCCACGTGTATCCAGACGTGGTCACTCAGCGTAGTCCCCCGTGCGCCTGAGGCGGCGACCCACCTACCTCAACGCCTGACGTATCGCGAAGTACGCCGGCTTCGGACGCAGTTGCTCGTCCCACGGCAGCGCGGCACCCTCACCCTCGAAGAACGCCGGGATCCAGGAGTACTTGTCGGTGTAGTCCCAGACGGTGACGCCGACACACCGGCGCACGGCCAGGCAGGCCTCGGTCAGATCCCGGTACCACTCGGCCTGCTGGGCAAGTTTCTCCTCGGTCGCGGGAAGGATCATCCGGATGTCGACCTCGGTGAGCGCGGTGTCGAGCCCCAGCCCGGCGAAGCGCCGGAGGTTGTCCTCCAGCGTGGTCGGGTAGCCGTACTGCAGGGCCAGATGGGCCTGGAGGCCGATGCCGTCGAGCGGTACGCCCTGGGCCTTCAGCTCCTTGGCGAGACGGTAGTAGGCGTCGCTCTTCGGGCCGACCGCCTCGATGTTGTAGTCGTTGAGATAGAGCTTGACCTTCGGGTCGGCCTGGCGGGCCCAGCGCAGGGCGTCGGCGATGTAGCCGGGGCCGAGCGTCTGGTAGAAGACCGTCTCGCGGTAGGTGCCGTCCTCGTTGAAGGCCTCGTTGACGACGTCCCAGGCGAACACCTTGCCCCGGTAGTGCCGTACCTCCCGCTGGATGTGGTTCTTCAGTACGGCCCTCAGCTCGTCCGCGCTCCATTCGCGGCCGGTCAGCCAGCCGGGCAGCTGGCTGTGCCAGACGAGGGTGTGGCCGCGCACCTTCTGGTGGTGGGCGCGGGCGAGGTTCACGATCTCGTCGCCCTTGGCGAAGTCGAACACGCCCTGCTGGGGCTCGGTGGCGTACCACTTCATGCCGTTGCCGGGGGTGATCTGGTCGAACTCGCTGCCCAGGAGCGCCTTGTACGGCTCGTCGACGAGCTCGGGGTTGTCGGTCGCGCTGCCGAAGTAGCGGCCGTGACGCTGGGCGAGCTCGGCGAGGGTGGGCGGCTTGCCGTGGGCCTGGGCCGCCGGGCCGCTCGCGACGCCCGCGGCGATCAGGACGGCGGTGAGGGCGCCGGCGAGTCTCAGACGGTTCTTGCGCATGGTGCGACTCCTCACGTAACGGTGGTGTGTTGAGCCGTACGTCCGCCTGCGCGCGTCAGCCCTTCGTCGCGCCGGCGGTCAGGCCGCCGACGAGCTGGCGCTCGGCGACCGAGTAGAAGGCGAGGGCGGGGACCATGGCCAGCACCAGGTAGGCGAAGACGCGGGCATAGTCGGCGGAGTACTGACCCTGGAACTGCTGGACGCCGATCGGGATGGTCCACCACGTGGAGTCGGTGAACACCAGCAGCGGCAGGAAGAAGTTGTTCCAGCTGGTGACGACGGCGAGGACCGAGACAGTGCCCAGCGCCGGCCGCGCCATGGGAAGCAGCACCCGCCAGAAGAAGCCGAAGGAGGTGCACCCGTCGAGCGTGGCCGCCTCCTCCAACTCGCCGGGGATGTCACGGAAGAAGCCGCGCAGGATGATGATGGTCATCGGCAGCCCGAAGGCTGCTTGCGGGAGGATCACGCCGAGCGGATTGTCCAGCAGGCCCAGGGAGCGCAGCAGCAGGAACAGCGGGAGGGCCGCGACCGCGAAGGGGAACATCAGCCCCATCGTGAAGAGGGTGAACAACGTCTCCCGGCCCCGGAAGGCGAACCGTGCGAAGGAGAAGGCCGAGAGCGCGGAGACCGCCACGACCAGGACGGTCGTCCCCACCGCGATCAGTGTGCTGTTGCCGATCAGCCGCCAGAAGTCCCCCGAGCCGAGGATGCCCGTGTAGTTCCCGGGCACCCACGACTCCGGCAGCCCGACCGGGTTGCGGGAGAGCTCGTCGGTGGACTTGAAGCCGGACACGACGGCGTAGAGCAGCGGCACGACCATCACGGCGCCGACCACCACGAGGATCACGTGCAGCGGCAGACTCTTCCTGCCGGCCTTCCCGCCGGCCTTCCCGCCGGCCTTCCCGCCGATCTTCCCGCCGATCTTCTCACCGGCCATCGTGCCGGACCTGACCGTCACTTGGCGCCTCCCCGCATGGTCGTGGTGGCCCCTTCGAGATCGCGGCGGAGCACGAACCGCTGGTAGGCGAGGGCGAAGACGAGGCTGATGCCGAACATGACCACGCTGATCGCGCTGGCGTAGCCGACCTGATAGCGCTTGAAGCCGTACTGGAACATGGTCACGGCCATCGTCTCGGAATGGTGGTCGGGACCGCCCGCGGTGGTCACCCAGACCAGGTCGAAGAGCTGGATCGACCCGATGACGGACAGGAACACGCTGATCCGCAGGGTCGGCGCGAGAAGCGGGAGGGTGACGCTGCGGAAGCGCTGCCAGGCGTTCGCACCGTCGATCAGCGCGGCCTCGGTCAACTCGGCGGGGATGGACTGGAGTCCGGCCAGGTAGAGCATCATGTGGAAGCCGAAGTACTTCCACGTCATGACCAGGAAGAGGGTGGCCATGACGGTGGACGGGTCGGCGAACCACTCGCCGCCGAGCCCGTCCAGGCCGACGTGGCCCAGGATCTGGTCGGCGAAGCCGTCGCCGGGGGCGAAGATCATGCCGAACAGGACGCCGGTGATGGCTTCGGACAGGACGTACGGCCCGAAGAACAGCATCCGGTAGAAGGCCCGGCCCCGCAGCTTCTGGTTGAGCAGTACGGCCATGGCAAGCGCGAACGGCAGCTGGACGGCGAGCGAGAGCACGACCAGGAGCAGGCAGCGCCACAGGTCGCCGAGGAAGACGGGGTCCTGGAAGAGCCGGGTGAAGTTGTCGGCGCCGATGTAGTCGGACGGCATGCCGAACCCGCCCCAGCGGAAGAAGGCGGCGTACAGCGCGAACAGCATCGGCAGCAGCACCAGGACGAGGAACAGCACCAGTGCCGGCACCTGGAAGCCGACCGCGGTGAGCCAGTGCAGCGCCCGACGCCGGGCTCGCCCGCGAGCCGCACCGGTGGGCGGGGGCGTGCGATCGGCGGCGGGGCCGGTGCGTTTGTCCGGCAGGAACGTGGAGGTCATCGCCGGCTACTGCTCTTCTTTCGCGGTCTGCGTGATCGACTCGACGACCTGCTGGGGTGACTTGGACCCGGCGACGAGGGCGCCGACGCTGTCGTTGACCTCCTGGCCGACGGCGGGCGCGTAGGCCTGGTCGAGATAGAGCTGGAAGCCGGTGGCGCCCTTCAACTGCGCCTGTACGGCCTTGATGTTGGCGTCGGTGATGGCGCGCTCGGCGGCCGGGACCACCGGCAGGACGCCCGTCTCCTTGACCAGCTCCACGTCGGTCGCCTCGGAGGCGAAGAACTTCAGGAAGTCGACGGCGGCCTGCGGAGCCCCGCTGCGCAGGGCGTGTCCGCCGCCCCCGCCGAAGACCTCGGTGATCGCGCCCTTGCCGCCGGCGACCTCGGGGAACGGGAAGAACCCGAGGTCCTCGCCAAGCCCCTTGCCGGCGTCCGCCTGCACGACCGGGGCCCACTGCCCCATGAGCTCCATCGCCGCCTTGCCGTTGCCGACGGCCGCGGCCTGGCCGGTCGGGGTGGAGTAGGCGGCGCCGAGGAAGCCTTTCTGGAACGGCTGGAGGTCGACGAGTTCCTGGAGGTGCCGGCCGGCCTGTACGAAGGCGTCGCCGGTGAAGTCCTTGTCGTCGTAGGCCTTCTGGAGGGCGGAGGCGCCCGCGGTGCGCATCGAGAGGTACGCCCAGTAGTACATGCCGGGCCACTTCTCCTTGCCCGCGAGGGCGAGCGGGGTGATGCCCTTGGCCTTCAACTTCTTTACGGCGTCGAGGAATCCGCTCCAGGTGGTCGGCGGCTCGCCGACCCCCGCATCCTTGAAGAGCGCCTTGTTGTACCAGAAGCCGATCATGCCGATGTCGAACGGGATGCCGTAGACCTTCTCGTCCAGGAGGTACGGCTCCTTGGCGACCGGCAGCAGGCCGTCGGCGAAGTCCTTGGTGCGGTCGGTGAGGTCCTCGACCAGCCCGGCGTCGACCTGCTGCTTCAGGACGCCGCCGCCCCAGGTGTGGAAGATGTCGGGCAGCTTCCCGGAGGCGGTCAGGGCCGTCATCTTCGACTTGTACGCGTCGTTCTCCAGCTGGACGATCTTTACCTTCACCTTGGGGTTCTGGGCCTCGAACTTCTTGGCCAGCGCCGCCCAGACTCCCTTCGTCGGCTCGGTGGTGGAGATGTTCCACCACTCGATGGTGGTGGTGCCGTCCGACGACCCTCCGTCCGAGTCTCCGCCGCAACCGCTCAGTGCCGTCATGCCCAGACCGGCCCCGGCGGAGGCCGCCAGGAAGCCGCGGCGGGACAGTCCCGGGTCGCCCATCATGCGCTCCTTGGGTACGGGACGGCGCCCACCACGGCCACCGTCCGCTGCATCGAAAGTTTCGGAACTAATTCAGAAAGCTTCGTTGCTGCCGCACCCTAGATACAGCTACCAAACGGTGGCAACCCTTTGGACAAGGCGAATTGAACTCCTCCCTGCTTCGAGCTGCGGGTGATCGAAACATTCGCCAACGCTGGCGAACCTTACGCCGGGCACCTCCGGGCGAGGGCGTGGCCATGGCTCACCCGGAGGTGGATCGGATGCGACTGGGCGAGGGGCCCGCCGGGCCTCAGAGGCCGACGTCGCGGCTGCGGATGTCGTCCAGGGACTCGCGGCGGATCAGGAGCCGTGCGCGGCTGTCGGCCACGGCGACCACCGGGGGGCGTCCGACCAGGTTGTAGCCGGAGGCCATGGACAGGTGATAGGCGCCGGCGGCAGGGACCGCGAGCAGGTCTCCCGGGCGGATGTCGTCGGGGAGCTCGACGTCCGTGGCGACGACGTCACCCGCCTCGCAGTGGCGGCCCACGACGGTCACCGGCCTGGCGGCTGCGGTGCTGTGCCGGCCCACCAGCCGGGGCGCGTAGCGCACCCCGTACAGTGCGGGCCGGGGGTTGTCGCTCATGCCGCCGTCCACCGCCACGTAGGTGTGCGCACCGGTGCGCTTTACGGCGAGGACGTGGTAGAGCGCGATGCCCGCCGGGCCCGCGATCGCCCGTCCCGGCTCGATGACGAGGCGCGGCACGGTAAGCCCGGCCGCCGCGCAGGCCTCGGCCAGTTCGGCCCGCACCCGGCGTGCGAGCAGGGTCAGGTCCAGGGCCGGCTCGCCGGGCCGGTAGGCGATGCCGTGGCCGCCGCCCAGGTCGAGTTCCGGCAGGACCAGGCCGTGCTGTTCGTACAGGCGGGCCATGAGTCCGACGACGCGCCGTACGGCGGCGATGTAGGGCTTGACGCTGGTGATCTGCGAGCCCAAGTGGCAGTGCAGGCCGGTGAGTTCGAGCTGCGGCTGGTCCAGGATGCGGGCGATGGCGTGCTGCGCGTAGCCGTCCGAGATGGACAGGCCGAACTTCTGGTCCTCGGTTCCGGTGCGGATCTTCTCGTGTCCGCCGGCGCTGATGCCGGGCACGACGCGGACCATGACCTTCTGGTGGCCGTCGGGCCCGACCGCCGCGGCCAGCCGGGCGATCTCGGAGGGGCTGTCGATGACGATGCGTCCGACGCCCAGGCGAAGCGCGGTCTCCAGGTCGCGCGGCGACTTGGCGTTGCCGTGGAGCACGATCCGCTCCGGCGGGAAGCCGGTGGTGACCGCGAGTTCCAGTTCACCGGCCGAGCAGACGTCCAGGCCCAGGCCCTCCTCGGCCATCCAGTGGACCATCGCGCGGCACAGGAAAGCCTTGGCCGCGTACAGCACTTCGGCGTCCGGGAAGATATGCCGGTAGGTGCGGCAGCGCTCGCGCACCTCGGTCTCGTCCAGGACGTAGACGGGGGTGCCGAAGCGGTCGGCGACCTCGGCCAGGGGTACGCCACCGACGGAGAGGTCACCCGGGCGGTGCTCAACGGTGGAGACGGGCCATACGGACAGGGCGTCGGCAGGGGCGGTGGCCGTGGCGGTGACCGCGGGTTCGTGAAGCGTGGTCATGTGTGCCCCCTCAGCCGATCCGCAGTGCGGGAACAGCGGCGACGGGCTCGATCGGCGTGGGAGCCGGTGCCGCGAACTGTGGGTCGACGGTGACGGTGGTGACGCCGAGCGGTGCGGTCAGGGCGCGCAGGGCGGGCTCGGCGAGCCGGATCCAGGGCTGGTCGGGGCCGAGGGTGGCGGCCAGCTGCCGCGGAGAGGTGAACCCTACGGCCGTACGGTCGCCGAGGGGCGTACGGAAGAGGCGGGCCGCACAGGCGGCTGCCGGTCCCGGCCGGACCGGAACGTACAGAGGGCCGGCCGGGAACCGATCAGAGGGCTCCGGGTCTTCTTCGTACAGGATGTCTGCCATGGGTGCCTCCGGAAGGATCCGAGGTGGATCGGGTCAGTGGCTCGATGGCCCCGGCGCGGGGAGGCGGACCGGGGCTTGCCACCGAAGGTATGCCCGGCGACGGGGGCTTCGGGCGGCTCATGACGCGATGCTGACGGCGATCGGCCGGACGCTGACGGGACGTTGACGCGGAGTGCGGCCTGCCGGGGGAACGCCGTCAGAGGTCCGCCAAGAAGTGCCGTCAGGCCTGGCTGCGGGCCTGCGGCGGGCGTGTGATGGGAGCGGCCCGTCAGGGCTTCCCGCGAGGACGGCTCGCGGGCGTGCGCGAAGAGAAGAACGGTGGAGTCATGTCCGGTTCCGGCAGCGTCGCGACAGCACGGGTCGTGGTCGGAGTGAGCGGTTCCGTGGGCAGCCTGACCGCCCTGCGCCGGGCCGCCGACGAGGCGCGGCAGCGGGGCGCGCAGCTGTGGCCTGTGCTGGCATGGCAGCCGCCCGGCGGGGACCCCGCCGCCCGGCGCGGTCCGGGGGTGAGCCTGGTGCACGGCGAGTGGCAGCGCCTGGCGCGCGAGCGGCTGGTCGCCGTCCTCAGCGACGTGTTCGGCGAGGCCGGCCCCGGCGTGTGGATGTACGCCCTTGTCGCCCATGGCACCGCCGGACAGGCACTGGTGGAGATCGCCGACCGCGAGGACGACATCCTGGTCGTCGGCGCCGGCCGACGCAGCCGCTGGCATCGCGCGTGCGGCCGCTCGGTGACCCGCTACTGCCTCGCGCATGCCACCTGCCCGGTCCTCGCGGTACCGCCGTCAGCGCTGGAGACGGAGCTGGCGGCCGTGCACCGGCGCAACGCCTGGCGACTGCGGCTGGACACACGGCACTTGGCGCGGGACACGGTGCGGCCGGACGGGGCGTGAACGCAGTCGGCGTCCGAGCCGCTACGGCATCGCCGCAGTCGGCGTCCGAGCCGCTACGGCATCGCCGCAGTCGGCGCTTCCGTCTGCCCCGGCAGCCTCCCCCGCGCCATCCCCAGACTCAGCACCATCGTCAGCCCACCCCCAGGCGTGTCCTCGGCGTTGATCGTGCCTCCCATCGCCTCCGCGAAGCCCCGTGCGACCGCGAGCCCGAGCCCCACTCCGGCTCCGCGCGGGGCGTCGCCGTAGCGCTGGAACGGCTCGAAGATGCGTTCCTTGGCCTCGTCCGGGACGCCCGGGCCGCGGTCGACCACCCGGACCTCGACCCGGTCGGCGATGGCGCTGGCGGCGACCAGCACGGGTTCGTCCTGGCGGCTGTACTTCACGGCGTTCTCGACGACGTTGGCGACGACGCGCTCCAACAGGCCCTTGTCCGCCGAGACCATGGGCAGCGTCTCCGGGATGTCCAGCTCCACGCTGTCCTCCGGCACCCCGCCGAGCGCCATCGGCACCACCTCGTCGAGGTCGATCTCCCTGATCAACGCCTTGACCGTGCCGGTCTGCAGGCGCGACATGTCGAGGAGGTTCCCGACCAGGTGGTCGAGCCGGTCGGCGCCCTCCTCGATCGCCTCCAGCAGTTCGGCCTGATCCTCCTCGGACCAGGCCACGTCGTCGGACCGCAGCGACGAGACCGCCGCCTTGATGCCCGCGAGCGGCGTACGGAGGTCATGGCTGACGGCGGCGAGCAGTGCCGTACGGATGCGGTTGCCCTCGGCCAGTTCCTTGGCCTGGTCGGCCTCCTCCTGGAGCCTGCGGCGGTCCAGGACGACCGCGGCCTGGGCGGCGAAGGCGGCGAGCACCCGGCGGTCCTCGGCGGGCAGCACCCGGCCGGTCAGGGCAAGCGCCATGTGGTCGCCGACCGGCACGTCCACGTCCGCGTCCTCGGGGTTCTGGCAGGGCCTGGGGCCCACGCTGCCCGCGCAGGACCACGGGGCCACCTCGCTCGCCCGCTCCAGCAGGGCCACCGACCCCATCCCGAAGGTCTCGCGGACGCGCTCCAACAGCGCTTCCAGGCTGGTCTCGCCGCGCAGCACGTTCCCGGCGAGGAAGGAGAGGATCTCCGACTCGGCGCGCAGGCGTGCCGCCTGGTGGGTGCGGCGGGCCGCCAGATCCACCACGGAGGCCACCGACACCGCCACGCCGAGGAAGATCGCGATGGCGACGATGTTCTTCGGGTCGGCGATGGTCAGCGTGTGCACCGGTGGCGTGAAGAACCAGTTCAGCAGCAGCGAACCCACCACTGCGGAGGCCAGTGCCGGCAGCAGCCCGCCGAGCAGCGCCGCGGCGACCGTCAGCGCCAGGTACAGCAACATGTCGTTGGCGAGGCCGACTTCGGGCGCGAGGTGCGTCAGCAGGAGGGTCAGGACGACGGCGCCGAGGACCCCGACCAGCCAGCCCCAGATGATCCGCGCCCGGCCGAGCCGGGCAGTGCGGGCCACGGGCAGCCCGCGCCCCTTTCCCGCCTCGCCATGGGTGATCAGGTGGACGTCGAGGTCGGGCCCCGACTCCCGGGCGACCGTCGCGCCGACGCCGGGCCCGAGGACGTACTGCCAGCTCTTGCGACGGGACACGCCGAGCACGATCTGGGTGGCGTTGACGCCGCGCGCGAAGGCCAGCAGGGCCGCCGGGATGTCGTCGCCGACCACGTGGTGGAAGGTGCCGCCGAGGTCCTCCACCAGCCCGCGCTGCACAGCCAGTTCCTTCGGTGACGCGCCGGTCAGGCCGTCGCTGCGGGCGATGTAGACGGCGAGCACCTCACCACCGGCACCCTTCTCCGCCAGCCGCGCGGCCCGGCGGATCAGCGTTCTCCCCTCCGGCCCGCCGGTCAGGCCCACGACGATCCGCTCCCGCGAACCCCATATCGTCGTGACCTCGTGCTCGCTGCGGTACGCGTTGAGGTATTCGTCGACGCGGTCGGCCACCCAGAGCAGGGCCAGCTCCCGCAGTGCCGTCAGGTTCCCGGGGCGGAAGTAGTTGGAGAGGGCCGCGTCGACCCTGTCCGGCTGGTAGACGTTCCCGTGTGCCATCCGGCGGCGCAGCGCCTGTGGCGACATGTCGACCAGCTCGATCTGGTCGGCCCGGCGCACCACCTCGTCCGGCACGGTCTCCTGCTGCCGTACGCCCGTGATCGACTCGACGACGTCCCCCAGCGACTCCAGATGCTGGATGTTGACGGTCGATATCACGTCGATGCCGGCGGCGAGCAGCTCCTCCACGTCCTGCCAGCGCTTGGCGTTGCGCGAGCCGGGGACGTTGGTATGGGCCAGCTCGTCCACCAGCGCCACCTGGGGCCTGCGGGCGAGGACGGCGTCGACGTCCATCTCCGTGAAGGACGAGCCGCGGTACTCCAGTTCCCTGCGCCGAATCTGCTCCAGTCCGTGGAGCATCACCTCGGTGCGCGGCCGGCCGTGGTGCTCCACGAACGCGACCACGCAGTCGGTGCCGCGCTCCACCCGCCGGTGCGCCTCGGAGAGCATCGCGTACGTCTTGCCGACGCCCGGTGCCGCGCCGAGATAGATCCGAAGCCTGCCGCGTCCCATGTTCACCCTTCGAAGCGGTAACCCATGCCGGGTTCGGTGATGAGATGGCGGGGGTGCGAGGGGTCCGCCTCCAGCTTCCGGCGCAGTTGGGCCATGTAGACCCGCAGATAGTTGGTCTTGCCGGACTGGGTGACCCCCCAGACCTCCCGCAGCAGGTGCTTCTGCGTGACGAGGTGCCCGGGACGGGTCACCAGGATCTCCAGCAGATGCCACTCGGTCGGGGTGAGGCGTACGTCGCGGCCGGCCCGTACGACTCTCTTGGCCAGCAGGTCGATGGTGAACTCGGCGGTCGCCACGTGCGTCGTACCTGGGGTGAGCGGGGACTTCTCGGTGCGGCGCACCGCTGCCCGCAGCCGTGCCATGAGCTCGTCCATGCTGAAGGGCTTGGTGACGTAGTCGTCGGCGCCCGCGTCGAGTGCGGCCACCTTCTCGTCGGAGGCCCGACGGGCCGACAGCACCATGATCGGCACACGTGTCCAGCCGCGCAGTGCCTTGATGACATCGACCCCGTCCATGTCGGGCAGACCGAGGTCGAGCATCACCACGTCCGGCTGACGCGCGGCCGCCAGCCGGAGGGCCGTGGCGCCGTCGGGCGCCGCGTCCACTCCGTACCGGCGGGCCTGCATGTTGATCACGAGTGCTCGTACCAGCTGGGGGTCGTCTTCCACGACCAGCACCCGGGTCATCGGTCAGTCGCCCTTGATGAGTTCCTTGAGCGCGATGTTGAGTTCGAGGACGTTCACGCGTGGCTCACCGACGAAGCCGAGCGTGCGTCCCTCGGTGTGGTCGTCGACCAGCTTCTGCACCTGGGCGACGGACAGGTCGTTGCGGTCGGCGACGCGGTGGACCTGGATGTCCGCGTACTGCGGGGAGATGTCGGGGTCCAGACCGGAGGCGGAGGAGGTGACCGCGTCGGCGGGGACCTGGGAGGCCTTGACCGTGTAGCCGGGCACGGAGTTGTCCTTCACGACCTTGGCCTTCGCCTCCTTCACCCACCCGATCAGCTCGGGGTTGTCGCCCGAACGGTTGGTGGCGCCGGACAGGATCAGCTTGTACTGCGTGTTGACCGAGTTCTCACCCAGTCCCTTGGCGGGCCGGGGCTGGAAGTAGTCCAGGCTGTAGCCCTGTTGACCGATCAGCGAGGAACCGACGACCTTGCCGTCCGCCTTGGCCTCCGAGCCGTTCGCCTTGTCGCTGAAGAGCGCTTGCGCCACGCCGGTGACGGCCAGCGGATAGATGACGCCGGTGAGCAGGGTCAGCACGAGCAGGGCCCGCAGGCCCGCCCCGAGCAACCGGGCGGTGTTCGTAACCGAGTTGTTCATGGCGATCAGCCGATTCCGGGGATGAGGGAGATGAGCAGGTCGATGATCTTGATGCCGATGAAGGGCGCGACCAGTCCGCCCAGCCCGTAGATGGTGAGGTTCCGCCGCAACATGCGGTCCGCGCTGACGGGCCGGTACTGCACGCCCTTCAGGGACAGCGGCACCAGCGCGACGATGATCAGCGCATTGAAGATCACCGCGGACAGGATCGCCGAGTCCGGCGAGGACAGGCCCATGATGTTGAGCTTGTCCAGGCCCGGGTAGACGGCCGCGAACAGCGCCGGGATGATCGCGAAGTACTTGGCTACGTCGTTGGCGATGGAGAACGTGGTCAACGCGCCCCGGGTGATCAGCAGTTGCTTGCCGATCTCGACGATCTCGATGAGCTTGGTCGGATTGGAGTCGAGGTCGACCATGTTGCCGGCCTCCTTGGCGGCCGACGTGCCGGTGTTCATCGCCACGCCGACGTCCGCCTGGGCCAGCGCGGGCGCGTCGTTCGTGCCGTCACCGGTCATCGCGACCAGCTTGCCGCCCGCCTGCTCCCGCTTGATGAGCGCCATCTTGTCCTCGGGAGTCGCCTCCGCGAGGAAGTCGTCCACGCCGGCCTCGTCGGCGATCGCCTTGGCGGTCAGCGGGTTGTCACCCGTGATCATGACGGTCTTGATGCCCATGCGGCGCAGTTCCTCGAACCGCTCCCGCATGCCGTCCTTGACGACGTCCTTGAGGTGGATGACGCCGAGGATCCGAGCGCCGTCGGCGTCCTCCACTGCGACCAGCAGCGGGGTGCCACCGGCCTCGGAGATGCGGTTGGCGATCGCGTCCGCGTCGTCGGCGATCGTGCCGCCCTGCTCCCGCACCCAGGCGATGACCGAACCGGCGGCGCCCTTTCGGATCTTGCGGCCGTCGACGTCCACGCCGGACATCCGGGTCTGCGCGGTGAAGGCGATCCACTCGGCACCGGCCAACTCGCCCTGGTGGCGCTCGCGCAGGCCGTACTTATCCTTGGCCAGTACGACGATGGAGCGGCCCTCGGGCGTCTCGTCGGCCAGCGACGACAGCTGGGCTGCGTCGGCGACCTCGGCGTCGGTCGTTCCCGTGACCGGCACGAATTCGGAGGCCTGACGGTTGCCGAGCGTGATGGTGCCGGTCTTGTCGAGCAGCAGCGTGGAGACGTCGCCGGCCGCCTCGACGGCCCTGCCGGACATGGCGAGTACGTTGCGCTGGACCAGCCGGTCCATGCCCGCGATGCCGATCGCGGAGAGCAGGGCGCCGATCGTGGTGGGGATCAGACAGACCAGCAGGGCGACCAGCACGACCATGGTCAGGTGCGTGCCGGCGTAGTCCGCCAGGGGCGGCAGCGTGGCGCAGGCGAGCAGGAAGACGATCGTCAGCGAGGCCAGCAGGATGTTGAGCGCGATCTCGTTCGGTGTCTTCTGCCGGGCGGCGCCCTCGACCAGGTTGATCATCCGGTCGATGAAGGTCTCGCCGGGCCTCGTCGTGATCTTGATGACGATGCGGTCGGAGAGGACCTTCGTACCGCCGGTGACGGCCGAACGGTCGCCGCCGGACTCACGGATGACGGGCGCCGACTCACCGGTGATCGCCGACTCGTCGACGGACGCCACGCCCTCGACGACATCGCCGTCACCGGGGATGACATCTCCGGCCTCGCAGACGACCAGGTCGCCGATCCTCAGCTCGGTGCCGGCGACGACCGTGCCGTCGACCTTGCGCGCCACCGTGTCGGTCTTGGCCTTGCGCAGGGTGTCGGCCTGCGCCTTGCCGCGGCCCTCGGCGACGGCCTCGGCCAGGTTGGCGAAGAGCACCGTCAGCCACAGCCAGGCGCTGATCGTCCAGCCGAACCAGTCGCCGGGGTCCTTGAACGAGAAGGCAGTGGTCAGGACGGACCCGACGAGCACGACGAACATGACCGGGGACTTGACCATCACCCGTGGGCCGAGCTTGCGGAAGGCGTCCGGCAGCGACTTGACCAGTTGCTTGGGGTCGAAGAGGCCGGCACCGACACGGCCCTCGGGGGCCTTGTGCCCGGTGGGTACGTCGCTGTGCGGCGCCCGGGTGGGGGTGACTGTGGACATGGAGTCCTCTTGCTTGTCGATACGAGTGGTCATGACGCCAGCCCCTCGGCCAGCGGACCCAGCGCCAGCGCCGGGAAGTACGTCAGACCGGTGATGATGATGATCGTGCCGACCAGCAGACCCGCGTAGAGCGGCTTGTCGGTCCGCAGCGTGCCCGCGGTGGCCGGGACGGGCTTCTGCTCGGCGAGCGAGCCGGCCAGCGCCAGCACGAACACCATCGGCAGGAAGCGGCCGAACAGCATGGCCAGGCCCAGCGTCGAGTTGAACCACTGGGTGTCCGCGTTCAGACCGGCGAAGGCCGAGCCGTTGTTGTTGGAGGCGGACGTGTAGGCGTAGAGGATCTCGGAGAAGCCGTGCGCCCCGCTGTTCGTCATGGAGTTGCCCGGCGTGGGCAGCGCCATGGCCGCGGCGGTGAAGATCAGCACCAGCGCCGGTGTGATCAGGATGTAGCAGGCCGCCAGCTTGATCTCACGGGAGCCGATCTTCTTGCCCAGGTACTCGGGCGTACGGCCGACCATCAGACCGGCGATGAACACCGCGATGATCGCCATGATCAGCATGCCGTACAGTCCGGAACCGGTACCGCCCGGCGCGATCTCGCCCAGCATCATCCCGAGCATGGTGATACCGCCGCCAAGGCCGGTGAACGAGGAGTGGAAGGAGTCCACCGCACCGGTCGAGGTGAGCGTGGTCGCCGTCGCGAAGATGGACGAGCCGCCGACACCGAACCGGACCTCCTTGCCCTCGTAGGCCCCGCCCGCGATGTCGAACGCCGGGCCGTGGTGGGCGAACTCGGTCCACATCATCAGCGCCGTGAAGCCGAGCCAGATGGTGGCCATCGTCGCGAGGATCGCGTAGCCCTGCTTCACCGAGCCGACCATGAGGCCGAAGGTGCGGGTCAGCGCGAACGGGATCACCAGGATCAGGAAGATCTCGAACAGGTTCGAGAACGGGGTGGGGTTCTCGAAGGGGTGGGCGCTGTTGGCGTTGAAGTAGCCGCCCCCGTTGGTACCCAGCTCCTTGATCGCCTCCTGCGAGGCGACCGCGCCGCCGTTCCACTGCTGCTGCCCGCCCATGAACTGGCCGACCTCGTGGATGCCGGAGAAGTTCTGGATGGCACCGGAGGCGACCAGGACGACCGCGGCGACCGCCGCGATCGGCACCAGGATGCGTACGACACCCCGCACCAGGTCGGACCAGAAGTTGCCCAGCTCACCGGTGCGCGAGCGCGCGAACCCGCGCACCAGCGCCACCGCCACCGCGATACCGACGGCCGCGGACACGAAGTTCTGCACGGCCAGCCCGCCGGTCTGCACGACGTGGCCCATGGCCTGCTCGCCGTAGTACGACTGCCAGTTGGTGTTGGTGACGAAGGACACCGCGGTGTTGAACGCCTGGTCCGGATCGATCGCGGAGAAGCCCAGCGAACCGGGCAGCACGCCCTGAAGTCGCTGCAACAGATACAGGAACAGCACGCCCGCCACCGAGAAGGCGAGCACACCGCGCAGATACGCGGGCCAGCGCATCTCGGTGTCGGGGTCGGCACCGATGCCCTTGTAGATCCACTTCTCGACACGCCAGTGACGGTCCGAGGAGTAGACCCTGGCCATGTAGGTGCCGAGGGGTATGTAGGCGAGAGCCAGCGCGCCGATCAGGGCGAGCAGCTGGAGGACGCCGGCGAGTACGGGACCCATGTCTGCTCTCAGAACCTCTCCGGGAAGATCAGGGCGAGGACGAGATAGCCCAGCAGGGCGACGGCCACGACAAGGCCGACGATGTTCTCGGCAGTCACAGCTTGGTCACCCCCTTGGCGACGAGCGCCACCAGCGCGAAGCACGCGATCGCGGTGACGACGAAGGCCAGATCGGCCATCGTGAACTCCTGGAGTGAGGATCGGCTGAACAGGGACGATTCGAGGAAACAGCCTCAGTGGCCGGATTCGGCCGCCGTTGACGGGTCCCTTACGGCGCTCTGCGCCTCCTTGACGGGACTCATACGCGGACCGTCCCGAGGTCGGAACAAGCGCAGCCGCAGCCGGACATGGGCGGCGATGGCCGGCGTGACCGGAAGCGTGAAGCCGAGGCCGTGCGCACCGGCGGCGGCCAGGACGAGGTCGGTCGCCTCGGGCCCGTAGGCCACCGACGCCACGGCGTCGAGCGAGAGGACGGCCAGCCCGGTGACCGCCACCCCGGGCACGGTGGTCAGGGCGGACATGGCGCGGGCGCCTTTGTACGGAACGAACAGTCGCGGAGGAAACCCGCGGGCGAGGCACCAAGGTTCTGACCGGATCCCGCCGTTCGCTGTCACTCCTTGCGCATTCTTCGCGTCGAACCGACCGTCCTCGACGGCACTTTGACGCCCAAGGGCCGCCGGGAGCCGCGCGATCGGCCACAGCCGACCCGCGTCGGCCGAACCCCAGGCGCCCTCCCCGGCACGCGCACCGTGACGCTGGGTGTCCACCTCCCCGAGAGGCAGCCGCCCCTCCCCGTGCGACCGAACGCCGCCCATACGACCCCGGAGCTCGGCCAATACCTTTCACCACGCCCCGACCCGGCCAGTCTTAACGGAAGCTTGACGCTCACAGCCCCCCGATCCGTGGGCCCATGCGTCACTCTCCGCTTACGCTGATCCCGCCGTCCGCGTGATGGCCGAAATCGCGCCGACCCGCACATCAGGAGCACGCCGATGGCCACGACCGAACACTCGACGTCCAGTCGGGTGCGCTCCTGGATGCTGCAAGGGCTGTCCGACATGGGCAAGGGCCACGGCCCCCAGGGCCCGCACGCCGAGCCGGAGCCCGCCCACGAAGGCCAGCCCTGGTACCGCGTCATGTGCCTCACCGGCGTCGACTACTTCTCGACCCTCGGCTACCAGCCAGGAATCGCGGCCCTCGCGGCCGGCCTGCTCTCCCCCATCGCCACGATCGTGCTCGTGATCGTCACACTGGCGGGCGCTCTGCCCGTCTACCGGCGGGTGGCGGAGGAGAGCCCGCATGGCGAGGGCTCGATCTCGATGCTTGAGCGGCTGCTGTCCTTCTGGAAGGGCAAGCTGTTCGTCCTGACCTTGCTGGGCTTCGCCGCCACCGACTTCCTGATCACCATCACCCTGTCGGCGGCCGACGCCTCGACCCATCTGGTCGAGAACCCTCACCTGAACAGCGCCCTGCACGACAAGCAGCTGCTGATCACCCTCATCCTCGTGGCCCTGCTCGGCGCGGTGTTCCTCAAGGGCTTCCTGGAGGCCATCGGCGTCGCCGTCGCCCTGGTGGGCATCTACCTCGCGCTGAACGCGGTCGTCGTGGTCGCCGGCCTCTATCACATCGTCACCGAGGGGCACGTGATCACCGACTGGTCCACGGCCCTCACGGCCGAGCACGGCAACGTCTTCGTCATGATCGGCGTGGCCCTGATCGTCTTCCCCAAGCTCGCGCTCGGTCTGTCAGGGTTCGAGACCGGGGTCGCGGTGATGCCGCACGTCAAGGGCGACCCGGGGGACACCGAGGCGCAGCCGAAGGGGCGGATCCGGGACACGAAGAAGCTCCTCACCACCGCCGCCCTGATCATGAGCTGCTTCCTGATCACGACGAGCTTCATCACCACGCTGCTGATCCCGGAGAAGGAGTTCGAACCGGGCGGCCAGGCCAACGGCCGCGCGCTCGCCTTCCTCGCGCACGAGTACCTGGGTGGCGCGTTCGGCACCGTCTACGACGTCTCGACGATCGCCATCCTCTGGTTCGCCGGCGCCTCCGCCATGGCCGGGCTGCTCAACCTGATGCCCCGCTATCTGCCCCGCTACGGCATGGCCCCGCACTGGGCGCGCGCGGTGCGCCCGATGGTCATCGTCTTCACCCTGGTCGCCTTCCTCGTCACCTGGATCTTCGACGCCGACGTCGACGCCCAGGGCGGCGCCTACGCCACCGGTGTCCTGGTACTGATCAGCTCCGCCGCGATCGCGGTGACCATCGCGGCCCGCAAGGCCGGTCAGCGCAACTGGACCATCGGCTTCGCCGTCATCTCCGCGGTGTTCCTGTACACGACCGTGGTGAACGTCATCGAGCGCCCGGACGGTGTGAAGATCGGCGCCTGCTTCATCGCCGGCATCATCCTCGTCTCCCTGCTCTCGCGACTGCGTCGCGCCTTCGAACTCCGGGTGACCAGCGTGACGTTCGACGCCATGGCGGAACGATTCATCCGGGACGTGGCCAGCCGCAAGATCCGCTTCATCGCCAACGAGCCCGATCGGCGGGACATGGCGGAGTACCGCGACAAGATCGAGCAGATCCGGGCCGACAACGACGTCCCGGGCCAGGAGGACTTCGTCTTCGTCGAGGTGACGGTCACCGACCCGTCAGAGTTCGAGGCCGGTCTGACCGTACGCGGCGAGGTCCTGCACAACCGCTACCGCGTCCTCACCCTGGAGTCCTCCTCCATCCCCAATGCCCTGGCCGCGCTGCTCCTGCGCGTCCGCGACAACACCGGCCGCATTCCGCACATCTACTTCGAGTGGACCGAGGGCAGTCCCTTCGCCAACTTCCTGCGCTTCTTCCTCTTCGGCCAGGGCGAGGTCGCCCCGGTCACCCGCGAGGTGCTGCGCGAGGCGGAGCCCGACCGGGACCGCCGGCCCCGGGTGCACACCGGCTGAAACGGACGCCGGCATCAGGATCGCGTCAAGGTTGCACCGTAAGGCGTCAGAGCACCGACTGCGGCGGTCTTACCGGCGCCTCGGAGCCCTACCGTCTGCACTGTGCAGGGAAGCGGACCTCTTCCGGTGCCGACCGGCGACCGCCACTGGCGTGGCAGCGCCCGGTTCGCCGTGGGCTGCGCCCTGGCCTTCCTCGGCATGACCCTGCTGGTCGATCTGGACGGGGAGACGCTGACACCGCCACGGGCCCTGCTGTGGCTGGCCCTCACCGCTCTGCTCTTCACGATCCTGTTCCCCCAGCGGGTGACCGCGGGCCCGGGCTGGCTGGCGGTGCGTGGCCTCGTACGACGGCAGTCGGTGCGTACGGACGCGCTGGTCGCCGTACGACAGCACGGCCGCGTCTCCGCTCTTCTGACCCTGCGCGACACGGACGGCTGCCGACTGGACCTGGACCCACGGATCCTCGTCGCCAACCCGCTGCTCTGGCACGAGTTGGACACCGGGGTGCGCCGCTCACGCGAACGCGGGACGCTCCTCGAAGGCACGGACGTGGTCGAGCGGTTGGGCCACCAGATCGACGACGCGGCGGCGCAGGCAGTGCTCAGGGCGTCGGGGATGTTCTGAACCGCGTGCGCCGCGCAGGACGTACCACTATCCGGCCGTACTGCATGCGCCCGGCGATCTCGACCCGCAGCACGACCGGCGCACCGGCCTCACCGGCCTTTCCGGCCGGACGTGTCCTCACCTTGGCGTAGTCGATCGCCAGGGAGTCGGTGTCCACCACCACACCGGGCCGCGTGACCAGCCTCAGCGTGCCACCGCGCATGTCCAGGTCGATCCGCAGGGTCCCGCCGGCTGTCGCCGCCTGCGTGAAGTCGAGGGTCACATCACCCCAGGACGACTCGATCTCCAGCCGCCGGGGTACCACCCAGGCGCCGCCCCGCACGGCCGAACCGCCTTGCTGCTCGATCCGGACGACGTCCTTGACCTCGACACCGCCCGGCACCGACGGCAGATCCACCGTCAGCTCGGCCAACTCGGCCACCGTGCGGGCGGAGAGAGCGGCGGTCACGCGCTCGTCCAGCTCCTCCATGGTCAGCCGGCCGTCCGCCGCCGCGGCGTTCAGAACGTCCACCGCACGGTCCCGGTCCGTGTCCGAAGCCCGCAGCCCCGTGTGCGACAGCTCAGTCGCCATGCCCTCACCCCGTTCTGACCCGCCGACCCCACTAACGCTATATCGCGTTATACCCAACGGCCAACCCCCTGCCTCGAGTTCCCCGCCCGGCCCCTATCGTGACCGGCATGCAGTCCTACACGATCGGCCAGGCGGCGCGGCTGCTCGGCGTGAGCCCCGACACCGCACGCCGCTGGGCGGACGCCGGCCGCGTCGCGACCCACCGCGACGACACCGGACGGCGACTCATCGACGGCAAGGACCTCGCCGCGTTCTCCGTCGAACTCGCCAGGGCCGGCAGCGACGAGGAGGAAGCCTCCTACACCTCGGCCCGCAACGCCTTCCCCGGCATCGTCACCGCGATCAAACTCGGCGACGTGGCGGCCCAGGTGGAGATCCAGGCCGGCCCGCACCGCCTGGTCTCCCTCCTGACCCGCGAGGCGGTCGAGGAACTGGGCCTGGAAGTCGGCATGGAGGCCACCGCCCGCGTGAAGTCGACGAACGTCCACATCGACCGCACGTAAACGGACAGGGCACGTCGTTACGGTAGGGGCCGGATTCCGCAAACCCTCACAAATCCCCCCTCTCCTCCTCTCCCTCTCCCACTGTCTGCGAGGCGTCCCCCATGAGCCTGAGCATCCGCAACCAACTGCCCGGCACCATCACCGCCATCGCACCCGGCGAGGTCATGGCAACCGTCAAGGTCCACCTAGACAGCGGTCAGGACCTCACCGCGGCGATCACCCGTGATGCCGTCGAGGACCTCGGCCTGGCCGAGGGAACCGGCGTGACGGCCCTCGTGAAAGCGACGGAGATCTCCCTCTCCACCGCACCGATCAGCGGCCTGTCCATCCGCAACCAGCTCCCCGGCACGGTCACCGGTATCGCCACGGGCGGCGCGATGGCCTCGGTGAAAATCGCCGTGAAGGGCGGCGTGCTGACGGCAGCCATCACCAGGGACGCCACCAACGACCTTGCCCTGGCCCCCGGAATGCCCGTCGTAGCCCTGGTCAAGGCGACGGAGGTGGCACTTGCGACCGCGTGAAACGGGAGGGCACCGGCCGCCTACGCGAGGCAGGGCGGGTGCCCCGCCGCCCTGACACACGAGGGCTCCACGCACCGCCCTGACACACGAGGGCTCCGCCCGACCGAACACGGTCGGAGCGGAGCCCTCGATCACCTACGCCGGTGCGTCAGCCCTCGTACGCGTCCATCGGCGGGCAGGAGCACACCAGGTTCCGGTCGCCGAAGGCCTGGTCGATCCGGCGCACCGGCGGCCAGTACTTGTCGGCGGCCGACACCCCGGCCGGGAACACGGCCTCCTCACGGCTGTACGCGTGCTCCCACTCACCGCCCAGCGCACCGGCGGTGTGCGGAGCGTTCCGCAGCGGGTTGTCGTCCGCGGGCCACTCACCCGACCCGACCTTCTCGATCTCCGCACGAATGGCGATCATCGTCTCGCAGAACCGGTCGAGTTCGTTCAGGTCCTCGGACTCGGTCGGCTCGATCATCAGCGTCCCGGCCACCGGGAACGACATCGTCGGCGCGTGGAAGCCGTAGTCGATGAGCCGCTTGGCCACGTCGTCGACGCTCACCCCGGTCGCCTTGGTCAGCGGCCGCAGATCGATGATGCACTCGTGCGCGACGAGCCCGCCTGGCCCGGTGTAGAGCACCGGGTAGTGCGGCTCCAGCCGCTTGGCGATGTAGTTGGCGGACAGCACCGCCACCTGCGTGGCCCGCTTGAGCCCCTCGCCGCCCATGAGGCGTACGTACGACCACGAGATCGGCAGGATCCCGGCGGAACCCCAGGGCGCGGCCGAGATGGGGCCGACGCCCGTCTCCGGGCCGGCCGCGGGCTGCAGCGGGTGGTTCGGCAGATACGGCGCCAGGTGCGCACGTACACCGACGGGCCCGACGCCCGGACCGCCACCGCCGTGCGGAATGCAGAAGGTCTTGTGCAGATTCAGATGCGAGACATCGCCACCGAAGTGGCCTGGCTTGGCAAGCCCCACAAGGGCGTTGAGGTTGGCGCCGTCGACGTACACCTGCCCGCCGGCCTCGTGCACCTGCGCACAGATGTCGGCGACGTGCTCCTCGAACACGCCGTGCGTCGACGGGTACGTGATCATCAGCACCGACAACTCGTCCCGGTGCTTCTCGATCTTCGCCCGCAGATCCTCGACGTCGATCTCACCGTCATCGGCGGTCTTCACGACGACGACCTTCATACCGGCCATGACGGCACTGGCGGCGTTGGTCCCATGGGCGGACGACGGGATCAGACAGACGGTCCGCTGCTCGTCCCCGTTGGCCCGGTGATACCCGCGTACGGCGAGCAGCCCGGCCAGCTCACCCTGCGACCCGGCGTTGGGCTGCAGCGACACCTTGTCGTAGCCGGTGACCTCGGCGAGACGTTCCTCCAGCTCACGGATGAGCGTCAGATAGCCCTGCGCCTGCTCGGCGGGCGCGAAGGGGTGCAGCTGCCCGAACTCCGGCCAGGTGACCGGCTCCATCTCGGTCGTCGCGTTGAGCTTCATCGTGCAGGAGCCCAGCGGGATCATGCCGCGGTCGAGCGCGTAGTCGCGATCGGCGAGCCTGCGCAGGTAGCGCAGCATCGCGGTCTCGGAACGATGCTGGTGGAAGACGGGGTGCGTGAGGACCTCGTCGCTGCGCAGCAGCCCGCCCGGAAGGGCGTCCTCCGCCCCCTCATCCAGCGCCTCGACGTCACCGTCGACCCCGAACGCCGTCCATACGGCGCCCAGTTGGGCCCGCGTGGTGGTCTCGTCACAGGCGAGGGACACGTGGTCGGCGTCGACGAGGCGCAGGTTGACGCCGTTCTGCCGGGCGGCGGCGACAACTTCGGCGGCCTTCGCGGGCACCCGCACGGTCAGCGTGTCGAAGTAGGAACCGTGCACGACCTCGACCCCACCGGCCGTGAGGCCCGCGGCGAGAATGGCGGCGTACCGGTGAGTGCGCCGGGCGATACCGCGCAGCCCGTCGGGGCCGTGGTACACGGCGTACATGCCGGCCATCACGGCGAGCAGCACCTGAGCGGTGCAGATGTTGCTTGTCGCCTTCTCGCGGCGAATGTGCTGCTCACGCGTCTGGAGAGCCAGCCGGTACGCCCTGTTCCCGTCGACGTCCACGGACACGCCCACGAGCCTTCCGGGCAGGCTGCGCGCGAACTTCTCGTGTACGGCCATGTAGCCGGCGTGCGGCCCGCCGAAGCCCATCGGCACACCGAACCGCTGCGTCGTCCCGACCGCGATGTCCGCCCCGAGCTCACCGGGGGACTTCAGCAGCGTGAGCGCGAGCAGATCGGCGGCGACGGTGACGAGGGCGCCGAGCTCATGGGCCTGCTCGATGACGGGCTTGATGTCCTGTACGACGCCGGAGGCGCCCGGGTACTGGAGCAGCACGCCGTTGATCTCCCGCCCGGCGACCTCGGCCGGAATGCCGTCGCTTAGGTCGGCGACCACGACCTCCACGCCGGTGGGCTCGGCACGGGTCTCGATCACGGCGATGGTCTGCGGAAGCACGTCCGCGTCGACCAGGAACAGCCCCTTCTTGTTCTTGCCCATCCGCAGCGACAGGGCCATGGCCTCGGCCGCAGCGGTCCCCTCGTCCAGCAGCGAGGCACCGGAGGTCGGCAGCCCGGTGAGGTCGGCGACCATGGTCTGGAAGTTCAGCAGGGCCTCGAGCCGCCCCTGCGAGATCTCGGGCTGGTACGGCGTGTAAGCCGTGTACCAAGCCGGGTTCTCCATGACATTGCGCAGGATGACCGGCGGCGTGAAGGTCCCGTAGTACCCGAGCCCGATCATCGAGTCCAGTACCTGGTTGCGATCGGCGAGCGACCGCAGCTCGGCGAGCACCTCAGCCTCGGTACGCGCCCCCGGCAGTTCGAGGGAGTCGGCGTTCTTGATCACATCCGGCACCGCGGCGGCGGTGAGCTCGTCGAGCGAGCCGTACCCGACCTGGGCGAGCATCTTGGCCCGAGCCTCATGATCAGGGCCGATATGACGCTGCTCGAAAGGAATACCCTGCTCGAGCTCGGAGAGCGGAATGCGATGGGCGGTCATTGCGGAGGCCTCCTGGTCTGACACGACCTTCGAGGGGCACCACGGCACGGGTACCCGGACGGCCTCCCCCTCTGTCATCTCAACCTGAGAGCTTCACCGGGTCACCACAAGGTGCCCGGTTTTCACCGTCGGTGAGAGCGGAGGCCATCGACACCCGCCCTGCTTTCCAGAGTGACCTCGTCCGTGCGGTACGTGTGCCTGAGAGATTCCGGGGAGGATTTGCTCCTTCGGCGCCTCCGGATGGTTCCCGGAGGACTCTCCCGCACGGGGTCAGCAGCCGCTAGCCAGCCTACCAGCGGGGTCAACGCACGGTCCTTCGAGTGGCCGGGCTCACCATTGTGCCTTTTCGTAGTGCTTACGGATGAGTTGCGACCAGTGGAGGGCCCGTGCAGACCGACATCGATCCGCGCAATCTGATCGGCCGCAAGGCCTTCGACCGCAACGGCACCAAGATCGGCACCATTGACGAGGTCTACCTCGATGACGCCACCGGAGTGCCGGAATGGGCGGCGATACGCACCGGCCTCTTCTCCAGGGACGCGTTCGTCCCCCTTGAGCCCAGCGATCTCGTCGAGGGCAACCTCCACGTCCCCTTCGACCGCGCCCTCATCAAGGACGCCCCCGACTTCGGCGTGGGCCGCCACCTCTCCCCTGAACAGGAACTCCAGCTCTACCACCACTACGGCCTCGACGTAACAGGCCCTCCCCCACCCCCCGACCGGGACTTCGGCAACCTGGCAACCACGGAAACCCCTGACGACAACGGTCCCCGAACACCCCACCACCACCCCTGAACCCGGACACCCGCAGCAACAGTCAGCCGCAAGCCCGACACGACACCCACGACACAGCTGCGCCCGCCGGCGCGCGGGCGACCCGCCCTGCGCAGCCGCACCGAGCCCGGAGCCGGCGGGCCGACGCCGGGCACGCACACCCCCGGCCAGGAGGCCGCTCCAGCACCACCCACAGCCCCGTACGGCTCGATGGCCAGGGACGACAGCGAGGCGCCCGGGGGGCTCGTCCACGAAACGACACTCGGCAACCGGCCCTTACCACCTCGACGGCCAGGCGACGCCCGCACAGCAGCCGCCTACCCACCCACGCGCAGCCACCCGCCGGGGCGCCGCCACCTGTCAGCCGCTTCTCCTCGCCACCGAGCCGAGGACAGTGGCCCCCAGTAGGGCGCCCCTCACCTCACCCTGCCGCCCCCGGGCTGGAGGCAGTGGCCCCTCCGAGGCGCCCCAGACCGGCAGCTCCCCCCAGCATCTGCGGCCGGCCGCCCGGGTCTGTGACGTCCAGGGAAGCGCGCGGACACGCTCCGGCGCCAGGGCGGCGGACACGGTCCGGCGCCAGGGCGGCGGACACGGTCCGGCGCCAGGGCTGGGGCACCTCCTACCGGGCAACCGCCCACCAGCCCCGCGCAGCCACCCACGCAGACGCCCTCAGCCCGACAGCCAATCCCACCCAGCTGCGGCCAGTCCTGCCGCTGGGGCGGCACTGGTGGGCGCAGCGGCACCTCGCAAGCGCGAGCAGCGCGAGCAAGGGACCCACCCCGCACAGCAACCCCGAGGCCAACCGCCCAAGCCCTCCCCCACATCCGGTTCCGCCGGCGCCCACGTCCTACCCAGGCACCACGGGCGGCGCCTCCCCGGCGGCCCCGCCACCCCGCTCCCGTTCCGGCCCCCGCAGAGCGGCCTCCGCCCCTACAACCCCACCAACCTCAGTTCCCCTGTCTCCTGCATCGCCCCCTGACACCCCACGTCTCCCCCGTACCAACGGCAACGGATCCGCCGCCTCCAACCCCGGATCGTCAACCCGAAACGTCCGCACCCGCCCCGGCCCCGACGACTCAGGCGTCTCGAACCGCACAGTCACGCGCCCCAGGCCGCTCCCCTGCACCCACCCGTGCCCGTACTCGACATGCCGCACATCGTGCCCAGCAACCCACCGCCGCTCGACTGGCAGCGCAGCCTCCCGCTCCGCCAGTGGCTCCTCGTGGTCGCCCTCCTCGCCGTGCTCCACCCGCTCCCCCGCCACCTGCGCGAACAGGTCCTCCTGCGTGTAGTCGGCGAGCCCACTGACCCCGACCCCCAGCAGCCGCACCCCACCCGTCGTGTCCACGGAATCCAGCAGCCGCAGCGCTGCCTCCCGCACCACACCCGGATCATCCGTCGGCCCACGCAACGTCTCGGACCGGGTCAGGGTCGAGAAGTCGTACCGGCGAACCTTCAGCACGATGGTCCGTCCGGACAACCCGGCCCCCCGCAACCGCCGCACACAACGATCGGCCAGCCGCTGCACCTCCAGACCCACCCGGACCCGGTCGTGAATGTCCACGTCGTACGTGTCCTCGACCGACACCGACTTGGCCTCCCGCTCGGCCACCACGGGCCGCTCGTCGTGGGCGAGCGCCATGGCGTACAGGGCATGGCCATGAGCCTTGCCCAGCAGCCGTACGAGTTCGTCCTCGCCCGCCTCGGCGATCTCTTCGACCGTGTGGATCCCGGCCCGCCGCAGATGGTCCCCGGTCGCCGGCCCCACCCCCGGCAAGGTCCGCACCGACATCGGCGCGAGCAACGCCCGCTCCGTCCCCGGCTCGATCACCACCAGCCCGTCAGGCTTGGCCTCCTCCGAGGCGATCTTCGCCAGCATCTTGGACGCCGCCAGGCCCACCGAGCCCGCGAGCCCTGTGGCGGCTCGTATGTCGGCCCGCAGCCTCACCCCCACCAGCCGTGCGGACGCCTCGTCCCAGGCCGCTCCACCGGCCTCCAGGTCCACGAACGCCTCGTCCAGGCTCAGCGGCTCCACCAGCGGCGACAGCTCCCGCAGCAGACCCATCACCTGCTCGCTGATGTCGCGGTAGATCCCGAAGCGCGGCACGAGATACGCGGCATTGGGCGCCAGCCGACGCGCCTGCCCCATGGGCATCGCCGAGTGCACCCCGAACACCCGGGCCTCATAGGACGCGGTGGCGACGACTCCCCGCGGCCCGAGCCCGCCCACGACCACGGCTTTCCCACGCAGGCTCGGCTTGGATGCCTGCTCCACCGAGGCGTAGAAGGCATCCATGTCGAGATGCAGGATCGTAGGCGCGTTCCTCACATCTCCGATGCTGCCTCACGCCACTGACAATGCCCTGCTGCAACCGGCTGATACGGCGCCCGGGCCGACCTATCGCACCCCAACCGGCACACCCGCCGCACCAGGACGCAGGTGCGCCGGCGAAGACTGCTCAGACCGCCCGGTTGCGGCGCCGCGCCAGCTCGTCCGCCGGGTTGTGCCCGACCAGCGTCTCCCCGGTGTCGATCCGCTCCCCGTGCAACTGCGACAAGGCACTCTCGACGTCCCGCCACACCACGCCCACGGCGATCCCGAAAACCCCCTGCCCACCCTGCAGCAGCGCGTGCACCTCGTCCGGGGAACTGCACTCGTAGACCGTCGCACCGTCGCTCATCAGCGTCAGGCGCTCCAGATCCCGAAAGCCCCGCTCCCGAAGATGCTGCACTGCGGTACGGATGTTCTGCAGAGACACCCCGGTGTCCAGGAACCGCTTGACGATCTTCAGGACGACGACGTCCCGGAAGCTGTAGAGCCGCTGCGTCCCCGACCCGTGAGCGGGCCGCACGCTGGGCTCGACAAGGCCGGTGCGCGCCCAGTAGTCCAGTTGCCGGTATGTGATGCCCGCGGCAGCACAGGCCGTCGGACCTCGATAGCCGATCTGCTCGGTCGCCATGGACGCCGCCCCTCCGCCGCTGCTCGGCACGGCCGTCGGTCGCTGCGGAGCGTGATCGGCCGCGCTGCCCTGAAGCGGGCTGCTGTGAAGCGGGTACGGGCCGCTCGCCCCGAGACTGCGTCCGGGGGCACCCCCAGCCGTACCGTCGCCGCTGCTTCTCACGCCGACCTCCGTCCTTGACCTGCCTTCTCGACGGTAGGCAGTCACCAGGGGTGCGTCAACGATCGCCACACTCGGCACGCCGAGTGATAATCACCCTAGGAGTGGTTTCCCGTGCCCCACCGCGGGGAAAGGCTAGCCGAATGCGCTCGGAGCAGGCCGCAGGACGCTCTCCCTCGCCGCTGGCAAATGCCGGCATTTGAGCCGTAACGGCCTGTGGGCCGCACCACCGCGGACCGCGAGTCCGCCGGGCCGCCCACGCCGCCTCACTGACTGCTGGTGCCGAAGTCCTCGGGCGAGATCTGGTCGAGGAACTCGCGGAACTTCTCCACCTCGTCCTCCTGCTCGTCCGGAATCGCGATGCCCGCGTCGTCGAGCACGCCGTCGCTGCCGTAGATCGGCGTTCCGGTGCGCAGGGCCAGCGCTATGGCATCGGAGGGGCGGGCGCTCACCTCGACGCCGCTGGCGAACACCAGCTCGGCGTAGAAGACGCCTTCACGCAGATCCGTGATGCGCACTTCGGTGAGCTCCTGGCCGACGGCCTCCAGCACGTCCTTGAACAGGTCGTGGGTCAGCGGTCGCGCGGGGGCCATGCCCTGCTGGGCGAAGGCGATCGCCGTCGCCTCTCCCGGCCCGATCCAGATCGGGAGGTAGCGGTCGCCTCCCACTTCACGCAGGAGCACGATCGGTTGGTTGGAGGGCATTTCGACCCGGACACCTACGACATCGAGCTCGTTCACACAGCAACCCTAGGCCGTGCTCGGGACGTTTGGGTAGTCGGGCCGAGAACGGGTGGCCGATCCGGGCTCCCCGCCCTGCCCGGCTCAGGGCAGCCGCACCCCGAGAGCTGTCTGCACCAGGGCGGCGTGCAGCTTCACGGCCAGCCCAGCCAGTTCCTTCGTACGCGCCTCGGCATGAGCCCTGGTCTGCGGATTGCGGTGCCGCCGCAGGGGCGCCACGACCTGGTCCACGAGCCCGGCCTCACGATCCGCGGCGGCCTTCATCACCCGCAGATGCCGTGGCTCGATGCCGAACCGCCCCAGCTCGACGACGAGCGAGGCCACGGTGACCGCCTCAGCGTCGTACGCCCCGTCGGGCAACGCGGCGATCAGGCCGTACGACTCCCATTCCGCGAGCTCCTGCTCACCGATCTCGGCGGCGACGAGCAGCTCGGCCCGCCCGATCCGGGCCGCCGTGGGCGCCTCGACGGGCTCCAGGACCGTTTCTCCATCACGCTGCCGGCACACGGTCGGCAGCGGTGCGGCCTCACCACGCTCCACGGCGTCCAGATGCTCGCGGATCACCTTGAGCGGCAGGTAGTGGTCCCGCTGCATCCGCAGGACATGGCCGAGCCGCTCGACGTCCTGCGCGCTGAACTTGCGATACCCCGAGGGGGTCCGCTGCGGCTCGACCAGACCCTCCGACTCCAGGAAGCGGATCTTGGAAATGGTGATGTCAGGGAACTCGTCGCGTAGCACGTTCAGCACCGTGCCGATGCTCATCAGCCGACCGTCCGTGGCGGCGATGCCGTGCCCGGCACCGCCGCTCGGTGTTTTCAGCATGGACCTTCCCTGGGTCTCCCCGGACGGGCTCCGGGGGAGGGTCAGTAGCCCCGCTGGCTCGCGTAGAAGACCAGCCGGTACTTGCCGATCTGCACCTCGTCACCGTTGTTCAGAGCGACCTGGTCGATCCGCTCGCGATTGACGTACGTGCCGTTCAGGCTGCCGACGTCGGCAACCGTGAATGAGCCGTCCTGAGCGCGACGGAACTCCACGTGCCGACGCGAGACCGTCACGTCGTCCAGGAAGATGTCGCTCTGCGGGTGCCGACCGGCCGTGGTCAGATCGCCGTCCAGCAGGAAGCGGCTGCCGGAGTTCGGCCCGCGGCGCACCACCAGAAGCGCCGAGCCGAGCGGCAGCGCGTCGACGGCCGCCTGCGCCTCCGGAGACAGCGCCGGAATCGCCGTCTGACCGGTGGTCTCGGCGTCGTAGGCCTCAAGACCGGAGATGGAGATCGTGGAGGTCGTCTCGGACGGACGCTCGGGCGTCGCACCCGGCCGCAGCGGGGCGCCACAGTTGGAACAGAAGCGGCTGTTCTCCGCGTTGCGGTTACCGCACCTCGTACACACCAGGGCCGACATCGGGGAAAACCCTCCACCCGTACTTGAGGTTGACGGTTGCCCGAAACCTATGCCGCCGGACTGGCCAGGGTCAACTGACGGCGCGCCCTGACCACCGGAAATGTCACCACCCGGCCCAGGCACCTGGTCCCTGAACAGCGGGCGCTGGCCCTCATCGTCCCCCTGTGCGCGGTGACGAGCGGTCGCGTTGTCGCTACCCTCTCGCGCGCTCTTGCCGAACAACTTCGCAAACAACTTCACGGGCGATTCCCCTTGACCGAAACAGACCCGCCCGTGGGGCAGGACGAACCCTGACTGCGCTCCCTGACCGACCCGGACATCCTCACAACGTCCGTCTCCACCAGACAGTTTCCACCACGCACCACCCATTCGGTGCGCCGACCCCCCGCAACCTCATGCCCTCGCCTGACGTCCCCCATGCACCGTCGGTTCACTGGGAGGACGACCGAGCGTAGTCAGGCCGCTTCGCCGCTCGCAAGGCGTCCACGACGATCTTGTCCGACCGCTCGATGGTCACGGTGGCCTGCTCCTTCTCGAGAGTCTGAACCACGCCTCCAGGGATGTTGAGCGCTGGTTCAAGGTCCTGCGACTTGCCGATGACCTTGAAACGATAGGGAGCGTTGATCTTGTTCCCGTCGACGCTCACGCTGTTGCCGGCGTCGGTCAGATAGGTGCCGGCGACGACGCGTACGCCGTTCACCTGGATCGCTTCCGCGCCGGCCGCGCGCAGCTCCTGGATCGCGTCGAGCAGCATGTCCGCCTCGACCGTCCCCTTCGTGTCGTCGATGGTCATCGTGATGCCGGGTCCCTGAGCCGCCACCGTGCCCGCCAGAATGCCGAGTTGCCTCTCCTTCTCGACCGTCTGCTTGCGGGCCTCCTCCGCCTGGTTCGAACTGTTCTCCAGTTCGTCGCGCTGCTTCTCGAGACCTTGCCTCTCGTCCTCAAGACGCTGAGTACGGTCATCCAGTTCATCGAGGATGCGAACAAGATCTTCCTGACGTGCGCCGCGCAGGGCTCCGTCACCGTCGCTGTTCGACGCGACCTGGACGGCCAGCCCGAAGCCGAGGCCGAACAGCAGGACAGCGACGATGAGTTGGGCCCGGCTGACCCGTGGCGGCCACAGCCCCTTCACGAGCCGCTGCCGACCGGTCAGGTCGGCCGTCTGCCCCTCGGGGCCGTCCGCGGCCCGCGAGGCGTTCTCCACGGACTCGGTCGCGCCCGCCGGCATCTCCTCGGGCAGCTCCTTGCGCAGCCTGTTCTCCGGCGCCTGGTCCTGGTTGCTCATCGGCCTCACGCCCGGAACACGTGCCGGCGAATCGCCGCGGCGTTGGAGAAGATACGGATGCCGAGCACGACGACCACGCCGGTGGACAGCTGGGCGCCCACGCCCAACTTGTCGCCCAGGAAAACGATCAGCGCGGCCACGACCACGTTGGACAGGAACGACACGACGAAGACCTTGTCGTCGAAAATGCCGTCGAGCATGGCCCGCAGACCTCCGAAGACGGCGTCGAGAGCCGCCACGACGGCGATCGGCAGATAAGGCTCGACGACCGCCGGAACCTCAGGCCGGACCAACAGGCCGGCCACGACGCCCACGACGAGGCCCAGTACGGCGATCACGATGTGCCCTTCTCGGTTTTCTCGGTGTTCGGCTGTGCTGTACGTACGGTCACGCTCGGGGCAGCAGGCAGCCGGAGGTCGTCCTGCACGGAAATGCCGGTCCGGATACCGAAGTTCTCCTGCAGGGCGTGCAGATACAACCCGTCGGCGCTGTCCTGGAACCTGGTGCTCAACCGCTCCCCATCCCCCACCGCGAGCACCGTGTACGGCGGAACCAGCGGCTTGTTGTCGACCAGTATCGCGTCTCCCGCGGCCCTGATCGCCGACAGGGCCGTCAACCGCTGCCCGTTGATCGAAATGGCCTCGGCGCCCGACTCCCACAGCCCGTTGACCACCCGCTGCATGTCGCGGTCGCGCACCCGGCCGGTGTCGGAGAACCCGGACGTGCTGCGCGGGTCGCCGTCGCTGCCCGAGGCGGTCTCCTTGGCGTCGTTGACGACCAGCTTCACACCGGGTCCATGCACCTCGACAGCGCCCGCCAGGATGCCAACGAGCTCCCCCTGGTCACTGTCGCCGGTCGACTTCAGTGCCTCACGCTGCCGCGCGCTCACGTCGTCGCGCAGCTTGTCGACGGTATCCTCCAACCGGTCCGCCGCCGCTGTCTCACGGTCGATGCGGTCGACCAGTTCCTCGCGCTCCTTCGCGACGACGGGCGCCGCGACACGCGCCTGCGCCGCCCCCACGGTCACCACGAGCGCCGCGAGCACCAGACCGGCAGCGAGCCCCAGCTTCGCCCTGAGCGTCTTGGGCAGCCCTCCGTCACCCGCGGCCTTCTTACGCGCGGCTGCCTCGGCGTAACCGTCGTCGAGACTGTGATCCATGACGTTGGTGAGCAGCGACATGGACGCGTCCGGGCGCGCGGGGCGCGTAGGTGTGCTCCGAACGGGGGGCTGCTGCGGCATGCCGCACATCGTCGCACGTCGCCGCCGATACCTCCGAATGGCCCCACCGGCGTGCCGGGCAGGCCCCTCGGGGATGCCTGTCCGGCACGCGCGCGTGGTCCGTGCTTCAGCGGCCGGCGCTGTCCACGACCGCCGCCCATTCGTCGAGCAGGGCCTGGGCGGAGGCGTCGTCCGGGCCCTCCGCCCACAGATGGGTGACCGCCTCAGCCGGGTCGGGCAGCACCATCACCCAGCGCCCGTCCGTCTCCACGACCCGCACGCCATCGGTCGTGTCGACAAAGCGATCTCCGGCTTCCTCCACGACCCGGCGCATCACGAGTCCCTTGACGGCCCAGGGAGTCGCAAGATCCCGCTTGATGACATGGGCCCGCGGAATCCGCGCGTCGATCTGGCTGAGCGTGAGCTGCGTCCGTGCCACGAGGCCGATCAGCCGCACGAAGGCCGCCGTACCGTCGAAGACACTGCTGAATTCGGGGACGATGAACCCGCCCCTGCCGTCCCCGCCGAAGATCGTCGTGTCGTCGCGACCGACCCGGGTCAGGTCGTCCGGCGAGGTCGTCGTCCACTCCACCTGCGTGCCGTGGTAGGCAGCCACCTGCTCGGCGATCCTCGTCGTGGTCACCGGCAGCGCCACACGCCCGCTACGCCGCTCCGCGGCCACCAGGTCGAGCATGACGAGCAGTGCCCGGTCGTCCTCGACGATCCGCCCCTTCTCGTCCACCAGCGACAGCCGCTCACCGACAGGGTCGAACCGCACCCCGAACGCGGCACGCGCGGACGCCACGATCTCGCCCAGCCGCACCAGGCCGGACCGCCTCGTATCCGCCGACTCCGTGGGCCTCGACTCGTCGAGGCCGGGGTTGATCGTCAGCGAGTCCACGCCGAGCTTGCCGAGCAGGCTGGGCAACACGAGCCCCGCGCTGCCGTTCGAAGCGTCGACGACGACCTTGAGCCCCGACTCCGAAATCCCCGTCGTATCGACGTTCCGCAGCAACGACCCGGTGTACGAGTCGAAGACACTGGCCGGAAAATGCAGGTCCCCGATCTCTCCGGGGAACGCCCGCCGGTACTCCTGCCGCGCGAAAACCCTGTCCAGCTTCCGCTGACTGGTCTGCGACAGATCGGCGCCCCGTCCGTCGAAGAACATGATGTCCACGGAATCCGGTACGCCCGGCGTCGTACGGATCATGATCCCGCCGGCACTGCCCCGCGCGGTCTGCTGCCGCGCCACGGGCAGGGGCACGTTCTCCAGGTCCCGTACGTCGATGGCGCTGGCCTGCAAGGCCGAGATGACCGCCCGCTTGAGCGCACGGGCACCGCGGGAGTGGTCGCGAGCCGTGGTGACGGTGGACCCCTTCTTCAGGGTCGTCGCATACGCGCCGGCGAGTCGCACCGCGAGCTCGGGAGTGATCTCCACGTTCAGGATTCCGGAGACACCACGAGCACCGAACAGATGCGCCTGACCCCTCGACTCCCAGATCACCGAGGTGTTGACAAAGGCACCGGCCTCGATGGTCTTGAACGGATAGACGCGCACATTGCCCTGGACGATCGATTCTTCACCGATCAGGCACTCGTCACCGATGACCGCGCCGTCCTCGATCCGGGCCGCGCGCATGATGTCGGTGTTCTTTCCGACGACGCACCCGCGCAGATTGCTGTGCTGCCCGATGTACACGTTGTCGTGCACGACAGCCTTGTGGAGAAAGGCTCCGCTCTTCACGACCACGTTCGAGCCGACGACGGTGTGCTCTCGGATTTCCACACCGGCCTCGACCTTGGCGTAGTCCCCGATGTACAGGGGCCCACGGAGAACGGCGTCCGGATGTACCTCGGCGCCTTCCGCCACCCAGACACCCGGGGAGATCTCGAAGCCGTCGAGTTCGACGTCGACCTTGCCCTCCAGGACGTCGGCCTGCGCCTTCACATAACTCTCGTGGGTGCCGACGTCCTCCCAGTACCCCTCCGCGATGTAGCCATAGATCGGCTTGCCTTCCTTCATGAGCTGCGGGAAGACGTCGCCGGACCAGTCCACGGGGACATCGGCCTCGACATAGTCGAAGACCTCGGGCTCCATGACATAGATGCCGGTGTTCACCGTGTCCGAGAAAACCTGGCCCCAGGTCGGCTTCTCGAGGAAGCGTTCGACCTTGCCTTCCTCGTCGACGATCGTGATGCCGAATTCCAGCGGATTGGGCACACGCGTCAGACAGACGGTGACGAGCGCTCCCTTTTCCTTGTGGAAATTGATCAGCTCGGTGAGGTCGAAGTCGGTCAGGGCATCACCGGAGATGACGAGGAAAGCATCGTCCTTCAACGCCTCTTCGGCGTTCTTGACGCTTCCGGCGGTACCGAGTGGCTTCTCCTCATTGGCATAGCTGAGCTCCATTCCGAGCTCTTCCCCGTCACCGAAGTAGTTCTTGACCAGGGAGGCCAGGAACTGAACTGTCACGACGGTTTCATTCAGCCCATGCCTTTTGAGCAGCCGCAGAACGTGCTCCATGATCGGCCGGTTGGCCACCGGCAGGAGCGGCTTGGGCATGCTTGAGGTCATCGGACGAAGGCGCGTGCCTTCGCCCCCGGCCATCACGACGGCCTTCATGTCGGAAGCGTCCTCCTCGAAGAGACGACTGTCTAGCCGACTTCACCCGTCCAGATTGTCCCGCACTTTTCCTCCGCGGGCCATCGAGCGCTACGCGCTCCAATCCGCGAGTTCAATCGGCCATGGCGTCCGCACGAACCAGGCGGCGGACTTGTACCACGTAGAGGACTCCTGCCCACCAGTACAGGGTTGTACCCCATCCGGCGAACGCCCATCCGAAAATAGCAGCGAGTGACGGAAGCCATCCGCTTCCGTCGCTGAGCAGCAGCAGCGGGAAGGCGTACATCAGGTTGAACGTGGCAGCCTTCCCTAGGAAGTTCACCTGCGGTGGCGGATAACCATGGCGCCTGAGGATGCCCACCATCACCAGCAGAAGCAGCTCACGTGCCAAAAGTGCAGCGGTCAACCAGACCGGCAGAATCTCGCGCCAGGTGAGACCGACCAAAGTCGAGAGAATGTAGAGCCTGTCGGCGGCGGGGTCGAGAAGCCGGCCCAAGCTGCTGATCTGGTTCCAGCGCCGCGCGAGCTTGCCGTCCAGGTAGTCAGTGACGCCGCTCAGAGCCAGCACCAGAAGTGCCCAGCCGTCACTCTTGGGCCCACCGAACTCAGGCCTGAGAATCAGCCACAGGAACAGTGGCACGCCAACGAGCCGCGCCATGCTGAGGATGTTGGGGATGGTGAGCACTCGATCCGTCTGGACGCGAGTCTCCTGGACCTCCACCCGGGGGCCTCCTGTGGGAAACGTACCTACGATGCCCCCTGACCCTACCTCAACGCAAAAAAGCTCTGGCCCTTGGGCTGTATGCCCAAGAGCCAGAGCTCTAAAAGGAGTTCGGCGGCGTCCTACTCTCCCACAGGGTCCCCCCTGCAGTACCATCGGCGCTGTAAGGCTTAGCTTCCGGGTTCGGAATGTAACCGGGCGTTT
>NZ_JBIBBC010000011.1:0-281077 GCF_042900345.1 Streptomyces sp. NPDC012935
ACGCCGGGGCGCTCGTGACGGACTGGGCGCGGCGGGTCGTGGAGGCGGCCGAGGCCTTCGACGCCGGGGCGCAGGCCCTGCGCGTACGGCGGGACTCGCGGCTGAGGGTCGCGGCGAGCATGACCATCGCCGAGTACCTGCTGCCGGGGTGGCTGCTCGCCCTGCGCGCCCAGCGGCCGGACACGGCGGTGTCCCTGCACGCCGGGAACTCGGCGGCCGTCGCGGAACGGCTGCTGGCCGACGAGGCGGACCTGGGGTTCGTCGAGGGGCTGACCGTGCCGACCGGGCTGGACTCGGTGGTCATCGCCCACGACAACCTGATCGTGGTGGCCGCGCCGGGACACGCCTGGTCGCGGCGGCGACGACCGCTGGACGGGGCGGAGCTGGCGGCGACCCCGCTGATCCTGCGCGAGAAGGGCTCCGGCACCCGGCAGGTCCTGGACGCGGCGCTGGGCGGCCTGGCCCGGCCACTGATCGAACTGTCCTCCACGACGGCGGTCAAGGCCGCCGCCGTCAGCGGCGCCGGCCCCGCGGTCCTCAGCGAACTCGCGGTCGGGGAGGAACTGTCCATGCGCCGCCTGGTCGGCATCCCCCTCTCCGGCGTCTCCCTGGCCCGCGACCTCCGAGCCGTCTGGCCGACGGGCCACCGCCCGGTGGGCCCGGCCCGGGACCTGCTGTCACTGACCCGGGGCTGAGGCTCCGCCGGCCGACCGGCGACGTGCGGCTCGCCGCCGAACGGGGCCGGCCCCCGGTGACGCGGGCCCGGGGCTGCCCGGGCATGTGAGGGGGCGGGGCCCCGCATCAGCCATGTGAGGGGGCGGGGTCCCGCATCAGCCGCCCGCCGCCTCCACCAGGGCCCGCATCACCCGTACGTCGTCACCCATCTCCGGGTGCCACTGGACGCCCAGGACCCAGGCGGGGGACGGGAGTTCCACCGCCTCCACCGTGCCGTCGGCCGCGTGGGCCGAGGGGATCAGGTTCCTGCCGAGGCGGTCGACGGCCTGGTGGTGGTAGGTGGGTACCGTCGTCTCCTCCGGGACCGCGGCGGCGTACAGAGTCCCCGGCACCGGCTTGACGGTATGGCTGCCGAAGACGCCCACGACCTCCGCGTGCCCGTCGAGATGCTGAACCAGCGTGCCCCCGAGGGCGACGTTCAGGAGCTGCATCCCCCGGCAGATCCCCAGCAGCGGAACCCCCGCCGCGAGCGCAGCGTCGATCAGGGCCAGCTCCCAGGCGTCCCGCTCCGGCGCCGGCGGCCCGGTGCGGGGATGCGGCTCGGCCCCGTACCGCACCGGCTCGACGTCCGGGCCGCCCGCGATGACCAGCCCGTCAACGCGGGCCACAGCGGCCGCGGCGTTGGCCGGGTCGTCCGGCGGCAGCATCGCGGCCAGTCCGCCCGCCCGCTGCACCAGCCGCGGATAGCCGACCGGCAGCAGCGCCGCTTCCAGCTCCCACACACCCCAGCGCGCACCGGACTCCAGATAGGTGCTGACCCCGATCAACGGCCTGCCCACGATGCTCGTACTCCTTCACAGCGAATTCACGGCGCAGCGTTCAGTCCCGTGCCAACTCTGCCTCCGCCGCCGCCAGCGCCGCGAACTCCTCCTCCGGCGCCGTCGCCACCAGCCGCTTACGGCTGTACAGGCCGAAGTACCCGACGGCCACCACGTACACCGCCAGCGCGATCAGGGCCGCCGTCACGTCCACCAGGAAGGTCGCCACCAGCGCCGCACACGCCAGGACCAGCGCGAACGACGACGTCAGCACCCCGCCCGGCGTGCGGTACGGCCGTGCCAGCTCCGGCTCCCGGCGGCGCAGCACGATGTGCGACAGGGACATCAGCGCGTAGGAGATGGTCGCGCCGAACACCGCGATGTTCAGCATCCGCGCGCCGTCGCCCGACACCGCGGCCAGCAGGAAGCCGATCGTGCCGGGGACCAGGAGGCCCAGGTACGGGGCCTTGCGGCGGCTGGTCAGGGACAGGAAGCGGGGGAGGTAGCCCGCGCGGGACAGGGCGAACAGCTGGCGCGAGCCCGCGTAGATGAGGGAGAAGAACGACGCCACCAGGCCTGCGAGACCCGCGTAGTTCACGATCCTGCTCAGCGTCGTCGCCTCGCCATCCGGCTGGAGCGCCTCGACCAGCGGGTTGCCCGCCTCCTGGATCGCCGCCGAGCCGCGTGCGCCGGCCGCCGCGACGAAGGTCACCACGGCCAGCACGACCAGGATGGCCATCGACCAGCGGATCGCCTTCGGCAGCGTACGGGCCGGCTCCTTGGTCTCCTCGGCGGCGAGCGGCACCCCCTCGACGCCCAGGAAGAACCACATCCCGAAGGGGAACGCCGCCCAGATGCCGAGCAGCCCGAAGGGCAGCCAGGAGCTGGACCCCGCGGCCGAGGTGTCGACCGGGATGTCGTCCAGCGAGCCGAAGGAGAAGTCGGGCAGCGCCGCCAGCGCGAACACGATCAGGGCGACCACCGCGATGCCGGTGACGACGAAGCTGAAGCGCAGCGCCTCACCGACGCCCCAGAGATGGATGCCGAGGAAGATCGCGAAGCAGACCAGGTACATCGGCCAGCCGGACTCCAGGCCGAACAGGCCCAGCGATTCGACGTAGTCGCCGATGAAGATGACGATGGCGGCGGGCGCGAGGACGTACTCGATGAGGATCGCCGTACCGGTCAGGAAGCCGCCCCATGGGCCCAGGGCGCGGCGGGCGAAGCCGTAGCCGCCGCCCGCCGTGGGCAGGATCGAGGACAGCTCGGCGAGGGCGAAGACCATGCACGCGTACATCGCGCCCATCAGCACCATGGCGATCGCCAGGCCGCCGAAGCCGCCTTCCGCCAGGCCGAAGTTCCAGCCGGAGTAGTCGCCGGAGACGACGTACGCGACGCCGAGACCGGTCAGCAGCACCCAGCCGGCGCTGCCGCGGCGCAGTGCTCTGCGCTTGAGATAGTCGTCCGCCTCAGCGGCGGCGGGTGTGCTTGTGGATTCGAGGGACATGGCCAACTCCCCACGTGCGGTGGACACCGGTGCAGTTCCGGGCACGGTGGGGTCGACCGGGCTCCGGCTCAATGGAATGGATGCATACCTTTGCGGGGTTGGCCGGTCGAAGGCAATACCCTTGCGTTAATCGCTTGTAAATCCACTCGTGGGGGCGTGGCCGCGCTCACCCCAGGAAGCCCCGCAGCAGCGCCGCCGTCCCCCCGCAGTGCTCGCGCATGATCTCCCGCGCGCACTCGGCGTTCCCCTCGATCACGGCCTCCACCAGGGCGGTGTGCTGGCGCTGGGAGTGCTCCAGATTGCGCACGAGAAGCGGGATGCAGTCGAGCAGGTCGTTGACCGTGGCGCGTACGGCCGCGTACTGGGCGGTGAGCGTGGGCGAGCCGGACAGCTCCGCGAGCGTGAGGTGCAGCAGCGTGTCCAGGCGGCGGTACTCGGCGAGCGGGGCGTCGTGCGTGCGCGTCAGGGCCGCACGGAGCCGGTCGGCCTGCTCCTCGTCGAGGCCGTGCGCCGCACACAGTCCGGCCGCACCCACCTCGAGGACCTCGCGGAACCGCAGCGTGTCCTCGACGTCGACGTCCTTGAGCCGGCGGCGCAACTCCTCCTCGCCCTGTGTCACGGGCCGCGGCAGCACGAACGTTCCGCCGTAGCGGCCGCGCCGCGACTCCACCAGCCCCTGGTCCTGGAGCACCTTCAGCACCTCGCGCAGCGTCACCCGGCTGATCCCCAGCCGGTCCGCCAACTCGCGCTCCGCGGGCAGCCGTTCGCCGCCGGGCACCAGGCCGAGCCGGACCACCTGGAGGATCTGCTCCAGGGCCTCCTCGAAGCCGTTGCCGGCACGCACCGGCCGCAGCACCGACGTCAGCCGGTCGTCGGCTCCGGGCGCCCCGTGCTCCGTGTCCGCCTGCGACATGTGGCCGTACCCCCTTCCCAAGCAATGGTCATCAGCAATACCTTATGGCTCCCGGCTGACCGAAGTAGCCGAATGGAGGCTCTCCCGTGGCAGACCGCACACCCCCGCTGAGCGTCGAGGAGCTGCACGCCCTCGTCGCGAGCGGTGAGATCGACACTGTCGTCCTGGCCTTCCCCGATATGCAAGGGCGGCTCCAGGGCAAGCGGTTCGCCGCCCGCTTCTTCCTCGACGAGGTGCTCCACCACGGCACCGAGGGCTGCAACTACCTCCTCGCCGTCGACACCGAGATGAACACCGTCGACGGCTACGAGATGTCGTCCTGGGACCGCGGCTACGGCGACTTCGCCATGCACCCCGACCTGGCCACGCTGCGCCGCGTCCCCTGGAACGCCGGCACGGCCATGCTCGTCGCCGACCTCGCCTGGAGCGACGGCTCACCCGTTCTCGCCGCGCCCCGCCAGATCCTGCGCCGTCAGCTGGAGCGCCTCGCCGAGCTCGGGTACACCGCCAAGGTCGGCACCGAGCTGGAGTTCATCGTCTTCAAGGACACCTACGAGCAGGCGTGGGACGCGAACTACCGGGGGCTCACCCCCGCCAACCAGTACAACATCGACTACTCGGTGCTGGGGACGGGCCGCATCGAGCCCCTGCTGCGCCGTATCCGCAATGAAATGGCGGGCGCCGGCCTCACCGTCGAGTCCGCCAAGGGCGAGTGCAACCCCGGCCAGCACGAGATCGCGTTCAAGTACGACGACGCCCTGGTCACCTGCGACCAGCATGCGATCTACAAGACCGGCACCAAGGAGATCGCCGCCCAGGAAGGCGTCTCGATCACCTTCATGGCCAAGTACAACGAGCGCGAGGGCAACTCCTGCCACATCCACCTCTCCCTCGCCGACACGGCCGGCAACAACGCCATGCCCGGGGACGGTGAGGGCGGCATGTCGGACGTCATGCGCCACTTCCTCGCCGGCCAGCTGGCCGCGCTGCGGGACTTCTCCCTGCTGTACGCGCCCAACATCAACTCCTACAAGCGGTTCCAGCCCGGCTCCTTCGCCCCGACCGCGGTCGCCTGGGGTTACGACAACCGCACCTGCGCACTGCGCGTCGTCGGCCACGGCCGCTCGATGCGCTTCGAGAACCGGCTGCCCGGCGGGGACGTCAACCCGCACCTCGCCGTGGCCGGCCTGGTCGCGGCCGGCCTGTACGGCATCGAGCAGAAGCTGGAGCTGCCCGAGGCCTGTTCCGGCAACGCCTACGCCGCCGGCTTCGAGCACGTCCCCACGACGCTGCGCGAGGCCGCCGAGCTCTGGGAGAACAGCCCGATCGCCAAGGCCGCCTTCGGCGACGAGGTCGTCGCGCACTACCGCAACATGGCGCGCGTCGAGCTGGACGCCTTCGACGCCGCGGTCACCGACTGGGAGCTGCGCCGCTCCTTCGAACGCATGTGAGGCCCCTCTTGTCCCACGAGTCGTCCCACGAGTTGTCCCACGAGAACGAGCTGCAGGTACTGAACCCGGCCACCGAAGAGGTCGTCGCCACGGTGCCGGCCGCCACCGCCGCCGACGTGGACGCGGCCGTCGTACGGGCCGCGAAGGCACAGTCCGCGTGGTCCGCCCTCGCGCCCGGCGAACGCGCCCGGCTGCTGCGCCGGTTCGCCGTCGCGGTCGACGAGCACCTCGAGGAGCTGGCCCAGCTGGAGGTCCGCGAGGCCGGGCACACCGTCGGCAACGCCCGCTGGGAGGCGGGCAACGTCCGCGATCTGCTCGACTACGCCGCCGGGGGAGTGGAGCGGCTGACCGGACAGCAGATCCCGGTGCCCGGCGGCCTGAACGTGACGATCCTCGAACCGCTCGGCGTCGTCGGCGTCATCGCGCCCTGGAACTTCCCGATGCCGATCGCGGCCTGGGGCACCGCCCCGGCGCTCGCGGCCGGCAACGCGGTCATCCTCAAGCCCGCCGAGACGACCCCGCTGACCGCCCTGCGCCTGGCCGAACTCGCCCTGGAGGCAGGCCTTCCCGAGGGCCTCTTCCAAGTGCTGCCCGGCCACGGGCCCGTCGCGGGCAACGCCCTCGTCGAGCACCCTGGCGTCGCGAAGATCGTCTTCACCGGGTCGACGGCCGTGGGCAAACAGGTGCTGGCGAAGGGCTCGGCCCTGCTCAAGCGCGTCACCCTCGAGCTCGGCGGCAAGAGCCCCAACATCGTCTTCGCCGACGCCGACCTCGAGGCCGCCGCGGCCGCCGCCCCCATGTCCTTCCTCGACAACTCCGGCCAGGACTGCTGCGCCCGCACCCGCATCCTCGTCCAGCGCTCCGCCTACGACCGATTCCTGGAGCTGGTGGGCCCCGCGATCGAGGCGGTGACGGTCGGCGACCCGGCCGACGAGAAGACCGACATGGGCCCGCTGATCTCCAAGGTCCAGCTGGAGCGGGTGCGTTCGTACGTCGACGAGGGCGCCCCCGGCATCCGCGGCAAGGCCCCCGAGGGCCCCGGCTTCTGGTTCCCGCCCACCGTCCTCACCGGTGTCGACCCGCACGCGCGCGTGGCCGTCGAGGAGGTCTTCGGCCCCGTGGCCGTCGTCCTCCCCTTCGAAGACGAGGCGCAGGCCGTCGCCCTCGCCAACGCCACCGACTACGGCCTGTCCGGCTCCATCTGGACCCGCGACGTCGGCCGCGCCCTGCGCGTCTCCCAGGCGGTCCGGGCCGGCAACCTGTCCGTCAACTCCCACTCCAGCGTCCGCTACTGGACCCCCTTCGGCGGCTTCAAACAGTCCGGCATCGGCCGCGAGCTGGGCCCGGACGCCCTGACCGCCTTCACCGAGACCAAGAACGTCTTCATCAGCACGGAGGGCCCCGCACAGTGACTCAGGCACAGCCTCAGGCTCAGGAGAACATCTGCCGTCGGCTGGTCGGCCGCACGGCCGTCATCACCGGCGCCGGCAGCGGCATCGGCCTCGCCACCGCCCGCCGGCTCGCCTCCGAGGGCGCCCACGTCGTCTGCGGTGACGTCGACGAGCAGCGCGGCAAGGCGGCCGCCGAGGAGGTCGGCGGGATCTTCGTGAAGGTCGACGTCACCGACCCCGAGCAGGTGGAAGCGCTGTTCAGGACGGCGTACGACACCTACGGCAGCGTCGACATCGCCTTCAACAACGCGGGCATCTCGCCGCCCGACGACGACTCCATCCTGGAGACCGGGCTTGACGCCTGGAAGCGGGTCCAGGAGGTCAACCTCACCTCCGTCTACCTGTGCTGCAAGGCCGCGATCCCCTACATGCGGGAGCAGGGCAGGGGCTCCATCATCAACACGGCGTCCTTCGTGGCGAGGATGGGCGCCGCCACGTCCCAGATCTCGTACACGGCCTCCAAGGGCGGCGTCCTGGCCATGTCCCGCGAGCTGGGCGTCCAGTTCGCCCGCGACGGCATCCGGGTCAACGCCCTGTGCCCGGGACCCGTCAACACCCCGCTCCTTCAGGAACTGTTCGCCAAGGACCCCGAGCGCGCCGCGCGCCGGCTCGTCCACATCCCGGTCGGCCGTTTCGCCGAGGCCGAGGAGATCGCCGCCGCCGTGGCGTTCCTGGCCAGCGACGACTCCTCGTTCGTGAACGCCACCGACTTCCTGGTCGACGGCGGTATCTCGGGGGCGTACGTCACGCCGCTGTAGCCCGGCGCCGGGAACGTGAGTGGGACGCCGCCTTCGGGGGATGGCGACGTCCCGCTCGCCCCGCGCGCGGACGTTTGCTACAGGAACGTACGGCCCTCGCCCCGATACGTAGGCACGGTCGCCGTCACCGCGTCGCCCTCGACGAGATGCAGCGTGTCGAACCGCTCGCACAGCTCACCGGCCTTGGCGTGCCGGAACCACACCTTGTCGCCGAGCAGGAGATCGTCGGCGGGGGAGCCGAGCAGCGGCGTCTGCACCTCGCCGGGCCCCTCCTGAGGGTCGTACCGCAGGCCCTCCGGCAGATACGGCACCGGCAGCCGGTCGGGTCCGGCCGCACCTGAGGCCGGGTATCCGCCGCCGAGGACGGTCACCACCCCGACGCCCGGCCGGCGCACCACGGGCAGAGCGAACAGCGCGGCCGGACGCCCGCTGAAGGACGTGTAGTTGTCGAACAGCCGCGGCACGTAAAGTCCCGACCCGGCCCCGATCTCCGTGACACAGTCCTCGGCGGCCGTGAACTGCACACTGCCGGTCCCGCCGCCGTTGACGAACTCCAACCCCGGGGCCACGGCCCGGACGGCCCGCACCACCTCGGCCCGCCGCTCGGCGAGTTCCCGGCGGGCGGCGGCCTGCATCAGCCGTACGGCACGCGAGCGCAGCGGCCGCCCCGCCAAGGCGTCCCCGACCCCGGCGATGTGCCCCTCGTACGCCATGATCCCGACCACCTCGAACCCCGGCCGCCGGGCGACGGCACGGGCCATGTCGGCGACCTGGGCCGGGGAGTGCAACGGCGAACGCCGGGCGCCGACGCGCACCCGTCCGCCGAACAGCTTCAGCGAGGTGTCCAACTCCAGGCAGACCCGCACCACTTCCCGCCCGCCGTCCCGGGCCTCGTCGATGAACCGCAGCTGAGCCGGGTCGTCGATCATCACGGTGACGGTGGAGGCGAGCTTGGGATCACCCGTCAGCTCGGCGAACCCGGCGCGGTCGGCGGACGGATAGGCCAGCAGGACGTCGTCGAACCCGGAGCGGGCCAGCCACAGGGACTCGGCGAGGGTGAAGGACATCACGCCCGCGAAGCCGTCCCTCGCGAGGACGCGTTCGAGCAGGGCACGGCAGCGTACGGACTTGCTGGCGACCCGGATGGGCTTGCCGCCGGCCCGGCGGACCAGGTCGTCGGCGTTGGCGTCGAAGGCGTCCAGGTCCACGATCGCGAGAGGGGCGTCGAGATGGGCGGTGGCCCGGTCGTAACGGGCCCGGTCGGCGGCGCGCGCAGTCATGAACGAAGCCTGCCATGCAGGATTACCGCAGGGTAGGGGGATGTTCCGGGCAGATGCACACGGGGTCCCGGACTGGTTCCCGTTCGCCCAGGATCAACCCGTAGAGTGACGCGCACGCATGTGGGGAACATCCCCGGCCGCACGGTGCGCCGGGATGACGCTCCAGATGTGCGGGTATGCGTGCCTGGTCGGACGAGTCCGCGCCGGGCCGGGCAGAGGGAAAGCGGCACGACGGCCCCGCGTACGAGGACGGGCCCGGACACGAGGAAACGGGGGGTGCATGAGCACGGAAGCACGGCGCGCCCTCATCCCCCCGCTCCCCTCGACACCGCCCCCGCCCACCACCCCGCCCCGCCCGTCGACCCCGCCGAGACCCGCGGAGCCACCGACGTCCGCCGACGCACAGGGTGAGCAGCAGGAGGGCGGCCCGGCCGCGGCCTCCGGCGCGCAGCCCCTCCAGAACCCGAACGCCGCGGAGCCCGCTGCGACGGCCCCGCCGCCCCGGGCCTCGGCACGCTTCCCGGACGCCCCGCCGAAAGCCAGCCGTCAGGACAGCGGCGGCTCGCCGCACCGCGAGAGCGCGCCCGGCGACACCCCGCCCCGCCCGCCCGAGCGTCCCGCCCCGCCCCGCCGCACGGCGGCCCCCGCGGAAACGGCCGCGGAGACCACCTTCAGACTCCGCCCGATCCGAACGACCCCGTCCGCATCGCCGGAGCAGGGCAGCGGCCCGTCCGCCGGGCGCCCGCAGCCGACCGGGCCTTCGCAGCCGGGACCCGGCCGGGGACAGAGTCCCGTGGGCACGCCCGCGCAGCCAGGCCTCGGTCGGCCGCAAGGCTCCGGCGACATGTCGGCGCATGCCGGTTCCGGCCGGACGCAGGGCCCTGTCGGCGCACCCGGGCAGCCGGGCGCCGGTCGGTTGCAAGGCTCCGGGGACATGTCGGCGCATGCCGGTTCCGGCCGGGCGCAGGGCCCTGTGGGCGCACCCGGGCAGCCGGGCGCCGGTCGGTTGCAAGGCTCCGGGGACATGTCCGCGCATGCTGGTTCCGGCCGGGCGCAGGGCCCTGTGGGCGCACCCGGGCAGCCGGGCGCCGGTCGGCTGCAGAGCTCCAGCGGGATGCCCGCGCAGGCGAGCTCGGGACCCGCGTCGGGTTCTGTGGGCGGGCCCTCGAAGCCGGCCACGGCCCCCACACACGGCTCAAACGCCATGCCCCCACACCCGGCGTCGGCGCCCGCACAGGCCCCCGCCTCGGCCCCCGGCCCCATGCCCCCGCACGTGGCCCCCAGCCTCGCGCAGAGCTCCGTCGGCATGCCCGCCAAGCCCGCCTCCCGCCCCGGATCGGCCCCCGGCGAGCCCTCTCGCCACCCCGCTTCCGCACCGCTGCCGCCGCAGCGTCCCGCATCCCGGCCCTCGGCAGGAGACGGGTCGGCGGCACGCGGATACGCGGCCCCGGCCCCCGCCGGGCCCTCGCCCGGCACCCAGCACCCCTCGCCCGGCACCCAGCACCCCAGTCCCGGCACCCAGCACCCCACGCACCCCGGCCCCGCCACGAACGGCCACGGCTCCGCCGCGTTCTCGCCGGACCCGTCGCTGTCCTGGAGTGCCCCCATGGCACCCGGCGGGCCCCCGGGGGCCGGGCGGCCGGTCGTGTCGTTCGGGCAGCCCGAGGGGTACGACGAGCAGGCGCGACCGCGGCCCCTCGGACTGCGGATCAGGCCGCGGGTAGCCGTGGCAGCCGCCTGCGTCGTGCTCGGGCTGGGGCTCATCGGCGGGGCGGTGACCGGGAGTTGGCTGATCGGCGACACCGGTGACGGCACCACGCAGGACACGTTCGCCGCGGCCGGAAGCCTGTGGCACAGCGTTCCCGTCGACCAGCTTTTCCCGCCCACCGTGACCGGGCGGGGCGCCGGCCCCGGTGGCGCCGACCGGACCTGGACGCGGATCGCGGTCGCCCCCGACACGGGCTGCGCGAACGCCTTCGACCCGCTCCTGCGCAAGGCTCTCTCCACCGTCGGCTGCGACCGCCTCCTGCGCGCCACCTACATCGACGCCACTCAGAGCTACGTCACCACCGTCGGCCTGCTCTTCACCACGGCCGACGCCACCGCCATGCGCTCGCTCGACGCCCGCTTCACCAAAGAGGACCTGGACCGCAGAACCGACCTCATGCCCCGCCCCTACGCCGCGAAGGGCACCCCGGCCGCCGGATTCGGCGACGAACAGCGTGCCTCCTGGACCGTCTCCGTCCTCACCGACGCCCCGGTCGTCGTCTACGCCGTCTCCGGCTGGGCCGACGACCGCACCGTCGACGAGCCCGAGCCCGCCAGACAGGCCATGGAGTCCGGCGACACCACGGCCGTCGCCCAGGCCGGCCTCGGCCACGAGGCACGGGGCCTCGCCGACCGTGTCGAACGCTCACTGCGCAAGAACGTCGGCTCGTCCACGGAGCAGCCGTCATGAACACCGGCACCGGCACCGGCACCGGCACCGGCACCGGCACCGGCACCGGCTCGGGCACGGGCACCGGCACGAGGACCGACATGAGCACCGGCATGAACAGCGCGGCGGCCGGCGCCGTGACCAGGACTGTGAAGACCTTCATGACCCGCCGGACCGGCTCCCTCGCCGTCCTCCTCGGCGCCTGCCTCGCCGTCCTGCCCCCGACCGCCGCGCACGCCGACTCCATACGGGCCCAGCAGTGGGCCCTGGACGCCATGCACACCGCGGAGGCCTGGCAGACCACCAAGGGCAAGGGCATCACCGTCGCCGTCCTCGACACCGGCGTCGAGGCCGACCACCCCGACCTGGCCGGCAACGTCCTCGAAGGCAAGGACATGGTCGGCTTCGGAGCCGAGCGCGGCGACCGCGCCTGGGCCAGGCACGGCACCGCGATGGCCGGCATCATCGCCGGGCACGGACACGGAGCGGGCAACGGCGACGGCGTCATGGGCATCGCCCCCGAGGCCAAGATCCTCCCCGTCCGCGTCATCCTGGAGGACGGCGACCCCGCCCGCGCCAAGGCCCGCAGCAGCCGCGGCAACGCCCTCGCCGAAGGCATCCGCTGGGCCGCCGACCACGGCGCCGACGTCATCAACCTCTCCCTCGGCGACGACTCCAAGTCCGCCCACCCCGAGGCCGGAGAGGACGAGGCCGTCCAGTACGCCCTGAAGAAGGGCTCCGTCGTCGTCGCCTCGGCAGGCAACGGCGGCGAGAAGGGCGACCACATCTCCTACCCGGCCGCCTACCCGGGCGTCATCGCCGCCACGGCCGTCGACAAGTTCGGCACCCGCGCCTCCTTCTCCACCCGCCGCTGGTACGCCACCGTCAGCGCCCCCGGCGTCAACGTCGTCATCGCCGACCCCGACCACAAGTACTACGAGGGCTGGGGCACGAGCGCCGCGGCCGCCTTCGTCTCCGGAGCGGTCGCCCTGGTCAAGTCCGCCCACCCCGGCCTGACCCCGGCCCAGATCAAGAAGCTCCTCGAGGACACGGCACGCAACGCCCCGGCCGACGGCCGCGACGACTCCCGCGGCTACGGCTTCATCGACCCGGCCGCCGCCATCAAGGAGGCCTCCCGCATGGAGCGGGAGAAGCTTCAGCCGGCGGCCTACGGCGAGGAGTACTTCGGCTCGGGTCCCGATGCCGCCGAGTCGGGCGACGACGCGTCGAGCTGGACGGCCCCGCTCGCGGGCGGCGCCGGCGGCCTGCTGCTGGTCTCGGCGGTCGTGGTGTGGCGCGGCCGACGCGGACGCCGCGACTTCTAGCCGTTACGACGGCGAGTACGAGGGGGAGGCGGCGCTCGTCGGCTCCGGGGAACCGGACGAAGCTTCCCCGGTGAACACCGACACCGCCGCCCCGGCCGCCGCCTCGACCAGCGAAATCCCCTTCGCCTTCGTAGAGTTGCCGTCGGACAGCACCGCCACCAGATACACAGTGCCGTCCACCGTCACCCGCCCGATGCTGTTGATGTCCCACAGCCCGGTGGCGGTGCGCGGCAGCCAGCCGTTCTTCAACGCCCACGCGGAGCCGCCGGCCACGGCCGACACGCCCCACTGCTGGTCGACGGCGATCTCCCCCATCAGTCCCCGCAGATACGTCCGTGAGGGCTCGCTCAGCTCCGAGTCCTCCCCGAACACCTGCTGCAACAGCCGCAGTTGATCCTCGGCGGTGGTCTGCGTCAGCCCCCACAGCATCCCGTCACCGCCCTCGGTCGCGGTGAGCCCGAGCCGCTCGTTCGCGGCGTCCAGCCCCTCCGCCTCCCCGATGGCCCGCCACAGCTCCGATGCGGAGGCGTTGTCGCTGTCCTGAATCATCGCGGTCGCGTACGACTTCTCCGTCGCCGTCAGCTGTCGCCCCGCGTCCTGTGCCTGGAGCAGCAGCGCCGCCAGAATGTCGACCTTGACGACGCTCGCCGTGTCGAAGCTGCCGCTGCCGTACGTGGCGCTCTCACCGGACTCCGGATCCAGCACCGCCACGGACACCTCGGCGCCGTCCTCGACGGTCACCGACGCCATGGCCTCGGCAAGGGCTGCGTCGTGGTCCACCGCCGGCTGAGCCACGGGTTCCACGGAAGCCTCCTCGCCTGCCTGAACCGACACCGACGCCGACGATACGGAGCTCGGGCCCGAGTGCGCTTGAGCCTTCACATAAACGGTCCCCGCGGCTGCGCCGCCGACGACGGTGAGGAGGGCGAGCGCGGTGAACAGCAGTGACCGGCGTCGCCGGCGGGCGCGAGCTCTGGGGGACTCCATCCCGCGATCGTCGGGGCGGCGCCTGTGCGGGCCGTTAGACGGACGTTAGATGTGTGTCAGGGAAAACTGAGAATCCGGTGAGGGCGTCACAGCCAGGTTTCCGGGGCCGCACAAGCGCAGCAGCATCCCCCCGATAGGGTCGGTGACCGTGGCGAACAAGAACATTCCCGACTCCCTCTTCTCCGACGACGACGGCTCCGCCGACCCTCGGCTGAGCGCCGCGCTCGCCGACTGGGCCGAGGACCGCGCCGCCGAGGGCCCGGTCCTGGAGGCACTCAAGGCCGCCCGGCTGCTCGTCCCGGTCGTGGCCGTGCTCGGCGAGGTCGAGGAGGACGAGAACGGGCTGCGCCGCGAGAAGACCAGCGACATGGCCGTACCGACCCTCAAGGCAGGCGAGCGCACCGCCCTGCCCGCCTTCACGTCCACCGAGTCGCTCGCCCGCTGGGACCCGGCGGCCCGCCCTGTCGCCGTACCCCTGCACCAGGCCCTGCAGGCCGCGGCGCACGAGAAGGCGGACACGATCGTGCTGGACCTGGCCGGCCCGGTGCCGTTCGAGCTGTCGGGGCGCTCCCTGCTCGCGCTCGCCGAGGGCCGCACGACGACCGACCCGCTCGCCGACCCTGCGGTCCTGGCGGCGGTGCGCGCCGCCGTCGCCGCCGAGCCCGCCGTCCTGCGCGCCCACCTCGGCCCGGGACAGGCCGACGGCACCCTCGCCCTCGTACTGGACCCGTCCGCGCCACCGGCCAAGGCCGCGCGTGCGGTGGCGGAGCGCCTCGCCGCCGACGCGACACTGAGGGCCCGCCTGGTGCACGGCCTCGACCTTGCACTGCTGCCGGCCGAGGCGACGCCGCCGGGCGAGCCCCTGTTCGTACGCGGATAAGGGCGGACGGTCCGCCGCCGGGCTAGCCGTAGATCGGGCCGGTGTACTTCTCGCCCGGGCCCTGGCCCGGCTCGTCCGGGACGATCGACGCCTCGCGGAAGGCCAGCTGCAGCGACTTCAGACCGTCGCGCAGCGGCGCCGCGTGGAACGAGCTGATCTCGGTCGCGCTCGCGTCCAGCAGACCGGCGAGGGCGTGCACCAGCTTGCGTGCCTCATCCAGGTCCTTGTAGCTGTCGCCCTCCTCGGTCAGACCGAGCTTCACGGCGGCCGCGCTCATCAGGTTGACGGCGACCGTCACGATCACCTCGACCGCCGGGACCTCGGCGATGTCGCGGGTCATCTCGTTGAAGTCGGGCTGCTCGGCGGAGCCGGAGGGGGAGGTCTCACTCATGGCTGACACGATATGTGCCGTGGCGGCCCGGCCCCCAGTCGGCCTCGGTTAGCCCTTCCCTTCCGGAGCTGCTAACCTTGTGTGACGACCGGCTGGACGACCCATGAGCAGTGAGGGTGTCCGGCCCACAAGTGGAGGCTCCGATCTCCCACCTGACCGTCCCCCGGGACGGCGGGTCACCCCGGTCAGGCGGCCACCATCGTTCCGTACGGACGATGGAGTCGCCCGAATGTGCGCCCCGCGGCCATCGCGGCGGTGCTCCGGTAGTGCTTTGGAGCCCCGCCTGTGATCGTCCGGGGCATTTTTTGTGCTTCGGCGCGGTTAGGTCTGTCTAACAGAGACATACGCGGCTGTCCGCCAGACCGCCGTGTGGTGCTAACCGAGGAGGATCCATCAGCGCCGAGCCCCGCATCAACGACCGGATTCGCGTTCCCGAGGTGCGACTTGTCGGTCCCAGTGGCGAGCAGGTGGGCATTGTCCCGCTGGCCAAGGCACTGGAGCTTGCGCAGGAGTACGACCTGGACCTGGTCGAGGTCGCGGCGAACGCCCGTCCGCCCGTGTGCAAGCTCATGGACTACGGGAAGTTCAAGTACGAGTCGGCCATGAAGGCCCGTGAGGCGCGCAAGAACCAGGCGCACACGGTCATCAAGGAGATGAAGCTCCGGCCGAAGATCGACCCGCACGACTATGACACCAAGAAGGGTCACGTCGTCCGGTTCCTCAAGCAGGGCGACAAGGTCAAGATCACGATCATGTTCCGTGGTCGCGAGCAGTCCCGGCCCGAGCTGGGCTACCGACTGCTGCAGCGGCTCGCGACGGACGTCGAGGACCTCGGGTTCGTGGAGTCGAACCCGAAGCAGGACGGCCGCAACATGATCATGGTTCTCGGTCCGCACAAGAAGAAGACCGAGGCGATGGCCGAGGCCCGCCAGGCGCAGGAAGCCCGCAAGGCAGACGCGAAGGCCAACCCCGGCAAGTCGCAGAACGCCGCGGAGTCCGAGGAGGACACGGAGTCCGAGGACGCCGTGGAGACCGAGGCACCTGCCGAGGCTTCCGCCGAGGCGTGATCCCGGGGGACGCGAGTCCCCAGGACGTAACCGATACAACAGCGACGTTCCACCGTGCCCGGTTTCACGACCGGGCACCGGAACGCCACCGACGAGGAGAGAACGGCGCTATGCCGAAGAACAAGTCGCACAGCGGTGCCAGCAAGCGCTTCAAGATCACCGGCTCCGGCAAGGTGCTCCGTGAGCGCGCCGGCAAGCGCCACCTGCTCGAGCACAAGTCGTCCCGCGTGACGCGCCGCCTGACCGGCAACGCCGAGATGGCCCCGGGCGACGCCGCGAAGATCAAGAAGCTTCTCGGCAAGTGACATCGGGGCGCGGAACCACTTCGCGCCTGATCTCTGACCGGGACCCAATCGATACCGGGTCGTGTGAGTCCAACCGCGGCCCCGCTACAAGGAGTTAAAAAGTGGCACGCGTCAAGCGGGCAGTGAACGCCCACAAGAAGCGCCGGGCGATCCTCGAGCAGGCCTCCGGCTACCGCGGTCAGCGTTCGCGTCTGTACCGCAAGGCCAAGGAGCAGGTCACCCACTCGCTGGTCTACAACTACAACGACCGCAAGAAGCGCAAGGGTGACTTCCGCCAGCTGTGGATCCAGCGCATCAACGCCGCTGCCCGCGCCAACGGCATCACGTACAACCGCTTCATCCAGGGTCTGAAGGCCGCCAACGTCGAGGTCGACCGCAAGATCCTCGCCGAGCTGGCCGTCAACGACGCGAACGCGTTCGCCGCGCTCGTCGAGGTCGCCCAGAAGGCGCTGCCGGCCGACGTCAACGCCCCCAAGGCGGCCTGACGCCGACGCTCGGCCCAGCCGAAGTGACTGAGGGACCCGCAGGCTGAGAAGGCCTGCGGGTCCCGCTGTGTCCGCGAACCTCAGAACCCCAAGGTGAACCCATGCCCCCCGCCACTCCCGAGCTGATCTCGCCCCGTTCCCCCCGGGTCTCCGCCGCCCGGCGGCTGGCCAAGCGGAACTTCCGGGGCAAGGAGCGGCTGTTCCTCGCGGAGGGGCCGCAGGCCGTGCGGGAGGCGGCCGGGCACGACGGCACGCTGGTCGAGCTGTTCGCCACGCTCGACGCCGCCGAGCGGTACGCCGACATCGTGGGGGAGGCGCGGGACGCCGGCGCCCGTGTCCACCTCGCCTCCGAGCAGGTCATCGCCGACGTCTCGACCACCGTCACGCCTCAGGGGCTCGTCGGCGTCTGCCGGTTCATCGACACCCCCTTCGAGGAGATCCTCGCCGCCCGGCCCAAGCTCGTCGCCGTGCTCGCGAACGTACGGGACCCCGGGAACGCAGGGACCGTGCTGAGGTGCGCCGACGCCGCGGGCGCCGAGGCCGTCGTCCTCACCGACGCGTCCGTCGACCTCTACAACCCCAAGGCCGTACGCGCCTCCGTCGGGTCGCTGTTCCACCTGCCCGTCGCCGTCGGCGTGCCGGTCGAGCGGGCCGTGGCCGGGCTCCAGGACGCCGGTGTGCGGATCCTCGCCGCCGACGGGGCCGGTACGGACGATCTCGACGACGAACTCGACAAGGGCAGCATGGGCGGCCCGACCGCCTGGGTGTTCGGGAACGAGGCCTGGGGGCTTCCGGAGGAGACGCGGGCGCTGGCCGACGCCGTCGTGCGCGTCCCGATCCACGGGAAGGCCGAGAGCCTGAACCTCGCGACCGCCGCGGCCGTATGTCTCTATGCGTCGGCCCGTGCACAGCGCGCCTCCGGAGGGTGCCGCACCGTCACCGAGAGCTAGTAGGGTGACCAGCTCGGGGGCCCCTCAGCCGTCGTGAGAGGTGGGGTACGGGGATGAGTGTCGGCACGAGCAGCGCACCGGGGGCACGTGAGGTGCGGCGGCCGTCCGCGTCCCGGCCCGGTGATCTCGCCGAGCTCGGTATCGATCCCGACGACCTGCCCGACGGCCTCGTCGTCGCCGACGAGCACGGGCACGTCATCTGCTTCAACGCCGCAGCCGAGCGCATCACTGCCGTCCGCGCCGCCGACGCCCTCGGGCAGCGGCTGGAGAAGGCGCTGCCGTTAGAGGACCTGGAGGGGCGGCGCTGGTGGCAGCTGACGGACCCGTACGGCGGGCTCGCCATTCGCCGTCGGCAGCCCGAGCGCAATCTCCTGCTGCCGGGCGGCCGGGAGGTGCTCGTCTCGGTGCGGTACGTGCGGGGCGAGCCGGTCGGGCCCGTCCGTCGCGTCGTCGTCTCCCTGCGTGACACCGAGGCGCGCCGCCGCACCGAGCGCAGTCACGCCGAGCTGATCGCCACCGTCGCGCACGAGCTGCGCTCGCCGCTCACGTCCGTCAAGGGCTTCACCGCCACGCTCCTGGCCAAGTGGGCCCGGTTCACCGACGATCAGAAGCGGCTCATGCTGGAGACCGTCGACGCCGACGCCGACCGGGTCACCCGGCTCATCGCCGAGCTGCTCGACATCTCACGCATCGACTCCGGCCGCCTCGAGGTGCGCCGCCAGCCCGTCGACATGGGCGCGGCCGTCGGGCGGCACATCCAGGCGTACGTCGCCGCCGGCCAGCCCGCCGACCGGTTCCTGCTGCGCGTCGAGCAGCCGCTGCCCGACCTGTGGGCCGACCCCGACAAGATCGACCAGGTGCTCAGCAACCTCATCGAAAATGCCGTGCGGCACGGCGACGGAACGGTCACCATTGACGTCACGGCCACGGCGTCCCCCCGCGAGGGCGAGGACACCGGCACGTCGGTCACCGTGAGCGACGAGGGGCCCGGCATCCCGGAGGAGTCCATGAACCGCGTCTTCACCCGCTTCTGGCGGGGCAGCAAGCGCGGTGGCACGGGCCTCGGGCTCTACATCGTCAAGGGCATCGTCGAGGCTCACGGCGGCGCCATCGAGGTCGGCCGCGCCCCCGGCGGCGGCGCGCAGTTCCGATTTACGTTGCCCGTGGCGGCACCGGCGTATCTCACCTGAGAGCCGGCCCGGGCCCCACGGGCGCATTCGCATTCCTCAACCCCGTTAGACTCGGCCTTTGGCACCTTTGCGTCCCAAAAAACCGTGACGATCTGTCCACGAGTCGGTACGGGGACCTTCAGCCAGCCAACCGGAAGCACGGGAAGAGATGTCGGCACCGAATAAGTCGTACGACCCTGTCGAGGTCGAGGCGTTGAAACCGGAAGAGATCGAGCGCATGCGGGACGAGGCGCTCGCCGCCTTCGCCGCCGCGGACTCCCTCGACGCGCTCCAGGAGGCCAAGGTCGCCCACACCGGCGGCACGTCCCCGCTGGCGCTCGCCAACCGCGAGATCGGCGCCCTGCCCCCGCAGGCCAAGGCCGAGGCCGGCAAGCGCGTCGGCCAGGCCCGCGGCGCCGTGAACAAGGCGCTCGCCGGCCGTCAGGCCGAGCTGGAGGCCGAGCGGGACCAGCGCGTGCTGGTCGAGGAGGCGGTGGACGTCACGCTGCCCTACGACCGCGTACCGGCCGGCGCCCGCCACCCGCTCACCACGCTCTCGGAGCGCATCGAGGACGTCTTCGTGGCCATGGGCTACGAGGTCGCCGAGGGCCCCCAGGTCGAGGCCGAGTGGTTCAACTTCGACGCCCTCAACATCGGCCCGGACCACCCGGCGCGCGGCGAGGCCGACACGTTCTTCGTGCAGGGCCCCGACGGCGGCACCGAGTCCGGCGTCGTGCTGCGCACCCACACCTCGCCCGTGCAGATCCGCTCGCTGCTCAGCCGCGAGCTGCCGGTGTACGTGATCTGCCCCGGCGTGGTCTACCGCACCGACGAGCTGGACGCCACGCACACCCCGGTCTTCCGCCAGGTCGAGCTGCTGGCCGTGGACGAGGGTCTGACCATGGCCGACCTCAAGGGCACCATGGACCACATGGTGCAGGCCCTGTTCGGCGAGGGCATGAAGACCCGGCTCAGGCCGAATTTCTTCCCGTTCACCGAGCCGTCCGCCGAGATGGACATGGTCTGCTACGTCTGCCGCGGCGAGTCCGTCGGCAACCCCGACCGGCCCTGCCGGACCTGCTCCTCCGAGGGCTGGATCGAGCTCGGCGGCTGCGGCATGGTCAACCCGCGGGTGCTCAAGGCCTGCGGCGTCGACCCGGAGAAGTACAGCGGCTTCGCCTTCGGGTTCGGCATCGAGCGGATGCTGATGTTCCGCCACAACGTCGAAGACATGCGAGACATGGTCGAGGGTGACGTCCGGTTCACCCGGCCGTTCGGGATGGAGATCTGATGCGGGTCCCGCTTTCTTGGCTGCGGGAGTACGTCGACCTGCCGGCGACGGAAACCGGCCGCGACGTCCAGGAGAAGCTCGTCTCGGCCGGGCTCGAGGTCGAGACCGTCGAGCATCTCGGCGCCGACCTCAAGGGCCCGCTCGTCGTCGGCCAGGTGCTGACCATCGAGGAGCTGACGGAGTTCAAGAAGCCGATCCGCTTCTGCACCGTCGACGTCGGCCAGGCCAACGGCACCGGTGAGCCACAGGAGATCGTCTGCGGTGCGCGGAACTTCCAGGCCGGCGACAAGGTCGTGGTCGTTCTCCCCGGCGCCACGCTGCCCGGTGGCTTCTCGATCTCCGCCCGCAAGACGTACGGCAAGACGTCCCACGGCATGATCTGCTCCAGCGACGAGCTGGGCATGGGCGACGACGGCACCAAGGGCATCATCGTGCTGCCGCCGGAGACCGAGGTCGGCAAGGACGCCATCGAACTGCTGGAGCTGGTCGACGAGGTCCTGGACATCGCCGTCACCGCCAACCGCGGCGACTGCCTGTCCATCCGCGGCGTCGCCCGCGAGGCCGCCATCGCCTACGGCCTCCCGCTGCGCGACCCGGCCCTCATCGACGTGCCCGGCCCGAACGCCTACGGCTACCCGGTGCAGGTCTCCGACCCGATCGGCTGCGACCGCTTCACCGCCCGCACGGTGACCGGCCTGAGCCCCGAGGCGCGCTCCCCGATCTGGCTGCAGCGCCGTCTGCAGAAGGTCGGCATGCGCCCGATCTCGCTCGCCGTCGACATCACCAACTACGTGATGATGGAGCTCGGCCAGCCGCTGCACGCCTACGACCGGGGCCTGGTCCAGGGCACGATCGGTGTGCGCCGGGCGCAGGAGGGCGAGAAGCTCGTCACCCTCGACGGAGTCGAGCGCAAGCTGCACGCCGAGGACCTGGTCATCACCGACGAGCGCGGCCCGATCGGCCTCGCGGGCGTCATGGGCGGCGCCAACACCGAGATCGCCGACCACGACGACGTGGAGAACGCGTCGACCGACGTCGTCATCGAGGCCGCCCACTTCGACCAGGTGTCGATCGCGCGCACGGCACGCCGCCACAAGCTGTCGTCCGAGGCGTCCCGCCGCTTCGAGCGCGGCGTCGACCCGGCAGCCGCCGCCGCGGCCGCCCAGCGCACCGTCGACCTGCTGGTGCTGCTCGCGGGCGGCACCGCCGAGGGCGGCGTCACCGAGGTCGTCACGCCGTCCGCGCCGCACACCATCACCACCCCGGCCGACCACCCGGACAAGGTCGCGGGCGTCGAGTACGGCCGCGAGACCGTCGTACGCCGGCTCCAGGAGATCGGCTGCGACGTGTACGGGCAGGACGAGCTGATCGTCACCGTGCCGTCCTGGCGACCCGACCTGCTGGAGTCCAACGACCTGGCCGAAGAGGTCATCCGCCTGGAGGGCTACGAGAACCTGCCCTCCACGCTGCCCAGGCCGCCGTCCGGCCGTGGCCTGACCCACCGCCAGCGGCTGCACCGCCGGGTCGGCCGCGCGCTGGCCGGCGCGGGCTACGTCGAGGCGCCGAACTACCCCTTCGTCAGCGAGCAGGTCTTCGACCAGCTCGGCTTGGAGGCCGACGACCCGGCCCGCCGCGTCGTGAAGCTGGTCAACCCGCTCAACGACGAGGAGCCCGCGCTGCGTACGTCGCTGCTGCCGGGTCTGCTCGGTGCGCTGCGCCGCAACGACGGCCGGGGTTCGCACGATCTGGCCCTGTTCGAGACGGGCCTGGTCTTCCAGCCGCGCGAGGAGCAGCGCGTCGCCGGGCACCTGCCGGTCGACCGCCGCCCGACCGACGAGGAGATCGCCGCGCTGAACGCCGTGCTGCCCGAGCAGCCCCGGCACGTGGCCGTCGTCCTCGCCGGCGCGCGTGAGCAGGCCGGCTGGTGGGGCAAGGGCCGTCCGGCCGACTGGGCCGACGCGGTGGAGGCGGCGCGTGCCGTCGCCGTCGAAGCGGGCGCCGAACTGATCGTGCGGACGGGACAGTACGGGCCGTGGCACCCGGGCCGGTGCGCCGAGCTGGCGATCACCGTCGACGGTGCGCAGCGGGTCGTCGGTCACGCCGGTGAGCTGCACCCGAGGGTGCTCAAGGCGCTGGGCCTGCCCGGGCGTACCTGTGCGATGGAGCTGGACCTGGACGCGCTGGAGCAGGTCGGGGACGGTGTGCCGCAGGCGCCGGCCATCTCCACGTTCCCGGTCGCCACGCAGGATGTCGCCCTCGTCGTCGACAAGCCGGTGCCGGCCGCGGAGGTCGAGGCCGCGTTGCGTGAGGGGGCGGGCGGACTTCTCGAGGGGATCCGGCTGTTCGACGTGTACGTCAATGACGAGCAGCTCGGTGACGGGAAGAAGTCGCTGGCGTACGCGTTGCGCTTCCGTGCGGGGGACCGGACGCTGACCGTCGATGAGGCGTCGGCTGCCCGGGACGCTGCGGTGGCCCTCGCGGGCGAGCGGACGGGTGCGGTGCTGCGGGGGTAGTTCGCCCAAGGGGTGGGGGACTGTTGCTTCTTCGGCGGCTGCGGGTAGTCCGTGGCTGGTCGCGCAGTTCCCCGCGCCCCTTGTGGGGGCACGCCCCCAAACCCCCATCGGGGCGTTGTGGTCACCTCACTCAAAAGGGTGACTTCTCTGGGTGATCTGGTACTTCCGGGTCCCCTGTCGACAGAATCGGACCGGCCTTTCGGGGTCGGTCCGTCTGCGTTGTCAGGGCCTATTGGGGGGCCATCGGCATGTTCCGCATCAAGGGTCGGGTTCCCCGCAAGGTGATCGGGTGGGGGCTGCCCACCGCCTGGGGCGCGATGGCCATCACGTACAAGCTGACCTGCCCGCTCGCCCAGCAGGACAGCCTCGGCGCCCGGGTCGTCACCAGTGCCGTCTTCTTCGCCGTGGGTACGGGTCTGATCGTGCACGTCAGGCAGGCCCTGCTGCGTGAGCTCCGGCAGGTCCGCGAGGTCGCCGGGGCCGCGCAGAACGCGCTGCTGCGGCCGCTGCCCGCGAGCATCGACGGGCTGGACGTCGCGGCCGCCCAGCTCTCCGCGGATCGCAGCGCCCGTGTCGGCGGTGACCTGTACGAGGTCATCGCCACCGAACACGGCGTACGGGCGGTGATGGGCGACGTACGGGGACATGGCATCACCGCAATCGGCACCGTGGCCGCGGTCCTCGGCAGCTTCCGCGAGGCCGTCCACGACGAGCCCGAGCTGGGCCGGGTGCTGCACAGACTGGACCGCGCCCTGGCCCGTCACGTGCGCGAGAGGTGCCGGGATCCGGACAGCCCGGCCTCCGAGGAGTTCGTCACCCTGCTGCTGCTGGAAATCGGGCAGGAGGGCGAGATCACCGTTCTCAACTGCGGTCATCCCTGGCCGTATCTGCTGAGCGGCACGGCAGTCGAACCCCTCGCCCGAGCCGACCCCCTGCCACCCCTGGGCCCGTTCCCGCTTCCCCCCGAACTGACCCCGTTGCCCTGCGGCTCGCTCATGTCCGGCGACTCGCTGGTGCTGTACACGGACGGTGTCGAGGACGCGAGGGACGCGAGAGGCCGGTTCTTTTCTCTCCGGGCGGCGCTGACCGGCATCGTACGGAACCAGCCGATCACTCCCCAGACGATCCTGCGCACGCTCTTCACGGCCCTCATCCGCCACACGAGGGGAAGGCCGTCAGACGACCTCGCATTGCTGGTCCTACGGAACGATCGAGCCAAGGTCCAGTACGACCCCCTGGGGGCGCGGGGAACTGCGCGAGCAACCACCCACAACCCGCAGCCGACAAACTACTTCTGACGCAACGGCGATCGGTCGCCATCCGCCCAGCCACGGAGTGTCGGGCAGGCAGCTGGGCGGACGGCGCGGATGCGGGCCGCCGCACTGTACGAGGGGGAGCCGGCGGCCCGGCCGGCCTCTTGCGAGGCATTTCAGTCAACCGGTCGGAAACTCTCCGCAACAGCGCGCGCACGCTGCGGATTCGCGTACTCCGTTCACACCCCGTGTGAAGCGGTTCGCACTACTCTGACGACACCGAGCCACCCGGGGGGCATACATGCAGCCCAACACTTTGCTCGACGCGATCCTGGACGAGGCGGGAGTCTCGCACGCGGGGCTGGCCGCACACGTGAACCAGGCAGGGCGGGCGCGCGGGCTCGCGCTGAGATACGAACACACCGCCGTCGCACGGTGGTTGAAGGGGCAGCGGCCACGCGGCCAGGTACCCGACCTGATCTGCGAGGTGCTCGCCGCCCGGCTGCACCGCACCGTCACGCTGGACGACATCGGCCTCGGCGTGCCCGGCGAGCAGTCCGCCCTGCACACCACCTCGCTGTCCGGCTTCGTGGAGCGGGCCACCGCCCTGTGGCGCTCCGACGAACAGCAACGGCCCCACATCCTGGGCGCGCCGGCGGTCACCGGCACGCCCGCCGTGATGCCCGTGTGGGAGTGGGAGAACCCGCCCGAGGACGTGGATGTCTCGCGCGGCGGCCGGCACCGGGTCACCCCCGCCGACCTGGAGATGCTGCGGTCCGCCCGTACGCACTACGAGCAGATGTACCGCAAGGCGGGCGGTATGGCGACCCGCACCCGGATCGTCGGCTTCCTCAACGCCGAGGCCGCCCCGCTGCTGCGCGGCAGCTACACCGATGCGACGGGGCGTCAACTGCACCGGGCGACGGGCGGGTTGGTGGCCATCGCGGGCATCTGCGCCTACGACTCCGACGCGCACGGCCTCGCCCAGCGGTACTTCCATCAGGCGCTGCGGCTCGCGAAGGCCAGCGGGGACCGGGGATTGGGCGCCTATGTGATCGCGCTGCTGGTCAACCAGGCTCTGTTCATGCGGGAGTTCCGCCAGGCCGTCGCCTTCGCTGAGGCCGCGCTGCGGGCCGCGGGCAAGCACATCACGCCGGCGCTCGCCTCGGACCTGTACGCGATGCAGGCGAAGGCGTACGCCCACCTCGGCGACGGCACGAGCGCGCTGTCCTGCATACGGCGTGCCGAGCAGGCCGCGGATCGCATCCGGCGCGGATACGAACCCGACGAGACCGGCTATGTCCAGCCGGGGCTGGTCAACGTCCAGGTGGCGGAGGCGCTGCTCAGCCTCGGGGAACTGGCGGCCGCGGGGGAGCATGCCGCGGCCGCCGTCGACAATCCCGCGCACGACCGGGGCCGGGTGCACCGGCTGGCCATGCTCAGCACGATCGAGCTGCGTCAGGGCAACGCCGACAAGGCGGTGGCCATCGCGGTGCAGATGGCCGAGCAGGCCCGGGGAATGGAGTCCCAGCGCCTGCGCGACAGACTCCGGGCGGTACGCGAACACCTGGTGCGCAACGGCTGTGCGGGCACGGCCGAGGCGGCCGAACTCATCGACGGAGCACTGCGCGTACCGCTGTAGCCCGGCCACGACGGGGCACCCGAGCACCGACACTTCCTAGTCCCTGCTGCGATATTGCCACTTACTCGACGGAAGGTGGCAGAACCGTGCAGTGGACGAAACAGAGCGAACAAACTGTGTATGAAAACCGCTGGTTCACCGTCAACCTGGCAGACGTGGAACTGCCTGACGGCCGGCACCTGGACCACTTCCTGATACGGATGCGGCCGGTCGCCGTGGCCACGGTGGTCAACGAGGCGGGCGAAGTCCTCCTCCTGTGGCGCCATCGTTTCATCACCGACACCTGGGGGTGGGAACTCGCGGCAGGCGTCGTCGAGGACGGCGAGGACATCGTCCGCGCGGCGGCCAGGGAGCTGGAGGAGGAGACCGGCTGGCGGCCGGGACCCCTGCACCACCTCATGAGCGTGGAGCCCTCCAACGGGCTCACCGACGCCCGGCACCATATCTACTGGGCCGACGAGGGCGAGTACGTCGGGCATCCCGTGGACGACTTCGAGTCGGACCGCCGGGAATGGGTTCCTCTCAAGCTCGTCCCCGACATGATCGCCCGGGGGGAGGTCCCGGCCGCCAACATGGCGGCCGCGTTACTGATGCTGCACCAACTCAGGCTCGGCCAGGACGTCCTGCCCTGATCGACGTCCCACGGCCTGGATCTAGTGCCCCACCGCCTGCCAGATCGCCACGACGAGAGCACCCACGGCGGTGATGGCGGCGACCGCGGGCAGTGGCCAGCGCGCGTGTTCCAGTGTGTTGATCCGGGTGTTCAGCTCGTCGAGCTCCTTGGCGCTCTCCTCGGTGCGGTGCGTGAGCAGAGCCAGCCCGCCCTCCACACGGGCGTAGGCGACGTCGAGGCGACGTCGTAACTCTGCGAGTTCCCCTTGTACGACGGGATGCTCGGGATCGGCGGTCACTTGTCCGCTCCTTTCCGTAGTCATCTCACATCCCTTGCATGCGCAGGGAAAGTGAACTCGCCTGGTGGGTGCGTGGGGAGAGTGTGCGAGGGGCATATGCGAGCCCGGAGCGCACACGGTGTGTGAATGACGCGGGCCCGGCACCTTCTCGGTGCCGGGCCCGTGCGCTTGGCCGGAATCTGACCGTCCGTAATCAGCCGTAGGTGTAGAAGCCGGAGTTCGTCTTGCGGCCCAGCCGGCCCGCGTCGACCATGCGCAGCAGCAGCGGGGGAGCGGCGTACAGCGGCTCCTTGAACTCTTCGTACATGCTCTGCGCCACCGAGGCGACCGTGTCCAGACCGATCAGGTCGGACAGCTTCAGCGGGCCCATCGGGTGGGCGCAGCCGAGCTCCATGCCGTTGTCGATGTCCTCGCGGCTGGCGATGCCCGACTCGAACATCCGGATCGCGGAGAGGAGGTAGGGGATCAGCAGCGCGTTCACGACGAAACCGGACCGGTCCTGGGCACGGATGGCGTGCTTGCCCAGCAGCTTCTCCGCGAACGACTGGGCACGGGCGATCGTGCCCTCGGAGGTGGTGAGCGCGGGGATCAGCTCGACGAGCTGCTGCACCGGGGCCGGATTGAAGAAGTGGATGCCGATGACCTGGTCGGCACGCGAGGTGGCGACCGCCAGCTTCACCAGGGGGATCGAGGAGGTGTTGGAGGCGAGGATCGCGTCCGGCCGGGTCACGACCTGGTCCAGCACCTGGAAGATCTCCGTCTTCACCTGCTCGCTCTCGACCACGGCCTCGATCACAAGGTCACGGTCGGCGAACTCGCCGAGGTCGGTGGTGAAGGACAGCCGCGCCTGCGTGGCGTCCCGCTCCTCCTCGGTGATCTTGCCGCGCTCGGCGGCCTTGGCCAGGGAACTGAACAGCCGGGTACGGCCGAACTCCAGGGCCTCGCCGGTGGTCTCGGCGACCCTCACGTCCAGGCCGGCGCGGGCGCACACCTCGGCGATGCCCGCTCCCATCTGGCCGCAGCCCACCACGCCGACGCGTGCAATATCTCCGGAGATGCCGGTCACATCGTCCCCTTCGCTGATCCACGACTGCGGCAGGTCCGCCGTTGTTCGACGCCTGCTCCAAACCTGCACGTTACCTTCGGCGCAGCTTGATCGATCGTTCGGGTGCCTCATGAAAGGCTGACGCGGGGCTGGTCCTCAGGTGCGGACCGGTCGCGGGGTGGGCCCTTGACCACGGCACACGGAGGTACGAAGAGATGCTGCACCGGAAGTCACGGATGTCACGACGCGCGTTCTCGGTGACCGCCCTGGCGGCACTGGTGGCGTCAGGAAGCGCGATGGCGGCCGGGTCCGCCACGGCGGGCACAACGGACCGGTCCCGGCGACAGGCGACCGGGGAGATGCGCGGCGTGTGGGTGGCGACCGTGGCGAACCGGGACTGGCCCTCCAAGCAGGGTCTGAGCGCCGACGAGCAGCGCGCGGAGCTGATCAGCCACCTGGACACGGCGGTGGAGCGCCGGCTGAACGCGGTGATCCTCCAGGTGCGGCCCACGGCCGACGCCCTGTGGCCGTCGCCGTACGAGCCCTGGTCGCAGGTCCTCACCGGCACCCAGGGCGAGGACCCCGGCTGGGACCCGCTCGGCACGGCCGTCGAGGAGGCCCACGCCCGCGGCCTTCAGCTGCACGCCTGGTTCAACCCGTACCGCATCGCCAACCACACGGACCTCGGCAGGCTGGCCGAGTCGCACCCCGCCCGCGCGCACGAGGACTGGGTGGTGACGTACGGCGGCAAGCTCTACTACAACCCGGGGCTGCCCGACGTCCGTGACTTCGTGCAGCGGGCCATGCTCGACGCGGTGGAGCGTTACCCCATCGACGGCGTCCACTTCGACGACTACTTCTATCCTTATCCGGTGGCCGGCCAGAGCTTCGGCGACGACGAGGCCTACGACCGCTACGGCGGCGGATTCACGGTCCGGGCCGACTGGCGGCGGGACAACATCGACAAGCTGGTCCTGGAGATGGCGGACGCCATCAGGCAGATCCGGCCCACCACCCAGTTCGGCATCAGCCCGTTCGGCGTGTGGCGCAACGCCGTCACCGACCCGCTCGGTTCCGACACCCGGGGCGGTGTGGAGACGTACGACGATCTTTACGCGGACACCCGCAAGTGGGTCCGCGAGGGCTGGATCGACTACATCTGTCCGCAGCTGTACTGGAACATCGGCTTCGCTGCCGCCGACTACGCCGAGCTCGTGCCCTGGTGGGCCCGGGTGGCGCGGGACAGCCGGACGAAGCTGTACGTCGGAGAGGCGCTCTACAAGGCCGGTGACCCGGCGCAGCCCGAGGCCTGGCAGGACGCGGCCGAGCTGTCCCGCCACCTGACGCTGGCCAAGGAGCACACCGAGGTGTGCGGGCACGTGTACTTCGCCGCGAAGGAGGTGACGGCGGACCGGATCGGTGCCATGGCGAGGGTCGTCGCCGACCACTACGGGCAGCCGGCGATTTCCCCGCGCTGATCTGATCGCCGGGCTACTTCATCGTGTTCCTGTGACGGATCTCGGTGTCGGGGCCAGGGGCGCACAGACCCTCGTGCCCGTCCTCGAATCGGACGCGGTACGGGGGATTGCCCTCATGGCCCAGGATTTCGACGATCTCGCCGACCTTGTCGTGTTGCCCGACCACCCTGCCGTGCTGGACAAGCTGGTCGCCCACGGTTGCACGCATCTGTTGGGCCTCCTCACCAGGTGCGGGAGCAGCGGTCCGTGGCCTTGAGTCTACGGCGTGGAGCGGTGGTTGGAGGTGGGTCGTGCGGCCCGCTCAGCCACGCGCCCGCTGGGTCACGGCGATGCACACGAGCACCGCCGCGGCCGTCAGCGGGGCGGCCACTGTCAGGTGCTCGCCCAGCAGCAGCACCGACCACACCAGTGTGAGCAGGGGCTGGGCCAACTGCAACTGGCTGGCCTTCGGGATACCGATGGCCGCCATGCCCCGGTACCAGACGACCATGCCGAGGAACTGCGAGCCCGCCGCGACCCACAGCAGCCCGGTCACGCCGTGCCAGGTCAGGTGCACGGGTTCGTACGACAACGCGACCGCGGCGACCGGGGCGGTCAGCGGCAGACACAGCACCAGAGCCCAGCCGATCACCTGCCAGCCCGGCATGACGCGGGCCAGCCGGCCGCCCTCGGTGTAGCCGGCCGCGCACACCAGCAGCGCCGCGAAGAGATACAGGTCGGCCGTGGTCAGGGCGCCCCCGCTCTGCTGCACGGTGAAGGCGACCACCGCGGCCGCGCCCGCCAGTGCCGCCGTCCAGAAGGTGCGCGAGGGACGGGTGCCGACGCGCAGGGCGGAGAACAGGGCCGTGGTCAGCGGGAGCAGACCGACCACGACGGCGGCGTGCGCGGTGGTGGACGTCTGGAGCGCCAGTGTGGTGAGCAGGGGGAAGCCGAGGACCACCCCGGCGGCTACCACCGCCAGGCCCGCCCAGTGCCGGCGGGCGGGCAGCGGCACGCGCAGCCCCAGCAGGCAGACCCCCGCGATCAGCGCGGCCAGCAAGCTGCGCACGGCGACCAAGGACCAGGGCCCGAAGCTCTCCAGCCCCCAGGCCGTGGCGGGGAAGGTGAGAGAGAAGGCCGCGACCCCCAGGGCGGCCTGGAGGGTCCCTCCGACGGCCGTCCCGGCCGGGGCGGCCATCGTGGCCGGGGCCGCCGACGTGGCCGGGGCCGCCGACGTGGCCTTGCCACCGGTCACTGCTATCGAGGTTGGAGCAGTAGCGCTATTCTTGGTCCTCATGCAAGAGCGTAGCAGTGTCGGTGAACTGGCAGATCAGCTGCGGCGGGAACTGAACCGCTACTCTCCAGGTGGAAAGCTGCCGTCGAGCCGGGCCCTCGTCGAGCGGTACCGGGTGAGTCCGGTGACCGTCTCCCGCGCCCTCGCGCAGCTGGCCGCCGAGGGGCTCGTGGTGACCCGGCCCGGCGCCGGAGCGTTCCGCGCCGAGGCGCACACCCGGACCGCCGCGGCCGGTGACACCTCTTGGCAGGAGGTGACGCTCAGCGCGGACGCCGCCGCGGAACTCGTACCGCGCTCGGTGGACGCCTCGGGGGTGCTGGCCTCGCTCACCGCGCCGTCGCCCGGTGTGATCGAGTTCAACGGCGGCTATCTGCACCAGTCGCTGCAGCCGGAGCGGGCCATGGCCGCCGCGCTGTCCCGGGCCGGGCGACGGCCGGGGGCGTGGGGCAGGCCGCCCATGGAAGGGCTGCCTGAGCTGCGGGAGTGGTTCGCGCGCAGCATCGGCGGGCCGGGCGGCGCCGTCACCGCCGCCGAGGTGCTGATCACCGCCGGCGGCCAGTCGGCGCTGACGACCGCGCTTCGGGCACTCGCGCCGCCGGGTGCACCGGTGCTGGTGGAGTCGCCGACGTACCCGGGCATGCTGGCGATCGCCCGTGCGGCCGGACTGCGCCCGGTTCCCGTCCCGGTCGACGCCGACGGCGTACGGCCGTCCCTGCTCGCCGACGCCTTCCGGGCGACCGGTGCCCGCGTCTTCGTCTGCCAGCCGCTGTTCCAGAACCCGACCGGCGCGATACTCGCCCCCGAGCGGCGCGGCGAGGTGCTGCGAATCGCGCGCGAGGCGGGTGCCTTCGTCGTGGAGGACGACTTCGTGCGACGGCTGGTGCACGAGGACGCGGGGCCGCTGCCGCGCCCGCTGGCCGCCGAGGACCCCGACGGCGTCGTCGTCCATGTCTGCTCGCTGACCAAGGCCACTTCGCCCAGCTTCCGGGTGAGCGCGCTCGCTGCCCGCGGCCCGGTGCTGGAGCGGCTGCGCGCCATCCAGGTCGTGGACACCTTCTTCGTGCCGCGGCCGTTGCAGGAGGCGGCGCTGGAACTGGTCGGCTCGCCCGCCTGGCCGCGCCATCTGCGGGCGATCTCCGCCGAGTTGAAGACCCGCCGCGACACGATGACGGCTGCCCTGCGCCTCGACCTCCCCGAACTGGCCCTCCCGCACATCCCGTCCGGCGGCTACCACCTGTGGCTCCGCCTGCCCGACGGCACGGGGGGCACCTCCCAGGCTCTCGGCTCCGGGGGAGAGGCCGCCCTGACCTCGGCCGCCCTGCGCTCGGGCGTCGCCATCACACCCGGCCGCCCGTACTTCAGCGCGGAGCCTTCGGCGGGGCACCTGCGGTTGAGCTTCGCGGCGGTGGCGGGGGCGGGGGAGATCACGGAGGGGGTGCGGCGGCTTCGCGCGGCCTGTGACGAGGTCCTCTAGGTGCGCGGCACCGGGGCGACGCCGCAGATGAACTCGGCCGATGCGAACAGTTCGGGGGTCAGGCGGATGCCGGTGATGCGGTGGGCGAGGGCGAAGGAGGCGCCGGTGAGGTCGTCGTAGTCCCGCTCTTCGTCCTCCTCGTGCTCGACCAGGTCGAACCCCGACTCCCGCATGGCGTCGAGGAGTTCGTCGGGATGCGTGCCGTCGCGGTGGTACGCGAAGAGGGGTTCGAAGTGCAGGCGCAGCTCGCCGTCCTCGTACCAGCAGAAGTGGTCCACCGCGTTGACGTTGAGGAAGTGGGAGACCACCCTTCGGCCGCGCGAGAGGGGGATCATGGCCTCGTTCGTGACGCCGAGGTAGCCGTTGAACTCGACCATCAGCGACCAGTCGCCCAGCGCTGTCGCCCCGACGAAGAGCCGATTGGCCTCATCCACGTCGTACGAGGGCTCGCACAGACCGTCCACCCCCGTGATCCGCGGCCCGGGTCGGGCCTTCAGCTCCCGGAGCAGCTCAAGGGGAGTCAGCCCGCGGACCAGCGTGACGCAGTACGCCTGCATCAGGGCCTCGTGTCGCTCCTCCAGCCAGGCGTAGTCCGCGGCCGTCGTCATCGCAGTCATGCCCGCAGCATCGCACCGGCCACTGACAACGCCCCGCCCACCGGGGAAAACCGCTCGACGCCGACGCTCCCGTCCTGCGAATCTCGCCGCATGACCGACACCCCGCCCCTCGCCGAGGGCTACGAGATCTCCACCGACCCCGACCGTATCGACGTCGAGCGGGTGCACCGGTGGCTGTCCACCGACGCGTACTGGGCCATCGGCCGGGAGCGGGAGAAGCAGGACCGGGCGATCGACGGCTCGCTGAACTTCGGGGTCTACGCGACGGCATCGGGGGAGCAGGTGGCGTATGCCCGGGTCGTCACCGACCGGGCGACCTTCGCGTGGCTCTGCGACGTGTACGTCGACCGGTCGGTGCGCGGCAAGGGAATGGGGACGGCGCTCGTGGGGGCCGTACGCGAGCAGGTGCGGTCGTACGGGGTGAAGCGGATGCTGCTCGCCACGCACGACGCGCACGGGGTCTACGAGAAGCACGGGTTCGCGCCGCTGGAGAAGCCGGACCAGTGGATGGCGCTCTACTTCTAGCTTCGGGCGTCCTGCGTGGAGGCGGGCGTCGTGCTTGAACTTTCCATCTGATCGTTTTCCCGTGACATGTCCGTCTGATCCTGACCCCGCAGTAAGGCTTCGCCAACCCTCGGTGACAGCTGCACAACCTCTCTTGACCTGCGCACTTTCGCGACACACCATCGCCGCATGTCGCTTCGGGTCACGTTCGTCGCCGCCGCGCGCAGCTCCCCGCTGCTCGCTGAGCGCTTCGAGGACGACCGGCCGCTGGACCAGGCCGGCTGGGACGAGGTGCAGCTCGCCGCGCGCGACCTGCTGCCGCTGGCGGCGGCCGAGCTGCGCTACTGCTCGCCGACCCCGCGCAGCCGCGCCACCGGCGACGCCCTCGGCTACGCACCGCTGGTGCAACTCGCCCTGCGCGACTGCGACATGGGCCGCTGGCGCGGGCTCACGCTCGGCGAGGCGATGGCCCGGGAGCCGGAGGCGGTGGACGCCTGGCTGGCCGATCCGCGGGGCACACCGCACGGCGGTGAGTCGCTGCTCGCCTTCATAGCCCGGGTCGGCAACTGGCTCGACACCCGGCCCGTGGGGGACGGTGGTCGTATCGTCGCCGTGGCCGAGCCGGCCGTGATCCGCGCCGCTCTGGTGTACGCGCTGAAGGCGCCGCCTTCGACGTACTGGAACATCGACGTACGTCCCCTGTCGGCGACCACCGTCACCGGCCGTGCCGGGCGTTGGTACCTCCGCTTCGAGGGGGCGCCGGTTCAGCCCTCGCGGGCGTAGTCGGTGGTGAGCACCAGGTCCTTGGCCGGGCCGCGCACCCGCCACACCGTCCGCCAGTGCTCCTCGCCGAGGGCCGTGAACTCGCCGCGGTAGAGGTCGGCCGAGCAGGGGTGGTCCGCGATGTGCCGCCCGGACGTCAGGTCGAGGTCGTGGAAGGGGCGGCCGTCGGAGAACCGCACGTCTGCCGTGCCCCGCGCGGTCCCCGGCAGGAATCGCAGCGTCCGCTCGGCAGGCCTCGGCACGCCCTGCCACACGAAGGTGCCGGACTCGTGATGCAGTAGCCCGCCACCCTCCAGCGGGCCGAAAACCGTCGTACCGGAGAACGCCCCCTCGTCCCCACTCGCCAGGTCCCGTACGGAACGTACGACTCGCCAGCTCCCGGCGAGATACGCCAGCACATCCGGAACCGGCCAGAACTCGCCCATCCCGCCCTCACTTCCGACACTTTCGATACCGCGCGACCCGTTGACGCTCCGGATCTCCCTCCCTATCTTGCCGTTCGAAGTGCTGATCAACGTCTGATATCTCGAACATCGAGCCGCGGAGTATCCATGCCACGCACCTCCAGCCGCTGGAGATTCGGCGTCGCCGCCACCGCCTTCCTGGCCGCAGCCGCCCTCCTTCCGGCCCCCGCCCATGCCGAGGACGTCACCGACTACGCCATCACCGTCGATCCCACCGCTCAGGGGGTGAGGATCGACGACACGATGTACGGCGTCTTCTTCGAGGACATCAACCGGGCCGCGGACGGCGGTCTGTACGCCGAACTCGTGCAGAACCGGTCCTTCGAGTACTCCACCGCCGACAACGGCTCCTACACCCCGCTCACGTCCTGGACGGTCGACGGCACCGCCGAAGTCGTGAACGACGCCGGCCGGCTCAACGAACGCAACCGCAACTACCTTTCCCTGGGCGCCGGTTCGGCCGTCACGAACACCGGCTACAACACCGGTATCCGGGTCGAGCAGGGCAAGAGGTACGACTTCTCGGTGTGGGCGCGCGCCGAGGGCGGCAGCGCGTTGAGTGTGGGCCTCAAGGATGCCGCCGGCGCACTGGCGACCGCCCGACAGGTGGCCGTGAAGGGCGGCTGGGCCCGGTACAAGGCCACGTTCACCGCGACCCGCACGAGTAACCGCGGGCGTCTTGCCGTCGCCGCCACGGACGCGGCGGCCCTCGACATGGTGTCGCTGTTCCCGCGCGAGACGTACAAGAACCAGCCGAACGGCCTGCGCAAGGACCTGGCGCAGAAGATCGCCGACCTGCACCCGGGATTCGTACGCTTCCCCGGCGGCTGCCTGGTCAACACCGGCTCCATGGAGGACTACAGCGAGGCCTCCGGCTGGCAGCGCAAGCGTTCCTACCAGTGGAAGGACACCGTCGGCCCGGTCGAGCAGCGTGCGACGAACGCCAACTTCTGGGGCTACAACCAGAGTTACGGCCTCGGCTACTACGAGTACTTCCGCTTCTCCGAGGACATCGGCGCCATGCCGCTGCCCGTCGTCCCGGCCCTCGTGACCGGCTGCGGCCAGAACAAGGCCGTCGACGACGAGGCGCTGCTCAAGCGGCACATCCAGGACACCCTCGACCTCATCGAGTTCGCGAACGGCCCGACGACGTCCACGTGGGGCAAGGTGCGCGCCCGGATGGGCCACCCGAAGCCCTTCCGCCTCACCCACCTCGAGGTCGGTAACGAGGAGAATCTCCCGAACGAGTTCTTCGCGCGGTTCCAGCAGTTCCGCGCCGCGATCGAGGCCGAGTACCCGGACATCACGGTCGTCTCCAACTCCGGCCCGGACGACAGCGGCACGACCTTCGACACCGCCTGGAAGCTGAACCGCGAGGCGAACGTCGAGATGGTCGACGAGCACTACTACAACAGCCCCAACTGGTTCCTGCAGAACAACGACCGCTACGACTCCTACGACCGCAGCGGCCCGAAGGTCTTCCTCGGCGAGTACGCCTCCCAGGGCAACGCCTGGAAGAACGGCCTCTCGGAGGCCGCGTTCATGACCGGCCTGGAGCGCAACGCGGACATCGTCAAGCTCGCCTCGTACGCCCCGCTGCTCGCCAACGAGGACTACGTCCAGTGGCGGCCGGACCTGGTCTGGTTCAACAACCGCGCCTCCTGGAACTCGACGAACTACGAGGTCCAGAAGCTGTTCATGAACAACGTCGGCGACCGGGTCGTCCCCTCGAAGGCGACCACCACGCCGGACGTCAGCGGCCCGATCGCCGGTGCCGTCGGCCTGTCGACGTGGGCGACCAGCGCCGCGTACGACGACGTTAAGGTCACCGCGGCGGACGGGTCCACGCTGCTGAGCGACGACTTCTCCGGTGACGTCTCGAAGTGGACGCACTCCGGCGGCGGCAGCTGGAGTGTCCAGGACGGCCAGTACGTGCAGACCGACACGGCCGCCGAGAACACGATGGTGTCGGCCGGCGACCCGACCTGGCACGACTACGACCTGCATGTGAAGGCCACCAAGAAGTCCGGCAAGGAGGGCTTCCTCGTCGCCTTCGGCGTCAGGGACACCGGCAACTACTACTGGTGGAACCTGGGCGGCTGGAGCAACACCCAGTCCGCGATCGAGCAGGCCGTGGACGGCGGCAAGGGCACGCTGATGACGAAGGCCGGGTCGATCGAGACGGGCCGCGCCTACGACATCGACATCAAGGTGCGCGGCCGCCAGGTCACCCTCTACCTCGACGGCAAGGAATGGGGCAGCTTCACCGACGACAAGCCGGCCGAGCCGTTCCGCCAGGTCGTCACCGAGGACGCCGGCACCGGTGACCTGATCGTCAAGGTCGTCAACGCCCAGTCGGCACCGGCCCGTGCGGCGGTCGACCTGGGTGGCGCCAAGGTCGCCGCCAAGGCCCGGGTCACCACCCTGGCCGCCGATCAGGACGCGGTGAACACCGAGACGGACGCCCCGGTCACGCCCGTGACGTCCACTTTCTCGGGGGTCGCAGACGAGTTCACATACACGTTCCCGGCGAACTCCGTGACGTTCTTGAGGATCAAGCAGAGGTGAGGATCAAGCAGAAGTGACATAGCGCGTCAGCTGCCGGCGGCCCAGCCCGGGACCGTCGGCAGTACCTTCTCGGCGACCCGCAGCAGCACTGCGTCGTCCGGCACCATGCCGTCCGAGCGCCACAGGGTCACGTCGAAGGATCCACCGCCGTCCTTCGCGTCCTGGGCCACCATCAGCGCGCGCAGCGGGACTCCGGTACCGGCCTCGGCGTCGCCCCCGTCGAGGCGGAATTCGATCCTGATGGTCCGGTCCGAGTACAGCACCGCCGGACGGCCCAGAACCGTACGCTGCTCCCCCTCCCCGAGCAGCTCGTGGGACCCGGCCACGGGCAGGTCGTCGTAGGTGGCCGACAGGGTGACGGTGTAGGTGTCGAACTCGACCTCCGCGGAAGGCATCGGGATGTCCTTGCCGCCTTCGAGGCCGGCGGAGCCGTCGTTGCCGAAGGCGGTCTTCGCGGTCTGCGTCGGTGTGCCCAGCAACTCCGCGAGATCGGGGCGCAGCAGTGCCTCGCACAGCTGCTTTCCGGTCACCCGCCCGGTCGGTTTGCCGGGTTCCTCGTCGGAGCACGTGGCAGCCGGCGGGCCACTGTTCCCGGATGTCTCCTCGGACACCCACAGGCCTGCGGCGATCGCCGCGAACAGCGCCACGGCCGCGACGGCCTGCCCCCACGCGTTGTGGCCCTTCTCCGGCGTGCCGATCTTTTCGGCCATGTCCCCCCACCTGCCGTGATCCCTGATGTTTGCCGGGGGACACTAGCTCATGGGCATGTCCTGAACAAAGCTGGTTTTCCCGGCCCGCCTCGGGCGTGATTGCGGTAGAGCGTGATTGCATAAACCTGCGTGGAAACGTATAGTCATGCCATCAAGGAGGAGGAGTCCATGGCGGTACGTGCGGCAGTGGCCGGAGCGAGTGGGTACGCGGGCGGGGAACTGCTGCGTCTGCTCCTGGCGCACCCCGAGGTCGAGACGGGGGCCCTGACCGGTCACTCGAACGCGGGCCAGCGGCTCGGTGCGCTGCAACCGCACCTGCTGCCCCTCGCCGACCGCGTGCTCCAGGAGACGACGCCCGAGGTCCTCGCCGGGCATGACGTCGTCTTCCTCGCGTTGCCGCACGGCCAGTCCGCAGCCGTCGCCGAGCAGCTCGGCCCGGATGTGCTGGTCGTCGACATGGGCGCCGACTTCCGGCTGAAGGACGCGGGCGACTGGGAGACGTTCTACGGCTCCCCGCACGCCGGCACCTGGCCGTACGGCCTTCCCGAGCTGCCGGGCGGCCGTGCCGCGCTGGAGGGAGCCAAGCGCATCGCGGTACCCGGCTGCTACCCCACCGCCGTGTCGCTCGCCCTCTTCCCGGCGTACGCCGCCGGCCTCGCCGAGCCCGAGGCCGTGATCGTCGCCGCTTCCGGCACGTCCGGCGCGGGCAAGGCGCTCAAGCCCCATCTGCTGGGCAGCGAGGTCATGGGGTCCATGTCGCCGTACGGCGTCGGCGGTGGGCATCGGCACACCCCCGAGATGATCCAGAACCTCAGCGCGGCGGCGGGGGAGCGGGTGGCCGTCTCCTTCACGCCGACCCTCGCCCCGATGCCCCGCGGCATCCTTGCCACGTGCACCGCGAAGGCGAAGGACGGGGTCGCCGGTGAGGCCGTCCGCGCCGCCTACGAGAAGGCCCTCGCCGACGAGCCCTTCGTGCACCTCCTCCCCGAGGGGCAGTGGCCCGCCACGGCGTCCGTCTACGGTTCGAACGCCGTTCAGGTGCAGGTCGCATTCGACGCCGCCGCGAACCGCATCATCGCGATCAGCGCCATCGACAACCTGACCAAGGGCACGGCCGGTGGCGCCGTCCAGAGCATGAACATCGCCCTCGGGTTTCACGAGAACACCGGGCTTTCCACGATCGGAGTCGCACCGTGAGCGTCACGGCCGCAAAGGGATTCACGGCGGCGGGCATCGCCGCCGGGATCAAGGAGAACGGCAACCCGGACCTGGCCCTCGTGGTCAACACCGGGCCCCGCCGTGCCGCCGCCGGTGTCTTCACGTCCAACCGCGTGAAGGCAGCGCCGGTGCTGTGGTCCGAGCAGGTGCTCAAGACCGGCGCGGTGTCCGCCGTCGTCCTCAACTCCGGTGGCGCCAACGCCTGTACGGGCCCCAAGGGCTTCCAGGACACCCACGCCACCGCCGAGAAGGTCGCCGAGGTGCTCGGCCGGGGCGCCATCGATGTCGCCGTCTGCTCGACGGGTCTGATCGGCGTCCTGCTGCCCATGGACAAGCTGCTCGCGGGCGTCGAGACCGCCGCGGCCCAGCTCTCCGAGCACGGCGGCGAGAAGGCCGCCATCGCCATCAAGACCACCGACACCGTCCACAAGACGTCCGTCGTGACCAAGGACGGCTGGACCGTCGGCGGGATGGCCAAGGGCGCCGGCATGCTCGCCCCGGGCCTGGCCACCATGCTCGTCGTCCTCACCACCGACGCCGCCCTCGACAGCGACGTACTGGACAAGGCACTCCGGGCGGCGACACGCACGACCTTCGACCGCGTCGACTCCGACGGCTGCATGTCCACCAACGACACCGTGCTGCTGCTCGCCTCCGGTGCGGCCGACGTCACCCCGGCATACGAGGAGTTCGCCGAGGCCGTACGGCAGGTCTGTGACGACCTCGGTCAGCAGCTGATCCGGGACGCCGAGGGCGCCAGCAAGGACATCAAGATCGAGGTCGTCAACGCGGCGACCGAGGACGACGCCGTCGAGGTGGGCCGCTCCATCGCCCGCAACAACCTCCTCAAGTGCGCCCTCCACGGCGAGGACCCCAACTGGGGCCGCGTCCTCTCGGCGATCGGCACGACGTCCGCCGCGTTCGAGCCGGACCGGCTCAACGTCGCCATCAACGGCGTCTGGGTGTGCAAGAACGGCGGCGTCGGCGAGGACCGCGAGAAGGTCGACATGCGCTACCGCGAGGTGCACATCGTCGCCGACCTCGCCGCCGGGTCCGAGACCGCCACCATCTGGACCAACGACCTCACCGCCGACTACGTCCACGAGAACAGCGCCTACTCCTCATGAGCAACTCCCCCGCGCGCAAGCACACTGCGCTCCCCAAGGCCCAGATCCTCATCGAGGCGCTGCCCTGGCTGGTCCGGCACAACGGCAAGACCGTCGTCATCAAGTTCGGCGGCAACGCCATGGTCGACGAGGAGCTGAAGTCCGCCTTCGCCCAGGACGTCGTCTTCCTGCACCACGCCGGCCTCAAGCCGGTCGTCGTGCACGGCGGCGGCCCGCAGATCAGCGCCGCCCTCGACAAGCACGGCATCGTCAGCGAGTTCAAGGCGGGGCTCCGGGTCACCACCGAGGACGCCATGGACGTCGTACGGATGGTGCTGGCCGGGCAGGTCCAGCGGGAACTGGTCGGGCTGCTCAACCAGCACGGCCCGCTGGCCGTCGGCCTGACCGGCGAGGACGCGCACACCATCACCGCCACCCGGCACCAGCCCGAGATCGACGGCGAACTCGTCGACATCGGCCGGGTCGGCGAGATCACCGACATCGACACGGGCGCGATCGAGGCGCTGCTGGCCGACGGCCGGATCCCGGTCGTCTCGTCGATCGCCCGGAGCCAGGACGACGGACATGTCTACAACGTCAATGCTGATACGGCGGCTGCGGCACTCGCTGCTGCGCTGGGCGCCGAAACCCTCATGGTCCTCACCGACGTCGAGGGCCTCTACGAGGACTGGCCCCACTCCGACGAGGTGATCAGCCGCCTCACCGCTTCCCAACTGGAGAAGCTGCTGCCGGAGTTGTCCTCCGGCATGGTGCCGAAGATGGAGGGCTGCCTGCACGCGGTCCGGGGCGGCGTGACCACCGCCCGCGTCATCGACGGCCGGGTCCAGCACTCGATCCTGCTGGAGATCTTCACCGACGAGGGCATCGGCACGATGGTCGTGCCGGACGCCGAAGAGGGGGACGCCGAATGACCGGCAATCAGGAGCTCACCCAGCGCTGGCAGGGCTCGCTCATGAACAACTACGGCACCCCGCGGCTGCCCCTCGTCCGCGGTGCGGGCCTCAAGGTCTGGGACACCGAGGACCGGCAGTACCTCGACTTCGTCGGCGGCATCGCCACCAACGCGCTCGGCCACGCCCACCCCGCGATCGTGGAAGCCGTGAGCAAGCAGGTCGCCTCCCTCGGCCACATCTCCAACTTCTTCATGGCCGAGCCGACCGTCGCCCTCGCCGAGCGGCTGCTCCAGCTCTTCGGCCGGGACGGCAAGGTCTTCTTCTGCAACTCCGGCGCCGAGGCCAACGAGGCCGCGTTCAAGATCGGCCGGCTGACCGGACGGACCCACATGGTCGCCACCGACGGCGGCTTCCACGGCCGGACCATGGGCGCCCTCGCGCTCACCGGCCAGCCCGCCAAGCAGGAGCCGTTCCTGCCGCTGCCCGGCGACGTCACGCACGTGCCGTACGGGGACGCGCAGGCCTTGGCCGCCGCGGTCACCGAGGAGACCGCGCTTGTGATCATCGAGCCGGTCCAGGGCGAGAACGGGGTCGTCGTGCCGCCCGCCGGCTACCTCAAGGCGGCCCGGGCCATCACGGCCGCCACCGGCTCGCTGCTGGTGCTGGACGAGGTGCAGACCGGCGTCGGCCGGTCGGGGCACTGGTTCGCGTACCAGGCCCACGAGGGCGTGCTGCCCGACGTGGTCACGCTCGCCAAGCAGCTCGGCGGCGGGCTGCCGCTGGGCGCGACGGTCGCCTTCGGGCGGGCCGCGGAGCTGCTGCAGCCCGGCCAGCACGGGACGACCTTCGGCGGGAACCCGGTCGCGTGTGCCGCGGGCCTGGCCGTGCTGGACACCATCGCGAACGAGGGGTTGCTGGAGAACGTCAAGCGGCAGAGCGAGAAGTTGCGGGACGGGATCGAGGCGCTGGGCCACCCGTTGATCGGTTATGTCCGGGGCGCGGGACTGCTCCTGGGTATCGTGCTCACCGAGCCGCACGCCGCCAAGGTGCAGCAGGTGGCTCAGGACGCCGGTTTCCTGGTGAACGCGCCCGCCCCCGATGTCGTACGGCTCATGCCGCCGCTGAACCTCGGTGACGACGAAGTGGAGGCGCTTCTTCAGGCCCTTCCCGGCATCCTGGACCAGGCCAACGGGGACGGATCCGGAGAATGAGACGACGATGAGTCAGGCGCAGGAGCACGGGCACAACGAGGCGAACGGGGCCGTCGGGCCTGCCGTGCCGCAGACCCGCACCGCACGCCACCGCCGGATCGTGGACATCCTCAACCGGCAGCCCGTGCGCTCGCAGAGTCAGCTGGCGAAGCTGCTGTCGGACGACGGGCTGAGCGTCACCCAGGCGACGCTCTCCCGGGATCTGGACGAGCTCAACGCGGTGAAGATCCGCAACAACGACGGTGACCTGATCTACGCGGTGCCGAGCGAGGGGGGTTTTCGCACTCCTCGGGCGCCGCTCGGGGAGTCGGCGAAGGAGGAGCGGATGCGGCGGTTGTCGCAGGAGCTGCTCATCTCCGCGGAGGCCTCGGCGAATCTCGTGGTCCTGCGCACCCCTCCGGGGGCCGCGCAGTTTCTGGCCTCGGCCATCGATCAGGCCGAGCTGCAGGACATCCTGGGGACGATCGCCGGTGACGATACGTTGCTGCTGATCAGCCGGAACCCTACGGGGGGTCAGGCCCTGGCCGATCATCTGCTGCGGTTGGCTCAGAACGGGCACTGATCGCCGTAGGGGCTGTGGTTGTGCCTCGGCGGCGCGTGGTACGTCGTTTGTCGCGCAGTTCCCGTCGCCCCTTGAGGGCGTTGCACTCAGCCCAGTCGGGATGCGAGGCCGTCTGTGCACCGGACCTCGTCGCCTGCCGTGATCAGGAGTGCCTCCACGTCCGGCAAGGACTCCAGCCAGCGCAGCCCCTGCCGCGAACCCATCGCGAAAGCCGCCGTAGCCCAGCAGTCCGCCCAGGTCAGGCTCGGTGCCACCACCGTCACCGCCACCAGGTCCGTCACGGCTGAGCGGCCCGTGCCGGGGTCGACGATGTGATCGCCCCGTTCTGCCGTGCCGGATGTGGCCACGGCAAGTTCGGACACGCCGGCGGCGGAGATGACTGCTGCCAGGCCCCCGGGGCGCAGAGGGTCGGAGACGCCCACCCGCCAGGGGCGCTGGGGGCCCGGCACGCCCAACAGCTGGACGTCGCCGCCGCCGTTGAGGCTGACGCCGGTCACGCCGGGGACGTCCGCGAGGCGGCGGGCCGCGCGTTCGGCGGACCAGCCCTTGACGATGCCGGTCGGGTCGAGGCGGCCCTCGTACCTCGTGCTGAACCAGCCCTCGCTGAGCCGCTCCGCCTCGGCGCCCAGCTCCAGCACCTCGGCGACCTCCGGATCGCACTCCTCGACGGTCAGCTCACCGCGCGCCAGCCGGGAGATCTGGCTGTCGTCGCGGTAGGTGCTGAACACCTCGTCGACCCGGTGCAGGCCGGCGACCGCCTCTCCCAGCGCCGCCTGCACGGCACCGGGGTCCCCGCCGCGGACGTCGAAGGAGAAGACCGTCCCCATGACCTCCTCCGCATGACGCACCGCGGCGGGAGCTTGTGTCGGTTCCACCACCGTGTCAGCCACCGGCCTGATCCAGTGCGGACTGGAGGGATTCCTTGTAGCCGTTGCTGGTGTAGGTGGCTCCGGAGACGGCGTCGATGTCGGCGGTGCCGGTGGCTACGGCGGCTTGGTTGAGTTTGGGTACGGCGTTGGCGGTGATCTGGTCGCTCTGGCCCCCCTTGGGTGCCTGGACGGCCTCGGCCTTGGTGATCTTTCCCCCGGCGACGGTGACACGGACCTGGACCGCGCCGTACTGGGTCTGGGAGACGCTGCCGGTGACCGTGCGGGCCTGAGCGGCGCCGCCGCCCGAACCCTCGGAGCCGGAGCCCTGCGACGAGCCGGAGCTCGCCTGCGCCTTGTCCAGTGCGGACTGGAGGGATTCCTTGTAGCCGTTGCTGGTGTAGGTGGCTCCGGAGACGGCGTCGATGTCGGCGGTGCCGGTGGCTACGGCGGCTTGGTTGAGTTTGGGTACGGCGTTCGCGGTGACCTGGTCGCTCTGGCCCCCCTTGGGTGCCTGGACGGCCTCGGCCTTGGTGATCTTTCCGCCGGCGACGGTGACACGGACCTGGACCGCGCCGTACTGGGTCTGGACGGCGTCGCCGGTGACGGTGGCGGCCTGCGCGGAGCCGCCCGAACCCTGGGAGCCGGCGCTCGCGTTCGCCTTGTCGATCGCCGACTGCACGGACTTCTTGTAGCCGTTGCTGGTGTACGTCGCCCCGGACACGGCGTCGACGTTCGCGCTCTGCGCCGTGACCACCGCCTGGTTCAGCTTGGGTACGGCGTTCGCGGTGATCTGGTCGCTCTGGCCGCCCTTGGGTGCCTGGACGGCCTCGGCCTTGGTGATCTTTCCGTTGGCCACGGTCAGCCGTACCTGCACGGCCCCGTACTGGGTCTGCGCCGCGTCACCGGTGACCGTGCCGGACGCCGCCTGGGCGCCGCCCTGGGCCGAGGCCGCCGGCGGTGCGCCGACGCCCGCCGCCTGCGCGGCGCCCGGGTCGGTCGCCGGCTTCAGCGACAGCAGCAGCACGATCCCGGACACGGTGGCGGCGCCTGCCAGCACAACGCGGCGGATCGGGTGACTCTTCCTCATCGCTCCTACAGCTCCTGAAGTTGGAAGTCCCGTCGCTCACATCTCGAACGACTCGTGATGGATGCGGCGGGCGGGCACACCCGCGCCGCGTAGTGCTTCGTAGACGGATTGCGCGAAGCCGGCCGGCCCGCACATGAACACGTCGTGCTTGTCGATGTCGGGCAGCTTCTGCTGCAACCGCTCCGCCGAGATGTCGGGCCGCTCCCCGTCCGGGCTGTTGACCGCGTACATCAGCCGGGCGCCGCGCTCGTCGGCGATCTTGGAGAGCTCGTCCCACAGCGCCAGGTCCTGGGTGCTGTTGGCCCGGTAGAGCAGGGTGATGTCGCCGGACGCGCCCGGCAGCGTCTCGAACAGGGCCCGCATCGGGGTGATGCCGACCCCGCCGGCGACCAGCAGCACCTTGCCGCGGCTGCGCCGCTGGGCGGTCAGCGCGCCGTACGGCCCCTCGGCCCACACCTTGGTGCCGGGCTTCAGGTCACGCAGCCGCGACGTGTGGTCGCCGATCGCCTTGACCGTGATCCGCAGCATGTCGGGGCGGGGCGCCGCCGACAGCGAGTACGGGTGGGAGCTGAACCGCATGCCCGGCGCCTTGAACCGCCACCGGAAGAACTGCCCGGCCTCCGCGCCGATGCGGTGCAGCTTGCGCCCGCCGATCAGCACGGACACGATGCCCGGCGTCTCCTCGATGACCGCCTCGACATACATCCGGTGCCGCAGGTTGAGGCGGATCGGCGTGAGGATCCGGTACCAGACCACCAGCGCGGTGACCACGCCGTACAGCCCGTACCAGAAGGTCTTCGCGGCGGGCTCGACGGCGAACTCGTTGCCGGTGGAGATCTGGTGCCAGAACGTCAGGTACACCGCCGCGTACGTCAGCAGGTGCACGTGGTACCAGGTGTCGTACGGGATGCGGCGGCGGATGCCCCCGATCGAGATGAACGCGATGAAGAACAGCAGCCCTGTGCCGATCGCCGCCTTGCCCATGTCCGGCAGCGTGTTGACCGAGTCGATCGTCTGCTGGACGACATCGCCGAGCGTCTTGCCGGCCTGGAGCGCGTAACCCCACATGATGAGGAAGACGTGCGCGATGACCAGGCAGATGGTGTACCGCCCGCTCATCGCATGCCAGCGCGCGACCCGGTCCGAGCCCACCCGTCGCTCCAGCGCGGGCACCCGGGCCATCTGGAGCACCACGAGCGCCATCAGGTAGCCGGCGAGCAGGCCGGTGATCCGGCCCGCGGCGATGATCTTGGCTGTGTTGTCCGCGAGGGACGGCGTGTTGTCCCACCACAGCCACAGCACCGCCGCCGCGCCCGCCCATAGGGCGATCACCAGCGGGACGGCCGGGGAGCGGCGCGGGCGGATGCGGCGCATCGTCTGGCGGCGAGCGGCACGGCCGCCTGCGAGCGTGGTGGTCACGGTTCCTCCGGGGACGGGAGCAAGGGGTGGGCGTGGTCCCTTGGCCCAGAGGTACGTGCCGTGACGCTCGAGTGTTCAGTCGGGCGCGGAGTCAGGAGCGAACGCATTGGCCGGCAGCAGCCACCCTGCCCGCCCAGGGTGCTCGCGTGGCCATCCGACTACTTACACGCGGGCACCGGAATCACTGACGTCACCGTGCGCGCGGGCAGCATCACCTGATTGTCGCCCTCCGTTTTGAGGGTCACCCCATCCGGTCCAGAGGCGATGAATTCGCCGCAGCGCTCGCCGCTCGTCGTCCTGATTATCACAAGATGGTCCGGCGAGGCCTGGGTGGTCGTCCATGCCACGACTACGGCGGCGGCGACCATGGTCACGCCCATCACACAGCACAACGCGGCATGGCGCAGCGACCTGTCGACCCTCGCGATCTCCCGTTGGGTCCATTCGCGCAGGGCCTGACCGGCCAGAAGAACCCGCTCGCCGGGGCTGCCGTGAGCGGCGCGTACGGCCAGCACTGAGCCCACAACGAGGAGCAGGAAGGCAAGACCGATCAGGGCGGTTGCGCCATGTCGGGCAGAGTCCGGGAGCTGGGACAGGTCGTCCCGTCCCTTGAGCGTGACGAGAGCCGCGAGGAGCGCGGTGAGGCCGGTGAGGCCTGTACGCCACCCCTCTGCCTGCCGCCTGAGCTCGGGGAGCTGGGTGAACTCCAGCTCGCGCGCGAGCTGGGCCCAGCGTCTGTCCGACTGCCTGCTCACGCCTGGTCCACCGTCGTCAGCGCCGCCACTCGCCAACTCGCCCCGCAGCCCACCCACGGAGCGTCCGCGGGCAGATCGGGATGGGGGTGGCCGCACTCGCAGAAGTGCACCTCCGCGAGGAGGACCGCGTCCTCGTCCTGAGGCGACGGCCGCCGCGCTTGCCGCAGCCGGTCCAGGACGCCCTTCGTGCCGGTGCCGGGGACCCCGTGCCGGTACTCCGTCGCGGTATCGCCGTGGCAGCGCGGACAGACGCCCTCGACCAGGACGCTCTGCCTGTCGGCGGCGGCGCGGCGCGCGAACACGGCGGTCGTCACCCCCAGGTACGTCTCCGCGTATCCCGCGCTGAAGTCATGGGAGCGGCACGGTGGTTCAGCCATCACTCTCGTCCTCGTCGACAACCAGTCCGAACATCGGGGCGTACAACCGCAGTCGGTCCAGGATCCATACCTCGCTCTCGTCCGTGGCGTCCGCCGCGAGTGCGATGTGCCGCCGCGTGACGCGTCCCGTGAGGGCGGGCAGCATGCCGTCGAGGTTCTGACTGAGCAGGGCCAGGTCTTGCCAGAACGGGATGACGTCAGGCACGAGCGGCAGGTCATCAGCGCCTGGGCACAGGGGGAGATAGGGGGAGATGCGCTGGACCGTGCGAGGCAGGGGCTCGCCCAGGCGGCCGGCGATGCTGACCACGTCCAGTGCCTCGTACGGGGCTTCCGGTGGCGTGAGCCGGTGTTCATCGTCGAGGGCGACCAGGTCGTACGGGTCCGGCACGCAATGTCTCAGCGTGTCCAGCGCCTCGGTGGTGAGCTCGGGCAAGGGGGCGCCGAGGGGGCGCAAGGCCCACAGGCGTTCGTAAGCGGTTGCCGCGTCGACGGCGAGCTGACGGGCGTACGAGGCCAGCCGCAGCGGTGTGAGACGGCGCCACTGTCCGGCTTTGAGGCTCCCGCGACCGTCGTCGGGATGCCGGATGAGGGCTCTGGTCAGACCGTCGGACGGCCGGAAATCGGCGAGGTCGTCCGGGAGCGGAGGCACCGTGAGTCCAAAGCGCTCGGCATGTTTCGTGGCCACGGCCCACACATCGCGGAGCGATTCATTGAGCCGTCCCGCGGAATCGAGGAGCATGGCCGAAGTGATGTCTGCCGCCGGGTAGTCCTCCTCGTCCATGGACGCTTCCTTGCCTGACAGGATGTAGCGGTCGCGCAGGCTCAGGTCGTCCCATTCCACGATGATCGCAACGTGATCAGGGACCGTGACGCCGGCTTCTCTCAGGTCGTCGACCGCCCTCTCGAGGCTGAACTCCTCCGACCAGCCCTTGTACGCCAGAGCCAGGTCCGCCAGATCAACTCCGTGTTCGAGATGCCCACCCCATTCCACGAGGTTGCGCACCAGGTGCGCCGCATCGGGGGACGGGACGAAGCGACCGACCGCGCAGTCGTCGGTATAGCGCCGCTGGTACGTCAGCCCCAGACGATCGGCAACCGTGGCGAGTTGCTGTTCGGCCGCCTTCAGCCCGACCTCCAGTGTGTCCGCGTAGTCCAGGGTCGCTGCCCAGCGAAGCGTTCGGCTGTCGTCAGGGCCCTGCGACGTGAACAGCGAGACCACGTCGTGAAGCTCATCGGTGAGGTCAGTCCAGGCAGCGACTTCATCAGGTGAGGGTGGGGTCCACCCGAGCCAGGAGAATTCGGCCAGACGGCGCAGGAGTTCTGTCGGATCCTTTCCGGTCTTCCGGTGAATCTCGTCCAGGTACGCCGGCTCATCGGCGAGGAGCCAATGGACGGAGGCGCCGCGCGCGATGCGGGAGGAATCACGAAGAAACATGCTGTCCACGTCTTCCTGCGTGCAGACGCGATTCTCGTGATGTGGTGGTATCTCCGGTGGGCGGGCGGGGAGCAACGGGGCTAGCAGGTGCAGGCGCCTGACCAGCGTGCCCAGCGGCAGGGCGTGTTGCACGGACGCGAGGATCAGGCCGCCCCAGTGTCGGGAGCCGTCACCGTCAACCACCATCGCCGCGCCGACATTGCCCAGACTCTCCGCCAAGGACCTGTCCAGATCATCCGGCACTTGTTCGACCACGGGTCCGGACGTGGGAAGTGGTCCGAAGATCCAATGCACGATACGCAGGCGCCTCCGTCTGCGCTGCACATCCGCCGGCGTCAAGTCCTGCTCTGCCGCATATGCGACAACTTCGGTCCAAGGGCGTGGATTCCTGCGCAGGAGCTCCGCGTCGCCGGGCATCGGTACCGCGTGCCCGGCCAGGTCCAGCGGAGGAGCCGTACTGGCGCCCAGGACCCTGTCCAGGACAGCGGCGCGCCACGGGGCGTATCTGACCTGGTCACCTGAGAGGAAGCTGGTTTCCAGCAATCCACGATCAAGGTGGAACCAGCCCACGGTGTCGAGTGACATGGATTCGTCGTCCCACCCCCGCGCCGACACCCCCTTGCCCCGCCATACCTCGGCGAGTACACGGGCGGCGGATCGGCTCACGTCGTCCAGACGGCCCAGCCAAGACAGTGACAGGTTCGGCCAGCTCCGAAGTTTCTGCGCGCCCCGGCGCCACAGGTCGGCCACCCACTCCGCATCGAAGTCCTGGAGCTCCTTACGATTGACGCTCAGACTTCCGGCATGGGGGCCGGTCAGGTTCACCACGTAGCCGAAGGGATCCTGGTCCGTCATCACGCCGTCGCACAGGACCGCACCCCGCCCGGTGACCCACCACAGCGCTCCCGGCACGGCCTCGAGCGACTCGACCGCGTCGGCGCCGGGCAAGGGCTGTAGAACCCCGGCGTCCCACACATGTCCAAGCCCGGTGTGCTCGCGCGCCTCCAGGGCGAACTCGCTCACTCTGACCAGGTTCCGCAGCACGGAGACACAGGAGAGGGCCGCCAGGCTGTCGCGGAGGTACAGCCTCACCCGCGTGCCGCCCTCCGCGAGGCCGTCGTCGGATCCGTCGTGACGCTGGATGCGCAAGAGGCTCCCACTGCTGGGAATGTCGACGCGCAGAGCGTGTTCCGCCGGAATGCCGTCGGGACTGACCTGACGGGTCACGACCGTCATCTCTTCGGCGAGCATGAAGTAGCTGAACACACCGATGCCGAATCGGCTGTTGGGGTACAGACGTAGCGCAGGGTCGTGGCGCAGCCACCGGGACTGCTCCTTGCGGAACGACTTCGACCGCTCGAAACGGCTGCCGGCGCGGGTGAAGGTCTGCTTGAGCTGCTCCCGGCTCATACCCACGCCGTTGTCCCGGCATTCCACGTACAGGCCGCGCTCGTCGCGCCCCTGGGTGAACACGATCCGGCCTGACCAGTCGGCCGGTCGAGCGCAGCTGCTGCTCAGGTAGGCCCAGCGCATGGCCCGGTATCGGCACGCGTCCATGGCGTTCTGGTACATCTCTCGCAGTGCCAGCTCGGGCTCGCCGCCGTAGAGCTGCTCACCCATGAGGAGTTCGCGCACCTCGGTCTGTGCCAGGTGAAAGCGGAGGAGTGGAACCTCATATGCGTCCTGGTTGCCTACACGTTGCGGGCGAAGATCGCGGTCGGTGACGCGCAGGGGAAGTGCCCCCAGTAGCTCGGCCTCCGACTCCCGTAGATCGTGAGCCAGTTCCAGGGTCCGAGCGACGAGTTCGTCCGCCTCCCCCGCGACTTCCGCGAGGACGGCGTGTACCGCCTGGTGCGGCGACGGTGCGTCGAGGTGCAGGGCATCGCCGTCTCGGTGCCAGCTCAACCCGTGGGCGAGTGCGACGACTTGCTGGGGCAGCACCGGGTCCGTGACGGCCAAGTGCTCGGCCACCACAACCGGAAGCCTGCGGACGTCCAGGGCCAGCATCGCGGCGAGCTGGAGCAGTGCCACCAAAGGGCGTAGACGCAACGACTGGTGGCCTCCGGGGAGCAGTACCTTGCGGGGTCGGCTCCAGGTTTCGTCGACCTGTTCGTCCAGGCCCATCCCCGACGCGGCCGCCCGCAGCATTTCTGAGAGTTCGTGAACTCTGCCGTCCGTCACGCCCAGTCCGGTGGCCAGCGCCTCGCTCGGACGGATCGGAACGGCCTCGTCGTCCGTCTCGCAGCGGTCCGCGATCCAGCGATGGACGAGCCACATGGCGACCGCGGCCATGTCCTCCGTACGGCCGCGACTTCGGCAGTCGGACACCTTGCGCGCGATGCGGTGGTGCTGTTCGGCGATCTGCTCGTAGTGGCGGCGGTGGGCCTGCGGGTCCGGACGTCGTTCCGGGGAGTACGGATCGATCTCCGAGGCATGGCTCAGGCGTTCGGCCCAGGCGACCTCCCGCAGCAGAGGGGCTGCGATGAGGGTGACGGCCTCGAGGGCCGAGAGCGAGGCGTCCTTGGGAAGCAGCAGCGGCAGGCGGTCGCACAGCACTCTGACGGGGAAGGTGTCGTCAGCCCAGGGATCGGCGTGGGGTAAGCGCTGGTGGGCGAGATGAACGGTGCGCGCGCACTGCTCCACGAACGCGCGCAGCGCCTCCTTGAAGGCAGGCACGTGAGCTATGTCCCCAGCGGCGACATACCCCCACAGGGGTGTGTCCTCGACGGCTTCCTGCCAGGCCTCCAGCAGGGGGCGCCCGCCGCAGATCTCCATTTCCCTGGTCCTGGCCTCGCCATGGGTGCCGTACCGCACCCGGGGTGTCTGGGTGAGCCCGTGCCTGAGTGCCGCCTCCCTGGTTCTGCCGCATGCCGCGGCGAACACTTCCTCGACGGTGCGGGCGGGGGTCATCGGCCCAAGGGCGTGTGCCAGTCCGCGGGTGAAGAAGCTGCCTTCCCCCGTGTATCCGCTGCGTTCGCCGGCTGAGCATCCGGTCAGCACGGCGAAGCCGCTGTTCGGCGGGCCGCTGTCGACACCGTTTCCGAACGGCCCTCCGCTGCTCGGAAGGTTCGAGCGGCATGCGTCGATCAACCACAGCACGGTGTCGGCAGCGCAGTCCTTGAGCAGCGGACTGATGTTGGCCGGGAGGAGCGAGTCCAGGTACGGCTCCTGCCAGTTCCCGTCTGCCGGGGGAACGGTGTCGGCCGGGACGAGGTAGTCGGTGCGGCCGACGCGCAGGCCGTGGCCGGTGAAGTAGAGCAGGAGGACTCCGCCCTCCGGAATGTCCCGGGCCACTTCGTAGATCATCGATCGCATCTGGCTCAGACCTGCGTTGTGCAGCGTCCGTACCTCGTACCCTGACGCATCCAGCGCCGAGCTGAGAAGCCGGAGATCCGCGGTGACGGCCTCGTCAAGTGGCTCCAGCTGTTCTGCGGCCGCGGGCACCTGTCCGACTCCGACCAGCAGGGCCTTGCGAGCCTGCTCCATGTTCCCCGTTCCCCTCCCACCAGCAGGAGAACATGATGGCATCGCCCCGCTGCCGGCGGCGGCGAAACGGCTTGCCCTGTCGCAGCCCTCAGTACCGAGTGATGGAAGTCGCCCCGCGCTCGGTCCCGATCGCGATGTGCGGCCTCCGTCCCGGGTCGGCCCACTTGAGGATCCGCTTCATCGCCGCCTCGGACACCGACACACAACCGGCCGTCGCCGTACGCCCCCTCACATGGAGGAAGATTCCGGCGCCGCGGCCCTTCACGGGGCGCTCGTAGTTGAAGGCGATGACGAGCGCGTGGGCGTACAGCGCGCCGTAGGAGACCAGGTGCTCGGACTCGGCGGCACGGCAGTCGCGGGCCAGCGGCTCGCTCCAGCGGTTGTAGGCGCGGGAGTCGGTGTCCTGGCACCACCAGGAGCCCTGGTGCACACGCCGGTACTTGTACGCCGTGCCGCGCGGCGCCGCCTTGATGCCGAAGGCGTACGGCAGCCCGTACAGCCCGGTCGGTGTCGTGTTCGTGCCCTGCTTGCGCCGGGTCCCCTCGACAAGCCCCTTCGCCCCGAAACGGGCCGAGGCCGAACCGGCCTTCACCCACTTTCCGCCCACCCGGTCCCACCAGGTGACCGTGCCCGACGTCGAGCCCTTCCCCGGCGCGACGGCGGTGATCAGCTGGGTGCCGCCCCCGGTGTCGGCCATGCGTGCGGGCAGCGGCTCGGGCGTTCCGGCGCCGGGTGCGGCACCGAGCACGAGGAGGGACGCGGACGCGAGGGCTACGACACCGGGGCGCATGGCTCAGACGCTAGAGGGCGGGAGCGGCAGCGGCAGCCCGGGTAGGCCATCCAGGCTGGTCGCGATGTACTCCTTCCTGCTGAAGTACGCGCTCAGCGAGTCGTCGTCCTCGCGCGCGAACCGCTTGCCGTGCAGGTCGCGGTCCTCGTCGTACGTCATCAGGGGCACCGCGTACCCGCAGGAGTCGCGGATGACGTCGGCCCGGACCACGATGATCGCGCGCAGCCCGTGCAGGGACGGGTCGATGTCGGGGAAGCGCCCGAGCAGCTCCTTGAACCGCGGGTCGTCGCGGAAGACGGCCTCACCGCGGCCGTGGACGCGGACGATGTTCGGCGGGCCCTGGAAGGCGCACCACATCAGGGTGATCCGGCCGTTCTCCCGCAGATGCGCCACGGTCTCGGCGTTGGAGCCGGCGAAGTCGAGGTAGGCGACGGTCAGTTCGTCGAGGATCGCGAAGGAACCCTTGAGGCCCTTGGGGGAGAGGTTGACCGTGCCATCGCCGGACAGGGGAGCGGTCGCGGTGAAGAAGAGGGGCTGCTCCTCGATGAAGGTCCGCAGCCTGCCGTCTATGCGTTCGTAAGTTTTTCCCACGTCAACCGAGTATGGACGCGGATCGTTCGCCTGTCTAAGGAATTGCGTGGTCCTCTTGGAGTCACCACGGCCGCCCCGGCCGGCGTGCCAACGGGGCGGCCATGGCTGCCTGTCACGTCACTGGGTGAGCGTGCAGGCGGCGAATGCCTCCAGTCCTTCCGGCTTTGCGGCGGCGCGGCCGATGGAGGTTTCGATGCGGTTGAGGGCGGCGACGCGCTTGTCCTCCAGGGGGCCGAGGATGGCGTTCTGGACGAAGTTGGGGCCGCCCTGGCCGACGGTGTCGGCGAGGCGCTGGTTGGCTTCCTGGATCTGGGTCTGGAGCTGGGCGAGGTTGCGGTCGACCTCGGCCTGCGCGGACGCGGGGACCGCGGGGAGCTCACCGGTCACGTCCGGGCAGCTGATCGTGCCGACACCGGCGTTCCCCGCCTCGCCCGCGGCGTCACCGGCCTCCTCGCCCGCAGCACCGCCGGCCTCCTCCGTGGCGGCACCGCCCGGGGTGGCCCCGGCCTCCCCGCCGGCGCCGGCCTCCGCGCCCGCCCCGGCCTCCGCGCCCGCGTCCGCCTCCGCACCGGCGTCGGCCTCCTCGCCCCCGCCCGCACCGCCTTCGGCGTTGAGCGTGCAGGCGGCGAACGCCTCCAGTCCTTCCGGCTTTGCGGCGGCGCGGCCGATGGAGGTTTCGATGCGGTTGAGGGCGGCGACGCGCTTGTCCTCGAGGGGGCCGAGGATGGCGTTCTGGACGAAGTTGGGGCCGCCCTGGCCGACGGTGTCGGCGAGGCGCTGGTTGGCTTCCTGGATCTGGGTCTGGAGCTGGGCGAGGTTGCGGTCGACCTCGGCCTGCGCGGACGCGGGGACCGCGGGCAGCTCGCCGGTCACGTCCGGGCACGAGATGGTGCCGGGGCCGGCCAGTGTCCGGGCGTTCGTGCCGGCGCTCGTCGAGGACGATGTCGTCTCCCCGGCCAGGGCGAAACCGGCGATCACCGTGCCGGACAGCGCCACCGCGGCGGCGCCGCCGACGAACGTGACGCGACGCTTGTTGTACTTCGGAAGAGCCCTGGACATACGGATGCCTCACTCGGGTTCGGGAGTGTCTTCTTCGCGGACTTCTTTACAAACGCGGCGCCTGCGTTCGGCGAGAGGTACGGGTAAGCGGTTTCCCGCGTTCAAAGGGAGACCGAAATTCCCGCTCACGCCGACCGAGATTGACGAATCATGCAGAGCTCTGCATACTCATGCAACAGCCTGTCGTCGAGCAGTACCGCTCAGCGTCCGTCGCGGGCATAGCCTGACGTCGACCCGGCGCAACGCCGACCGACCCTTCCTAGGAGCAACGCAAGTGAGCAGCAACAGCGGTGACGTCCGGCTCTGGGGCGGCCGTTTCGCCGACGGTCCCGCCGAGGCGCTGGCCAAGCTGTCCGCATCCGTCCACTTCGACTGGCGGCTGGCGCCGTACGACATCGCCGGTTCGCGTGCCCACGCGCGCGTGCTGCACAAGGCGGGGCTGCTCACGCAGGACGAGCTGACCCGGATGACCGCCGGGCTGGACCAGCTCGAGGCGGACGTCGCCGACGGCTCCTTCGTGGGCACGATCGCCGACGAGGACGTCCACACCGCCCTGGAGCGCGGCCTGCTGGAGCGCCTCGGTCCGGACCTCGGCGGCAAGCTGCGCGCGGGCCGGTCGAGGAACGACCAGGTGGCGACGCTGTTCCGGATGTACCTGCGCGACCACGCCCGCATCGTCGGCGGCCTGATCGCCGATCTCCAGGACGCCCTGATCGGCCTCGCCGAGGCCCACGCGGACGTGGCGATGCCCGGCCGCACCCACCTCCAGCACGCTCAGCCGGTGCTCTTCGCCCACCATGTGCTGGCCCACGTCCAGTCCCTGTCCCGGGATGCCGAACGGCTGCGCCAGTGGGACGAGCGGACGGCGGTCTCGCCGTACGGCTCGGGCGCCCTCGCGGGCTCGTCCCTCGGCCTGGACCCGGAGGCCGTGGCGAAGGACCTCGGCTTCGAGCACGGGTCCGCCGCCAACTCGATCGACGGCACGGCCTCCCGTGACTTCGTCGCCGAGTTCGCCTTCATCACCGCGATGATCGGCGTGAACCTGTCCCGGATCGCCGAGGAGATCATCATCTGGAACACGAAGGAGTTCTCCTTCGTGACCCTGCACGACGCGTTCTCCACGGGCTCGTCGATCATGCCCCAGAAGAAGAACCCGGACATCGCGGAGCTGGCGCGCGGCAAGAGCGGCCGCCTGATCGGCAACCTGACGGGTCTGCTGGCCACGCTCAAGGCCCTGCCCCTCGCCTACAACCGCGACCTCCAGGAGGACAAGGAGCCCGTCTTCGACTCCTGCGACCAGCTGGAGGTCCTGCTCCCCGCCTTCACCGGCATGATGGCCACCCTCACCGTCAACCGCGAGCGCATGGAGGAACTGGCCCCGGCCGGCTTCTCCCTCGCCACCGACATCGCCGAGTGGCTGGTCAAGCAGGGCGTTCCCTTCCGCGTCGCCCACGAGGTCGCGGGCGAGTGCGTCAAGGTCGCGGAGGCCGAGGGCAAGGAACTGGCCGACCTGACGGACGACCAGTTCGCGAAGATCTCCGCCCACCTCACACCGGAGGTGCGCTCGGTGCTGAACGTGCCGGGTGCTCTGGCTTCCAGGAACGGCCGTGGGGGTACCGCCCCGAGCGCGGTGGCGATCCAGCTGGCCGAGGTGAAGCAGGACGTGGCGGCCCAGCACGAGTGGGCGACGGCCAAGCGGTAGAGGAACCCCCCTGAAGGTGCGCGGGGCCGTATCGATGTGCGGCTCAGCCGCGCGGGCACGCCAAGCCACGACGAGGGCCGCACCACCCGAGCTCCTGGGCGCCCCGTTCAGCAAGCGCAGCGCCATCGCGGGTTACGTTGTTCGGGAGCCGTACCGGACCCGACCGAACGGAGCCCGCGATGCCCTTCGCCCGACTGGCCACAGCAACAACCCCCACCTGCCACATCGGACTGGGCCTCGCCGCCGTCGGCCGCCCCGGCTACATCAACCTCGGCCGGGACGAGGACCTCGGAGAGGACCGGAGCGCCGAAGCGCTTCGCACCCGCACCCACGAACTCCTCGACGCCGCCTACGCCCAGGGCGTCCGCTACTTCGACGCGGCCCGCTCCTACGGCCGTTCCGAGGAGTTCCTGGCCGACTGGCTGAAGGCCCGTCCCGCATTCGACGACATCGTCGTGGGCAGCAAATGGGGCTACACGTACACCGCCGACTGGACCACCGACGCCGAGAAGCACGAGGTCAAGGACCACAGCCTTCAGGCGTACGAACGTCAGCGCGCCGAGACCGACGCCCTGCTCGGCGACCGGCTCGACCTCTACCAGATCCACTCGGTGACCCCGGACAGCCCCGCTCTCACCGACAAGGACCTGCACGCCAGGCTTGCCGAAGCGGCCGCCCAGGGCCTCACCGTCGGCTTCTCCACCAGCGGCCCCGCCCAGGCCGAGGCGATCCGCGCCGCCCTCGCCGTGACGGTCGACGGCGAGCCTCTCTTCCGTACCGTCCAGTCGACGTACAACGCCCTGGAGACCTCGGCCGAGCCCGCACTCGCCGAGGCCCACGACGCCGGGCTCACGGTGATCGTCAAGGAGGGCATGGCCAACGGGCGGCTCGCGGACCCGTATGCGCCCGACGCGCTCAAGGCCGTGGCAGAGGAGACGTCCCTCGGGTGTGACGCCGTCGCTCTCGCGCTGATCCTGCGCCGGCCCTGGGCCGGCGTGGTCCTCTCCGGTGCCGCGACGGCCGTACAGCTCGCGTCCAACCTGCACGCCGCCGTCGTCGATCTCGACGAGGGGCAGCTGGAGAAGCTGGCCGCGCTGGCGGAGGAGCCGGGCGCGTACTGGGAGCGGCGCGGGCAGCTGCCCTGGCACTGAGACCCCCTGCCCACAGGCGCCCATGAGCTTCGCATGCCTTGAATGAGACAATGATGTCTCACATGGGCTATGGTTGTCTCATGGCCGTCGATCGTGACCACGTACTGCGCAGTGCCGCCGCACTGCTGACCCGCAAATCCACCGCGACCATGGACGAGGTCGCCAAGGCCGCCGGGATCAGCCGCGCCACACTGCACCGGCAGTTCGCCGGGCGGGACGCGCTCGTCCGGGCACTGGAGTCACTCGGCATCGCGGAGTGCGAGGCCGCGGTGGACGCGGCGCGGCTGGACGAGGGGCCGGCGGGTGACGCCGTACGGCGTCTCGTGCGCGGCATCGAGCCCGCCGCCGGACTTCTGGCCTTCCTCTACACCGAGAACCAGCTGTTCGAGGGCGAGGAGGTGAACGAGGGCTGGTCGCGGATAGACGGCCGTATCGCCGCGCTGTTCCGGCGCGGACAGGACAACGGCGAGTTCCGGATCGACCTCACGCCCACCTGGCTCACCGAGGCTCTGTTCGGACTGCTCGCCTCCGGCGCCTGGGTCGTACAGAGCGGCAAGGTCGCGGCCAACGACTTCCACCACATGATCGTCGAGCTGTTGCTCGGCGGCGCGCTCAGAAGAGAGGAATCATGACCAGCACCCTGCAGTCGGCGACCGCGACCGAGGCGGTGACCAAGCGCCCGGGCCGTTGGCTCGCGCTGTCCGTCCTCGTCCTCGCCGTGCTGCTGGTGGCCGTGGACGCGACCGTCCTCGGCCTCGCGACCCCCTACATCAGCGAGGACCTGAAGCCCTCCGGCACCCAGCTGCTGTGGATAGGCGACGTCTACTCCTTCGTCATCGCAGGTCTGCTGGTGTCGATGGGCAGCCTCGGCGACCGAATAGGCCGCAAGCGGATCCTGCTCGTCGGCGCCACGGCGTTCGGTGCGGTGTCCGTGCTCAACGCCTATGCGACGACCCCGGAGATGATGATCGTCGCCCGGGCCCTGCTCGGTGTCGCCGGCGCCACCCTGATGCCCGCCACGCTCGCCCTGATCCGCAACCTCTTCCACGACCCGCGCGAGCGCAGCCTCGCCATCGGCATCTGGGGCGCGACCGCCTCCGCCGGTACGGCCGTCGGCCCGATCGTCGGTGGCTTCCTGCTCGAACACTTCTGGTGGGGCTCGGTCTTCCTGATCAACCTGCCCGTGATGGCGGTCCTCGTCGTCGTCGGCATCAAGCTGCTGCCCGAGTCGCGCAACCCGAACCCCGGCCCCTGGGACATGATCAGCGTCGTCCTGTCCCTCGTCGGCATGATCGGTGTCGTCTACGCCGTCAAGGAGGCGGCCGCGGTCGGCTTCACCTGGGTCATGCTCGCCGCGGGCCTGCTGGGCGCGGCCGGGCTGTACGGCTTCGTGCGCCGCCAGCTCACGCTGCCGGCCCCGCTGCTGGACATGCGGCTGTTCCGTCACCGCGGCTTCAGCGGCGCGGTGCTGGCCGACCTGCTGACCATCCTCGGCCTGTCCGGCCTGGTGTTCTTCCTCTCCCAGTTCCTGCAACTCGTGCAGGGCAGGGGCCCGTTCGAGGCGGGCCTCGCCGAGCTGCCCGCCGCGATCGGCGCGGTCGTCGCCGGCCTCATCGCCGGTCGCGTGGCCCGCCGCTACTCGGTACGGGCCGTCGTCTCCGGCGGCCTCGCGGCCATCGGCCTCGCCCTGGCCGCGCTCACGGTCATCGACCGCTCGACCGGCTACCCCCTGCTGGGCGCCGCCCTGCTGGTGGTCGGCATCGGCGCGGGCTTCTCCTTCACGGTCACCTCGGACGTGATCCTCTCCAGCGTCCCCAAGGAGCAGGCTGGCGCGGCGTCGGCGGTGTCGGAGACGGCGTACGAGTTGGGTGCCGCTCTGGGTATCGCGGTGCTGGGTTCGATCGTGACGGGCGTCTACCGGGACTTCACGGGCCCGGCGGGCACTCCGACGGAAGCGCACGAGTCACTGGGCGGTGCGGTGGAGGCGGCGGCGGGGATGCCGGCGCAGACGTCCGAGGTGATGCTGGACGCCGCCCGGAGTTCCTTCGTCGACGGTCTCACCCTCGCGGCGGGAGCCGGAGCGGCCGTGCTGCTCGCCGCGGCGGTGGCAGCGTGGTCCCTCCTGCGCGGCCAACGGCTGGACAACGCCGCCTGATGCCTTGAGCGACCCACTTCCCCGCGCCCTGAAGGACGCGGGGAAGTGCCTGATCTACGGCTCCGCCACGCGGGTCGCGCGACCAGCCACATCGGACCCGCAGTCGAAGTCAGTCCGCGGCCTGCTCAAGCTGCGGGCCGTTGAGCCGCGGGAGTGTCGGCGTCGACGTCCGTTGAGGGGCGCGGGGAACTGCGCGACCAGCCACATTGGACCCGCGGTGGAAGTCAGTCCGCGGCCTGCTCAAGCTGCGGGCCGTCGAGCAGCGGAAGCGCCGGCGCCGACGTCCGTTGAGGGGCGCGGGGAACTGCGCGACCAGCCACATCGGACCCGCACCCGAGAACACCCCGCAGCCCCGACCTCCCGCCCGCCAAACCAGCGGAGCTACGCCGCTTCCTTCGCCTTGCTCGCGTACATGTCCACGTACTCCTGCCCGGACAGCCGCATGACCTCGGCCATCACGGAGTCGGTCACGGCACGCAGCACGTACCGGTCCCGGTCCATCCCCTCGTACCGCGAGAACTCCATCGCCTCGCCGAAGCGGACCGTGACCTTGCGCGGCCGGGGCATTCCCGCCCCACCCGGCTGGATCTTGTCCGTGCCGATCATCGCGAAGGGAACGACCGGCGCCCCGGTCATCAGCGTCAGGCGTGCGATGCCGGTGCGCCCCCGGTACAGGCGCCCGTCGGGAGAGCGCGTGCCCTCGGGGTAGATCCCGAAGACCTTGCCCTCCTCCAGGATGCGACGTCCGGTCATCAGCGCGGCCACGCCGCCGCGCCCGCCATCACGGTCGACGGGGATCATGCCGACGCCGGTGAAGAACCAGGCCATCAGCCGGCCCTTGAGACCCTTGCCGGTGACGTACTCGTCCTTGCCGATGAACAGGACCTGACGGTCGCAGACCAGCGGCAGGATCATCGAGTCGATGAACGTCAGGTGATTGCCGGCCAGGATGACCGGACCGTCGCCCGGGATGTGCTCCGCGCCCTCCACCTGTGGGCGGAACATCAGGCGCATGATCGGTCCGAGCACTGCCTTGATGAGCGCGAAGCGGGACAACGGGCCCTCCGGTGTCAAGGATTCGGTATAAGTCTGTGCAGGTGAGGACGATACTCGCGGTTCCCCGGGTCCCGCACATCGGGTGGGCCGACTTCACGTACGCCTTACGCACTGTTGACGCACGTTTACCTGCGGTGGCGCACCGAGAACAGCACGTAACGCGTTCGCCATGATGTGACGGACATCGCCCCGAGGGCCTAGTGGACGCGTTCCCCGGACGGCCGTAGGCATTCCGACGGGTCGTCACCTCACCGTTCCGGTACGACATTCAGCATCACCCGCGAGTTCCGCCGCAGGTCTCCCATCCGTCATGGACACGCACCTACGATCGGCCCGCACTGAAATGGGCGGACGGTCAGGAGGGCCCTCATGGGAACCCAGGAGAACGAGCAGACGGGCGTCACCGGACGGCGGATGCTTCTCGGCGCGGCTGTGCTCGGCGCGGGCGGAGCGGTCCTCGGGCTGTCCGGTACGGCGAGAGCGGCCGAGGCCCGGCACGGCGGCTCGGGCGGCGGCCTGAAGAGCCTGCCCAAGCCGACGGTCATCGGCCACCGCGGTGCCAGCGGCTACCGGCCCGAGCACACCCTCGGCTCGTACCAGCTGGCCCTCGACATGGGCGCCGACATCATCGAGGCCGGCGACCTGGTGCCCACCAAGGACGGCCACCTCGTCTGCCGGCACGAGCCGGAGATCGGCGGCACGACCGACGTCGCGGCCCATCCCGAGTTCGCCGACCGCAAGAAGACCAAGTCCCTCGACGGTGTCGCCACCACCGGCTGGTTCACCGAGGACTTCACGCTGGCCGAGCTGAAGACCCTGCGCGCCACCGAGCGCATCCCGGCCAACCGCCCGCACAACACCCTCTACAACGGCCGCTGGGAGATCCCCACCTTCGAAGAGGTCCTGCGCTGGCAGGACGAGCAGAGCCGTAAGCGCGGCAAGCAGGTCTGGATCTACCCCGAGCTCAAGCACCCCACCTACTTCCGCAAGCAGGGCCTCGCCCTGGAGGAGCGGGTCGCCAAGGTGCTCCACAAGCACGGCAAGGACCGGCGGAACTCACCCGTCATCCTGCAGTCCTTCGAGCCGACCAGCATCCAGCGGCTGAACAAGCTCGTCGACAACCCGCTGGTCGTCCTGCTCTCCGGCGCGACGACCCGCCCCTGGGACTTCGTCGAGACCGGTGACCCGCGCACGGTCGCCGACCTGATCAAGCCGGCCGGCCTCAGGGAGATCGCCTCCTACGCCCAGGGCATCGGCCCCACCCTGGACCTGGTCATCCCGAAGGATGCGAACGGCAACCTCACCCAGCCCACCACGCTGGTCGCCGACGCGCACAAGGTCGGGCTGATCCTGCACCCCTACACGATGCGCAACGAGAACCCCTTCCTGCCGACGAGCTTCCGCAAGGGCACCGACGCGGACGCCTACGGTGACGTCTTCGGCGCCTACCGGACGTACTTCGCCACCGGCATCGACGGCGTCTTCACCGACAACCCCGACACGGGCCTGCTGGCCCGCGAGGACTTCGTCAACGGCTGAGACCCACGCCCCGGTTGGGGTGACTGTCGGCCGCCCGGGCAACCAGAGCCCGGGCGGCCGCGTCGTGCTGCATATGACGGACGACCTGGTTGCCGCCCTGCGCCCGCTGCTTCGCGCGGAGGCCTTTGCCGAGGCGCCTGCCTCCGGAGCGGAGCCGGGCGACCTGGAACAGGCGGTCTGGCTCCGCCTCCTGGAACGCCTCGACTCCGACGGCCCGCCCGTGGACCCCCCGGGCTGGCTGCGCAGGGCGGTCCGCGCCGAGGCCCGCCGAAGCCGCCGTACGACACGCCATGAGCGGCCCTACGAGCAGGAACCCGCCGCCGACACCGACCGCCACGACCCCGAGCGCCTCGCCCTCGCGGCCGCCCGCCACCGCGCCCTGCGCGACGCGGTGCGCCGCCTCCCCGGTCGCTGCCCCAGCCTCGTCGAGGCCCTGCTCTCTCCGAACGACCTGACATACCGGGAAATCGCGGGGGAGTTGGGTATCTCACAGGGCAGTCTCGGCCCGGAACGTTCCAGATGCCTGGGATGTCTGCGTCGAATGCTCACGCCGGAGGTTGCGGCCCGCGGAGCGCGGGGATAGGAGTGAGGGACGACAGGCGATCAGGTGAGCGGGAGGCGTGCGCACATGGGCATGAGCGTGACCATCTCGGCGGCGACCGAGCAGGACGCGGAGCAGATCTTCAGGCTGCAGTACCTGTGCTTCCAGAGCGAGGCGGCGCTGTACGGCAACTACCGCATCGACCCGCTCGTCCAGACACTGGACTCGGTCCGTGCGGAGGTCGCCGCGGACTGCGTCTTCGTGGCACGTCTCGGCGAGGAGGTGGTCGGCTCCGTCCGCGGCAGCGTCACCGAGGACGGCGCGGCGGCCATCGGCAAGCTCTGCGTCCACCCCCGCCTCCAGGGCCACGGCATCGGCGCCCGCCTTCTGCGCGCGGCGGAAGCCGCCCTGACCGAACAGCGCGGCGCCAAGAGGTTCCGCCTGGAGGCCGGCCACCGCAGTGAGGGCAACCTGCGCCTGTACCGCAAGGTGGGCTACGAGACGGTGGGCACCTCGAAGGGCGCCGACGGCGTTCCGATGGTCGTCCTGGAGAAGCCGGCCGGGACATACGCGACAACAGCGTGACCGCAACGCCCTGAAGGGGAGCTGTGGCCGCCTGACAACCTCAGGCGGCATCCCCGTGAGGCGCACGCCTGCGCAACCAGTACAGCGCGGACAGCGGCAAGAGCACGGGGATGAACAGGTACCCCATGCCGAAGTCCGACCACACGGTCGCATCGGGGAACGCCGACGGCTCGACGAGGGTCCACGTGCCCACGACCAGCACGCCCAACAGTTCGGCCGCGCAGCACACCTGCGCCGCCTTGCGGGCCGTCTCGCCGCCCCGCACCAGCGAGTACGTGATGAATCCGTAGACGAGCCCCGCCACCGCCGACAGCGAATACGCAAGCGGCGCCCGGTCGAACTCCGTCGCGATCTGGTACGCCGATCGCGACACGGCGCCGACGACCATCACGCCGTACAGCCACACCAGGACGATCCCGGGCCCGCTGATCAGCCGTGCCCTGCCGGGCTTCTCCTGCGTCACGGCCACCTCAGCCTCCCCAGATGTCATAGAGCCGCACCTCGAGCACGGCCAGCACCACGCCGCCCGCGGCTACGGTGACCGAACCCCACTTGCTCCGCTCGGCCAGCGACATGAACCCGGCGGCCGGAATGCACGCGAAGGACCCCAGCAGATAGGCCACGAAGATCGTCGTGCCCTGCTCCGGCTTCTCGCCCCGCGCCAGCAGCACGATCCCGATCACCAGCTGCACCAGGGCCAGCGCCGTCACCACGGCCATGCCGATGAAGTGCCAGTCCTTCGTCGGCTGATCACGGTACGCCGCCCAACCGCACCACGCGGCGAGCAGCAGCGCGGCGACCCCGGTCACCAGCGTCAGGGCATCAAACATGTGGCGAGCCTATTACGGGCCAAAAGGCCTGATGCGCCCGGCCCCGGCAGTCGGTCTCGTCCCCGTCGCGTACCTGCTCGGCAACTCCCCGTCGGCCACGAAGGCCGTGACCGGCAAGCTCCGGCGGCCCCGTAGGGTCTGGACCATGACGATCCACGCACGCGCTCTCCTGTTCGACAACGACGGCACCCTGGTCTCCTCCCTCGATTCCGTGGACCGCTGCTGGACCAGGTGGGCCGGTGAGTACGGGATCACGGCCGAGGAGTTCGGGCGGATCGAGCTGCACGGCCGGCCTGCCGTGGAGATAGCCGCCGACCTGCTGCCCGCGGACGTCGTGCCGGAGGCCCTCGCGCGGATCGAGGCGCTGGAGGTGGAGGACGTGCCCAACGGCGGCGTGCACCTGCTGCCCGGCACCAAGGACTTCCTCGACTCGCTGCCCGCCGACCGCTGGGCCGTCGTCACCTCCGCGACCCGGCGCCTCGCCGAGGCCCGCCTCGACGCCGTCGGCATCCTCCCCAAGACGCTGATCGCCGCAGACGACATCACGCGCGGCAAGCCCGACCCCGAGCCCTACCTCCTCGCCGCCCGGCAGCTGGGCGTCGACCCCGCGCACTGCGTCGTCTTCGAGGACGCCCCCGCCGGCCTGGCGGCCGGTCGCGCCGCCGGAATGACCACCGTGGCGTTCACCACAACCCACCAGGCCCACGAGCTCGACGCCGACTACGTGGTGAAGGACCTGTCGGCCCTCTCCGCCCTGGTCACCGACACCGGAGTCGAGATCTCCGTACGCGGCTGAGAGCTGTCCGCCGCTGTCCAGCATGCGGACAGCGGCGGTCGGTAAGGACCGTACGTCTGGTTTACTGATCGCATGACCACGACGAGCTGCCGCACCCTTGCGACCGAGGCGACCCTTGCGCCCGGTGCTCGTTGTATGTGTCGAATGTGCGCCTTCTAGAGGGCCCCTGCACCATCTGAGCCTCGCGCCCCGAAGCGAGAGCCCGCTCATGTCCGCCCGTACGCCCCGCGTACGTGACTGAGCCGCGCCCCACGCACACGTCTGCCCCCGGTTCCACCGCGTTCGCGGGAAACCGTGCTGCGTTCCGGCCGCCTTCGACCACGAATGCCCCGTGTTCGGTGCCCACGACGCGCCGTGCACTCGACAGTGACGGAAACCCAGTGATCACCACCTCGGGCCTGACCAAGGTCTATCGCTCGCGCGGCCGTGAGGTCACCGCCCTCGACGGCGTCGACCTGCACGTCCGCGAAGGCGAGGTCTACGGCGTCATCGGCCAGTCCGGCGCCGGCAAGTCCTCCCTCATCCGCTGCATCAACCTGCTGGAGCGCCCCACCGCCGGCACGGTCTCCGTCGCCGGTCAGGACCTCACGGCCCTGGCGGGACGCGGGCCCCGGGCCGGCCGGGAGCTGCGCCGGGCGCGCAGCCGTATCGGCATGGTGTTCCAGCACTTCAACCTGCTGTCCTCGCGGACGGTCCAGGACAACGTCGAGCTGCCGCTCGAGATCCTCGGCACGTCCGGCAAGGACCGCTCCCGCAAGGCACTCGAACTGCTCGACCTGGTGGGTCTCGCGGACAAGGCCAAGGCCTACCCCGCCCAGCTCTCCGGCGGCCAGAAGCAGCGCGTCGGCATTGCCCGCGCCCTGGCCGGCGACCCCAAGGTGCTCCTCTCCGACGAGGCCACCAGCGCCCTCGACCCGGAGACCACCCGCTCCATCCTCCAGCTGCTGCGCGACCTGAACCGGCAGCTGGGCCTGACCGTCCTGCTCATCACCCACGAGATGGACGTCGTGAAGTCGATCTGCGACTCGGCCGCGCTCATGGAGAACGGCCGCGTCGTGGAGTCCGGCACGGTCAGCGAGCTGCTCGCGACCCCCGGCTCCGAACTGGCCTCCGCGCTCTTCCCGGTGGGCGGCGAGGCCTCCGCCGACGACCGCACCGTCGTCGACGTGACCTTCCAGGGCGAGGCCGCCACCCAGCCGGTCATCTCGCAGCTCTCGCGCACCTACAACATCGACATCTCGATCCTCGGCGCCGCCATCGACACCGTCGGCGGTCTCCAGGTCGGCCGGATGCGCATCGAACTTCCCGGCCGCTACGAGGACAACGTCGTGCCGATCGGCTTCCTGCGCGAACAGGGCCTGCAGATCGACGTCGTCGGCCAAGACGCTCTCGAGCCCGTCTCCGCGCTGGTGAAGGAAGGTGCCAAGTGACCTGGTCCGAGATGCAGCCCCTGCTGGAGCAGGCGTGTTGGGACACCCTCTACATGGTCGGCTGGTCCACCCTCATCGCGGTCGTCGGCGGCCTCCCGCTCGGCATCCTGCTCGTCCTCACCGACAAGGGCGGTCTGCTGCAGAACGTCGTCGCCAACAAGGTCATCGGGCAGATCGTGAACGTCGCCCGCTCGATGCCGTTCATCATCCTGATGGTCGCGCTGATGGGCTTCACGCGCTCGATCACCGGCACGACCATCGGCCGCGAGGCCGCCATCGTGCCGCTCGCGATCGGCGCGATCCCCTTCTTCGCCCGCCTCGTTGAGACGGCTGTCCGCGAAGTGGACGGCGGACTCGTCGAGGCCGTGCAGTCGATGGGCGGCAACACCTGGACCGTCGTCCGCAAGGTCCTCGTACCCGAGTCCCTGCCCTCGCTGATCGCCAGCACCACGACCACGATCGTCGCCCTCATCGGCTACTCGGCCATGGCCGGCACGGTCGGCGCCGGCGGTCTCGGCGACATCGCCATCCGCTACGGCTACCAGCGCTTCGAGACCGAACTGATGTGGCTGACCGTCGCGGTCCTCGCCGTCGTCATCTCCCTCATCCAGTTCGCCGGCGACTACACGGCCCGCTCCCTGCACCGCCGAGCCGGACGCTCGGGCCCGGGACCGAAGCTGCGCCTGCTGAAGGCGTCCACGGCGACGACCAAGACCGTCTGAGCCGACCCGGACGCAACCCCAGAACTCCCCGAACACCCATGTCGGGGTCGCACCACCCCTAGGAAAGGCACTTTTCGTGCGTAACACCGCCAAGATCACCACTGCTGTCCTCGCCGCCGGAGCCCTCACCCTCGGGCTCTCCGCCTGCGGCTCGGACAAGGACTCCGGCTCCGACGCGAGCGCCCCGCTGAAGGTCGCCGCGACGCCGACCCCGCAGGGCGAGATCCTCACCTACATCAAGGACAACCTCGCGAAGAAGGCGGGCCTCGAGCTCGAGGTCCGGGAGTTCACCGACTACGTGACGCCGAACACGGCCGTCCAGCAGGGTGAGGTCGACGCCAACTACTTCCAGCACCAGCCGTACCTGGACGACTTCAACAAGAAGAACGGCACCGACATCGCCGCCGTGCCGAACGCCACCGTGCACCTGGAGCCGCTCGGCGTGTACTCCCAGGGCGTCAAGAAGCTCACGGACCTCAAGAAGGGCGCCACGGTCGCCCTGCCGAACGACACCACCAACGAGGCCCGCGCGCTCAAGCTCCTGGAAGCCAACGGCGTCATCAAGCTGAAGGCCGGCGTCGGCTACGACGCGACCCCCAAGGACGTCGCCTCCAACCCCAGGAACCTGAACTTCAAGGAGCTCGAGGCGGCCCAGCTGCCGCGCTCCCTCGGCGACGTCGACGCCGCCGTCATCAACGGCAACTACGCGCTGGAGGCCGACCTCAGCCCGGCCGAGGACGCGATCGCCGCCGAGTCGCCCAAGGACAACCCGTACGGAAACTTCCTCGCGGTGAAGAAGGGCAACGAGGACGACCCGCGTGTGCAGAAGCTCGCGAAGCTGCTCACCTCGCCCGAGGTGAAGAAGTTCATCGAGAACAAGTACGAAGGCGCTGTCGTCGCCGCCTTCTGACGGGGCGTATACGGCGTATCGCCACGCACGGGGTCCACTCCATCACCTGGGGTGGACCCCGTGGTGCAGTTCAGTGCTTTCATGCTGCATGCTGGGCAGTTCAGCAGGCCCTGAAGGTTTCCGAAGGTTACGGAGTGGCGCATGACTAGCACCTTCCCCAACATCTCCATCAGCACGGAGCGGTTGGTGCTGCGTCCCTTCGAAGACCTCGACATCCAGTCGCTGGCCGAGATGATGAACGACGAACTGGTCACCGCCTGGACCTCCGTGCCGCAGCCCTACACCGAGGCCGACGCCCGCGCCTGGATCGCCGAACTCGCCCCCGCAGAACGCACCGAGGGACGCGGCATCGTCTTCGCCGTCACCGAGTTCCTCACGCAGCGTCTCGTCGGCATCGTCCACCTGCAGAACACCGACTGGCGTGTCCGCTCCAGCGAGATCTCCTACGTCGTCGCGCCCTGGGCGCGCGGCGAGGGCTACGCCTGCGAGGCGGCCCTGGCCACCGCGCAGTGGCTGTTCCACGACCAGAAGTTCGAAAGGCTGGAACTGCGCACCGCCGCCGACAACACCGCGTCCCAGCAGGTCGCGCAGAAGATCGGCTGTATCAGCGAGGGCGTGCTGCGCGGCGCCCGGATAGCGCGCGCCAGGACCGACAGCGGCGAGTGGATCGACGTCCGCACGGACCTCATCGTCTGGAGCCTGCTGCCCGAGGACCTGGAGGGCGTCGGCGATCAGTCGGCCGACGGCTTCACCTCGTTCGGTGACTGGAACTGACGGGTAGCGAAACCACGGGCGCCCAGGGTGCCCGCGTGGCGACCAGGTACCCTCACGGAGCCTGCCCCTCGGGCTGCCCGACGACGACCTGCGCAAACCCTGGAGAGAGACGACGATGGCCGACCGGGTCACGGTGATCGGCTGGGACGGCTCGCCGCTGACCGCCGCGGCACGCTCCGCCCTCGGTGCCGCCACGCTCGTGGCCGGTGCCGCCCACCACCTGGCGCTCCCCGAGGTGCCGCCCGCCGCAGAGCGCATCCGCCTCGGCAGCGTCGCCCTTGCCGCCCGCCGGATCGCCGGCCACCGCGGCACCGCGGTCGTGCTCGCCGACGGTGACCCCGGCTTCTTCGGAGTCGTACGGACCCTGCGCGCGCCCGAGTTCGGCCTGGAGGTCGAGGTCGTCCCCGCAGTCTCCTCCGTAGCCGCCGCCTTCGCCCGGGCCGGTATGCCGTGGGACGACGCACAGGTGGTCGTCGCACACCCCCGCACCCTGCGCCGCGCGGTCAATGTGTGCCGCGCCCACACCAAGGTCGCGGTCCTCACCTCGCCCGGCGCGGGCCCCGCCGAACTCGGCCTCCTTCTCGAAGGCGTCCACCGCACCTTCGTCATCTGCGAGGAACTGGGCACCGACCGCGAACAGGTCACCGTCGTCACCTCCGACAAGGCCGCCGACCACACCTGGCGCGACCCGAACGTCGTGATCGTCATCGGCGGCAAGGTGGCCGCCGCGGAGGGCGGCGGGTGGATCGCCGGCCGTGACCCCTCTGCCGCGCCGCGCGGCTGGACGCTGCCCGCCGAGGCCTACGGCGGTCTCATGGGCGAAGGCGAGCTGGAGCCGCTGCGCTCGGCCCAACTCGTCCGGCTGGGCCCCCGCGTCGGGGACCTCGTGTGGGACATCGGCTGCGGCAGCGGCGCCTTCGCCACCGAGGCGGCGAGGGCCGGCGCCGCCGTCATCGCCGTCGACCGCGACCCGCGCGCCTGCGAGCGCACCGAGGCCAACGCACGCGCCCTCGGGGTCCAGCTCCAGATCGTCCACGGAAGGGCCCCGCACGTTCTGGAGAACCTCCCCGAACCGGACGTCGTCCGCATCGGAGGCGGGGGACCGGCCGTCGTGTCCGCCGTAGCCGACCGGCGCCCGCAGCGCATCGTCACCCACGCCGCCACCCGCGACGAAGCCGAACTCGTCGGCCGCGACCTCACCCAGCACGGCTACGACGTGGAGTGCGCCCTCCTGCAGTCCGTGCAACTGGACACGCGTGCCTGGACGGAGCGGGAGCGTACGGTCGCGTTCCTGCTCACCGGAGATCTGGGGCGGCGCGAAGCGCCTCGTTGAGGGGTGGCGGTCGGCGGGCGACGGGCGGGCACTGAACGACCGCACAGGGTAATCGCAGGGCCTCCCCGTGATCCGGTTGTCGTACCGCGCGCGGTAGGCTGGCCGATCGTTGTACCGCACTCGGTCGCCCGGCACTTCGTCGGTCAATGTCCGGAAAAACGCTCCCCATTTGGGGCGGGTGTGGTACGGCGAAACCGGAGGACGCGCAACGTGGCGCAGTCCACAGCGGCCTGTCGCGGATCTACCTGTCGCGACGGTCGAACGGCCACGACAATGCCACTCAATGGCTTTGTCGCCTTTTTGGGCGGGTCGCTCGTGCCGCTGGGCACGCACGCTCGTTCTTCACTACGGGGGCGGTCGGTGCGCCGTCCCCGGTGAGCTGGTCGTGGAAGCACTAACCGATGGGCGAGGGGTACGCATGACCGACACCGGCCAGGTCCCGGGCGAGGGACTGCCGGAGAGCGCAGGCATGGTGGAGCAGCCGGGCGCCCACGCGGCGCACGGTACGTACACCTACCTCTCCGAGACCCCCGCCGAGGACGAAGACCTGCTGCTGCCCGGCTCTCAGGGCGCCTGGGGCACCGAGGTCGCGCCGCCCGCGCCGGAGCCGGTCCTCGAGGCCCTGCACGAGCCGGACGCGCACGAGATGTCCGGCCGCGACAGCGGTTCGGTCGACCTCAGTGCCGTCCGTCTGCCGTCCCCGTCGGCGCCGATTCCGCCGATCACTCCCCGCCGCCCCCTGCACCTCGGTCCACCCATCCCCGACGCCTCCGCCAGCCCGGTCCGCTCCCTCGCCGACCGAGGCGCCGTTGGCGTCCCCGCCCGCCAGCCCGGCCCCGAGTACCTGGACGTCCCGCAGCACCGCGAGGCGTCGGCCCCACAGCCGGCGGCCGCCTGGGGCACGCCCGGCCAGCCCGTCGTGCCGGTGACCACCGCGGCACCGGCTGCCGAAACGGTTGTTCCGACCGGACAGCAGGTGGCCGCGGAGGGCGGTGCCGAGGCTGGTCCCGTTCAAGAGGCTGAGGTCGGTGCGCCTGCTCCGCAGGAGGGTGCGTACGGCGCCCAGGAGCCGTCGGGTGACGATGTCGCGTCGGCTGCCGGGGCGGTGCATGGCCAGGACGCCGGTGAGGCGCCGGTGGCCGAGCCGGGCTCGGTCGCGCGAGAGGGCGTCGTTCCTGCAGCCGATGAGGTGGCGGCTGCCGCCTACGATCCTGGGGCCGACGAGGTCGCGGCGGTTCCTGCTCCCGGGGCCGACCAGGCTTCGGCCATGGGTTCGGACGTCGGTGACGCTGCCGTGAGTGCGGCCGATTTCGGTGCCGCCGAGGCCGCAGCCCCTGCGGTTGCGGTTGATCTGACTGCCGGGCAGGTTCCGGTGAGCGAGGCCGACGCGAGTGCCGGACGGGCGCCGCAGGACCCGGCTGCCGACGCGGCCGAGGCCGCAGCCCCTGCGGTTGCGGTCGATCCGACTGCCGGGCAGGTTCCGGTGAGCGAGGCCGACGCGAGTGCCGGACAGGCGCCGCAGGACCCGGCTGCCGACGCGGCCGAGGTCGGGGCCGCGCAGGCTGCCGGGGCACCTGTTGCTGACGCTGGGCACGGTTCCGAGATGCCTGCGGCTGATGCCGTGCCGCTTCCTGGGCAGGCGGCTTCTGATGGCGTGCCGCTTCCTGAGCAGGTGGATTCTGATGGGGTGCCGCTTCCTGAGCACGCCGCCCCTGATGCCGTGCCGCTTCCCGAGCAGACGATCCCTGACAGCGCGCAGCTTCCCGAAGCGCCGGCTCCTGAAGGCACCCCGATCCCCGGTGCCCCTGCCCCTGAAGCCGTCCAGGTCCCTGACGCCCCCGCGCAGGAACCCGTCCCGCTTCTCGACGCTCCCGCGCCCGAGGCCCCCGCGCAGGTCGCCGAGCCCGCAGCACACGAGGCGGCCCAGGTCCCGGAAGCCGCCCAGGTCCCGGAAGCCGCCCAGTTCCCCGACGCACCCCAAGCGCCCTCGGCCCCCGCGCTGGCTGATTCCCAGCTGACGCCGGACGCCGTCCCGGCCCCGGCCGCGCTCGACGCGGCGCAGCAAGCCGAGCCCTCGGAGGCCGAGAATCTCGCGCCGATCGGGCAGCCCGGGGACATCGTCACCGCGTCCACCGACGACGCCTTCGCCGCCGTGATCTCCGAACCGGCCCCGGAACTCGCGAACGCCGAGCAGGCGTACCAGCAGCCGACCTCACAGCACGCCGCTCTGCCCGACGCCGACGGCGAGGCCGAGGTCGAGGACGAAGCGCAGGCCGTGGCCGCGAGCGCGCCCGCCGTCGACGCGGAGGCCCCCGTGGCGGACCCGGCTGCCGTCGCCGCCCCCGTGGCGCAGTTCCCGGAGGCCCAGCAGGCCCCGGACGTCACCGCCGAGCCCGCCGTGGCCCCCCAGCCACTCGCCGCGGTCGCCGCCGATGCCGCCCCGCACCCGGCCGCGGCACAGCCCGCCCAGGCCGAGGCGCCCGAGCCTTTCGTCGCCGAGCCCGCCGGGCCGCAGCTCCGGCCCCCGGCCGCCCAGCACGTGCAGGCCTCCGAGGACCCGGCACAGGCAGCCGTGGAGCCCGCGGAGTCCGGCGAGGACGACGCCCCGGCCTTCGTCCCGGCCGGTATCGCACAGGAGCCCGTGCCCGACCAGCCGCTGGGGCAGTTCGTCCCGGTCGAGGGATCGGTGCCCACCACCCCGCACCTCGCCCCGACCCCGCCGCAGCCGATCGTCCTCCCCGTGGCGGAGGCACCGGCTCCCGTCGCCGCCGTTCCGGCACCGCGCGACGGCGACCCCGAACTCGTACAACTCGCGGAGGACCTGGACACCAGGGCCTCCGACCAGGAAGACCCCGGAGAAGAGAGCACGGCGTCCGTGGAACAAGCACCGCAGTCCACCGGCCCGGCCGCGCCCGCCTACGACGACGCCGAACGCGAGGCCGTCCTCAAGGTCATGCGCGAGCGGCGCGACATCCGCAACGGCTTCCGCAGCGACCCCATCCCGCACGAGGTGCTGCTCCGCGTCCTGGAGGCCGCCCACACCGCGCCCTCCGTCGGGCACTCGCAGCCCTGGGACTTCGTCGTCATCCGCTCGTCGGACACCCGGCGCACCATGCACGAACTGGCGATGCGCCAGCGCGAGGCGTACGCCAAGTCCCTCCCCAAGGGGCGGGCGAAGCAGTTCAAGGAACTGAAGATCGAGGCCATCCTCGACACCCCGGTGAACATCGTCGTCACCGCCGACCCGACCCGCGGCGGCCGCCACACCCTCGGCCGGCACACCCAGCCGCAGATGGCGCCGTACTCCGCCGCGCTCGCGGTCGAGAACCTTTGGCTCGCCGCGCGTGCCGAGGGCCTCGGTGTCGGCTGGGTCAGCTTCTTCGACGAGCGCGAGATGGTCCGCGCCCTCGGCCTGCCCGAGCACCTGGAGGTCATCGCCTACCTGTGCGTCGGGTACGTCGACGAGTTCCCGGACGAGCCCGAGCTGCTCCAGGCAGGCTGGTCCAAGCGCCGCCCGCTGTCCTGGGTCGTGCACGAGGAGACGTACGGCCGTCGCGCCCTGCCCGGCGAGGAGCCGCACGACCTGCTGGCCGAGACCGTCGCCCAGATCCGCCCGCTGGACGCCAAGGCGCTCGGTGAGGCATGGGAGCGGCAGAAGCGCATGACCAAGCCGGCCGGCGCGCTCGGCATGCTGGAGATCATCTCCGCGCAGCTGTCCGGGCTGTCCCGGCAGTGCCCGCCGCCGATCCCGGAGCCCGCGGCCGTCGCGATCTTCGCCGGCGACCACGGCGTGCACGCCCAGGGCGTCACCCCCTGGCCGCAGGAGGTGACGGCCCAGATGGTCGCCAACTTCCTCGGCGGCGGCGCGGTCTGCAATGCCTTCGCGGGCCAGGTGGGCGCGGAGGTGTGCGTCGTGGATGTCGGCGTGGCGGCGGATCTGCCGGCCACCCCCGGCCTGCTGCCCCGCAAGGTCCGCGCGGGCACGTCCGACATGACGACGGGCACCGCGATGTCCCGCGAGGAGGCCAAGCAGGCCATCGAGGTGGGCATCGAGACGGCCCGCGACCTGGTGGCGGCCGGCAACAAGGCGCTGCTGACGGGCGAGATGGGCATCGCCAACACGACCGCCTCGGCCGCCCTGATCTCCGTCTTCACCGGCGCCGACCCGGCCGAGGTCACCGGCCGCGGCACCGGCATCAACGACGAGACCCTCGCCCGCAAGACCGAGGTCATCCGCCGCGCCCTCGAACTCCACCAGCCCGACCCGGCCGACCCCATCGGAGTCCTGGCGGCGATCGGCGGCTTCGAACACGCCGCGCTGGTCGGCCTCCTGCTGGGCGGCGCCTCCCTCCGCACGCCGGTGATCCTGGACGGCGTCAGCGCCGGCGCCGCCGCCCTGGTCGCCCGCGCCATCGCCCCCGAGGTCCTCGCGGCCTGCATCGCCGGCCACCGCAGCGCGGAGCCCGGTCACGTGGCCGCCCTCAACAAGCTGGGCCTGCGTCCCCTGGTCGACCTCGACCTCCGCCTGGGCGAGGGCACGGGCGCCCTGCTGGCCCTCCCGCTGGTCCAGAGCACGGCGAGGGCGATGCACGAGGTGGCGACGTTCGACTCGGCGGGTGTCACCGAGAAGTGACTCGGAACCGGGGCGGGGGATGCGCTCCTGCGCGCACCCCACCCCGGCCGTACGCTGAACCAACCTCTAAAATCCGCACGTCAGGGCTGCTCCAGCGCCGTAGCACCCATCGCATTGCCAGGACGAGGAGCCGCACCTCATGGCCGAAAATCCCGCCTACCCCGTAGGCCTCCGCCTCTCCGGCCGCAAAGTGGTCGTCCTCGGCGGCGGCCAGGTCGCCCAGCGCCGTCTCCCGGCACTGATCGCGGCGGGCGCGGACGTCTTCCTCGTGTCCCCCGAGGTGACCCCGTCCGTGGAGGCGATGGCGGACGCCGGGGAGATCACCTGGCAGCGGCGGCCGTACGCCGACGGCGACCTGTCGGACGCGTGGTACGCCCTCATCGCGACCGGCGACAAGGAAGCCAACACCCGAGCCTCCTCCGAAGCGGAGCGCCACCGCGTCTGGTGCGTCCGCTCCGACGACGCCGACGCCGCCACCGCCTGGACCCCGGCCACGGGGACCAGCGAGGGCGTCACCGTGGCGGTCCTCACCAGCGACGCGCGCGGTCGCGACCCCCGTCACACCGCCGCGATCCGCGACGCGGTCGTCGAGGGCCTGCGTGACGGCACCCTCGTCGCCCCGCACCACCGCACCCGCACCGCCGGCGTCGCCCTGGTCGGCGGCGGCCCCGGCGACCCCGACCTGATCACGGTGCGCGGCCGCCGCCTGCTCGCCGAGGCCGACGTGGTCATCACCGACCACCTCGGCCCGCGCGACCTGCTCGCGGAACTGCCGTCGAGCGTCGAGGTGATCGACGCGGCGAAGCTGCCGTACGGCAGGTTCATGGCCCAGGAGGCCATCAACAACGCGCTGATCGAGCACGCCAAGCAGGGTAAGTCGGTCGTACGCCTCAAGGGTGGCGACCCCTTCGTCTACGGCCGTGGCATGGAGGAGGTCCAGGCGCTGGCCGAGGCCGGTGTGCCGTGCACGGTCGTGCCCGGCATCTCCAGCTCGATCTCGGTGCCGGGCGCCGCCGGCATCCCGGTCACCCACCGGGGCGTCGCCCACGAGTTCACGGTGGTCAGCGGCCACATCGCCCCCGACGACGAGCGCTCCCTGGTCGACTGGCCGTCCGTCGCCAAGCTGACCGGCACCCTGGTGATCCTGATGGGCGTCGCCACGATCGGGAAGGTCGCCGAGACCCTGATCGCCCATGGCAAGTCCCCGGACACGCCCGTCGCCCTCGTCCAGGAGGGCACGACGGCCGCCCAGCGCCGGGTCGACGCGACCCTCGCGACCGCCGCCGAGACCGTGCTCGCCCACGAGGTGAAGCCGCCGGCGGTCATCGTCATCGGCAACGTCGTGCACGTGGGACCGAGTGGACCGAACCCTTCCGCGTAACCGCGGGTAACCCAACCCGTACCGAACCGTTGGCACCACACCCAGGACAAGGCAGTATCACCCTGTGGCCGATCTCATCACTGTCGATGACCCCGCCGACCCGCGCCTGAGCGACTACACGGGCCTGACCGACGTCGAACTGCGCCGCAAGCGCGAGCCGGCCGAGGGCCTGTTCATCGCCGAGGGCGAGAAGGTCATCAGACGGGCCAAGGAAGCAGGCTACGAGATGCGGTCGATGCTGCTCTCGGCCAAGTGGGTCGACGTCATGCGCGACGTCATCGACGAACTCCCGGCTCCGGTGTACGCGGTCAGCCCCGACCTCGCCGAGCAGGTCACCGGCTACCACGTGCACCGCGGCGCGCTCGCCTCCATGCAGCGCAAACCGCTCCCGACGGCCACCGAACTCCTCCAGTCCGCCCGCCGTGTGGTGGTCATGGAGTCGGTCAACGACCACACCAACATCGGCGCCATCTTCCGCTCCGCTGCCGCCCTCGGCATGGACGCGGTCCTGCTCTCCCCGGACAGCGCCGATCCCCTGTACCGCCGCAGCGTCAAGGTCTCCATGGGCGCGGTCTTCTCGGTGCCGTACGCCCGTCTGGACACCTGGCCCAAGGGCCTCGAAACGGTCCGCGAGGCGGGCTTCACCCTCCTCGCCCTCACCCCCGACGAGAAGGCCAAGACCCTCGACGAGGCCGCCCCGCACCGCATGGACCGGGTCGCGCTGATGCTCGGCGCCGAGGGCGACGGCCTCTCCACCCAGGCCCTGGTCGCCGCCGACGAATGGGTCCGCATCCCGATGTCCCACGGTGTCGACTCACTCAACGTCGGCGCGGCGGCCGCGGTCGCCTTCTACGCGGTGGCCTCGGGCCGCCCGCAGATCTAGGCCGCATGGCGACGGCCCAGCGGGAGGCGATCGTCGCGGTCCTCCTGCGAGCCGACCGAATCCTCGCCATCCGCCGGGGCCCAGCCGTCGCACGCCCCGGCTACTGGCAACCCCTCAGCGGCAAGGTCGAACCGGGGGAGACCCAGCGCGAGGCCGTCGTCCGGGAGGTCCGCGAGGAGGTCGGCCTCACCGTCGCACCCATGGCCAAGGTCTGGGAGTCCGAGACGGACGACGGCCGCTTCCGCCTCCACTGGTGGACGGCGAACGCCGAGACCGGCGATGTCGTCCCCGACCCGGGAGAGGTCGCCGAGGCACGCTGGGTCACGGCGGAGGAGTTCCTGTCCCTGGACCCGGTCTTCGAGGGCGACCGGGAGTTCTTCGAGCGGATCCTGCCGGCCCTGTGAGGCCCACCCGCCGGCCCCCGTGCGCGCCACCCGCCGGCCCCCGCGAGGCCGACGCCGTCGTGCCTTCGGCTCGGACTGTCGCCCAGCGCCAGTCCGGCAGGATCAGGCCCTAGTCGCGGATCTCGAACGTCGACTCGTACCGCTGGGACATCAGTTCGTCCTCGTCCAGCGGCGCGTAGCCGGGTTCCACCTGCTCCTGCTCCTGCTGCGGCCGTACGACGTCCCCGTCACCGCCGAGCCCACGGTCCGGGCCCTGGCAGCCCTGCGCCGCCGCGATGCCGAGCGCCACGAGCAACGTCACCACGACGAATACGAACAGCCGCTGCCGCAGCAACTGCGGGTTGGCGGGCCGCCGACCCGTTCCTGTCCGCGGCGCCGGGCGGCCTGCGCCGTTGCGCGGCGCGGTCCGGCCGCCGCCGCCCGAGCGTGGGGAATTGCGCGAGGCGGGGATCGACCGGGGTCCGGGCCGGGACGAGGCCGTACCGCCGGGCGAGGCGCTGCCGCCCCTTGACGGAACACCGTCGCGCGCGGGACCGGGACCCCGGGAGGCGCCGTTGCCGCGCGGGGCGACGGCGCCGCGCGGCGGGGGAGTGCCCTGCGGGCGGCGCTGGAGACGCTGCTGTTGCGGGTAGGTGTCGGCGAGCCGCCCGGTCGGCCGGTCCGCCTCTCCGGAACGCGGCGCGGGCGGTCGTACGTCCGCGAGACCCTGCGCCTCCCGGGCCGCGATCTCCTTGAGACGCAGCGACAACTGCAGCGTGCTGGGCCGCTCCTCCGGGGCCTTCGCGAGACAGGCCCGCACCAGGGGTGCGAGCGCGTCCGGTACGCCGTGCAGCTGGGGCTCCTCGTGGACGACGCGGTACAGCATCACCTCGGAGCTGCCGTGTCCGAAGGGTGAGTCACCCATGGACGCGTAGGCGAGCGTGGCACCGAGGGAGAAGACGTCCGTGGCCGGGGTGACGGCGGCGCCGCGCACCTGTTCCGGGGCGAGGAAGCCGGGGGAGCCCACCGCGGTGCCGACGTGCGTGAGGGTCGAGGCCCCCGTCGCCCAGGCGATGCCGAAGTCGATGATCCGCGGGCCCTTGGGGGACAGCAGGATGTTGGAGGGCTTGAGATCCCGGTGGACGACACCGGCCTCGTGCACGGCGACCAGGCCCTCGGACAGGGCGGCTCCCACGGCGGCGACGTCCGCCGCGCCGAGCGCTCCCTCGCCCGCGACCTTGTCGTGCAGGGAGGGCCCGGGCACGTACTGGGTGGCGAACCACGGCCGATCCGCCTCGAGGTCCGCCGCCACGAGCCGTGCCGTACAGCCACCGCGAATCCGCCGTGCCGCCGACACCTCACGCGCGAACCTCGAGCGGAACTCCTGATCCTCCGCCAGGTCGGGCCGGATCACCTTGAGCGCGACCCGCTGCCCCTTCTTGTCGGAGCCCAGGTAGACGACGCCCATTCCGCCCGCGCCGAGCCGTCTGTGAAGCCTGAACGAGCCGACGACGCGCGGGTCCTCGCGCCTCAGGCGCATCATCGCCATGTTCATCCCCGCTGCCCGGTCCGTCTGACGAGCCACAGCTTACGTTTCCACGGGCCGCCGTGCGCAGAGGCCGCGCCCTCTCGGGCCGATGGATTGTCAGTGGTGGGTGGGAGACTTGAAGGGTGGTCAGGGGGCTGGTGAGCAGGGCGACTTCGCCCCGCAATGTCCCCCAACCACCCGTCGCAGAAGGGGGATTGGGCCCGTGAAGGGTGATCGCGTGGAGATAGTCGTCGATGCGGGGGACACGACCCGCACGTACGAGGTGGTGGCGAGCAGGGCGGGCCGCCGGGTGGAGACGGCGGTGCGTCGAGGTGTCGTGGAAGTGAGCGAAGTCACCCGAAGCGGGACTGTCGTGCGTACGGCGCGCTTCATGGCGAACCGGGTCCTCGCGCTGGTCGAGCAGCCCGTGCCGCGCGAGGACAGCTCGGAGAAACCGGTGTAGACCGGGCGTCCCCTCGGGGAAGACCCCGAGACCTAGGACCTCGTCTCCACCCAGGGGAGTACTCCCCAGGTCATGGCTCATCCTCCGGGAGGCCCGCCAATCGGTACGAGGGCATGACGCCCGGCGGGCCCCGGCCGCCTAGATTTGAGGTCAAGCGGCGGGTGCAGCACTCGTCCCCCGAGGTCAGACACCCGCCGCTGCCAACGACAACTGACACAGGTCAGGAGAGGGACCATGGCCCAGACGGCACCGCGGACACTGATCCGCACGCAGCAGCACACGCTGCTGCGCCCGCGCCGGCAGGGTCGCCGCCACCCCCTGGTGGCGACGCTCATGGCCCTTCCCCTGGCGGTCCTTCTCCTCGTCGTCTTCGACGGCTGGGAGACAGTGGCCACACAGGCGTCGTCCGTGGGCGTGATGCTGGGGCGCTGAGCGGCGACCCCAGGCCCGGAAGAGCGGTCCGGGCGGGGACATCCACCCATGAAACCCCGTGGGGACGGGGGTGCGGCGGACGGCAAAAATGCCGGCGCAGCTGGGGAGCTGCGCCGGCATTGCTTTTGCCTGCTCCGGCCCGCTGGGCCGAGCGCGGGCTTGCGTAGCGCTCGCGGGCCATGGGCGGAGGGTCTTCGCCTCTTGATGCCCGTCCCGGCATTCCAGCCCGTCCGGTGTGTGAGGACGAGGCCGCACCATCCCGAGCCCCCACCCACCCGCAGGTGGCTCAGCTTCTTGATGCCGGTCCCGGCATTCCAGCCCGTCCGGCGTTTGAGGACGAGGCCGTTCAGGCCGAAGCGGGGGTCTGGGGGCGGCAGCCCCCAGGTACCGGGTCGAAGGGGCGGGGCCCCTTCAATGACGGGAAGGGTAGGGGCGGCGGGGGCGAGAACATCCCGGGGCACGCCCTACACCCGGCCCCGGCCGACGAGCACCCCCCGGCCAGGCGGCGCAGTCACCGCGTACCCTCTGCCCATTCCCCTCCCGCACACAAGGGACCCCAGTGACGCCGAACCCCCTCCTACCCGCCCTCAACGCACACGCCGAAGCCACGGCACACACAGGCCGCCACCCCTGTCCCTGCGGAGCAACCGTCACACTGGCCGACCGCCCCGACGCCACCGTGGTCCGGCACGCCGACACCGTCGCCAAGGCCCACGCCCCCGACATCACCCCCACCGAACTCACCCCCCGCCTCACCACCGCCGCCAACCTCCCCGACATACTCCTGGCCCCGCTCAGCCTCATACCCGCCGACCTGCACGGCCGACTGGTCACCTTCTGGCCGTACGGCACTCCCGTCGACCCCGGCGACCCCGACGCGGCCCCCTGGGAGGCGGCAGCCACCCTCCTCGCCCGCCTCCACCGAGCCCCGACCGACGCCTCCGCTCCGCTGCCTCCGATGCGCGGCCCGGCCAAGGCCGCCCACGCCGTAGACCGGCTCCGCAAAGCTGGGAGCAGCCCCCTCGCCACCGGCACCGCCGCCGTCCTCCGCGCCTGGGACACCCTCCCGGCCTGGGCCCGTGCGAAGGCCCCGCAGCCCGACACCGGCACCCTCTGCCACGGCGACCTCCACCTCGGCCAACTCGTCCGTCACCCGGCCCCGGACGGCCCGTGGCTGCTCATCGATGTCGACGACCTCGGCGTGGGCGTGCCGGCCTGGGATCTCGGACGGCCGGCCGCCTGGTACGCCTGCGGGCTGCTGTCGCCCGACGAGTGGGAGCGATTCCTGTCCGCGTACCGCACCGCAGGCGGACCGGCCGTCCCCGCGGACGGCGATCCCTGGCCCGCCCTGGACGTCCCGGCCCGCGCCCTCACCGCGCAGACCGCCGCACGGGCGATCACCAAGGCCCTGGCCGAGGGCCGCGCCCTGGACGAGGTCGAGCAGTCCCTCGTGGACGCCTGTGACCGAATGGCGTCCGTCCCCCCTGAGTTGACCCGGGATTACGCAAAGTAGGGTGCAACCGACCGCAGCCGGACAGAGTCTGTTCTGGCGATACGCGAAGCAGGATCGACCGGCGAGGAGTTGAGCCGACCATGCAGTGTCCGAAGTGCCGAGCCCCGATGCACACGTACAACCGCAATGGCGTCCAGATCGAGCAGTGCAGCGGTTGCCGCGGCATCTTTCTCGACTACGGCGAGCTGGAGTCGCTGACCCGCCTGGAGTCCCAGTGGTCCCAGCCGGCCCCGCCGCCTCCGGCCGCCCCGCAGGCCTACCCGCCCGCCGCCCCTCAGGCTCCGGCCTGGGGCGCCCCGCATGGTGGTCACCACGGCGGCCACGGCGGTCACTACGGCCACAAGCGTCACAAGAGCTTCGGCCACATGCTGTTCTCCAGCTGAGCCGCACCAGCACGAAGAAGCCCCCGGTCATCGACCGGGGGCTTCGGTGTGTGGACGATACTGGGATTGAACCAGTGACCTCTTCCGTGTCAGGGAAGCGCTCTCCCGCTGAGCTAATCGTCCTCGGGACCGTGATCGACCAAACAAGCCTGAAGATCACGAACTTGCTGCGTGCGCGATACTGGGATTGAACCAGTGACCTCTTCCGTGTCAGGGAAGCGCTCTCCCGCTGAGCTAATCGCGCGGGTCAGACCTTCGATGATCTGTCGAAGATCCAGTGGACGATACTGGGATTGAACCAGTGACCTCTTCCGTGTCAGGGAAGCGCTCTCCCGCTGAGCTAATCGTCCTTGGAGGTGGAGACGGGATTTGAACCCGTGTAGACGGCTTTGCAGGCCGTTGCCTCGCCTCTCGGCCACTCCACCAGGAGTGTAGGGGTTCGGGAAGATCCCCTGTTCCTTCGAGCGGACGACGAGGCTCGAACTCGCGACCTCAACCTTGGCAAGGTTGCGCTCTACCAACTGAGCTACGTCCGCTTGTCGTTTCGTTCCGCTCCCGCGGCCCGGCGACGAGTTGAACTCTAGCGGATTCCGGGGCCAGCACAAAAACGCGTTTGTGCAGCGTGCTGCGCTGCACCTGCTCAGGGACCTGCCGACGGCTCCCGAAGGGACATGGCCAGGTCACCCGCAGGTCACCCGCCATAGACTCGACTGCGTGCCCGACCTCCCTCCCCTCGCCCGCTTCGGCGATCGCGTGGCCACCGGCCTCCTCGATGTGACCGACGACCCCGCTGCCCTGGACTCCAGCGGTTTCTGGGCCGTCTGCGCCGACTTCGAGGGTGCTCTGACCTGCGCCCGCTTCCGGGACGTACGAGAGGAGCCCGTGCCCGCCCCGGTCCCGGGGAAGTGGCTCGGGCCGACTGCCGGTGACTGGACGTCGTCGCTCGACCGCGCCGCGTACACGGCGGGCGTACGGCGCATCCGCGAGCACATAGCGGCCGGCGAGGTATATCAGGCGAATCTGTGCCGTGTCCTGAGCGCGCCGATCCGGCCGGACGCCGATGTGGACGACCTGACGGCCCTGCTGGCCCGCGGCAATCCGGCACCGTACGCAGGAACGATCCGGCTGCCGGGGCACGGGGTTGAGATAGCGACCGCGTCGCCGGAGCTCTTCGTGCGCCGCCATGGGCGTGTTGTCGAGTCCGGGCCGATCAAGGGCACCGGGCGGACCGAGGCGGACCTGCTGGAGAAGGACTACGCCGAGAACGTGATGATCGTGGACCTGGTGCGCAACGACATCGGCCGCGTGTGTGCCACCGGGACCGTGACCGTGCCCGATCTGTGCGCCGTCGAGAAGCACCCGGGGCTTGTCCATCTGGTGTCCACCGTCCGCGGCGAACTGGGCGCCGGCGCCGGCTGGCCCGAGCTGCTCGGCGCCGCCTTCCCGCCCGGCTCGGTCACCGGTGCGCCCAAGTCGAGCGCCCTGCGGATCATCGACGCGTTGGAGACGGCGCCCCGGGGCCCGTACTGCGGTGGCATCGGGTGGGTCGACGCCGACCGGGGCGTCGGCGAGCTGGCCGTCGGGATCCGTACCTTCTGGATCGACCGGGCCGAAGGAGTGCTGCGGTTCGGCACCGGCGCGGGGATCACCTGGGGGTCTGACCCCGAGGGGGAGTGGCGGGAGACCGAGCTGAAGGCGTCCCGGCTGCTCGCGGTAGCGTCGGGAGCGTACGAGGTGAGTGGAGAGGGACTGCAATCGTGAAGATCTGGCTGGACGGCGTGCTTCAGGACATCGAGTCCGCCCGTGTCTCCGTCTTCGACCACGGGCTGACCGTGGGCGACGGCATCTTCGAGACGGTGAAGGCGGTGGACGGCCGTCCGTTCGCGCTGACCCGGCACCTCGACCGGCTGACGCGCTCGGCGCGCGGTCTGGGTCTGCCCGAGCCCGACCATGATGAGGTGCGCCGCGCCTGCGCCGCCGTCCTGGAAGCCAACCGGATGCCGCTCGGCCGGCTGCGCATCACCTACACCGGGGGCCACGGACCTCTCGGCTCCGACCGTGGCGAGCACGGACCGACCCTCGTCGTCGCCCTCGGCGAGACATCCCGGCGCCCCGACTCCACGGCCGTCATCACCGTGCCCTGGACCCGCAACGAGCGCGGCGCGCTGACCGGCCTGAAGACGACCTCGTACGCCGAGAACGTCGTGGCCCTCGCCCGCGCCCACCAACACGGCGCCTCCGAAGCCCTGTTCGCCAACACGGTCGGGCAGCTCTGCGAGGGCACCGGGTCGAATGTCTTCGTCGTCCTGGACGGCGAGATCCACACCCCGCCGGTCGCCTCGGGCTGCCTCGCGGGCATCACGCGCCTGCTGGCCATCGAGTGGACCGGCGCGAAGGAGACGGACCTGCCGCTGGACGTCCTCGAGCGGGCCGACGAGGTCTTCCTCACCTCCACCCTGCGGGACGTGCAGGCCGTGCACCGCGTCGACGACCGTGAACTGCCGGACGCACCGGGGCCGGTGACCGCCAAGGCGATGCGGATCTTCGCGGAGCGGTCGGGCGACGACCTGGACCCGTAGAGCGAGGGCCACGCGGAAAAATGGGCTGCCGTGGGCCGGTGCGATGGGTAGAACACCCCTGATGACCACGACCCTGCGGCCGACCGAGCCGCTTCAGCACAACGAGGACGGGACCCGTTCGCGCCGCTTTCAGGTGTGTGTGAACGGCCGCCCCGTGGGCGCACTTCACCTCGGCACGCATCCCGTCTTCGGCGGCACGGTCGCCCGAATAGGGGAGCTGCGCATCGAGGAACCCGACCGGCGCCGCGGCCGGGGCACGGTGGCCGCCCTCGCCGCGGAGGAGGTGGCGCGCGGCTGGGGCTGCCGGCGCATCGAGGTGACGGTCCCCGGCACCGCCGGACCGGCGCTGCGCCTCGCCACGGCGCTCGGCTACGTCGTACGCAATCGCGGCATGCAGAAGGCGCTCGGCGACACTCCGCCCGAGCTGCCCCGGGGCAGCCGGGCGCGACCCATGACGGAGGCCGAGTACGGGCCCTGGCTGGACGAGAGCCAGGAGGGATACATGCGCAGCTGGGCAGGGCGCGGGGTCCCGGAGGCCGAGGCCCGGGCCAAGTCCGAGCGGGACCACGCCGCACTGCTGCCGGAGGGACTGCGCACGCCGGATGTGTTTCTCAGCGTTCTCGAACACGAGGGAACCCAGGTGGGCACCCTGTGGGTGGCGGCGCGTGACGGCGGCGCGTACGTGTACGACGTGGAGACGGCCCCGGCCCACCGGGGCAAGGGACACGGACGCACGCTGATGCTCCTGGCCGAGGCCCAGGCGATCGCCGCGGGGCACCGGGTCATCGGTCTCAACGTCTTCGCGGACAACACCCCGGCCGAGCGGCTCTACGAGTCACTCGGCTACGAGACGACCCTGTCCGCCCTCTACAAGACGCTGCTCTAGCCGTCGCCCGGCCGAGGGCCCGGCGGCCGTGGACCCGGCGGACGTCAGGAGCTCTGCTCCGCCAGCAGCCGGTCCGCGATCTCCTCGATGCGCTCGCGCAGCCCCTCCTGGCTCTTCCCGCCGTCGAGGCGCTCGCCGCCGATCACATACGTCGGCGTGCCGGTCACGCCGATCGCCTTGCCCTCGGCCTGGTCGGCGTCGACGATCAGGATGTGCCGCCCGTCGACCAGCGCGGTGTCGAACTCCTCCGTGTCCAGGCCGAGTTCCCCGGCCACCTCGACCAGGAAGGGTTCGCCCTTACGGCCCAGCTCCTCGACCCGGCCCAGCACGGCCTCCACGTACGGCCACCCCTGCCCCTGCTCGAAAGCCTCCTCGGCCGCCTGCGCACCGGCGAAGGCATGCTTGTGCTTCTCCAGCGGGAAGTGCCGGAGGCGCAGCTCCAGCCGGTCGCCGTAGCGGGCACGCAGGGCACGGAGATCGTCCAGGGCGCTGCGGCAGTCGGGGCACTGCACCTCGCACCAGACGTCGAGGACGGGGGCGGCGGGACGGTCGGGGGAGGAGTCGCTCATGGCTCCAGTTTCCCAGCAGTGGCGCGGGTGACCCAATCCGACCCGGTTCTCCGCCGGACGGTTGCCCTGACGGCACTCCGACCCCGGCCGTACTACCGCGACCGGGACCTGCGGAGGAGATGACCCGGAGATGTCCCTGATGTCGGGCCCAGGCATGGCCGCGCGGGGTTGCCACGGTGCAGGATGGAAGGGACGAAGTGCCCTGACCGATTCAGGCTGCCCTGGAGGACCGGATGATTGCCGAGACCGTCTGTTCCGCCGTCGCCGCGGCCGGCCTGGGTATCGCGGCGGTCACGGCGTACCGCAAGCGTTTCCTCGCGGCCACGCGCATCGCCGCGTACTCGCTGGTGCCCCTCGGGCTGGTGATGACCGGTGTCGTCGACTGGCTCGCGGACACCGCGTTCAGCCCGACCGCCTGGGCGGGCTTCGCAGTCCTCGGCGTCGCCTGGCTGCTGTTCGCGGGCAGCCGTGCGGTGGAGCGCCGCCGCGGCGGCACCCGCAAGGAAGCCAAGGCCCGCGCACAGCGTGAGGCGGTGGCCCCGGCGGCCTCGGCACCCTCGCTGGGGACGGGCTCCCGTCAGCCGACCCGGCCCGCGACCGCACCCAGGGCAGGGGCCTCGGACGACTTCAGCGACATCGAGGCGATCCTCAAGAAGCACGGCATCTGACGCCCGCACGCAGGACTGAAACGACACAGTGGGTCGCCGTCCGGCCGTAAGTGATCATCACTCGAACCGGACATCGCGGAATTCGGCGAACTCCCGCTCATTCCGGGCGTGTTGATCGCGCGACGAGGAACAACTACGTCATCATCACCGCGAGATGCTGGACACGACACAAAGCGAGGCCGCGCCACCTCAGGACGAGCCCCGCGGGTGCCTCTTCGCCCTTTCCCAGCCACCGCTGATGATCTTCCTTGCGGTGATCGGGTGTCTGCTCCTCATGGCTGCGCTGCACGATCTGCTGCTGCTCTGAGCCGTACCCGCGGCCCCCGGCGCCACCCGCCGGGGCCCGCGAAGACACCGGCATCCCGGCCCGCTCAGCCGGCTGCCTCCTTGCGGCGAGCCCGGTAGGCGGCCACATGCAGACGGTTTCCACAGGTGCGGCTGTCGCAGTAGCGCCGCGAACGGTTGCGGGAGAGGTCCACGAAGGCGTGTCGGCAGTCCGGCGCCTCACAGCGCCGCAGCCGCTCCTGCTCTCCCGCCACCACGAAGAACGCCAGCGCCATGCCGCAGTCGGCCGCGAGATGGTCGGCGATGGACGCGCCGGGGGCGAAGTAGTGCACATGCCAGTCGTAGCCGTCGTGGTCCGTGAGCCGCGGGGTGGTTCCCGCTGCCGCGATCAGGTCGTTGATCAGGCCGGCAGCGGCCTGCGCGTCGGGCTCCGCGAAGATCTCGGCGAACCGGCCGCGCACCTTGCGCACCGCGGACAGGTCGAACTCCGAGAGGACACCGACATCACTGATTTCGTGCTTTCGTACGAAATCGGCGAGCGCCGCGACGTCCGGCAGTGCGTCCGGGGTCTCGTCGCCCTCCGGTGCGGTGTTCACCAGATCCACCACGGCATCGAGCGCACACCGGGTGTCATGGGTGATCAGCACGTTTCGCTCCCTGGCCTGAGGTCGGGCGGGGCGCCCGCCGATGCTGGCCGATGGTAGTGGCTCGCAGCGCCCACAGACCGGCCACGACCGTACGTGGCTTCGAATACAACGCCGCAGCGGCGCCGACGGTTCCCGACCGGACCGGCCCGGACGGAAACCGTCGGTGTGTACTCACGGTGACCGACACGGTCGCCCTCCCCGAGCGCGCCGGCGCCGCCCCCGCAGAGCGGAGACGGCGCTGACGTGTGCCGTATGCGGTTGTCTTGGCCCGAGCCGTCTCCCCGAGTCGACGGCGCCGGGCGGCTTGCGGGGGCCTCGGCCTAGCTTTCCGCCAGGATGTGTGAGAGCTCCTGATCGAGATCGAAATGCCGATGCTCCGTACCGGGGGGCACCGCGGCATCCGTTCGCTTCAGGAAGGACTCCAGAGCCCGTGCCGGGGCCTCGAGCAGAGCCTCGCCCTCCGGAGAGCTCAGGGCGATGCAGACGACGCCCTGACCGTGACTGCGCGACGGCCAGACGCGGACGTCGCCGGTTCCGGTGGGCCGGTGGAGGCCCTCCGCGAGGAGGTCGCGGGCGAACACCCACTCGACGGTCTCCTCGGCTCCGGTGTGGAAGGTGGCGTGCACGGCGTAGGGGTCGGCCGTGTCGTACCGCAGGCCTGCGGGGACAGGCAGGGATGACTCGCTCGACACAACGAGGCGCAGGTGCAGCTCGCAGCTGACCGTGGTGTTCATAAGCGCCAGGGCCTTTCGCTCAGTGTGCGCTCGGGGATTCGCACGTCGGCGAAATCGACATGCCACCTACGGTGCCGTTGTAAACCCCTCTGAGTGTTTTGCGTGCGTTTACGTAACTCATCCGGCCGAGAACCCGTTCGCGAGGTACGACCATTCCAGTGACTGGTTTCCGTCCGGTAGGGTTTGGCCGTATGAATACGGGGAGTAACGAGCCTGGCGAGGTTGCCGTGGCTACCGACGAGACCGAAGTGGACGGTGTGAAGGGCGACAGCGAGCAGGGGCTCGGCTCACGAGCTCCGGAGTTCGTCAAGGCGCGTAGAGCGCTGCATGTCAGCTGGCAGGTGGGCGTCTTCGTCATCGGCCTGGCGATAGTCGTCACCGGCATCATCCTGCTGCCTCTGCCCGGTCCGGGCTGGGTGATCATCTTCGGGGGCATGGCGGTCTGGGCGACCGAGTTCGTATGGGCCCAGCTTGTCCTGCGCTGGACCAAGCGCAAGGTCACCGAGGCGGCCCAGCGGGCTCTCGATCCGAAGGTGCGCCGTCGCAACATCATCCTGACGACGATCGGCTTGGTGATCGTGGGTGTGCTACTCGGGATCTACCTGTGGAAGTTCGGCATAGTGATGCCCTGGAAGATCAAGGACCAGTGATCCGCGACGGGGGTGCGGACGTCGGCCGGTGCGGGCTCGCGTTGGTCACTCGCAGCCGCTGACATGGGGTAATGTTCTTCCTGCGTCCGGGCGATTAGCTCAGTGGGAGAGCGCTTCGTTCACACCGAAGAGGTCACTGGTTCGAACCCAGTATCGCCCACCCGGATCCGGCGGCCCGCCTGCGACTGTGCAGGCGGGCCGCCGTCGTTTGCTGTCGGCATGCGCGGCGCGCGGCTCGGCAGGAGCGTCCCCCGCGTAGGCGACATCTCGTCAACTCGCCCGTGACCATGCGGCCTTAGACCGGCCGGGACGGACGTACGGTGGCCGACTTGTTGTTCGGGATCTCGATCTCGCGCCTCTGACCTGCACCGACGCACGACCGGGCTCGGCCGACTCGCCGCCATGTGCCGGCACCCCGCCCCACAGGCCGCCAAGAAATTCCTGTCCGAATCATTGACGCACCCCGAGGCCCTCCGTAACTTGTGCCAGCAAGCGCTTACTTGAAACGATTCATGCAGGCGGAAGCGACGCTGCGGGGAGGCTCGACGGTGAGAACCAGCAGGAATGTTGAGAGGCGTACGATCCTGAAGGCGGCCGGCGCCACGGCGGCCACACTCGGGCTGGCCGCGACGACGGGCTGCGGTGGGGACGGAGGGGCCTCCGCCGACGGGACGGTGACGATCCGTTACGCGTGGTGGGGTGCCGAGGACCGCGCCGAGCGCATCAACAAGACCATTGAGCTGTTCCACAAGAAGTACCCGAAGATCAAGGTCAAGACGGACTTTCAGCCGTACACCGACTTCTGGAAGAAGTTCAACACCCAGGCCTCCGGGGGGAATCCGCCGGACGTGTTCCAGAATGCCATCGGCTTCCTGCGCAAATACGATGCGAAGAATGTTCTGCTCGATCTCAATGAGCAGGTCGAGGCCGGCCATCTGTCGATGGACGGCTTCCGCGCGGGACTCGAGAAGTTCGGCGAGATCGACGGAAAGCTCCTCGGGGTGCCTGTCGGGTCCAACTCGATGGCCCTGGTCATCGACAAGCCCGTCTACACCAAGGCGGGCGTGAAGCCGGAACAGGGCTGGACCTGGGACGACTTCGACGCGGCGATGAAGAAGATCCGCGACAGGGCGGGGCGCGCCGGCGACAGCGGCATGTACGGCGTCATGTACCTCTACGACCTCTACCTCCGCCAGAACGGCAAGGCGTTCTTCACCGAGGACGGTCTCGGCTTCACCGAGGCGGATCTGACGGACTGGTGGACCAAGGCCGAGAAGGGCGTGCAGGAGGGCGTCTACGCCGACGCCAAGAAGGTCGCCCAGATCAAGCCCAAGTCGGCCGTCTCGGCCGAGCTCGCCGGCGGCGAGTTCACCTGGGACAACTTCACGGTCCGCTACACGTCCGAGGGCAAGAGCGAGTACGGCCTCGCTCCCATCCCGACCACGGACGGCAAGAAGACCGGGCAGTACCTGGGCTCCCTGATGCTCAGCGCCTCCAGGCGCACCGAGCATCCCAAGGAGGTCGCCCAGTTCATCGACTTCATGGTCCACGACCCCGAGGTCGCCAAGATCATGGGCTACGACCGCGGTGTGCCCGCCACCCAGGCACAGTTCGACGCGTTCCAGCCGACGGACGAGGTCAACAAGGGGATCGCCGCCTACGAGATCTCCCTCGTCGAGGCGGGCGTCCTGGAGCCCATCACCCCGCACCCGAACGGTGCGGACATCTGCGAGGCCGCGTTCCTGCGCATCGCCGAGGAGCTCGCGCTGGGCAAGCGGTCGGTGGACGAGGCCGTCAAGCAGTACTTCGCCGAGTCGAAGACGGCTCTCGCCGGCTGATGGGAACCGCCGTGACACACGCCCCTGCGGTGGAGGGCCCGGCCAAGGGCTCCGAGCCGCGGCACGGCCCGGTGCAGCCCGGGCGTCCCGCCGCCCTCAAGCGGCGGGTCCGCCGGGAGAACCTGGCCGGCTATCTCTTCATGTCCCCCTGGATCGCCGGGTTCCTGCTGCTCACGGCAGGCCCGATGATCGCCTCGCTCTACTTCGCCTTCACCGACTACAACCTCTTCGACGCGCCCAAGTGGATCGGCCTCGACAACTTCTCCGAGATGTTCGGCGACCCGCGCTGGCGCCACTCGGTGCAGGTGACGCTCTGGTACGTCGTCGTGGGCACGCCGCTCAAGCTGCTCGCGGCCCTCGGCGTGGCGCTCCTCTTGGCCCAGAAGCGGCGCGGGCAGGCCGTCTACCGGGCCGCCTTCTACGCCCCGTCACTGATCGGCGCGAGCGTCTCCGTCGCGATCGTCTGGAAGGCGATCTTCTCCGACGACGCGATCGTCGACCGTACGCAGAAGATGTTCGGGATCGACGTCGGCGGCTGGACGGGCGATCCGGACCTGATCATCTACAGCCTGGTGGCGCTCACCGTCTGGCAGTTCGGCGCCCCCATGGTCATCTTCCTCGCCGGTCTCAAGCAGGTTCCGCGCGAGCTGTACGAGGCGGCGGAGGTCGACGGGGCGGGCAAGCTGCGGCGGTTCTGGAACATCACCCTGCCGATGATCTCCCCGGTCCTGTTCTTCAACGTCCTGCTGGAGACCATCCACTCCTTCCAGATCTTCAGCTCGGCGTACATCGTCGGCGGCGGCGCCGGAGGCAATGCCTGCGGTCCGGCCGACGGCTCGATGGTCTACACCTGCTATCTGTACGTCCAGGGCTTCGAGAACAGCAGGATGGGCCTCGCGTCCGCCATGGCCTGGATGCTGCTCGTCGCGGTCGCCCTGGTCACGGCGGTGCTGTTCTGGTCCCAGAAGCGCTGGGTGCACTACGAGGAGGGCGCCCGATGAGCGCACCCGCAACCGACATCAAGCCGGCACCCTCCGCGCGGGGCGGGGCGCTTCGCCACCGACTGCCCGGTTCCGTCGCCTGGCACATCGGGTCCCTGCTCGTCCTCGCGGTGATCCTCTACCCGGTGATCTGGGTCGTCGGCGGCTCGTTCAAGAAGAGCGAGGACATCATCGGCAGCCTGGACCTCTTCCCGGGCGACCCGAGCCTCTCCAACTACACGAGCCTCGCCGACGGCATCGCCGACATCTCGATCTCCACCTTCTTCCTCAACTCGCTCTTCCTCGCGGTCGGGTCGGTGATCGGGATCGTGGTGTCCTGCTCGCTGACGGCGTACGCCTTCGCGAGGATCCGTTTCGCGGGCCGGAATCTGCTGTTCACGCTGATGATCGGCACCCTCCTGCTGCCGTACCACGTCCTGCTGATCCCGCAGTACGTGCTGTTCCGCAACATGGAGATGATCAACACCTACACCCCGCTGCTGCTGGGGAAGTACCTGGCGACGGAGGCGTTCTTCGTCTTCCTGATGGTGCAGTTCATGCGGAACCTGCCCAAGGAGCTCGACGAGGCGGCCCGTCTCGACGGGTGCGGGCACTTCCGGATCTACTGGTCGATCATGCTGCCGCTGTGCCGGCCGGCCCTGATCACCAGCGCGATCTTCACCTTCATCAACGCCTGGAACGACTTCATGGGCCCGTTGATCTACCTCAACGAGCCCGACAAGTACACCGTCTCCCTCGGCCTGAAGATGTTCGTCGACCAGGAGGGCATCGCGAACTACGGCGGCATGATCGCCATGTCGCTCGTCGCCCTGCTGCCGGTCCTGGCCTTCTTCCTGGCGTTCCAGCGGTATCTGATCGACGGCATGGCGACGTCCGGACTGAAGGGCTGAGGTGAACCGGACATGGCCCAGGCACGCGTGAAGGTTCGTACGGCTCGTACCGCTCGCACCGTTCGTACGGCTCGTCGGGAGTCTCGCGGGGAGTCGCTCTTCGCCGAGCGGTTCGCCGTGTTCGCCGAGTGCCTGCTGACCGGTGTCTGGGTAGCGGTCGCCTCGCTCGGAGTGCTCACCTGTCCGGCCGCCCTTGCCGCCGGCGCCCGGCATCTGCATCGCCGTATCGCCCACGAGGGCGGTGGCCTGCGGGAGTTCGTCGCCGACTTCCGGGTGGCCGTGCGGCGTGGGTGGGTCGTCGGGATCGCCGGGTGGGCCGTAGCGGGCGCGGTCTGGGTCGACGTCCAGGCCGCGCGGGCCGGGATTCCGGGCGGGCCGCTCGTAGGGGCCATCGGGGTGTTCGCGCTGATCGGTGCTGTCGTGGCCCTGCTGCGGGCCGCAGCGGCCTGGACGCCGGATGCCGGCTGGTGGGTGCTGCTCGCGGGCGCCGGGCGCCGTACCGTGCTCGACCCCGCCGGGTCCTTCCTGATCATCGGCGGACTGGCTGTCGTGTCCGCCTCCGCCTGGTTCGCCGCGCCGCTGGCGGTCCCTGTCCTGGGGGCCGTCGTGGCGGCGGCCGTCGCCGTGGAGGAGCGGTACCGGCACCGCTGAACCGACGGTGCCACTCACACGGTCGGCGCTCCCGGCGCCGCACCCATCTCTGTCATGCCCCTGCCCGGTCGCAAGGAAATGTTTCCCGCACGGAAGGAACGGCCATGTCCCCCATCCCCCGCAGGTCCCTCCTCAAGGCGGCCGCCGTTGCCGGAGCCGCCGCGCAGTTCAGCTGGGCGCTAGGGGCGAAGGACGCGCAGGCCGCGCCCAGAGCCGCCGGCGCCGATGCCGATCCCGTGACCCTGGACTGGCTGGAGGAGGGCGGTCTGGGTGCCGCCCCCGGCTCCACCGTCGGGGTGCCCTGGCCGAAGGGCGTGTACCAGGAGGGGCAGGCGTTCGCGCTCACGGACGCGGACGGCAAGGCCGTGCCCGTGCAGTCGTGGCCGATCGCCTACTGGCCGGACGGTTCCCTCAAGTGGACGGCACACGCCGTCGGTTCGGGCAACGGCAAGCTCACGTTGAGCCCCGGCGAGGCCACCGCCCCCGCCAAGAAGGTCACCGTCGGCAAGAGCGGCGGCACCATCGACGTTTCCACCGGTGTCATCACGGCGAGGATCGGCAAGTCCGGCGCCACGCTGATCAAGTCCGTCACCCGCGGCTCCACCGAGATCGCCAGGAACGGCCGGCTCGTGCTGATCCGCCAGCCCGAGATCGAGGACGAGGACCAGGGCTCGGTGAAGACCGAGCGCTTCGAGGGTGCCATCTCCGAGGTCACCGTCGAGCAGGAGGGTCCGGTCCGCGCGGTCGTACGCATCGACGGCAAGCACCGCAAGGGCAGCCGGAGTTGGCTGCCGTTCTCCATCCGCCTCTACTTCTACGCCGGTGCCGACTCCTTCCGCATGGTGCACACCGTCACCTACGACGGCACGCAGGAGCCGGGCAAGGCGAGCGGCGACTTCATCCGCGGCCTCGGCGTGCGCTTCACCGTCCCGATGCGGGACGAGTCGTACGACCGCCACATCCGCATCGGCGGCGAGGGCACCGGCATGCTCCGCGAGGCCGTCAAGGGCATCACCGGGCTGCGACGCGATCCGGGGGCGGCCGTACAGGCGGCGCAGTTCGCGGGGGAGAAGCTGCCCGACCCGTCGACCTGGGACCAGCGCGTCACGACCCGGCTGCAGTACATCCCGGAGTGGGGCGACTACACCCTCTCCCAGCTCTCCGCCGACGGCTTCACCCTGCGCAAGCGCACGAAGAAGGGCTACGGCTGGATCGGCGCCGGCGGCGGCAGGCGTGCCTCCGGATTCGGATACGTCGGTGGCGTCAGCGGCGGACTCTCCTTCGGGCTGCGGGACTTCTGGGAGAAGTTCCCCGCCCAGCTCGACATCCGTGACGCCCACACCGACGCGGCCGAGGTCACCATGTGGCTCTGGTCGCCCGAGGCGCAGCCCATGGACCTGCGCTTCTATCACGACGGCATGGGCCAGGACACCTACCCCGAGCAGCTCGAAGGCCTCAACATCACCTACGAGGACTACGAGCCCGAGTTCGGCACCCCCTACGGCATCGCCCGCACCTCCGAACTCCTCTTCTGGGCCAACGAGTCGACACCCTCACCCCAAGCCCTGGCCCAACAGGTCGAGGCCGTACGGGTACTGCCGCAGCTCGCCGCCCCGCCCGCGCAGCTCATCAAGGCGGGGGTCTTCGGGCCGGGCCTCTACTCCGAGCCGGACCGCTCCACGCCCGCCAAGGCCAAGATCGAGGACCACCTCGACTTCCTCTTCACCTACTACAAGGACCAGGTGGAGATGCGCCGTTGGTACGGCTTCTGGGACTACGGCGACATCATGCACACCTACGACACCGTCAGACACCAGTGGCGGTACGACATCGGCGGCTACGCCTGGGACAACTCCGAGCTCTCGCCCGACCTGTGGCTGTGGTTCGCGTATCTGAGGAGCGGACGCGCGGACATCTTCCGGTTCGCCGAGGCCATGACCCGGCACACCGGTGAGGTGGACGTCTACCACCTCGGCGAATGGGCCGGCCTCGGCACCCGGCACGGCGTGCAGCACTACGCCGACAGCGCCAAGCAGCAGCGCATCGCCAACACCACGTACCGCCGCTACTACTACTTCCTCACCGCGGACGAACGCGTCGGCGACCTCATGCACGCCAACGTCGACTCCGACGAGACCTTCCTCGTGCTCGATCCGATCCGCAAGATCCGCACCGAGCCGTACACCCCGGACCGGCACGCCCTGTCGATCGGGTTCGGCACCGACTGGAGCGGGCTGGTGTCGGCCTGGCTGACGGAGTGGGAGCGCAAGGGCCCCAAGTGGGAGAAGGCCAAGGCGCGGGTGCTGTCGACGATGGAGACCATCGCCGCGCAGCCCAACGGTTTCGTGCAGGGCAGCGGTCTCTACGACCTCGACACGGGCAGGTTCGCCGTCGCCGACAAGCCCGTCGTCGGGGTCTCCCACCTCTCCGCGGTGTTCGGTCTGGGCGAGCTGTGCGCCGAGCTCATCGACCTGGTCGACATGCCGAAGTTCAACGAGGCGTACTTCGACTACTGCCGCTACTTCAACGCGACGAAGACCGAGCAGGCGGCACGCTACGGCTCCAACTTCGGCTCCCTGCTGCTCTTCCAGGGCCACTCGCGCCTCGACGCGTACGCCGCCGTGCGGACCGGCGACGACAAGCTCGCCGCGCGCGCGTGGGAGAAGTTCTACAACTCCGACGGCTACAAGGAGTCGGCGCCGTGGCGGACGGAGAAGCTGAGCGGCCCCGACGCGCTGGTCCCGGGCAGTGAGGCGGCCTGGGTGTCCACGAACGACACCGCGCTGTACGGTCTGGCGGCCATTGAGAACCTGGCACTGCTGGGGGACAGGATGCCGTAACAGGTTTGTGGGGAACTGCGGGACCGTCGTGGCTGGTCTCGCAGTTCCCCGCGCCTGTGTGGGCTAGTGCATGTTGCCCACGAAGTCCCGCATCTTCCGGGCGTCCCTGAGGCGTTGCTCGTACGTCGCTCCGATGGCCAGCAGGAGGAGGCCGGCCAGGGCGGGCGGTACCCAGCGGGGGAGTGCGTCGGTCACCTGGGCGATGTAGGGGGCGAGTTCGTGCAGGGCGTCCAGAGCCAGCACCGCGCCGCCGAGGAGGAGCGGTGCCTGGAGGTGGTGGCGGGCGCCGAGCAGGGTGACCGCCAGGGCCGCCAGGCCGAGGAGCAGGGGGCGTGTCCACTGCGGGTCGCCCCAGGCCGCGAGGAGGCTCGGCACGAGGGTGGCGGCGAGTCCCGGGCCGTACGCCGTCCAGGACGAGGTCTGCGGATCGCGGCGCCTGCGCAGGGCGCCGACCAGCAGGGCCGGGACGGTGACCGGAAGCGTGTATGCCTCGGGCGTCCCGACGTCCCAGGCCGCCAGACGCACCCACGTGGCCAGTACGAACAGCGCGGCGGAGGCGTAGGCCACGGACCGGCGTTCCGGGCGGACCGCCGTACCGGCCGTGATCACACCGCACAGCGCCAGCACCACGGCCAGCATCGGCAGGTCGGCCGGTGCCGCGGCCAGCACGACGGCGAGCAGCGCGGCGAGCGCGCCCGTCACCTCGACCGGGACCGCCGCCCGCGCGTCACCGAGCCGTCCCGCGAGCAGAGCCGCCGCCACCGGGACCACCAGGACCAGCAGGGCGACGTACTGCGCCTGCCAGCCGGCCGCGGCCCCCGCCGCACAGGCCAGCCCGGCGGCGTACGCGAGCCCGGCCGGGGCCGTGACCGGAGCGAGGTGCGCCTTCCAGGAGGCCGCCGCGAAGAGCGCGGTCAGCGCGGCGAGCACGGTGAGGGTCGCGGCCTCGGTGGTCAGTGAGAGGAAGGCGAGGGGGAGTGAGGTGAGGAGGGCGAGGACCGTGGCGGTCGTGCGAGGGGTGGGGACGCCGAGGGAAGTGGCTGTGGCGGTTGCGGGCTCTCCCACGGCGGTGGTGGCGGGTTCCTCCGGCGAGGTCGCCGACGGCTCCTGCGCCGTCTCCGGCTGGTCGGACGGTCGTATCCACGCGGCCGCCGCGAGGGCGCCGGCCGTGGTGATTGCCAGGGCCACCAGGCCCACGTCATAAGGGACTTCGAACACGGCGGGCAGGACCAGCGCCGTTGCCCATGCCAGGACCAGCACGCCGGTCAGGGCCCGGGTCCGCCACGCGGTGTGGCGTGCCGCGAGGAGCAGTACGGCGGCGACCATGGCCAGGACGACCGGCACCGTCTCCGTGTGCGGCGGCCACGGAGCGTCGACCGCCATCGCCTGCCGCACATCGCCGGGCGCCCCGGACCACACCTGATCCACCTGGGCCACCGGCCCCACCAGCGCGATCGCCACCAGCGGCAGCGTCCACAGGAGGGCGAGTCCCTGTACGGCGGCGGAGGCGCGGGTGAGCCCGTCGCGCAGCGCCTGCGGCAGTCGGTCCGCCCGGATCGCCGCGAGCAGGGCGATCCCGCACACCAGATACACCGGAACCGTCCAAGCCTCCGGCAGTACGGGGCGGGCGGTGCCGCCGAGCGCGGCGACCGTGAAGAGACCGGCTGCGACGGAGAGGCCGAGCGCCTGCTTCGCGGCGGCCTCCTGCCACGCCGCAGCGACCGCGATGCCCGCGGCCAAGAGGAGGAGCGCCGCCGCACGGGCGGCGGCGCTCGGGCCGGTGGCCGTCCAGGACAGCCAGCCGGCGGCCCACACGCCCCACGCGCCCATGCCGTACGCACCGATCACAGCGGTGATCCGTACGGACCCGGCAGGCACCCGGAGCGCCACACCCGCGTCGAACCCGGCCGTCACCAGCACGGCGGTAGTGATCCCGAACAGGCTCGCGTCGGCCGCCACCGCCCACAGCGTGAGCGGGAGTTGGGCGGCGAGCAGAGCGGCGGGCAGGGGCAGACGCAGCTCGGAGGTGCGCGGCAGCCGGCCGTACGCCGTCCACAGGGCCGCCAGCACAGCCGAGGCGGCCGCGAGGTAGCCGGTGGCGTCCACATCGGCCAACCCGACCGCGTGCAACGCGTAGGCGTCGAGCACCGTCAGGACGAGCCCCAGGCCCGCCACCGACTCGGCCGTCGACCGCAGCCCGCGCTTCAGCAGCGGCACCGGGGCGGCGAGCACCGCCACCGTGACCGCGCCGAGCACCAAGGCCCGCCCGGCGATCCCCATGTGACCCCAGCTGACCAGCGTGAACGCCATCGCGGCGATGGTGAGCAGGACACCGCCCAGCACCAGCAGGACGTTCTGCACGCGGGGCGCCGAGGCCTCGGGGCGGGGCGGGGCGAGAGGCACCGGAGCGGACCGGGGCGCCGCCGCTTGCAGCGCGGTGATCAGCCAGGCTCGGCGGTGCAGCAACTGGGCCCGGTGGGCGTCCAGTTGGCGCAGCTCGAGGTCGAGGAGCCGCAACTCCTCGGCCGGGGGCGGAAAGTGCGTCATGGCAGGAGTGTGGTCCGCGTCACGCCGCAGGGCATGAGTGCGCATACTCAGTACGTACTCAGATACGGCGGGAATCCCCTGGCGGAGGGCAGAATCGGCCCATGGACTGGAGTCACTACCGCTTCCGCGCTCTGTGGGCCCTGCCCGCAGCGCCCGAGGTCGTCTACGACCTGCTGGAAAAGGCCGAGGACTACCCTCGCTGGTGGCCCCAGGTGCGCGAGGTGAACCGGATCGACGACACCAGCGGCGTGATCACGATCCGCTCCGTCCTCCCGTACGACATGACCTTCACCGCGCGCGAGGTGCGGCGGGACCGCGGGGCGGGGGTGCTCGAGATCGCCATGTCCGGCGACCTCGACGGCTGGGCGTGCTGGACCGTCACCGTGGCTCCGGACGGCAGCGGGACCATCGCGCGCTACGACCAGGTCGTCGATGTCCACAAGCCGCTGCTGAGGCGTCTCGCCGTACCCGGTCGGCCCCTCTTCCGAGCCAACCACTGGCTGATGATGCGCTCCGGACGGCGGGGCCTGGTGGCCCACTTGGCCCGCGGCCATCAAGCGGTTTGATGGAAACGCGCGGGGACCTGTATTGTTCAGTCCGTTCCCGGGCGATTAGCTCAGTGGGAGAGCGCTTCGTTCACACCGAAGAGGTCACTGGTTCGAACCCAGTATCGCCCACCGGGAAAGGCCGGTCCGCCACAGCGGACCGGCTTTTTTGTGTGCCTTACCTCCTATGCTGCCGCCGGCAGATCCGGGCGCAGTGGCCACGCCGGATCCACCGCCTCCTCGCTGCCGCTGCGGGCGAACCACGCCTGCAGCCCGCGTGCCTGTGCCGCGTGCCACACCGCCTGCAGCGTGTGCAGCTCGGCGGGGGACAGCCGCTCCAGGCGGGCGGCGAAGCGGCGCCCCACCGCCCGTACGACCTCCAGTGAGGCCAGTGCGTCGGCCGCCGCGTCGTGCGCGCCGTCCAGTGTGACGCCGTAGTGCGCACACAGGTCGGTCAGGGTGCGACGGCCCTTGCGGTAGCGGTCCAGATGCTTGTCCAGGACGCGCGGGTCGAGCACCAGCAAGGGCGTCGTCTCGAACCAGTGGTCCAGCGAGGAGGCGCGATGACGGCGCAACTCGCGGTCCAGCAGCGTCAGATCGAAAGGCGCGTTCATCACCACGATCGGCCGGGCCGTCGCGGCCTGACCGGCCAACTCCTCGGCTATCTCCTGCATCACCGGCGCCGGCCAGCGGCCGTTGCGCTGGAGATGCTCCTCCGTCAGTCCGTGTACCGCCGTTGCCGCTTCCGGCACCGGGACACCCGGGTTCACCAGCCACTGGGTCACCCGCGGCCGGGTGCCCGGGGCGTCCTGGACGACGACGGCCGCCGAAACGATCCGGTCGGTCTCGACGTCCACGCCTGTCGTCTCTGTGTCGAATGCCGCCAGCGGGCCCTCATACCAGCACGCCATACCTACACAACCCCTCGTTCACCCACGGCAGCTGACGTACCGTCTTCTGCCCGTTTGGTGATACCCGGGCTGTTTGCGGCGTACGCCGCAAGGACACAACAGGAGTGCGGGTCTTTGCAGTTCAGCGGCCCGGTTCGGGGATCTACTTTGCGTGGAAGGCTGTTGGTCATGGCGATAGCGCAGCCCGAGCGGGGCGGGCTGCTGCCCGAACGTACGGGCCCCCATCGCGGTTCACTCGCCACCACCGCCTGCATGGAGACACTGCAGGTGGGGTATCTGCACGCCGTCGCGGCGGCGGCCGGGTGCTCCTTGTCGCAGCCATTTCCGGACAACGGCATCGACTGGCACGTCAGCCACAGCGCGCCCGGCCACACGGTCGACGACGAGGTCACCATAAAGGTGCAGCTCAAGGCCACTTACCAGATAGCGCCGAGCCCGCCCGGCCGTTTCTTCTCCTTCACGCTCGACAACGACCATCTGGCGAAGCTCGCCCGCACCCCCGTCTCGGTGCACAAGATCCTCGTCGTGATGCTCGTTCCGCGCACCCAGGACGACTGGCTGCGTGCCAGTCACGACCGGCTCGACCTGCGGCACTGCTGCTACTGGGTCAACCTCGCTGGCCACGCGATCACCGGCCGGCGTCGCACCACCGTGCGAATACCGACCTCACGCATCTTCGACGACCGGGCGCTCTGCGAGATCATGACGCGGGTCGGTACGGGAGGCAGACCATGACACACCGCCCCCTGGAGGAGCCGGTACGGCCGGTCAGGCCGCACCCGGTCCACGCGTCCTTCGACCGTCCCCCCGAGCCCGGCGAGGTGGACCCCGCCGTGCTCAGCGCCCTGCTGCACCGGCACGGCTGGCAGCGGCGCGGGGGAGCGGCGGGACGCTACGGTCGCTGGACCCCGCCGGGACCGGGCGGCAACGGCACCAGCCTGCTCGTCCCCGAGTCCCGCGCCTTCCCCGACAGCGACGACCTGCTCGGCGAGGCGCTCGTCGCACTCTCCCGCAGCGGCATGCCCTCCGCGCGCGAGGTGCTGGTCGGGCTCGCCGTGCCCAGTGACGAGGTCCGCTGGTGGCGGGACGCGCCGAGCGGGCCGGCCGGGGCCGCGCCCTGGACCGTCGAGGAGGAACTGCGCACCGCCGCCCGCCAGATGCTCCTCGCCGCGGCGCTCGCCACACGCGCGCGTGCCGGCTACTACGGCGCCCGGCACCGCCGCTCGGCCGCCGCGCTGCTGGAGAGCGTCTTCGTCGGCTCCGCGGCAGGCGGCGGCCACCTCGCCGCCTTCGTGCCCGTTGGCGCGGGCCGCCCGCTCGCCGTACGTCTCCACCAGGCCCTGTACGCCGCCCGCGAAGCCATCGACTACCAGCGGGCCACCGGCGGCATGGACGCCTTCGACGGCGCCGTCGAGGCAGGCGTCAGCCGCGAGCTCACCGAGGCCCTGATCGCTCTCGTCCGCGGTACGGAGGGGGCGCGCATCGCCGTCGAGTGGGCGCCCGCGGCAGGGGTGCCCGAGGACTGCGCGAGCGGAGTCGAGCCGGTGGAGTTCTCGCCGGGCGACCTGCCCGTGCTGCGTGAGGCCGGGGCCCGCTACTTGCGCGAGGAACCCTCCGTGCCGGTCAGGATCACCGGCGCGGTCGTACGGATGCGCCGCTCGGGAACGCGCGGGGAGGGCACCGTACGGCTGCGCGTCATCGCCGGCGCCGAGATACCGCACGTCCGGCTGACCCTGGACGAGGAGTCGTACCGCATCGCCGGGCACGCCCACCTGGTCGGGCTGCCGGTGCGGGTGCACGGGCGCCTGGAGAGCCGCGGCGGCTTCCGTAAGATCACCGGGGCCTCCGGCGTCGTACCGGTACAGGTGGACGAGGCCGAACGGGACCGGCTGATGAAGTCCCTCCAGGAGGACCTGGACTTCTTCGAGGAGGCCTGCGGCGGGGAGGACGCCGCGGACTGAGGGATGCCCGCCCGGGACTGAAGGTGACCGTTTCGCGGTCGGCCCTCCGAGGTCGGTACGATCGCGTAATGCGCGCGCTCCTGGTATGGCGCCGCACTCCACCTTCAGTCAGGAGAGACCGGTGTCAGACGTCCGTGTGATCATCCAACGCGATTCCGAGCGGGAAGAACGCGTGGTGACGACGGGCACTACGGCCGCCGACCTCTTCGCCGGCGAGCGCTCGATCATCGCCGCGCGCGTGGGCGGCGAGCTCAGGGACCTGTCGTACGTGCTCTTGGACGGCGAGCAGGTCGAGGGCGTCGAGATCTCCTCCGAGGACGGTCTGAACATCCTGCGCCACTCCACCGCGCACGTGATGGCGCAGGCCGTGCAGGAGCTCTTCCCCGAGGCCAAGCTGGGCATCGGCCCGCCCGTCAAGGACGGCTTCTACTACGACTTCGACGTCGAGAAGCCGTTCACCCCCGAGGATCTCAAGGCCATCGAGAAGAAGATGCAGGAGATCCAGAAGCGGGGGCAGAAATTCGCCCGCCGCGTGGTGACCGACGAGGCCGCCCGCGAGGAGCTCGCCGCCGAGCCCTACAAGCTGGAGCTGATCGGCCTCAAGGGCTCCGCCTCGTCCGAGGACGGCGCGGACGTCGAGGTCGGCGCCGGCGAGCTGACGATCTACGACAACCTGGACGCCAAGACCGGGGACCTGTGCTGGAAGGACCTCTGCCGCGGTCCCCACCTGCCGTCGACCCGCGCGATCCCGGCGTTCAAGCTGATGCGCAACGCGGCCGCCTACTGGCGCGGCAGCGAGAAGAACCCGATGCTCCAGCGCATCTACGGCACCGCCTGGCCGTCCAAGGACGAGCTGAAGGCGTACCTCGACTTCCTCGCCGAGGCCGAGAAGCGCGACCACCGCAAGCTGGGCAACGAACTCGACCTCTTCTCGATCCCCGAGCAGATCGGCTCCGGCCTCGCGGTCTTCCACCCCAAGGGCGGCATCGTCCGCCGCGTGATGGAGGACTACTCGCGCCGCCGCCACGAGGAGGAGGGCTACGAGTTCGTCTACACGCCGCACGCGACGAAGGGGAAGCTCTTCGAGACGTCGGGCCACCTGGACTGGTACGCCGAGGGCATGTACCCGCCCATGCAGCTCGACGAGGGCGTGGACTACTACCTCAAGCCCATGAACTGCCCGATGCACAACCTGATCTTCGACGCGCGCGGGCGTTCCTACCGTGAACTGCCGCTGCGCCTCTTCGAGTTCGGGACCGTGTACCGGTACGAGAAGTCCGGCGTCGTGCACGGCCTCACGCGTGCGCGCGGCTTCACGCAGGACGACGCGCACATCTACTGCACGCGCGAGCAGATGTCGGAGGAGCTCGACAAGACGCTCACCTTCGTCCTCGGCCTGCTGCGCGACTACGGCCTGACCGACTTCTACCTGGAGCTGTCCACCAAGGACCCGGAGAAGTTCGTCGGCTCGGACGAGGTCTGGGAGGAGGCGACCGAGACGCTGCGCCAGGTCGCCGAGAAGCAGGGGCTGCCCCTGGTCCCGGACCCGGGCGGCGCCGCCTTCTACGGGCCGAAGATCTCCGTCCAGACCAAGGACGCGATCGGCCGCACCTGGCAGATGTCGACCATCCAGCTCGACTTCAACCTGCCGGAGCGCTTCGACCTGGAGTACACCGGTCCGGACGGCGCGAAGCAGCGCCCGGTCATGATCCACCGCGCGCTGTTCGGCTCGATCGAGCGGTTCTTCGCGGTGCTCCTCGAGCACTACGCGGGCGCCTTCCCGGCGTGGCTGGCCCCGGTCCAGGCCCTCGGCATCCCGATCGGTGACGGGCACGTCGACTACCTGGAGAAGTTCGCCGCGGCGGCCAAGAAGAAGGGCCTGCGGGTCGAGGTCGACTCCTCCTCGGACCGTATGCAGAAGAAGATCCGCAACGCCCAGAAGCAGAAGGTGCCCTTCATGGTCATCGCGGGCGACGAGGACATGGCCAACAACGCCGTCTCCTTCCGCTACCGCGACGGCTCGCAGGAGAACGGCATCCCGTTCGACGAGGCCATCGCGAAGATCGCGACGGTGGTCGAGGAGCGGACGCAAATCTGATCCGGTCTCATCCGGTCTGATCCGGCCATGATCGAGGGCCCCCGGGAGGTTCAGCTTCCCGGGGGCTTCGTGTCGCTCTCGCGGGAGAAGATCTGCAGCAGCCAGGACGAGAACGATCCCGTCACCGCTCCGAGCAGGGCCAGCCCGCCGGCCATCATTCCGATCGCGATCGATCGGCCACGCCTGGTCACCGGGGTGATGTCGCCGTACCCGACCGTGGTGAGGGTCGCCGAGGCCCACCACAGGGCGTCCCCGAACGTCCGCATGGTGGCCCCGGGGGCCCCGCGTTCTGCCTGGAAGACCGCGAGAGCCCCGGCGAAGCCGAGCAGCAGGGTGGCCAGGCTCGCGTAGGCGATCACGCGCGCGTGCAGCGAGAGGCGGGGCTGCCCCTGCCGGCGCTGGATCACGTCGTAGAGCGGCACGATCCGCAGCGGCCGCAGCAGCGGCAGGACGACCACGACCGTGTGCAGGAAGTGGGTCCTGGCGAAGCGCAGGAAGCGCCCACCGACGAGCCGCCAGCGCACGGCGTAGTCCACCGCGAAGAGCAGCCAGAGCGCGACCATCGTGTACACGCACACGTCCTTCCAGAAGGACGGCATGCTCACAGCAAGGACGCGGGCGGCGTAGGCGGCCAGGAACAGCAGCGATGCGAGGAACAGCGGGATCTCGGTGCGCTGCTCCCAGCGGTCGTAAGGGCTGTCGTCGTCCACCGGCCCAGCTTGGCCGGTGACCGTCCTGCGGCCGCCCCGGCGACACGCCGCGAACGGGCGAAGCCATATGCTGCACGCATGACGAGTGAGCCGGAGCAGCAGTGGGGAGTGGGGATCCAGGACGCATTCCAGCGCCTGTGGACGCCCCATCGGATGGCCTACATCCAGGGTGAGAACAAGCCGACCGGTCCCGGCGCGGACGACGGCTGCCCCTTCTGCTCGATCCCGGCCAAATCCGACGAGGACGGGCTGGTCGTCAAGCGTGGCGAGCAGGTGTACGCGGTCCTCAACCTGTACCCGTACAACGGCGGCCACCTGATGGTCGTGCCCTACCGGCACGTCGCCGACTACACCGACCTCACCGAGCCGGAGACGGTCGAGCTGGCCGCCCTGACCAAGCAGGCGATGACTGCGCTGCGTACCGCTTCCGGCGCCCACGGCTTCAACATCGGCATGAACCAGGGCTCGGTCGCCGGCGCCGGCATCGCGGCCCACCTCCACCAGCACATCGTCCCGCGCTGGGGCGGCGACACGAACTTCATGCCGGTGGTGGGCCACACGCGGGTGCTGCCGCAGCTGCTGGCGGACACGCGGAAGATGCTGGCGGAGGCCTGGCCGACGGCTTGACCAGTCGTCCGGGGCTTGAGCATTCAGCCCGTCCGGCGTTTGAGGACGAGGCCGTCGAGGCCGAAGGGGGTCTGGGGGCGCAGCCCCCAGGGCCGGTCCCCCAGACCCACCTCAGCCGGCTCACCCCACCTCACCCGGCAAGACCGCCGGAGGCCTACGCGTCGTAGACGTCCGCCTTCCGCGGCATCGGATCCTGCACAGCCGTGCTCAGGAACGACGAGCGCGTACCGAACTTCTCGGTGTCCACGCCGTTCTCCGCCAGCACCTTGATCGCCGCGGCATGCACCACCCGCAGCACCGGCGTGGCCGCGCGCAGGGCGTCGTCGGCCATGAACCGGTGCCGCCACGGCTGGTCCGCCCACGCGTGCCGCAGTCCGAACGGCTCCGGCAGCCCCATCGTCCCGCCGAGCCAGTTCAGCAGCGGCGGATACCAGGAGATCGGGGCCCGCACCGCCAGCCGTACCACCTCGTCGGGGTTGACCAGCGGAAGCTTGACCTTGCGGGTCTCCCATGGCTTGAAGGACTTGGAGACCTCCTTGGTCGGCGCTTCGGGCTTCTCCTGGAAGAGCCCGTTCACCGGACCGAGGGCATGACCCGTCACCTCGATGCGCAACGTCTCGTGCAGCACGGTCACCGTGATCAGCATGGTGATGATCAACTGCCCGTCCCAGAGCGTCCACTGGACGCCCAGGTAGTGCCGGTCACCGCTGCCGAACTGCTGCTTGTTGCAGATGTCCTGTATCGCGTGCGTCTTGACCTGGAACGCCTCGACGTCCGTGCCCTCCGGGCGGGACACCGCCTTCGCGCCCTCCGCGATCGGCGTGACGACCCAGTGCCGTATCGAAGGCTTGGGGAAACCACCGGTGTTCAGCGGACCGCGCTCCAGCATGCGCAGCTGGTCGTGGATCGAGCGGATGACGTCCCAGCTGCGGAACGGGTGGATCTCCCGCGTGGAGTCCGCTGCCACCAGGTCCTCGGCCAGCTGCCAGCTGCCCCAGCGTGTGCCCATGCCGAGTATCCCCTTGGGCCCGGCGTAGAACACGGAGTTGGACTGCTGCTCGGCGCTCAGCTTGGCCAGGGACTGGCGCAGCTGCTCGGCCTGGGTCTCGGTGGGGCTGGTCGGCACCGCCTCCGGCACCTTGGCGCCGACGCTGCTGCCGGCCAGCAGGCTGTCCCAGCGCTCCCGCAGATCCCTCGCGGTGCGCTCGCAGACCTGCTTGGCCCAGAACCAGCCGACCACGGGCATGAGGACAGAGGCCCGCGCATACAAGGCCCAGAAGCCGGTGAACGGCACGCGCAGCAGGAAGAGCACGGCGAGCGCGCCCACCGCCACGAGCAGCACGGAGGCGAGGGCGCCGCCGCGCTTCTCGTCCCGCTTGACGATGGTGGTGCGCAGCGTGAAGACCAGCAGCCACACCAGGAGCCCGGGCAGGAAGAGCACACCGCAGATCACGGTGATGGCGGTGAGCATCCGGTCGCGCGCCTTGCGGATGTTGTTCGCGGCCAGACAGTGCTCGACGACGACCTGCGGCTCGGTGCCGAAGGACTGGATCAGGGGCTTGCGGCCGCTGCCGAGCATCCGGTCGACCACGGCCCGTGAGAAGGCCTCACCGAGGTTGGGTCGGAAGATCCTCGCCCAGCCGCGACCCGCCTTGATGTCCGTCTTGTGCCATTCGTTGTCGGCTTTCTTGATGTCCTCGAACGGATTGTCCCGATAGGCCGCCGAGGCCAGCGCGAACGTCGCCGTCTGGCCCTCACCTGCCGTGCGCGGCACCTGCGGACCGAAGATGTCCGCGTAACCGCTCTCAACGGTCATTCCCGCCCCCGATCGCCGCAGTGTCGCTTCTGCGGCCTTCCCGACTTCCGTACTTCGCACACCTGTTGATCAATGACCAGCGTATCCTCCGCCACTGACATTCGTCGGCGGACGGCCGAAGCCGCCCGCCGAGGCGGAGGGGAGTGTTCCGCACAGGCCACTTGGTGGCGCCGGGCGCCAACTACGAGGCTTCGCGCGCCTCTTCACGTATCCTTTCCGCGATCTGCGCCGGCATCGGTTCGTGCCGCGCGTACGCACGGTTGAAGCGTGCGGTGCCGTGCGACAGCGAGCGCAGATCGACGGCGTAGCGCCCGATCTCGATCTCGGGCACCTCGGCCTTGATGAGCGTGCGGCTGCCGTTGGTCTGCTCGGTGCCGAGGACACGGCCGCGCCGCCCGGACAGGTCGCTCATCACGGCGCCGACGTAGTCGTCACCGACCAGGACGGACACCTCGGCCACCGGCTCCAGCAGATGGATCTTCGCGTCGGCCGCGGCCTCGCGCAGCGCGAGCGCGCCGGCCGTCTGGAACGCGGCGTCGGAGGAGTCCACCGAGTGCGCCTTGCCGTCGAGCAGCGTGATCCGGACGTCGACGAGCGGATGGCCGGCCGCAACTCCCTTGGCCGCCTGGGCCCTTACGCCCTTCTCCACCGACGGGATGAACTGCCGCGGCACCGCGCCGCCGACGACCTTGTCCACGAACTCGATGCCCGAACCGCCCGGCAGGGGCTCCACCTCGATCTCGCAGATCGCGTACTGGCCGTGCCCGCCGGACTGCTTCACATGCCGGCCGCGGCCCGCCGACTTGCCCGCGAAGGTCTCCCGCAGGGAGACCATGTGCGGTACGACGTCGACCTGGACGCCGTACCGGCTGCGCAGCCGTTCGAGTGCGACGTCCGCGTGCGCCTCGCCCAGACACCACAGCACCACCTGGTGGGTGGCCTGGTTCTGTTCCAGTCGCATGGTCGGGTCCTCGGCGACCAGCCGGGACAGGCCCTGCGAGAGCTTGTCCTCGTCCGCCTTGCTGTGGGCCTGGATGGCGAGCGGCAGCAGCGGGTCCGGCATCTGCCAGGGCTCCATCAGGAGCGGGTCGTCCTTGGCCGACAGAGTGTCGCCGGTCTCCGCGCGGCTCAGCTTCGCCACGCACGCGAGGTCGCCGGCGATGCAGTGGCTGAGCGTGCGCTGCTGCTTGCCGAACGGCGCCGACAGGGCCCCGATCCGCTCGTCGACGTCGTGGTCCTCGTGACCACGGTCCTCCAGGCCGTGCCCGGAGACGTGCACCGTCACGTCGGGGCGCAGGGTGCCGGAGAAGACCCGCACCAGCGAGACCCGGCCGACGTACGGGTCGGACGCGGTCTTCACGACCTCCGCGACCAGCGGCCCGTCCGGGTCGCACACCTTCAGCGCGCGCGGTTTGCCGTCGACCGTCGTGACCGCGGGCGCCTCCCGCTCCAGTGGGGTCGGGAACCCGCGCGTGATCAGCTCCAGCACCTCGATCGTGCCGAGCCCCTGCCGGGCGCCGTCGGTCGCGGGCGCAGCGGCCAGGACGGGATGGAAGGCACCGCGTGCGACGGCCCGTTCCAGGTCCTCGATCAGCGTCTTGACGTCGACCTGCTCGCCGCCGAGATACCGGTCCATCAGGGTCTCGTCCTCCGACTCGGAGATGATCCCCTCGATCAGCCGGTTGCGGGCCTCCTCGATCTGCGGCAGCTGGTCCTCGCCGGGCTCGGACTCCTTGCGCTCCCCGGAGGCGTAGTCGAACAGCTGCTGCGACAGCAGCCCGATCAGTCCGGTCACGGGCGCGTGCCCGTCGGGGGCCTGCGGGCCGTGCAGCGGCAGATACAGCGGGAGCACGGCGTCGGGATCCTCCCCGCCGAAGGCCTCCGCGCAGATCCGTGTCATCTCCTCGTAGTCGGCCCGCGCGGACTCCAGGTGCGTGACGACGATCGCGCGCGGCATGCCGACCGCCGCGCATTCCTCCCACACCATGCGGGTCGAGCCGTCCACGCCGTCCGAGGCCGAGACGACGAAAAGGGCCGCGTCCGCCGCTCGCAGACCGGCCCTGAGCTCCCCGACGAAGTCGGCGTATCCGGGGGTGTCCAGAAGGTTGACCTTGATGCCGTCCCATTCGACCGGCACCAGGGAGAGCTGCACCGAGCGTTGCTGGCGGTGCTCGATCTCGTCGTAGTCCGAGACGGTGCCGCCGTCCTCGACGCGGCCCGCCCGGTTCACCGCCCCCGCTGTGAGTGCGAGAGCTTCCACCAAGGTGGTCTTGCCCGATCCGGAGTGGCCGACCAGTACCACATTCCGTACGGACGCGGGGTGGTCGGCCGCTGTAGCCCTGCCGGCGGCTCCGGGGTGTGCATTCGCCTTGTCGCCCATGATCCTGCCTCCCGTGCACGGTGAGGTCACTGTGGGCGCGGACATGCGGATCCGCGTGCGATGCGGCTCCGGTGACGCCCGCGGTCCTTCGAGCTTTCCACTCCCGTCACGGTGCGTCCATACGGCGGACGTGATCGCGCCATCCGCCGGGGGTCGACCTGCCCGCCGGACCCGGGTACGAGTGCCCGGCGGTCGCTCGCACGCGCGCGTGGCTACGATGGGCCAGCCGGCGGCCAGCAGGGGCCGCGGCGCCACACCGACCCTCGGGAAGGCCATGCTGAACAAGTACGCGCGTGCTTTCTTCACGCGTGTTCTCACACCGTTCGCCGCGTTTTTGATCCGGCGGGGCGTCAGCCCGGACACGGTCACGCTCATCGGCACCGCCGGTGTGGTCGCGGGCGCGCTGGTCTTCTACCCCATGGGCGAGTTCTTCTGGGGCACGGTCGTGATCACGCTCTTCGTGTTCTCCGACCTCGTCGACGGCAACATGGCCCGCCAGCTCGGCCGCTCCAGCCGCTGGGGCGCGTTCCTGGACTCCACGCTCGACCGGGTCGCCGACGGCGCGATCTTCGGCGGCTTCATCCTCTGGTACGCCGGTGGGGGCGACGACCTCGTCCTGTGCGCCGTCTCGATCTTCTGCCTGGCCAGCGGCCAGGTGGTGTCGTACACCAAGGCGCGCGGCGAGTCGATCGGCCTGCCGGTCGCCGTCAACGGCCTCGTCGAGCGCGCCGAGCGCCTGGTGATCTCGCTGGTCGCGGCCGGCTTCGCCGGCCTGCACAAGTTCGGGGTACCGGGCATCCAGTACCTGCTGCCCGTCGCCCTGTGGATCGTCGCCGTCGGCAGCCTCGTCACGCTGATCCAGCGGGTCGTCACCGTCCGTCGCGAGTCCGCCGAGGCGGAGGCCGCCGCGGACACGCAGGACAAGCCGCAGGGAGCGTCCCAAGGGAGCGAGGCCGCCAAGTGAGCGCCCAGGACCGCCTCACGGACGCGCTGTACGGACTCGGCTGGGGCACCGTCAAGAAGCTCCCCGAGCCGGTGGCGGTGCGGCTCGGCCGCACCATCGCCGACCTCGCCTGGAAGCAGCGGGGCAAGGGCGTCCAGCGGCTGGAGAGCAACTACGCGCGCGTGGTGCCCGACGCGACCCCGGAGCGCCTCGCCGAGCTCTCGCGCGCGGGCATGCGGTCGTACCTGCGCTACTGGATGGAGTCCTTCCGGCTGCCCGCCTGGAGCGCCGAACGCGTCAAGAGCGGCTTCGACGTCAAGGACGTCCACTACCTGACCGACGGCCTGGCCGCCGGCAAGGGCGTGGTACTCGCGCTGCCGCACCTGGCCAACTGGGACCTCGCCGGCGCCTGGGTCACCACCAACCTCGAAACGCCCTTCACGACGGTCGCCGAGCGCCTCAAGCCCGAGACGCTCTACGACCGCTTCGTCGCCTACCGCGAGGGCCTCGGCATGGAGGTCCTGCCGCACAGCGGCGGCACCGCCTTCGGCATGCTGGCCCGCAGGCTTCGCGACGGCGGCCTGGTCTGCCTGGTCGCCGACCGAGACCTGTCCGCGTCCGGCGTCGAGGTCGACTTCTTCGGCGACACGGCCCGGATGCCCGCCGGCCCGGCGCTGCTGGCCCAGCAGACCGGGGCGCTGCTGCTTCCCGTCACGCTCTGGTACGACGACTCGCCGGTCATGCAGGGGCGGGTCCATCCCCCGATCGAGGTACCCGAGACAGGTACCCGGGCCGAGAAGACGTCTGTCATGACACAGGCGCTGGCCGACGCCTTCGCCACGGGGATCGCCGAACATCCGGAGGACTGGCACATGCTGCAGCGTCTGTGGCTCGCCGACCTGGAACCACGACCGGCCGACGGCCCGGCAGGAGAGCGTCCGTGAGGATCGGCATCGTCTGTCCGTACTCCTGGGACGTGCCGGGTGGCGTCCAGTTCCACATCCGCGACGTCGCCGAGTACTTCATCCGGCTCGGCCACGAGGTGTCCGTCCTGGCCCCGGCCGACGACGACACCCCGCTGCCGCCGTACGTCGTCTCGGCGGGCCGCGCCGTGCCGGTCCCGTACAACGGCTCGGTCGCCCGCCTGAACTTCGGCTTCCTCTCGGCGGCCCGGGTCCGCCGCTGGCTGCACGACGGCGCCTTCGACGTCATCCACATCCACGAGCCGACATCGCCGTCCCTCGGCCTGCTGGCCTGCTGGGCGGCCCAGGGCCCGATCGTGGCCACCTTCCACACGTCCAACCCGCGCTCGCGGGCGATGATCGCCGCGTACGCCATCCTCCAGGCGGCCCTGGAGAAGATCAGTGCCCGGATCGCGGTCAGCGAGTACGCCCGCCGCACGCTGGTAGAACACCTCGGCGGCGACGCGGTGGTCATCCCCAACGGCGTCGACGTCGACTTCTTCGCCAAGGCCGAGCCCAACCCCGACTGGCAGGGCGACACGATCGGCTTCATCGGCCGCATCGACGAGCCCCGCAAGGGCCTGCCGGTCCTGATGAGGGCCCTGCCGAAGATCCTCGCCGCCCGCCCGCAGACCAGGCTCCTGGTGGCGGGCCGCGGCGACGAGGAGGAGGCGGTGGAGTCCCTGCCCGCCGAGCTCCGCCCCCGCGTCGAGTTCCTCGGCATGATCAGCGACGAGGACAAGGCCCGCTTCCTGCGCAGCGTCGACCTGTACGTCGCTCCCAACACCGGCGGCGAGAGCTTCGGGATCATCCTGGTCGAAGCGCTGTCGGCCGGCGCTCCCGTCCTGGCCTCGGACCTGGATGCCTTCACCCAGGTCCTCGACCAGGGCGCGGCGGGCGAACTCTTCGCCAACGAGGACGCGGACGACCTGGCCGAGGCGGCGGTACGCCTCCTGGAGGACCCGGTCCGCCGTGCCGAGCTGCGCAAGCGGGGGAGCGTGCACGTACGCCGCTTCGACTGGTCGACCGTCGGGGCGGACATCCTGTCGGTGTACGAGACGGTGACGGCGGGCGCGGCGGCGGTGGCCGCGGACGAGCGGACCGGGAGCGGAGGCGCAGGCGGGCTGCGGGCTCGGCTGGGGTTGGCGCGGGACTGAGGGCTCCGAGTTGTTCCAGGCGCCGGACCCGGCATTTCAGCCCGTCCGGCGTTTGAGGACGAGGCCCTTCAGGGCCGAAGCGGGGGCCCGGGGGCGGCAGCCCCCGGCAACGGTCGCGCCGACATCCCGCACCAACACCGACGCCCCGCACGACACCCTGCTGAACCCGCGGAGCTAGTGTGCCGCCCGTGACCGCAACTCTGATCTGGATCCTCGTAGTCCTCGTGGCGATCGGCCTCTACCTGAGCTGGACGGCAGGTCGCCTGGACCGGCTGCACGCCAGGATCGACGCGGCCCGCGCCGCACTCGACGCGCAGCTGCTGCGCCGCGCCTCGGTGGCCCAGGAACTGGCCACCTCCGGGGTGCTGGATCCGGCCGCGTCGATCGTTCTGTACGAGGCCGCACATGCCGCCCGGCAGGCCGAGGAGGAGCAGCGGGAGGTCGCCGAGAGCGAACTGACCCAGGCGCTGCGGGCCGTGTTCGCCGAGCCCCAGCAGGTGGAGGCCGTACGGGAGGCGCCCGGGGGCGAGGAAGCGGCCCGTGAGCTGACGGAGGCGGTCCGCCGGGTACCGATGGCCCGCCGCTTCCACAACGACGCCGTACGGGCGGCCAGGGCGCTGCGGCGCCACCGCAAGGTCCGCCTGTTCCGCCTGGCGGGCCACGCCCCGTTCCCGCTGGCGTTCGAGATGGACGACGAGCCCCCGGCGGCCCTGGCGGACCGGCCCGCCTAGGACGCGCCGAAGTCGGGGAGCGTGAGGGAACCGTCGGCGGCGAGCGGGAACCCGGGGTTGTGCGCGATCTCCCAGGCGTGGCCGTCGGGGTCGACGAAGGCGCCGGAGTAGAAGCCGATGGCATTGGTGGCCGCGGGCTTGGTGACGGTCGCCCCCGCCCGTTCCGCGACCGCGAGCAGCTCGTCGACCTCGGCGTCGGAGCGAACGTTGTGGGCCAGGGCGATCCCGCCGAAGCCGCCTGGCGTGCCCGCCGCGCGGTCGGTCAGCCCGCAGTCCAGCGCCAGCTTGTCGCGGCCCCACAGCACCAGGGCCAGCCCGCCGGCCTGGAAGAAGACGGTCTCCTCGACCTCCTGGCCCCGCCAGCCCAGGGCCTCGTAGAAGGCACGGGAGCGCGCCACATCAAGGACGCCGAGCGTGACCAGGCTGATGCGCTGTTCCATGGCAAGGACACTAATGGGGCACGGTCAGGGCCGCGCTCCGACGGGCAAAACGATCCACCGCCTCACCATTGGCCCTTGAAGTGGCCCGTACACCTCACGTTTCCTCGATGCTTGCAGTAACCCTCTTTCACACAGCGAGGTCAACCCGTGTCCATCTCCGAAAACCAGGCCCCCGAGACCGGCACCGCACGCGTGAAGCGCGGCATGGCCGAGCAGCTCAAGGGCGGCGTGATCATGGACGTCGTCACGCCGGAGCAGGCGAAGATCGCCGAGGACGCGGGCGCCGTCGCCGTCATGGCCCTGGAGCGGGTCCCCGCCGACATCCGCAAGGACGGCGGCGTGGCCCGGATGTCCGACCCGGACATGATCGAGGGCATCATCGATGCCGTCTCCATCCCGGTCATGGCCAAGTCCCGCATCGGCCACTTCGTCGAGGCCCAGGTCCTGCAGTCCCTCGGCGTCGACTACATCGACGAGTCCGAGGTCCTCACCCCGGCCGACGAGGTCAACCACAGCGACAAGTTCGCCTTCACGACCCCGTTCGTGTGTGGCGCCACCAACCTGGGTGAGGCCCTGCGCCGCATCGCCGAGGGCGCGGCCATGATCCGCTCCAAGGGCGAGGCCGGCACCGGCAACGTCGTCGAGGCCGTCCGCCACCTGCGCCAGATCAAGAACGAGATCGCCAAGCTGCGCGGCTTCGACAACAACGAGCTGTACGCCGCCGCCAAGGACCTGCGCGCCCCGTACGAGCTCGTCAAGGAAGTCTCCGAGCTCGGCAAGCTCCCGGTGGTGCTGTTCTCCGCCGGTGGTGTCGCCACCCCGGCCGACGCCGCGCTGATGCGCCAGCTCGGCGCCGAGGGCGTCTTCGTCGGCTCCGGCATCTTCAAGTCCGGCGACCCGGCCAAGCGCGCCGCCGCCATCGTCAAGGCGACCACCTTCTTCGACGACCCGAAGATCATCGCGGACGCGTCCCGCAACCTCGGCGAGGCCATGGTCGGCATCAACTGCGACACCCTCCCCGAGGCCGAGCGCTACGCCAACCGCGGCTGGTAAGGCACCACATCCCATGAGCAACACCCCCGTCATAGGCGTCCTGGCCCTCCAGGGCGACGTACGGGAGCACCTCATCGCCCTGGCCGCGGCCGACGCCGTGGCCAGGCCGGTGCGGCGCCCCGAAGAGCTCGCCGAGGTGGACGGCCTCGTCATCCCCGGCGGCGAGTCCACGACCATCTCCAAGCTGGCCGTCCTCTTCGGCGTGATGGAGCCCCTGCGCGCGCGTGTGCGGGACGGCATGCCCGTCTACGGCACCTGCGCCGGCATGATCATGCTCGCGGACAAGATCCTCGACCCGCGTTCGGGCCAGGAGACGATCGGCGGCATCGACATGATCGTGCGCCGCAACGCCTTCGGACGGCAGAACGAGTCCTTCGAGGCGGCGGTCGACGTGCAGGGCGTCCCGGGCGATCCTGTGGAGGGCGTGTTCATCCGCGCCCCCTGGGTCGAGTCCGTCGGCGCCGAGGCCGAAGTCCTCGCCGAGCACGACGGTCACATCGTCGCGGTCCGCCAGGGCAACGCGCTCGCCACGTCGTTCCACCCGGAACTGACCGGCGACCACCGCGTGCACGGCCTGTTCGTCGACATGGTGCGCGCGAACCGGACAGCCGAGTCCTTGTAGGATCTCTGCCGTTCGTTCATAGATGGGTTACGCGAAGGAGACAGGCAGATGTCCGGCCACTCTAAATGGGCTACGACGAAGCACAAGAAGGCCGTGATCGACGCCAAGCGCGGCAAGCTCTTCGCGAAGCTGATCAAGAACATCGAGGTCGCGGCCCGCATGGGTGGCGTTGACATCGAGGGCAACCCGACGCTCTACGACGCCATCCAGAAGGCGAAGAAGCAGTCGGTCCCGAACAAGAACATCGACTCCGCGGTCAAGCGCGGCGGCGGTCTCGAAGCCGGCGGCGCCGACTACGAGACGATCATGTACGAGGGCTACGGCCCGAACGGCGTCGCCGTGCTCATCGAGTGCCTCACCGACAACCGCAACCGCGCCGCCTCCGACGTCCGCGTCGCCATGACCCGCAACGGCGGCAACATGGCCGACCCGGGGTCCGTTTCATACATGTTCAGCCGCAAGGGCGTCGTCATCGTCCCCAAGGGCGAGCTGACCGAGGACGACGTCCTCACCGCCGTCCTGGACGCCGGCGCCGAGGAGGTCAACGACCTCGGTGAATCCTTCGAGGTCATCAGCGAGGCCACCGACCTGGTCGCGGTCCGCACCGCCCTCCAGGACGCCGGCATCGACTACGACTCCGCCGACTCCAGCTTCGTGCCCTCCGTCCAGGTCGAGCTGGACGAGGACGGCGCCAAGAAGATCTTCAAGCTGATCGACGCGCTCGAGGACAGCGACGACGTGCAGAACGTCTTCGCCAACTTCGATGTCAGCGACGAGATCATGGAGAAGGTCGACGCGTAACGCTGCCGGGAGCTGCACGGGCTCAACGGGCCGACGGGACACACCCGTCGGCCCGTCGCTTTGCCGGGCGCTGTTGACCGGCGTTGTCGGTGGCACCCGATAGCCTGCACAAACAGGCGATCGAAGGGAGGGTGCGCGGGTGCGCGTACTGGGGGTGGACCCGGGGCTGACCCGATGCGGAGTCGGCGTGGTCGAGGGCGTCGCCGGACGCCCGCTCACCATGCTCGGCGTCGGCGTCGTACGCACCCCCGCGGACGCCGAGTTGGGACACCGCCTCGTCGCCGTCGAGCAGGGCATCGAGCAGTGGCTGGACGAGCACCGGCCCGAATTCGTCGCCGTGGAGCGGGTGTTCAGCCAGCACAACGTCCGGACGGTCATGGGCACCGCCCAGGCCAGCGCCGTCGCCATGCTCTGTGCCGCCCGCCGCGGCATCCCCGTCGCGCTGCACACCCCCAGCGAGGTCAAGGCCGCCGTCACCGGCAGCGGCCGCGCCGACAAGGCACAGGTCGGTGCCATGGTCACCCGCCTGCTGCGGCTCAGCGCCCCGCCCAAGCCGGCCGACGCCGCCGACGCGCTCGCGCTCGCCATCTGCCACATCTGGCGTGCCCCCGCGCAGAACCGACTCCAGCAGGCCGTCGCCCTGCACACAGCCAAAGCACCGAAAGGCCGTACGGCATGATCGCCTTCGTCAGTGGCCAAGTGGCCGCACTCGCTCCGGACGCCGCGGTCGTCGAGGTGGGCGGAGTCGGCATGGCCGTCCAGTGCACGCCGAACACCCTGTCCACCCTGCGCCTGGGCAAGCCCGCGAAGCTGCACACCTCGCTGGTGGTCCGCGAGGACTCCCTCACGCTGTACGGCTTCGCGGACGACGACGAACGGCAGACGTTCGAGCTGCTCCAGACCGCGAGCGGAGTGGGCCCGCGCCTGGCCCAGGCCATGCTGGCGGTGCACTCGCCCGACGCGCTGCGCCGAGCCGTCGCGACCGCGGACGAGAAGTCGCTCACCGCCGTCCCCGGCATCGGCAAGAAGGGCGCCCAGAAGCTGCTCCTGGAGCTGAAGGACCGCCTGGGCGAGCCCATCGGCGCGCCTGCGGTGGGCGCCCCGGTCACCCAGGGCTGGCGCGACCAGCTGCACGCCGCCCTGATCGGCCTCGGGTACGCGACGCGCGAGGCCGACGAGGCGGTCGCCGCGGTGGCTCCGCAGGCCGAGGCCGCCGACGGCACGCCCCAGGTGGGGCAGCTGCTGAAGGCCGCGCTTCAGACCCTGAACAGAGCCCGCTGAACCGAGCGCGCCCCGGAAGGCCGCCGAGGCGCCGCACCGGGGACGCCTTGATCCTCGTACGATCCACCCGACCGCGACCGCGACCGCGAGGCACACTCCATGAACTGGGACGACACCACCGACACCCCCGCCCCCGAGCGGCTCGTCGGTGCGTCCGCCGACCGTGAGGACCAGGCCGTCGAGGCCGCGCTGCGCCCGAAGGACCTGGGCGAGTTCATCGGCCAGGAGAAGGTCCGCGAACAGCTCGACCTCGTGCTGCGTGCCGCACGCGCGCGTGGCGCCACCGCCGACCATGTGCTGCTCTCCGGTGCCCCCGGTCTCGGCAAGACGACCCTCTCGATGATCATCGCGGCCGAGATGGGCGCCCCCATCCGCATCACCAGCGGCCCCGCCATCCAGCACGCCGGCGATCTCGCCGCGATCCTCTCCTCCCTCCAGGAGGGCGAGGTCCTCTTCCTCGACGAGATCCACCGCATGTCCCGGCCGGCCGAGGAGATGCTGTACATGGCGATGGAGGACTTCCGCGTCGACGTCATCGTCGGCAAGGGGCCGGGCGCCACCGCCATCCCGCTCGAACTGCCCCCGTTCACCCTCGTCGGCGCCACCACGCGCGCGGGCCTGCTGCCGCCCCCGCTGCGCGACCGCTTCGGCTTCACCGCGCACATGGAGTTCTACGAGCCCGCCGAGCTGGAGCGCGTCATCCACCGCTCCGCGAACCTCCTCGACCTCGAGGTCGAGGCCGACGGCGCCGCCGAGATCGCCGGCCGCTCCCGTGGCACGCCCCGTATCGCCAACCGCCTGCTGCGCCGGGTCCGCGACTACGCCCAGGTCAAGGCCGACGGGATCATCACGAGGGACATCGCCGCGGCCGCACTCGCCGTCTACGAGGTCGACGAGCGCGGCCTGGACCGGCTCGACCGCGGCGTCCTGGAGGCCCTGCTGAAGCTGTTCGGCGGCGGCCCGGTCGGCCTGTCCACGCTCGCCGTCGCGGTGGGGGAGGAGCGCGAGACGGTCGAGGAAGTCGCCGAACCCTTCCTCGTGCGGGAGGGACTGCTCGCCCGTACCCCGCGCGGCCGGGTCGCCACCCCGGCGGCGTGGGCGCATCTCGGCCTCACCCCGCCGGGCTCGCACACTGCGGGAAACGGACAACAGGACCTGTTCGGGACGTGACGGCCCGGTCACGGCGAGCACAGTGGCCGGAGCAGGAACCCCAGTGCCATGCTGAGCGTTGTTCCATGCGCGGAGACTCGCTTAGACTCCGCCGATGCCGCCTATGTCGGCGGCACACATACCCCCAACCATCAGGCCGCTCACCATCGCGGTCGTGTGAAGGAAGTTCCGACCCGTGAGTCTCGTGACCCTCCTCCCGTTCATCGTGCTCATCGGGGCCATGTTCCTGATGACCCGGTCGGCCAAGAAGAAGCAGCAGCAGGCCGCCGACATGCGGAACCAGATGCAGCCCGGATCCGGTGTCCGCACCATCGGTGGCATGTACGCCACCGTCAAGGAGGTCAGCGAAGACACGGTCCTCGTTGACGCCGGCCCGGGCGTGGAGCTCCTCTTCGCCAAGAACGCGATCGGTGCCGTCCTCTCCGACGACGAGTACAACCGCATCGTGCACGGCATCGAGCACGACCTGAAGTCCGACGTCGTCCCCGACGACGCCTCCTCCCTCACCGAGGCCGACGAGCCCGCCGCTGCCGCCGCCTCCGACGAGAAGCCCGTCGACCTTGGTAAGAAGGACGAGAAGGACGAGGTCGAGGAGCCGTCCGACGCCGTTGCCGCCGAGGCGAAGACGGACGACGTGCCGAAGAAGACCGACGGCGACACCGACGCGAAGTAGCCATGCTCCGGGGCGCGCGGGCCACGCCTGCGCGCCCTCGGGCATGCTGAGCTCGCACGGGATCCCGACACCATGTCATGGCCGCCCGCCCGTTGATCCGGAGCGAGGCGGCCCGAGAGGGAGTACGAGAAGGTGGCAGCACCTAAGAAGGGCCGGAACGCGAGCGCCCAGAGCAAGCCAGGGCGCTCGCTGGCCCTCATCCTGATCGCCATCGCGGCGCTCACCGGAGGGATGTTCGCCTCGGGGCACACCACTCCGCGACTCGGTATCGACCTGGCCGGCGGCACGAGCATCACGCTTCGCGCGGTTGCCGAGCCAGGTCAGGAATCCGCGATCAACAAGACCAACATGGACACCGCGGTCGAGATCATGGAGCGCCGTGTCAATGGTCTTGGTGTCTCGGAGTCCGAGGTTCAGACCCAGGGCGACAAGAACATCATCGTCAACATCCCCAAGGGCACGAACTCCAAGGAAGCCCGGGCCCAGGTAGGCACCACCGCCAAGCTGTACTTCCGGCCGGTCGTCGCCACCGAGGTGTCGGGCGGCGGTGCGACCCCCACCCCCTCGCCGAGCGCCTCCAGCAGCGCGTCGGGTGACTCCACCGACAAGGCGACCTCCTCGGCCACTCCCTCCGGCTCCACCAGCCCCTCGGCGAGCTCCACCACGCAGGGCCGCGCGGTCACCGACGCCCTGAAGGCCGACCCGACGCCGTCCACGAGTGCCCCCAGCGGCTCCCCGTCCGCGAGCAGCACCCCCTCCGGCGACTCCTCGACCAGCAAGCTCGAAGCGCAGTACGCCGCCCTGGACTGCTCGAAGAAGGCGGCCCGCGCCAAGGCCGGTGACGGTGCCAAGCCCACCGACCCCACCGTCGCCTGCGGTCAGAACTCGCAGGGCCAGTGGCAGAAGTACATCCTCGGCCCCGCCGAGGTCGACGGCACGGACGTCAAGAGCGCCCAGGCCACCTTCCAGACCACGACCGGCGCCGGCTGGACCGTGAACATGAAGTTCACAGGTGAGGGCAGCAAGAAGTTCGCCGCCACCACCGGCAAGCTGGCCAAGAACCAGTCCCCGCAGAACCAGTTCGCCATCGTGCTGGACGGTGAGGTCGTCTCCGATCCGTTCGTCCAGGAAGCCCTGACGGGCGGCAGCGCCGAGATCTCCGGCAACTTCAACCAGGAATCGGCGCAGAGCCTGGCCAACATGCTGTCGTACGGCGCCCTGCCGCTGTCCTTCCAGGAGGACAGCGTCACCACGGTGACCGCCGCGCTCGGCGGTGAGCAGCTGAAGGCCGGTCTGATCGCCGGTGCGATCGGTCTCGCCCTGGTCGTCATCTACCTGCTGGTCTACTACCGCGGCCTGTCGCTGATCGCGATCCTCTCGCTGCTGATCTCCGCGGCCCTGACCTACACGATCATGGCGCTGCTCGGCCCGACCATCGGCTTCGCGCTGAACCTGCCGGCCGTCTGCGGTGCCATCGTCGCCATCGGCATCACGGCGGACTCGTTCATCGTGTACTTCGAACGCGTCCGGGACGAGATCCGCGAGGGCCGCTCGCTGCGGCCCGCCGTCGAGCGTGCCTGGCCCCGCGCCCGGCGCACCATCCTGGTCTCCGACTTCGTGTCGTTCCTCGCCGCCGCGGTGCTCTTCATCGTCACCGTCGGCAAGGTCCAGGGCTTCGCGTTCACGCTCGGCCTGACCACTCTGCTCGACGTGGTCGTCGTGTTCCTGTTCACCAAGCCGCTGCTGACGCTCATGGCCCGCAGCAAGTTCTTCTCCAGCGGCCACAGCTGGTCCGGTCTCGACCCCAAGCGACTGGGTGCCCAGCCACCGCTGCGCCGTAACCGCCGTCCCGCCCGCCCCGCCGGCCCTGTCGACCCGAAGGAGGCGTGAGTATGTCGAAGCTCGGCAACCTCGGCGCCCGACTGCACCGTGGCGAGGTCGGCTACGACTTCGTCGGCAACCGCAAGCTCTGGTACGGCCTCTCGATCCTGATCACCATCACGGCCATCGTCGGCCTGGCGGTGCGCGGCCTGAACATGGGCATCGAGTTCCAGGGCGGGGCCGTCTTCAACACCCCGAAGACCAGCGTCTCGGTGTCCCAGGCGCAGGAGTACGCGGAAGAGGCGTCCGGTCACGACGCGATCGTCCAGAAGCTCGGCGACGGCGACAAGGCCACGCTGCGCATCCAGGTCGCGGGCATCGACACCACGCAGGCCAACAAGGTCTCGGCGGAGCTGGCGGAGAAGCTCGGGGTCGACGAGGACGACGTCACCGGCGAGCTGGTCGGTCCCAGCTGGGGTGAGCAGATCGCCAACAAGGCCTGGCAGGGCCTCGGGATCTTCCTGGTCCTTGTGGTGATCTATCTGGCGATCGCGTTCGAGTGGCGCATGGCACTCGCGGCGTTCGTCGCGCTGATCCACGACATCACGATCACGGTCGGTATCTACGCCCTCGTCGGATTCGAGGTCACACCGGGCACGGTGATCGGTCTGCTGACGATCCTCGGTTACTCGCTCTACGACACGGTCGTCGTCTTCGACAGCCTCAAGGAGCAGACGAAGGACATCACGAAACAGACCCGCTGGACCTACAGCGACATCGCCAATCGCTCGATCAACAGCACCCTGGTCCGTTCCGTCAACACCACGGTGGTCGCGCTGCTGCCGGTGGCGGGCCTGCTGTTCATCGGTGGCGGTTTCCTCGGCGCCGGCATGCTCAACGACATCTCGCTGTCGCTGTTCGTCGGTCTCGCCGCCGGTGCGTACTCCTCGATCTTCATCGCCACGCCGCTCGTCGCCGACCTCAAGGAGCGCGAGCCGCAGATGAAGGCCCTGAAGAAGCGCGTCCTCGCCAAGCGTGCCCAGTCCGCCGCGCAGGGCGAGTCCACGGACGCCCCGGTCGGCGACGAGCTGCTGGACGACGAGCCCGAGGACGCCACCCCCGCAGTGGTCGGGCCGCGCAACCAGCCCTCGTCCCGCAACCGGGGCCGTGGCCGACCCTCGGGGAAGCGGCGATGACGGACATCAAGGAGCTGCTGCTCAGCCGCATCCGTGACGTGGCGGACTACCCGGAGCCGGGCGTGATGTTCAAGGACATCACCCCGCTCCTGGCGGACCCGGCGGCGTTCACGGCGCTCACCGACGCGCTGGCCGAGATCGCCGGGAACACCGGTGCCACGAAGATCGTCGGCCTGGAGGCCCGCGGGTTCATCCTCGGAGCTCCGGTCGCCGTCCGTGCGGGCGTCGGCTTCATCCCCGTACGCAAGGCCGGCAAGCTCCCCGGGGCGACCCTCAGCCAGGCGTACGACCTGGAGTACGGCTCCGCGGAGATCGAGGTCCACGCCGAGGACCTGGCTGCCGGCGACCGTGTGCTCGTCATCGACGACGTCCTCGCGACAGGCGGCACCGCGGAGGCCTCGGTCCAGCTGATCCGCCGGGCCGGCGCAGAGGTGGCCGGCCTGGCCGTCCTCATGGAACTCGGCTTCCTCGGCGGCCGAGCCCGTCTGGAACCGACTCTGGCAGGCGCCCCACTGGAGTCACTGCTCACGGTCTGATCCGAGGAACACCACCAGCAGCACCGGATGCCGCGCACCTGCACGACAGGGGCGCGGCATCCGGTATGCCGGGCCCCGCACGACAGCCGCCTGCCCCCGGCCATCCCCCGGGTCCTGCCTCTTCTGGATGGCGTGAAACCCCCGCTGCCCGATGCATGCGGGTCGTGTGTGAGAGGCGTACGCGACCCCCGTGACAGGGCTGCGCAACCCCCACGCCACCGTCCGGACACCGGCCTGACCGGCCCTGCGGAATCCGTCGGCCGCCTCTTGCGTTCCTCCTGTAGACGGTCCTCACATCCCGCTGCAGGCGATCCCGCGGCGCAGGATCGCTACCATGGGGTCTCCGGAGCCTGACCGGGGGACCCGGATCGCGCACGAGGAGCCCTCTTGCCAGACGAGGCCCAGCACCTGACCGCCGCCAAGCCCGAGTCCGCCTCGGCGCCCGCGGCGAAGCCGGCGCCGAACGCGCCACACGCGAAGAACGACGCGCGTGGGGCGGTCGAGCATGCCCAGTCCGCGCCCGTCGACAAGCCGGCCGAGCAGACGCGACCCAAGCCCGCCCCGCCCGAGCGCCCCGCACCGGCCGTGCGCCCGAACACCGGCCAGCCCGCCCGCACCGGCTCCTCCAACCGCGTCCGTGCCCGCCTCGCCCGTCTCGGCGTCCAGCGCTCCAACCCGTACAACCCGGTGCTGGAGCCGTTGCTGCGCATAGTGCGCAGCAACGACCCGAAGATCGAGACCGCCACGCTCCGCCAGATCGAGAAGGCCTACCAGGTCGCCGAGCGCTGGCACCGCGGCCAGAAGCGCAAGAGCGGCGACCCGTACATCACGCACCCCCTCGCCGTCACCACCATCCTCGCCGAGCTGGGTATGGATCCGGCCACCCTGATGGCGGGCCTGCTGCACGACACCGTCGAGGACACCGAGTACGGCCTCGACCAGCTCCGCCGTGACTTCGGCGACTCCGTGGCGCTGCTCGTCGACGGCGTCACCAAGCTCGACAAGGTCAAGTTCGGCGAGGCCGCGCAGGCCGAGACCGTGCGCAAGATGGTCGTGGCGATGGCCAAGGACCCCCGCGTCCTGGTCATCAAGCTCGCCGACCGCCTGCACAACATGCGCACCATGCGCTACCTCAAGCGCGAGAAGCAGGAGAAGAAGGCGCGCGAGACGCTCGAGATCTACGCGCCGCTTGCTCACCGCCTCGGCATGAACACCATCAAGTGGGAGCTGGAGGACCTCGCCTTCGCGATCCTCTACCCCAAGATGTACGACGAGATCGTACGGCTGGTGGCCGAGCGGGCACCGAAGCGTGACGAGTATCTGGCCATAGTGACCGACGAGGTCCAGCAGGACCTGCGCGCCGCCCGCATCAAGGCGACCGTCACCGGCCGCCCGAAGCACTACTACAGCGTCTACCAGAAGATGATCGTCCGCGGCCGTGACTTCGCGGAGATCTACGACCTGGTGGGGATTCGTGTACTCGTCGACACGGTCCGCGACTGCTACGCGGCCCTCGGCACCGTGCACGCGCGATGGAACCCGGTCCCCGGCCGGTTCAAGGACTACATCGCGATGCCCAAGTTCAACATGTACCAGTCGTTGCACACGACGGTCATCGGCCCCAACGGCAAGCCGGTCGAACTCCAGATCCGTACGTTCGACATGCACCGCCGCGCCGAGTACGGCATCGCCGCGCACTGGAAGTACAAGCAGGAAGCCGTCGCCGGCGCCTCCAAGGTGCGCTCCGACGCGCCCAAGTCGTCCGGCAAGGGCAAGGACGACCACCTCAACGACATGGCGTGGCTGCGCCAGCTCCTGGACTGGCAGAAGGAGACCGAGGACCCGGGCGAGTTCCTGGAGTCCCTGCGCTTCGACCTGTCCCGCAACGAGGTCTTCGTCTTCACCCCGAAGGGCGATGTCATAGCGCTCCCCGCGGGCGCCACCCCGGTCGACTTCGCGTACGCCGTCCACACCGAGGTCGGCCACCGCACCATAGGAGCGCGGGTCAACGGCAGGCTCGTACCGCTCGAATCCACCCTGGACAACGGCGACTTGGTGGAGGTCTTCACCTCCAAGGCGCCCGGCGCGGGCCCCTCCCGCGACTGGCTCGGCTTCGTGAAGTCGCCGCGCGCCCGCAACAAGATCCGGGCCTGGTTCTCCAAGGAGCGCCGCGACGAGGCGATCGAGCAGGGCAAGGACGCCATCGTCCGCGCGATGCGCAAGCAGAACCTGCCCATCCAACGCATCCTCACCGGCGACTCGCTGGTCACGCTCGCCCACGAGATGCGCTACGCGGACATCTCCGCGCTCTACGCGGCGATCGGCGAAGGGCACGTCTCCGCACAGAACATCGTGCAGAAGCTCGTCCAGGCGCTCGGTGGCGAGGAAGCCGCCACGGAGGAGATCGACGAGTCGGTCCCGCCGGCCCGCGGTCGCAGCCGCAAGCGCCGCTCCAGTGCCGACCCGGGCGTGATCGTCAAGGGCGTCGAGGACGTGTGGGTCAAGCTGGCCCGCTGCTGCACGCCCGTACCCGGCGACCCGATCATCGGCTTCGTCACGCGCGGTAGCGGAGTATCGGTTCACCGCAGCGACTGTGTGAACGTGGAGTCACTGTCCCGCGAGCCCGAGCGCATCCTCGAGGTCGAGTGGGCGCCCACCCAGTCCTCGGTCTTCCTGGTCGCCATCCAGGTCGAGGCCCTGGACCGCTCCCGGCTCCTCTCGGACGTCACGCGCGTCCTGTCCGACCAGCACGTCAACATCCTCTCCGCGGCCGTCCAGACCTCCCGCGACCGCGTCGCCACCTCCCGCTTCACCTTCGAGATGGGCGACCCGAAGCACCTCGGGCACGTCCTGAAGGCGGTCAGGGGCGTCGAGGGCGTCTACGACGTGTACCGGGTGACGTCGGCGCGCAGCCGGTCGTAAACAGCCGTACCGGAACGAAGAAGGGGCTCCCCGCGGGGAGCCCCTTCTCTCGCATGTCGACCGGTGTCAGCCGCCGAACTCCTGAAGACCCTTCAGGGCCTGGTCCAGCAGCGCCTGGCGGCCCTCCAGCTCACGCTCCAGCTTGTCGGCCTTGGCGTTGTTGCCCTGAGCGCGGGCCTGGTCGATCTGGCCCCGCAGCTTGTCCACGGCGGCCTGGAGCTGGCCGGTCAGCCCCTCGGCACGCGCGCGTGCCTCCGGGTTGGTCCGGCGCCACTCGTTCTCCTCGGCGTCCTGGATGGCCCGCTCGACGGCGTGCATCCGGCCCTCGACCTTCGGGCGGGCGTCGCGCGGCACGTGACCGATGGCCTCCCAGCGCTCGTTGATCGAGCGGAAAGCGGCACGTGTGCCCTTCAGATCGCCGATCGGCAGGAGCTTCTCGGCCTCCTCGGCCAGCTCCTCCTTCAGCTTGAGGTTCTCCGCCTGCTCGGCGTCGCGCTCGGCGAAGACCGAACTGCGGGCGGCGAAGAAGATGTCCTGGGCACCGCGGAAGCGGTTCCACAGGTCGTCCTCGTGCTCACGCTGGGCGCGGCCCGCGGCCTTCCACTCCGACATCAGCTCGCGGTAGCGCGCCGCCGTCGGACCCCAATCGGTCGACCCGGACAGCGACTCGGCCTCGCCGACCAGCCGCTCCTTGGTCTTGCGGGCCTCCTCGCGCTGCGCGTCCAGCTGTGCGAAGTGCCCCTTGCGGCGCTTGGAGAACGCCGACCGGGCGTGCGAGAAGCGGTGCCACAGCTCGTCGTCCGACTTGCGGTCGAGCCGCGGCAGACCCTTCCAGGTGTCCACCAGCGCCCGCAGCCGCTCACCGGCGGCCCGCCACTGGTCGGACTGCGCCAGCTCCTCGGCCTCGGCGACCAGCGCCTCCTTGGCGTGCCGCGCTTCGTCCGACTGCTTCGCCCGCTGCTGCTTGCGCTCCTCGCGGCGCTTGCCGACCGTCTCGACCAGCTTGTCCAGCCGGGTCTTCAGGGCGTCCAGATCGCCGACCGCGTGATGGGCGTCGACCTGCTCACGGATGTGGTCGATCGCGGTCTGCGCGTCCTTCGCCGACAGGTCGGTGGTCTTTACCCGCTTCTCGAGGAGGCCGATCTCGACAACCAGGCCCTCGTACTTGCGCTCGAAATAGGCCAGCGCCTCCTCGGGGGAGCCTGCCTGCCAGGAACCGACGACCTGCTCGCCGTCGGCCGTACGCACGTACACGGTCCCCGTCTCGTCGACGCGGCCCCACGGGTCGCTGCTCACAGCGCCTCCTCCACATGATGCCTGCTAGGGGCTTGTGTTCCCCCGGGCATCGTCCACAGTTTCGTCACGGCCAACATAGGCGACCGGCGGGTTGCCTGTCCGCATCCCGCGCGACCGAACTTTCGCAGTTGGCGGTCAGGATTTCGTGACCGTCGCCTTGTTGATGACGACCGTCGCGTTGGGGGCAGTGTTCCCTGTCGTGGGGTCGGCGGGCTGGGCTCCGGCGTCCGCGATCTTCTTCAGGACCTTCATGCCCGCCTCGGACACAGTGCCGAACGGTGTGTAGTCGGGCGGAAGCTGACTGTCCTGGTAGACGAGGAAGAACTGGCTGCCTCCAGTGTTGCGCCCCTCCTTGGTCTGTGCGTTGTACTGGTTGGCCATCGCGACCGTGCCCGCCGGGTACACGTTGCCCTTGAGGCTCGCGTCCTTGAGGTTCTCGTCCGGAATCGTGTACCCCGGCCCGCCCATCCCGGTGCCCTGCGGGTCGCCGCACTGCAGTACGTAGATGCCGCTGTCCGTGAGCCGGTGGCACTTGGAGTGGTCGAAGTAGCCCTTGCCGGCGAGGAAGGCGAACGAGTTCACCGTGTGCGGCGCGGCCGACGCCTTCAGGGCGATGTCTATGTCACCGCACGTCGTCGCGAGCTTCATCGAGTACTTCGCGGACTTGTCGACGGTCAGCTCCGGCTCCTTCTTCCAGGTCGCCGTCTTGACCTTGCCCGCGGCGGGCTTCTCGCACGGGTCCGGGGCCTTGCTGGTCGGACTGGGGCTGACCTCCGCGCCCGCGTTCTCCTTCTTGGCGCCGTCGTCCTTGAGTACCCCGGTCGTGTACAGCGCGAGGCTGCCGATGACGACCACTCCGAGCACCGACGCGATCACCGAGTTGCGCATCCGCGCCCTGCGCCGGGCGGACGTGCGCCGCTGCTGCTGCCGCAAGAACTTCTCCCGGGCGAGCTGACGCCGCCGCTGTTCCTGGCTGACCACCGGGTTCTCTCCTCATGCGTCGTGGGTGTCGACCGGTACGCGTGCGTCCGGTGAGCCGACTGCCTGCGTGTGCCCCGTACCGTATATGGGTTCGCTGAGGAATCGGCAGCGCCGGTAGGCTCTGACGTCAGGCGGAGCCCGCCGACAAACCACCCGTGTCGACACAAACGAAGGACGATCGTGCTCATTGCCGGGTTCCCCGCCGGGGCCTGGGGGACGAACTGTTATCTCGTCGCCCCCGCCGCCGGTGAGGAGTGCGTGATCATCGACCCGGGCCACGAAGCGGCCCCCGGAGTCGAGGAAGCACTGAAGAAGCATCGGCTCAAGCCCGTCGCCGTCGTCCTCACCCACGGCCACCTCGACCACGTGGCCTCGGTCGTCCCCGTGTGCGGTGCGCACGACGTACCGGCCTGGATCCACCCCGAGGACCGGTACATGATGAGCGACCCCGAGAAGGCCCTCGGCCGCTCCATCGGCATGCAGCTGATGGGCGAACTGACCGTCGGGGAGCCGGACGACGTCAAGGAGCTGACCGACGGCGCGAAGCTGGCGCTGGCGGGGATGGAGCTCACCGTCGCGCACGCGCCCGGCCATACCAAGGGGTCGGTGACCTTCGGCCTGCCCGAGGCGGCGGACATCCCGCCGATCCTGTTCTCGGGCGACCTGCTGTTCGCCGGCTCCATCGGACGCACCGACCTGCCCGGCGGTGACATGGCCGAGATCCTCGAATCGCTGGCCCGCGTGTGCCTGCCGCTCGACGACTCGACCGTGGTGCTGTCCGGCCACGGCCCCCAGACGACCATCGGCCAGGAGCGCGCCACCAACCCGTATCTGCGGCAGGTGGCCGCCGGCCTGGGAGCCCAAGAGGCTCCCCGACGAGGAATGTGACGAGAGACTTCCGTGAGCACGTTTCAAGCACCCAAGGGCACGTACGACCTGATCCCGCCGGACTCCGCCAAGTTCCTGGCCGTCCGTGAGGCGATCGCGGCTCCTCTGCGCAACTCCGGCTACGGCTACATCGAGACGCCCGGCTTCGAGAGCGTCGAGCTGTTCGCACGCGGCGTGGGCGAGTCCACCGACATCGTGACCAAGGAGATGTACGCCTTCGAGACCAAGGGCGGCGACAAGCTCGCCCTGCGCCCCGAGGGCACGGCCTCGGTCCTGCGCGCGGCCCTGGAGGCCAACCTGCACAAGGCGGGCAACCTCCCGGTCAAGCTCTGGTACTCCGGCTCCTACTACCGCTACGAGCGCCCCCAGAAGGGCCGTTACAGGCACTTCTCCCAGGTCGGCGCCGAGGCGATCGGGGCCGAGGACCCGGCGCTGGACGCCGAGTTGATCATCCTGGCCGACCAGGCCTACCGCTCGCTGGGCCTGAGCAACTTCCGCATTCTGCTCAACAGTCTGGGCGACAAGGAGTGCCGTCCGGTCTACCGGGCCGCGCTCCAGGACTTCCTGCGCGGCCTGGACCTGGACGAGGACACCCTGCGCCGGGCGGAGATCAACCCGCTGCGTGTCCTGGACGACAAGCGTGAGTCGGTCCAGAAGCAGCTCGGGGACGCCCCGCTGCTGCGCGACTACCTCTGCGACGCCTGCAAGGCGTACCACGAGGAGGTCCGCGAGCTGCTCACGGCGGCCGGCGTCGCCTTCGAGGACGACCCCAAGCTGGTACGCGGCCTGGACTACTACACGCGTACGACCTTCGAGTTCGTCCACGACGGTCTGGGCTCCCAGTCCGCGGTGGGCGGCGGCGGCCGCTACGACGGGCTGTCCGAGATGATCGGCGGCCCCGCGCTGCCGTCCGTCGGCTGGGCGCTCGGCGTCGACCGCACGGTGCTCGCCCTGGAGGCGGAGGGCGTGGAGCTCCAACTCCCGTCGTCCACCAGCGTGTTCGCGGTACCGCTCGGCGAGGAGGCCCGCCGGGTGCTGTTCGCCAAGGTCACCGAGCTGCGCAAGGTCGGCGTCGCGGCGGACTTCTCGTACGGCAACAAGGGCCTCAAGGGCGCCATGAAGAACGCCAACCGCAGCGGCGCCCGCTACACGATCGTCGCCGGCGAGCGTGACCTCGCGGAGGGCGTCGTCCAGCTCAAGGACATGGAGTCCGGTGAGCAGGCGGCCGTCGGCGTCAACGAGATCGTGGCCGAACTGGAAGCCCGACTGGGCTGAGTTCCAAGAGGTTCGGAAAAGGGCGGGCACCGCTTCGGTGCCCGCCCTTCTGCCGTCCAGAAGCCGTTCCGAAGCCGCTCTGAAGGCGCTCTGAAGGCGTCCCGACGGTGTCCTGAACCGTGCCCCTCGGGACGGTCGCGCGTATTTCCTTATCCCCAGCGAACGGTGGGAAGGCGTGCGTGTACGGCACAATGTGCCCTGTCCGGAGAAACTCCAAGTCTCAAGTGACGGAATCGGCGTGATGAGCAAGACGACAGTCAAGGACGTCTCCACCGAGCCCGAGTCCGAGCGGGCCGAGGCGTCGCCCGGTTCGGCGGGCAGCAGCCGTGCGTTCGCCCTGATGCTGGTGGTCACCGGCGCGGCCGGCCTGCTTGCCGCGTGGGTCATCACGATCGACAAGTTCAAGATCCTCGAGGCGAAGGTCGAGGGTAAGACCTTCACGCCCGGCTGCAGCCTGAACCCGATCGTCTCCTGCGGCAGCATCATGGAGAGCAAGCAGGCGGCTGCCTTCGGGTTCCCCAACCCCATGCTCGGGCTGGTCTGTTACGGCATGGTCATCTGCGTCGGGATGAGCCTGCTCACCCGCGCCCGCTTCCCGCGCTGGTACTGGCTGACCTTCAACTTCGGAACGCTCTTCGGCGTCGTCTTCTGCACCTGGCTGATGTACCAGTCGCTGTACAACATCAACGCGCTGTGCCTGTGGTGCTCGCTCGCCTGGGCCGCGACGATCACGATGTTCTGGTACGTGACCTCCTTCAACGTCCGCAACGGCTTCCTGCCCGCGCCGCGCCCGCTGAAGAACTTCCTCGCCGAGTTCACCTGGGTGCTCCCGGTGACGCACTGCGGTGTCATCGTCATGCTGATCCTGACCCGCTGGGGCAGCCAGCTCTGGGCCGCCTGACCCGCTCGGCCGTCGATGTCAGTGCGGTGATTTAGGGTTTCCAACGTGGAGCCCGACCTGTTCACCGCCGCTGCAGAAGAACGCCAGGAGAAGGACCCAGCCGGAAGTCCCCTGGCGGTGCGCATGCGCCCGCGCACCCTGGACGAGGTCGTGGGCCAGCAGCACCTGCTGAAACCGGGCTCGCCCCTGCGCAGACTCGTCGGCGAGTCCGGCGGCGGGCCCGCCGGACCGTCCTCGGTGATCCTCTGGGGTCCGCCCGGCACCGGCAAGACGACCCTGGCGTACGTGGTCTCCAAGGCCACCAACAAGCGTTTCGTCGAGCTCTCCGCCATCACCGCCGGGGTGAAGGAGGTCCGCGCGGTCATCGAGGGCGCACGGCGTGCCACCGGGGGCTTCGGCAAGGAGACCGTCCTCTTCCTCGACGAGATCCACCGCTTCAGCAAGGCCCAGCAGGACTCCCTCCTGCCGGCCGTCGAGAACCGCTGGGTGACCCTGATCGCGGCGACCACCGAGAACCCGTACTTCTCGATCATCTCCCCCCTGCTGTCCCGCTCCCTCCTGCTCACCCTCGAGCCCCTCACCGACGACGACGTCAGAGGCCTGCTGAGGCGGGCACTGAGCGACGAGCGGGGCCTGAGCGACGCCGTCGCGCTCCCCGAGGACACCGAGGAGCACCTGCTGCGCATCGCCGGCGGCGACGCCCGCCGCGCCCTGACCGCCCTGGAGGCGGCAGCCGGGGCGGCGCTCGACAAGGGCGAGCCGCAGATCGGCCTCCAGACACTGGAGGAGACGGTCGACCGGGCGGCGGTGAAGTACGACCGCGACGGCGACCAGCACTACGACGTGGCCAGCGCCCTCATCAAGTCCATCCGCGGCTCCGACGTCGACGCCGCCCTGCACTACCTGGCCCGGATGATCGAGGCCGGCGAGGACCCCCGCTTCATCGCCCGCCGCCTGATGATCTCCGCCAGCGAGGACATCGGCCTGGCCGACCCGAACGCGCTGCCGATCGCGGTCGCCGCCGCCCAGGCCGTCGCCATGATCGGCTTCCCCGAGGCCGCCCTCACTCTCAGCCACGCCACCATCGCCCTCGCCCTCGCACCCAAGTCCAACGCCGCGACCACCGCGATCGGCGCCGCCATGGACGACGTACGCAAGGGCATGGCGGGCCCGGTGCCGCCCCACCTGCGCGACGGGCACTACAAGGGCGCCGCCAAGCTCGGACATGCGCAGGGGTACGTCTATCCGCACGACCTCTCCGAAGGCATCGCCGAGCAGCAGTACGCACCGGACGCCCTCAAGGACCGCGAGTACTACACCCCCACCCGGCACGGCGCCGAGGCGCGGTACGCGGACGCGGTGGAGTGGACCAGGAATCGCCTCGGTCGGAAGCGCTCCTGAGCACCCTGTAGAATCCGTAGAAGTGCTGTGTCCCGTGCAGTCAGAACGGGACGGTCAGCCGGAGCCCGGTCCTCCTAGGAAGGCCGGCTCCAGGAGCGTCGCGCACCGTCGATTCGGTGTCGCGGGCAGCCCACCACCACTCGTCGCACGACGAGAACGGTCGGTGGGCCACTCGCGTGCTGCACGTATGTGCCCAGACCAGGGGAGCGGCTGCCCGGCGGGTCCTCGGACCCCAAGGGTTTCCCCGGCTGCGGATGCGACCTCCCTCAACCCTGACAAGCCGAGAACAAGGAAATGAGAAGCAGTGGCGAATCAGTCCCGCCCCAAGGTCAAGAAGTCGCGTGCCCTCGGCATCGCGCTGACCCCGAAGGCCGTCAAGTACTTCGAGGCCCGTCCCTACCCGCCGGGTGAGCACGGCCGTGGCCGCAAGCAGAACTCGGACTACAAGGTCCGTCTGCTGGAGAAGCAGCGTCTGCGTGCGCAGTACGACGTGTCCGAGCGCCAGCTCGTCCGCGCCTACGAGCGTGCCTCCAAGGTTCAGGGCAAGACCGGTGAGGCCCTGATCATCGAGCTCGAGCGACGTCTCGACGCCCTGGTGCTGCGTTCGGGCATCGCCCGCACCATCTACCAGGCCCGTCAGATGGTCGTTCACGGCCACATCGAGGTCAACGGCCAGAAGGTCGACAAGCCGTCCTTCCGCGTCAAGCCCGACGACGTCGTGATGGTCCGCGAGCGCAGCCGCGAGAAGACCCTCTTCTCGATCTCCCGCGAGGGTGGCTTCGCCCCCGACGGTGAGACCCCGCGCTACCTCCAGGTGAACCTCAAGGCCCTGGCGTTCCGCCTGGACCGTGAGCCGAACCGCAAGGAGATCCCGGTGATCTGCGACGAGCAGCTCGTCGTCGAGTACTACGCCCGTTGATCCTTCAGCGGTCGTAGGACTTCTGCGCCTCAGCCCGTCGTCTCCCCGCCCTTTCGGGTGGGGGAGGCGGCGGGCTTTCGCATGGTCGCGGTCGCCGTGACATGCCGTACCGGCCCTCGCGGCGACGGAACGGCGTCCGCCGGCATCCGCCTCAGTGCACGGCGCACGACCTCCTCCCGGCCGAGCGCCGCCCCCTGCCGTACGCACTCCTCGTACCGCTCGTCGCCGAGCCGTTCCCGAGCCGCCGTCGCGCACAGCTCGTGCGGCGCGTTGAAGCACGCCGAGCCGAAGAGCGGCAGCCCCACCGACGGCCACATCCGCGCCGCGGCGCCCTGCAGCACCGCGGCCTCGACGGGATCGCCCTCCGCGCCGGTGACCAGGGCCAGCAGCTCCACCGCCAGCACCGAGCCGAGCAGGTCGTGGAAGGAGTGGGCGCTGCCGAGGCAGTCCGTCAGCAGCGCACGGGCGCCGGGCAGGTCACCGTCGGCCCAGGCGGCGTACGCCAGGACGTACAGCGCGTAGGAGCGCGCCCAGCGCTCACCGTGGTCCTCGCACACCTGGCGGACGTCCTCGCACAGCCGTACCGCGTCCGGCAGATCGCCCTGGAAGGCCCGCGTCATCGCCAGCTCCACCTGGCCCATCAGCACATTGCTGTTGAGCTCGCCGATCGCCTGATAGCGGCCGAGGGCCGAGCGCAGCAGCGTTTCGGCACGCTCCATGTCGTCCGAGAGCAGGGCCAGACAGCCCGTGCGGTGCTCGGCGTAGGCCACCGCCGTGGGGTCGGCGGCACGTTCCGCCTCCTCACGGCACTGAGCCAGCGCCCCCAGCGCGGGCACCGTGTCGCCCTGCAGGATCGCCACATAGCCGAGCACCCACAGGGCCTTCAGCCGGGACTGCTCATGACCGGAGTCCAGTGCCACGGCCTGCTCCAGCCAGTGCCGTCCCTCAGACAGCCGGCCGCAGCCGACCCAGTAGAACCACAGGGAGCCCGCGAGGTACTGACCCAGATGCGCGTCGTCCGGCTCGCTCAGGCAGTGGTCCAGGGCGCGGCGCAGATTCGGCAGCTCCGCCTCGACCCGCGCGGCCACCTCGTCCTGTCGCGGTGAGAACCACTCCAGCTCGCACCAGGTCGTCAGCCCCAGATACCAGTCGCGATGCCGGCGCCGCAGCCGGGCCGCGTCCCCGGTCGCCGCCAGCCAGTCGGCGCCGTAGGCCCGGATAGTGTCCAGCATGCGGTAGCGCACGCCGGCCGGGGTCTCCTCGCGCGTGACCACGGACTGCGCGAGCAGTTGGGAGAGCACCTCGAGGACGTCGTCGGAGTGCAGGCCCTGGCCGCCGCACACGTACTCGACGGCCTCCAGGTCGAACCGGCCCGCGAACACCGACAGCCGCGCCCACAGCAACCGTTCCTCGGGCGTGCACAGTTCATGGCTCCAGCCGACCGCCGTACGCAGCGTCCGATGGCGCGGCAACCCGTCCCGCCCGCCGCCGGTCAGCAGCCGGAACCGGTCGTCGAGCCGCTCCAGCACCTGCCCCGGGGACAGCATCCGCAGCCGGCCCGCGGCCAGCTCGATCGCCAGCGGGATCCCGTCCAGACGACGGCACACCTCCCGTACGGCCGCGTCGTCCGGTACGACCACTTCGGGCTGTGCCGCCCGGTCCACCAGCAGCTCCACCGCCTCGTCCTCGCTCAGCGGCGCCAGCGGGAACAGCAGCTCCCCCGTCACGCCCAGCGGTCTGCGCCCCACGGCGAGCACCCTCAGGCCCGGCAGCCGGCGCAGCAGCCCGCTCACCAGCTCCGCACAGGGGTCCACGAGGTGCTCGAACCCGTCCAGGATCAGCAGGAGTTGACGCTCGGCGAGATGCGCCAGCAGTGTCTCGTGGGGCAGTCGCGTCGTGTGGTCCGTCAGCCCCAGCGCCTCCACGACCGCGTAGTCGAGGAACTCCGGGTCGCGCACCGACGCCAGGTCCACCTGCCACACACCGTCGCGGGGCGTGCACCGCGAGGCCACGCGCGCCGCCAGCCGCGACTTGCCGACACCGCCCGGCCCCGTCACCGTCACCAGCCGCACGGTTGCGAGCGCCTCGGCCAGCCCGGCGAGTTCGGCCGCACGGCCCAGGAACGTGCTGAGGTCCAGGGGCGGACCGGCGGACTCGGGGGAGTGGGCGCGCTGTTGATCCCGCATGGGATACGGAGCGTACTGAAGCGTGTTCGGTCCGTACAATCGCCTCTCGCGACTCGGCCGCGCGCGGGGCGGTAATCCGGTGTGGAGCGGCATCCCCGGCGCGATAGGCTCGGTGCACGACTTTTTCGATGTAGGCCGATGTAGAGGCACGTTTCAGGGAGCGGGTGCACACAGTGTCCGGTGGAGAGGTGGCCGGGATCCTGGTGGCCGTCTTCTGGGCGATCCTGGTCTCCTTCCTCGCCGTTGCACTGGTGAGGCTGGCCCAGACGCTCAAGGCGACCACCAAGCTCGTCGCGGACGTGACCGACCAGGCAGTCCCGCTCCTGGCAGAGGCCTCCTCGGCGGTGCGCTCCGCGCAGACCCAGATCGACCGGGTCGACGCGATCGCGACCGACGTCCAGGAGGTCACGTCGAACGCCTCGGCACTGTCGACCACCGTCGCCTCCACCTTCGGCGGCCCCCTGGTCAAGGTCGCGGCCTTCGGCTACGGCGTCCGCCGGGCCCTCGGCGGCCGCAAGGACGACGCGCCCGCCAAGGCGCCCCGGCGCACCGTGATCGTGGGCCGTACGATTCCGGCCTCGCGACGGGACAAGCGAAACCTCCGCGGAAAGAGGGACTGAGACCCAGCATGTTCCGCCGTACGTTCTGGTTCAGCACGGGCGTCGCCGCCGGTGTGTGGGCCACCACCAAGGTCAACCGGAAGCTGAAGCAGCTGACCCCCGAGAGCCTTGCCGCGTCCGCGGCGAACAAGGCGATCGAGGCAGGTCACCGGCTCAAGGACCGCGCGGTGGGCTTCGCCCTCGACGTCCGCGACAACATGGCACAGCGGGAGGAGGAACTGGGCGACGCACTGGGCATCAACGCCCCCGTCGACCAAGAACTCCCCGCGCCCCGGCGGTACGCCGCCATCGAGAACCGCAATGACCCGAAGTACGTCGACAGGACGACGTACTCGCACAACCGAAACGAGGACCACTGATGGAGTCGGCCGAGATTCGCCGCCGCTGGCTGAGCTTCTTCGAGGAGCGCGGGCACACCGTCGTCCCTTCGGCGTCGCTCATCGCGGACGACCCGACTCTGCTCCTCGTCCCGGCCGGCATGGTGCCCTTCAAGCCCTACTTCCTGGGTGAGGTCAAGCCGCCGTACTCCCGCGCCACCAGCGTCCAGAAGTGCGTGCGCACGCCGGACATCGAAGAGGTCGGCAAGACCACCCGGCACGGCACGTTCTTCCAGATGTGCGGCAACTTCTCCTTCGGCGACTACTTCAAGGAAGGCGCCATCAAGTACGCCTGGGAGCTGCTCACCAGCCCCCAGGACAAGGGTGGTTACGGCCTGGAGCCGGAGAAGCTCTGGATCACCGTCTACAAGGACGACGACGAGGCCGAGCGCATCTGGCACGACGTCGTCGGCGTGCCGAAGGAGCGCATCCAGCGCCTCGGCATGAAGGACAACTACTGGTCGATGGGCGTCCCCGGACCCTGCGGCCCCTGTTCCGAGATCAACTACGACCGCGGCCCCGAGTTCGGCGTCGAGGGTGGTCCCGCCGTCAACGACGAGCGGTACGTGGAGATCTGGAACCTCGTCTTCATGCAGTACGAGCGCGGCGAGGGCATCGGCAAGGACAACTTCGAGATCCTCGGCGACCTCCCGAGCAAGAACATCGACACGGGCCTCGGCCTGGAGCGGCTCGCCATGATTCTGCAGGGCGTGCAGAACATGTACGAGATCGACACCTCCATGGCCGTCATCAAGAAGGCCACCGAGCTGACGGGTGTGGCCTACGGCGACGCCCACGGCTCGGACGTCTCCCTGCGCGTGGTCACCGACCACATGCGTACGTCCGTGATGCTCATCGGCGACGGCGTGACCCCCGGCAACGAGGGCCGCGGCTACGTCCTGCGCCGCATCATGCGCCGCGCCATCCGCAACATGCGTCTGCTCGGCGCCACCGGCCCGGTAGTCAAGGACCTGATCGACACGGTCATCGAGATGATGGGCCAGCAGTACCCCGAGCTGGTCACCGACCGCGAGCGCATCGAGAAGGTCGCCGTCGCCGAGGAGAACGCCTTCCTCAAGACGCTGAAGGCCGGCACCAACATCCTCGACACCGCCGTCACCGACACCAAGGCCTCCGGCTCCACGGTCCTGCCCGGCGACAAGGCCTTCCTGCTCCACGACACCTGGGGCTTCCCGATCGACCTCACCCTGGAGATGGCCGCCGAGCAGGGGCTGTCCGTGGACGAGGACGGCTTCCGCCGTCTGATGAAGGAGCAGCGGGAGCGCGCCAAGGCCGACGCCCAGGCCAAGAAGACCGGCCACGCCGGCGCCGGTGCCTACCGTGAGATCGCCGACAAGGTCGGCGCGACCGACTTCATCGGCTACGGCGACACCGAGGGCGAGTCCACCATCGTCGGCATCCTCGTCGACGGCGCCTCGTCCCCGGCCGCCAGTGAGGGCGACGAGGTCGAGATCGTCCTCGACCGCACCCCGTTCTACGCCGAGGGCGGCGGCCAGATCGGCGACACCGGCCGCATCAAGGTCGACACCGGTGCCGTCATCGAGATCCGCGACTGCCAGAAGCCGGTGCCCGGCGTGTACGTCCACAAGGGCGTCGTCCAGGTCGGCGAGGTCACGGTCGGCGCCAAGGCCCACGCCTCGATCGACTCGCTGCGCCGCCGCGCCATCGCCCGCGCCCACTCGGCCACGCACCTCACCCACCAGGCCCTGCGTGACGCCCTCGGCCCGACGGCCGCCCAGGCCGGCTCCGAGAACCAGCCGGGTCGCTTCCGCTTCGACTTCGGTTCCCCGTCCGCCGTGCCGACGGCCGTGATGACCGACGTCGAGCAGAAGATCAACGAGGTCCTCGCCCGCGACCTCGACGTGCACGCCGAGGTCATGGGCATCGACGAGGCCAAGAAGCAGGGCGCCATCGCCGAGTTCGGCGAGAAGTACGGCGAGCGCGTCCGTGTCGTGACCATCGGCGACTTCTCCAAGGAGCTGTGCGGCGGCACGCACGTGCACAACACCGCCCAGCTCGGCCTGGTCAAGCTGCTCGGCGAGTCGTCCATCGGCTCCGGTGTGCGCCGTATCGAGGCCCTCGTCGGCGTGGACGCCTACAACTTCCTCGCCCGTGAGCACACGGTCGTCGCCCAGCTCCAGGAGCTGATCAAGGGCCGCCCGGAGGAGCTCCCGGAGAAGGTCTCCGCCATGCTCGGCAAGCTGAAGGACGCCGAGAAGGAGATCGAGAAGTTCCGCGCCGAGAAGGTGCTCCAGGCCGCCGCCGGTCTCGCCGGGTCCGCCAAGGACGTCAGCGGCGTCGCCGTCGTCACCGGCCAGGTCCCGGACGGCACCACGGCCGACGACCTGCGCAAGCTGGTCCTCGACGTGCGCGGCCGCATCCAGGGCGGACGTGCCGCCGTGGTCGCCCTGTTCACGGTCAGCAACGGCAAGCCGCTCACCGTCATCGCCACCAACGAGGCCGCCCGCGAGCGCGGCCTCAAGGCCGGCGACCTGGTCCGTACGGCTGCCAAGACCCTCGGCGGCGGAGGCGGCGGCAAGCCGGACGTCGCCCAGGGCGGCGGCCAGAACCCGGCCGCCATCGGCGACGCCGTCGATGCCGTCGAGCGGCTCGTGGCGGAAACGGCCAAGTGAGCGACGACACACAGCCGAGTGGTGACGGCCGGGGCATGCGCCGCGGCCGTCGCTTGGCCATCGACGTCGGGGACGCCCGCATCGGAGTCGCCTCCTGCGACCCCGACGGCATCCTCGCCACCCCGGTGGAGACGGTCCCGGGCCGGGACATCCCGGCAGCTCACCGGCGTCTGAAGCAACTCGTCGAGGAGTACGAACCGATCGAGGTCGTCGTCGGTCTCCCGCGCTCCCTCAAGGGGGGCGAGGGTCCGGCCGCGGTCAAGGTCAGGGGCTTCACCCAGGAACTGGCACGCATGATCGCGCCCGTACCGGTCAGGCTCGTGGATGAGCGGATGACGACAGTGACGGCCAGTCAGGGACTGCGTGCCTCCGGCGTGAAGTCGAAGAAGGGCCGGTCGGTGATCGATCAGGCAGCCGCTGTGATCATCCTGCAGCAGGCGCTCGAATCCGAACGGGTGTCAGGTAAAGCACCGGGAGAGAGCGTCGAAGTGGTTATCTGATCGCGATACGGTAACGTTCCGCGCGATGCACCGGTGTTCGAACAGCCGGCGCACAAAGAGAGGCGGGACGGGAGCCGGATCGTCAGCAGCCGCGTGACCGCCGCCTCGCGGCTCTAGGGGATCGATGACTGAGTATGGCCGGGGCCAAGGCTCCGAACCGTGGCATCCGGAGGACCCGTTGTACGGGGACGGCGGATGGGAAGGGCAGCAGCAGGCCCACTCGGGCCAGCAGGCTGCCTACGGCGGCCAGCCGCAGCACTATCCGCAGCAGCCGCAACCGCAGCAGCCGCAGCACTACGGCGACTGGGGCACCGGCCAGCACGCCACATACGGCCAGGCGCAGCAGTACCAGCAGCACCCGCAGCAGGGACAGCAGCACCCCCAGCAGGGACAGCAGCAGGGACAGCAGTACCCCCAGCAGGGACAGCAGTACCCGCAGCAGTACGACCAGCAGCAGTACGCGGGTCACGGGCAGCAGGCGTACGACAACAACGGCTGGGCCACCGGTTCCCACCCGCAGGTCCAGTACCCCGACCCGGCAGACCCCTACGGGCAGCAGACCGCGGCGTACGGCGGCGAGCAGCGCGACTACTACGGCACGCCCGATGCGTACCCGCCGCCGGAGCGGCCGAGCCGGCGGCAGGCCGAACCGGAGCCCCCGGAGACCGACTGGGATCCCGGCCCTGACCAGGGCGAACACGCCTTCTTCGCGGGTGGCGACGACGAGGATGACGACTCCGACGACGACTCGGGCGGCGGCCGGGGGCGTGGTGACCGCCGGGGCGGGCGGGGCGGCGGGAAGCCCAAGAAGCGCCGCAGCGGCATGGCCTGCCTGGTGGTCGTGCTGGTCTTCGGCGCAGGTGTGGCCGGAGTCGGATATTTCGGTTATCAGTTTTACCAGGATCGTTTCGGCGAGGCGCCAGACTTCGCGGGTGACGGCACGAGCGAGACGGTGACCGTCGAGATCCCCAAGGGCGCGTTCGGGTCCGATATCGGTCAGAAGCTGAAGGCGGCCGGCGTCGTGAAGAGCGTCGACGCCTTCGTCGCCGCCCAGCAGGAGAATCCCGACGGGGACAAGATCCAGGCGGGCGCCTATCTGCTGAAGAAACAGATGTCCGCCGAGAGCGCCGTCGAGATGATGCTCAGTCCCGAAAGCCAGAACAATGTTCTGGTCAGGCCGGGCGAGCGCAATTTGAGCGTCTACAAGGCGCTCGACGAACAGCTCGAATTGTCGTCCGGGACCACCAAGAAGGTCGCCCAGGAGAAATACAAGACCCTCGGACTGCCGAGCTGGGCGAACAGCAACAGCGAGATCAAGGATCCGCTGGAGGGCTTCCTCTACCCGGGCACCTATGCCGCAGCAAAGGGCATGAAGCCCGAGGCGGTGCTCAAGGAGATGGTGTCCCAGGCCGCCGACAAGTACGAGGCGCTCGACCTGGAGGCCAAGGCCAAGGCCCTCAAGCTGGACAACCCGCTGCAGGTCATCACGGTCGCCAGCCTCGTCCAGGCCGAGGGCAAGACCAACGACGACTACCGCAAGATGGCGGAGGTGGTCTACAACCGCCTCGATCTCGCGAACCCCGAGACCTACGGTGCCCTGCAGTTCGACTCGACCTTCAATTACCTGAAGGGTCAGAGCAACATCGACATCAGCGAGTCGGAGATCAAGAGCAACAAGGACCCGTACAACACGTACACGCAGAAGGGTCTACCGCCCGGTCCGATCGACAACCCGGGCGAGGGCGCGCTGACGGGGACCCTGAATCCGACGAACCAGGGTTGGTACTACTTCGTGGCGACCGACGGCGTGAACAAGACAGAATTCGCCAAGACCCACGACGATTTCCTGAAGCTCAAGGACAAGTTCAATGAGAGCAGGGGCAACTGACGCCCGCCGGGCTGCCGTGCTCGGTTCGCCCATCGCCCACTCCCTCTCCCCGGTGCTGCACCGGGCCGCCTACGCGGAGCTGGGGCTGACGGGCTGGTCGTACGACCGGTTCGAGATCGACGAGGCCGCGCTGCCAGGGTTCGTCGCGGAACTGGGGCCGGAGTGGGCCGGGTTGTCGTTGACCATGCCGCTCAAGCGGGCTGTCATCCCCCTGCTCGACGAGGTCACGGAGACTGCGGTCTCGGTCGAGGCGGTCAACACGGTCGTCATGACCGAGGACGGCCGCCGGGTCGGCGACAACACAGATATCCCGGGCATGGTCGCCGCGCTCCGGGAGCACGGCATCGAACAGGTCGACTCGGCGGCCATCCTCGGCGCGGGCGCCACGGCGTCCTCCGCGCTGGCCGCACTCGCGCGCGTCTGCACCGGCGAGGTCGTGGCGTACGTACGCAGCGAGGCCCGTGCCGCCGAGATGCGGCAGTGGGGCGAGCGGCTCGACGTCGAGATCCGTACGGCGGACTGGGCCGAAGCGGACCGTGCGCTGCACGCGCCGCTGGTGATCGCGACCACCCCGGCCGGCGCGACGGACGCCTTCGCCGCCGCCGTGCCCGAGCGCCCGGCCACCCTGTTCGACGTGCTCTACGACCCCTGGCCGACCGCCCTCGCGGCCCGCTGGTCGATGTACGGCGGCGCCGTCGTCAGCGGGCTCGACCTGCTGGTGCATCAGGCGGTGCTCCAGGTGGAGCAGATGACGGGCCGAGCTCCGGCGCCCCTGGAGGTCATGCGAAAAGCGGGGGAGCGCGCTCTCGCGAACCGCTAGGATCCGCTGGGTTCCGCAGGGGGCGGAGAGGTTCGAGGGGGAGTACAAGAAGTGTTCACTGGTGTGCCGCTGGCGTCCGGTAAGGGCGAGATATTCGAGATCGTCCTGCAGTTCATGCCGGACTGGGTGCAGATCCCGGTGCTCGTCCTGATCGTGTTGCTCGTCGTCGGGTCGTGGGTCTTCAGCCTGAAGCGCAAGATCGACCGTCGGCGCGCCAGGCGCCAGGGACAGGCCGTTCAAGTGGCGGTTCAGCACGGGCAGGGACGGGGCGCCGACTATCTGGGCCCGTACGCTCCGCAGCAGCACACGCAGCAGCACACGCAGGAGCCGCCGCAGCCGAGCGGTGCCGATTTCCTCGGCGCGTACGCCCCTCAGCGGCCCCAGGACAACACTCCCGCCTGATCCCCGCCTGTCCGGCGTCGTCCGCCGTCCGTCCGTCTGGTGGACCGGCGGCCGGGGACCGGCACCGGACGTGGGAGGATCGAAGGTGGCGGGCCGGGGCCGCGCACCTGGTCACGCCGTCGACGTACGCGAGGACGCGCGTACGCAGGGCAGTACCAGGGCGCGAGCACTGAGGAGCACCGTTGAGCAGGTTGCGCTGGCTGACCGCGGGGGAGTCCCACGGTCCCGCACTCGTGGCGACGCTGGAGGGCCTTCCCGCCGGCGTGCCGATCACCACGGAGATGGTGGCGGACCACCTGGCCCGGCGCCGGCTCGGCTATGGACGCGGTGCGCGCATGAAGTTCGAGCGTGACGAGGTCACGTTCATCGGTGGCGTCCGGCACGGTCTGACGCTGGGTTCCCCGGTCGCGATCATGGTGGGCAACACCGAGTGGCCGAAGTGGGAGCAGGTGATGTCGGCCGACCCGATCGACCCCGAGATCCTCGCCGGCCTCGCCCGCAACGCGCCGCTGACCCGCCCGCGCCCCGGCCACGCCGACCTCGCGGGCATGCAGAAGTACGGCTTCGACGAGGCCCGGCCCATCCTGGAGCGCGCCTCCGCGCGTGAGACGGCGGCACGGGTGGCGCTGGGCGCGGTCGCCCGGTCGTACCTCAAGGAGACGGCCGGCATCGAGATCGTCAGCCACGTTGTCGAGCTGTGCTCGGTGAAGGCCCCGCAGGGCGTGTACCCGACGCCGGCCGACGTCGAGAAGCTGGACGCCGACCCGCTGCGGTGCCTCGACGCGGACACCTCGAAGGCGATGGTCGCGGAGGTCGACCAGGCCCACAAGGACGGCGACACCCTCGGTGGCGTGGTCGAGATCCTCGCCTACGGCGTCCCCGTGGGCCTCGGGTCGCACGTGCACTGGGACCGCAAGCTGGACGCCCGTCTCGCCGGCGCGCTCATGGGCATCCAGGCGATCAAGGGCGTCGAGCTCGGTGACGGCTTCGAACTGGCGCGGGTGCCCGGCTCCAAGGCGCACGACGAGATCGTGAACACGCCCGAGGGCATCCGCCGCGTCTCCGGCCGCTCCGGCGGCACCGAGGGCGGCCTCACCACCGGTGAGCTGCTGCGGGTCCGCGCCGCGATGAAGCCGATCGCGACGGTGCCGCGCGCCCTGCAGACCGTGGACGTGACCACGGGTGAGGCGACGCAGGCCCACCACCAGCGCTCCGACGTCTCCGCGGTTCCGGCCGCCGGCATCGTCGCCGAGGCCATGGTGGCGCTCGTCCTCGCGGACGCGGTGGCGGAGAAGTTCGGCGGCGACTCGGTGACCGAGACCCGCCGCAACGTGACCTCGTACCTCGACAACCTGGCCATCCGGTGAGCGCAGCACCCGTGGTCGTCCTCGTCGGCCCGATGGGCGTGGGCAAGTCGACCGTCGGACAGATGCTGGCCGACCGGCTGGGCGTGGGTTACCGGGACACCGACGACGACATCGTCGCCGAACAGGGCCGGACCATCGCCGAGATCTTCGTCGACGAGGGCGAGCCCGCCTTCCGGGCGATCGAGAAGCAGGCGGTGCACCGGGCGCTCGCCGAGCACGACGGCGTCCTCGCCCTCGGCGGCGGCGCGATCCTCGACGCGGACACGCGTGCGCTGCTGGCCGGGCAGCGGGTGGCGTACCTGTCGATGGACGTCGAGGAGGCGGTCAAGCGCACCGGCCTCAACGCCGCCCGCCCGCTGCTCGCGGTCAACCCGCGCAAACAGTGGCGAGAGCTGATGGAGGCCCGCCGCCATCTGTACGAGGGTGTGGCCACGGCCGTCGTGGCCACCGACGGCCGTACTCCCGAAGAAGTGACCCAAGCCGCTCTGGACGCACTGGAGTTGAAGGACGTATGAGTGAGGCAGTGACGCGGATCCAGGTCGGCGGCACCGCGGGCAGCGAACCGTACGAGGTCCTGGTGGGCCGTCAACTCCTGAGCGAGCTCGGCGGGTTGATCGGTGAGAAGGCCAAGCGGGTCGCCGTCATCCACCCGGAGGCGCTGGCCGAGACGGGCGACGCGCTGCGGGCCGACCTGGTCGAGCAGGGCTACGACGCGGTCGCCATCCAGGTGCCGAACGCGGAGGAGGCCAAGACCGCCGAGGTCGCCGCCTACTGCTGGAAGGCGCTTGGCCAGTCCGGCTTCACCCGCTCCGACGTCATCGTCGGCGTCGGCGGCGGCGCGACCACCGACCTCGCCGGTTTCGTGGCCGCGAGCTGGCTGCGCGGGGTGCGCTGGATCGCCGTACCGACCACGGTTCTCGCCATGGTCGACGCGGCCGTCGGCGGCAAGACCGGTATCAACACCGCCGAGGGCAAGAACCTCGTGGGGGCCTTCCACCCGCCGGCCGGTGTGCTGTGCGACCTGGCCGCGCTGGAGTCCCTGCCGGTCAACGACTACGTGTCCGGGCTCGCCGAGATCATCAAGGCCGGTTTCATCGCCGACCCGGCGATCCTGGAGCTCATCGAGTCCGACCCCGAGGCCGCCCGCACCCCGGCCGGCCCGCACACCGCCGAGCTGATCGAGCGCTCCATCCGGGTCAAGGCCGAGGTCGTCTCCTCGGACCTGAGGGAGTCCGGACTGCGCGAGATCCTCAACTACGGCCACACCCTCGGCCACGCCATCGAGAAGAACGAGCGCTACAAGTGGCGGCACGGCGCCGCGGTCTCCGTCGGTATGCACTTCGCCGCCGAACTCGGCCGTCTCGCCGGGCGGTTGGACGACGCGACGGCCGACCGTCACCGCACGATCCTCGAAGCGGTCGGCCTGCCGCTGCACTACCGCTACGACCAGTGGCCCAAGCTGCTGGAGAACATGAAGGTCGACAAGAAGTCCCGCGGGAACCTGCTGCGCTTCATCGTGCTGGACGGCCTGGCCAAGCCGACCGTCCTGGAGGGACCGGACCCCGCCGTGCTGCTCGCCGCGTACGGCGAAGTCGGCCAGTAAGTCCACGAAAAGCGCGCTTCCGTCCGATTCGCCTGTGGCGATGGGCACTTCGGACCGCCCCCGGCCGTTCACCAAAGGACGGCCGGGGGCGGTACCGTTCGGTAGCGAGCGGGTCATGCCCGCTGCCAGCGCCAATGGCCATGGAAGACGAGACGGAGTGGCACCGGATGCAGCACGCAGTGGGTTCTCCGCTGCCGCCGCCCCACCAGTCGGGGAACGGCTGGTCGCAGGCCGCACAACACCCGGGTCCGCATCACCCGGGCACGCACCAGGGCTCCGCCCCGCACCAGGGCTCCGCCCCGCACCAGGGCTCCGCCCCGCACCAGGGCTCCGCCCCGCACCAGGGCTCCGCCCCGCACCAGGGCTCCGCCCCAGTGCCGCCGCCACCCCCGGCGCCGGGCTTCACACCGCCTGGAAGCCCCTCCGGACCGCCCCCGCCCCCGCCGCAGCACACCCACGTCCCGCCCCAGCCCGAGACCACGGGCCACGTACCGCTCCCGCCCGGCGGCCCGGTCGGCATGCCGAGCGCCCCGCCCGCCACGGCGGCCCCGGACCCGGCGACCACCACGCTCGCCGTACTGCTCATCGGGCCGGCCGGCGCCGGCAAAACGAGCGTCGCCAAGTACTGGGCGGACCACCGCCGCGTCCCCACGGCCCACATCAGCCTCGATGACGTCCGCGAATGGGTCCGCTCGGGCTTCGCCGACCCTCAGTCCGGGTGGAACGACAACTCCGAGGCCCAGTACCGCCTGGCCCGCCGCACCTGCGGCTTCGCCGCGCGGAACTTCCTGGCCAACGGCATCTCGTGCATCCTCGACGACGCGGTCTTCCCCGACCGCCCGGTGGTCGGCCTCGGCGGCTGGAAGCGCCACGTCGGCCCCGGCCTCCTCCCGGTCGTCCTGCTCCCAGGCCTGGAGATCGTCCTGGAGCGCAACGCCGAACGCACCGGGAACCGCCGCCTCACCGACGAGGAGGTGGCCCGCATCCACGGCCGCATGGCCGGCTGGTACGGCTCAGGCCTCCCGATCATCGACAACTCCCAACTCGACGTCCCCCAGACGGCCCAGATCCTGGACGACGTACTGGCCCGCTCGATCGCCAGCCCCCCGAGCTGGTAGCCAACGCGACCGCAGTCGCCCCAGGGGCGCGGGGAACTGCGCGACCGGCCCCCACCGGCCTGCAGACGGCCCACACCGCACCCTGCACCCCCGCCGAGCTGGTAGCCAACGCGACCGCAGCCGCCCCAGGGGCGCGGGGAACTGCGCGACGAGCCCCCACCGGCCCGCAGACGGCACACACCCTCACCCCGCACCCCCACCCCCGAACGGCACCCCACCGGACCCGTACATTCCGGACACCGCCCACTCAGACGCCCCCAACCGGCGCCAAACCGGCGGAGCTCATACGCTCGGGTCATGTCAGAGGTGTACGCCACCCGCCGCTCCAGGCTGAGGGACCGCTGCCAGGCCAGCGGCAGCGCCACCGCGCTGATCTCCCGCCCCGCCAACGTCCGCTACCTCGCGGGCGCCGCCCCGCAGGGCTCCGTGCTGCTCCTCGGCAAGACCGAAGACCTGCTCGTGTGCACCGGCCCGCCCGACGACCGCCCCACGGAGGGCCGCCCCGACGAGGCACTGCGGATCCACAACCTCCCCGGCGCCGGAGGCGACCCCGCAGTCGCCGCGGCCGACCTCGCTGCGGCACAGGGAGGAGTCTGCCTCGCCGTCGAGGAACACCACCTCACCGTGGCCCGACACAGGGCCATCCGCTCGGTCGTCCCGCGCCTGCGCCTCACCGACCTCGGCGGAGCCGTGGAACAGCTCAGGGTCGTCAAGGACGAGGAAGAGATCTCCTGCCTCCGGATCGGCGCGGAGATCGCCGACCAGGCCCTCGGGGAACTGCTCGAATCCATCCTCGTCGGCCGCACCGAACGCCACCTCGCCCTCGAACTCGAACGACGCCTCGTCGATCACGGCGCAGACGGCCCCGCGTTCGCCACCTCCGTCGCCACCGGCCCGAACGCCGGCCGCCGCGCTCATCGGCCCACCGACCGCCGCGTGGAGGAGGGCGACTTCCTTTCCGTCTGCCTCGGGGCGACGTATCGCGGATACCGCTGCGAGATCGGCCGTACCTTCGTCATCGGTACGTCCCCAGCCGACTGGCAGATCGAGCTGTACGACCTCGTCTTCGCCGCTCAGCGCGCCGGACGGGAGAGTCTGGTGCCCGGCGCCGCCTATCGTGATGTGGACCGCGCGGCCCGGCAGGTGCTGGACTCCGCGGGGTACGCGCAGGGCCTTCCGGCGCTGACGGGACACGGTGTGGGACTCGAAATCGACGAGGACCCGCAGTTGGCTCCCGCGGCCATGGGTAAACTGGACGCTTGCGTGCCGGTCACCGTCGAACCGGGGGTCCACCTCCCGGGCCGGGGCGGCGTCCGGATCGATGACACGCTCGTCGTTCGCCCCGAGGCGGACGGCGGACCCGAGCTACTCACCATCACGACCAAGGAGCTGCTCGCCCTCTAGGCAGTGGCGTGCCCCGGGGTCGTCCACGTCAGTCCAGGAGATTCCGCAACCGTGGCTTCCACGAACGACCTCAAGAACGGCCTGGTGCTCAAGCTCGAAGGCGGCCAGCTCTGGTCCGTCGTCGAGTTCCAGCACGTCAAGCCCGGCAAGGGCCCGGCCTTCGTGCGTACCAAGCTCAAGAACGTGCTTTCCGGCAAGGTCGTCGACAAGACGTTCAACGCCGGCGTCAAGGTCGAGACGGCCACTGTCGACAAGCGCGACATGCAGTTCTCCTACATGGACGGCGAGTACTTCGTCTTCATGGACATGGAGACCTACGACCAGCTCATGGTCGACCGCAAGGCCGTCGGCGACGCCGCCAACTTCCTGATCGAGGGCTTCACGGCCACCGTCGCGCAGCACGAGGGCGAGGTGCTCTTCGTCGAGCTGCCCGCCGCCGTCGAGCTCGTGATCCAGGAGACCGAGCCCGGTGTCCAGGGCGACCGCTCCACCGGCGGCACCAAGCCCGCCACGCTGGAGACCGGCCACCAGATCAACGTCCCGCTCTTCATCACCACCGGTGAGAAGATCAAGGTCGACACCCGCACGAGCGACTACCTCGGCCGGGTGAACAGCTAAATTGGCTGCCCGCAACACGGCCCGCAAGCGCGCCTTCCAGATCCTCTTCGAGGGTGACCAGCGCGACGCCGGAGTCCTGACGGTCCTCGCGGACTGGATCCGGCTCTCCCGGGACGACACCCGGCAGCCGCCGGTGAGCGAGTACACGATGCAGCTGGTCGAGGGCTACGCGCAGCACGCGCGGCGGATCGACGATCTGATCGCTCAGTACGCGGTCGGCTGGACGCTGGACCGGATGCCGGTCGTGGACCGCAACATCCTGCGTCTCGGCGCGTACGAGCTGATCTGGGTCGACGAGACCCCGGACGCCGTCGTGCTGGACGAGATGGTGGCGCTGGCGAAGGAGTTCTCCACGGACGACTCGCCCTCGTTCGTCAACGGCCTCCTCGGACGGCTCAAGGACCTGAAGCCCACGCTGCGCCGAGAGGAAGCGTAAGGGTTTCGACCGAAGACGCCGGAGGGCCCGCAGCATCCTTGCTGCGGGCCCTCCGGCATCCCGGTGCCACTGGGCCCCTTCAGGCCCGCAGAACGCCGCCGGGGCGGCCGGAACCGCAAAGTTCCGGCCACCCCGGCGGCACGTTTCTTCTCAAGGGGCTCAACGCGTGAGCGCTCAGCTCTCCTCGGCGTGGGAGACAGCGCGACGCGCGTCCGCGTCCAGCACGCCCCAGCTGATCAGCTGCTCGGTGAGGACCGAGGGGGACTGGTCGTAGATGACGGCGAGTGTGCGCAGGTCGTCCTGGCGGATCGAGAGCACCTTGCCGTTGTAGTCACCGCGCTGCGACTGGATCGTCGCCGCGTATCGCTGCAGGGGGCCCGCCTTCTCGGCCGGTACGTGGGCAAGTCGCTCCAGGTCCAGGACCAGCTTCGGCGGCGGCTCGGCGGCGCCGCCCGGCGTCGTGCCCGGCAGCAGCTCCTGCACTGGAACGCCGTAGAAATCCGCCAGCTCGGCGAGGCGCTGCACGGTCACGGCGCGGTCTCCGCGCTCGTACGAACCGACCACGACGGCCTTCCAGCGTCCCTGGGACTTCTCCTCGACACCGTGAAGGGAAAGGCCCTGCTGGGTGCGGATGGCCCGGAGCTTGGCCCCGAGCTGTTTGGCGTATTCGCTGGACATATAGCTCCCCGGCACTGGGTCGACGCGACGTGGCTTGGGTTCCATGCCGCGCGGTTGGTAACTCACTGTGAGGTTACGCAGCGTTACTCTGGCGCGTCAAGCCGAATGGTCCACACCGACGCTTCCGTGCTATCGGTGACCGATTGGGCCAAGTGGGTGACAGGAGGCGCCTCACCGGCCTGGTACGGTGGACGACGTAAACCAGACGTCCTTTAAGGTCCGTCCCGTGAGGCGGAGAAGGAGGTCCCTTTCGTATGGACAGGCAACAGGACACGCAAGCGTCCGATGCCCGGCCCGTTCTCGAAGGCCCTGACATCGCGCGGGTGTTGACCCGCATCGCCCACGAGATCGTCGAACGCGCCAAGGGCGCCGACGACGTGGTGCTCCTCGGCATCCCGACCCGAGGCGTCTTCCTCGCCCAGCGGCTCGCCGCCAAGCTCGAGGAGATCACCGACCGGAAGATCCCGGTCGGTTCGCTCGACATCACGATGTACCGCGACGACCTGCGCATGCACCCGCCGCGCGCGCTGGCCCGCACGGACATCCCCGGTGACGGCATCGACGGCCGGCTGGTCGTCCTCGTCGACGACGTCCTCTTCTCCGGCCGCACCATCCGCGCCGCCCTCGACGCCCTGAACGACATCGGGCGTCCGCGCGCGGTGCAGCTCGCGGTCCTCGTCGACCGAGGCCACCGCGAACTGCCCATCCGCGCCGACTACGTCGGCAAGAACCTGCCCACGTCGCTGCGGGAGACGGTCAAGGTCCAGCTCGCCGAGGAGGACGGTCGCGACACCGTGCTGCTCGGTGCCAAGCAGACCTCCCAGTAGCGCCCACGGCGTACGCCGCTGTCGTACGCCCGCTCAGTGCGCGCTCGCGCGCACCCGTCTGCCCCGCTGGGCCTCCTGGGGGACATCCCCCGGACACCCCCGGATCCTTGACTTAACTGCCTTACGGAGCCTGACAGATGCAGCGTCATCTCATCTCGGCCGCCGACCTCACCCGCGACGACGCCGTCCTGATCCTCGACACCGCCGAGGAGATGGCCCGGGTCGCCGACCGGCCGATCAAGAAGTTGCCGACCCTGCGCGGCCGGACCGTCGTGAACCTCTTCTTCGAGGACTCCACGCGCACGCGTATCTCCTTCGAGGCCGCCGAGAAGCGGCTGTCGGCGGACGTCATCAACTTCACCGCCAAGGGATCCAGCGTGTCCAAGGGCGAGTCCCTGAAGGACACCGCCCAGACCCTGGAGGCCATGGGCGTCGACGCCGTCGTCATCCGGCACGGCGCTTCCGGTGCGCCCTACCGTCTCGCCAACTCCGGCTGGATCGACGCCGCCGTCATCAACGCCGGTGACGGCACCCACCAGCACCCCACCCAGGCCCTGCTGGACGCCTTCACCATGCGCCGCCGACTGGTCGGCCGGGACGCCGGGATCGGACAGGATCTCGACGGCAAGCGCATCACGCTCGTCGGCGACGTCCTGCACAGCCGGGTCGCCCGCTCGAACGTCGACCTGCTGCACACCCTCGGCGCCGAGGTCACCCTCGTCGCGCCGCCGACCCTGGTGCCGGTCGGCGTCGAGACCTGGCCCTGCGAGGTGTCGTACGACCTCGACAGCACGCTGTCCAAGACCGACGCGGTGATGATGCTGCGCGTACAGCGCGAGCGCATGAACGCCGCCTTCTTCCCGACCGAGCGCGAGTACTCCCGGCGCTACGGCCTCGACGGCGACCGCATGGCGCGGATGCCCGAGCACGCGATCGTGATGCACCCCGGCCCGATGGTGCGCGGCATGGAGATCACCGCCGAGGTCGCCGATTCGGAGCGCTGCACCGCCATCGAGCAGGTCGCAAACGGAGTCTCCATCCGGATGGCCGTTCTGTACCTGCTGCTCGGCGGAAACGAGCCCGCCGCCACCCACACCCGTACCGAGGAGAAGTAAGACAGATGAGCAAGATCCTGATCCGTGGTGCGAAGGTGCTCGGCGGCGAGCTGCAGGACGTCCTGATCGACGGCGGGACCATCGCCGAGGTGGGCGCAGGGCTGAGCGCCGAGGGCGCCGAGGTCGTGGAGGCCGCCGGCAAGGTGCTGCTGCCGGGTCTCGTGGACCTGCACACCCACCTGCGTGAGCCCGGACGCGAGGACTCCGAGACCGTGCTGACCGGCACGCGCGCGGCCGCCTCCGGCGGTTTCACGGCCGTCTTCGCCATGGCCAACACCTTCCCGGTCGCCGACACCGCCGGCGTGGTCGAGCAGGTCTACCGGCTCGGCCAGGAAGGTGGCTACTGCGACGTGCAGCCCATCGGCGCCGTCACCGTCGGCCTGGAGGGCAGGAAGCTCGCCGAGCTGGGCGCCATGCACGAGTCGGCCGCCGGTGTCACCGTCTTCTCGGACGACGGCAAGTGCGTCGACGACGCCGTGATCATGCGGCGGGCCCTGGAGTACGTGAAGGCCTTCGGCGGCGTCGTCGCGCAGCACGCGCAGGAGCCGCGGCTGACCGAGGGCGCCCAGATGAACGAGGGCGTCGTCTCCGCCGAGCTGGGGCTCGGCGGCTGGCCCGCGGTGGCCGAAGAATCGATCATCGCCCGGGATGTCCTGCTCGCCGAGCACGTCGGCTCCCGCGTCCACATCTGCCACCTGTCGACCGCCGGGTCCGTCGAGATCGTGCGCTGGGCCAAGTCCCGCGGTATCGACGTCACGGCCGAGGTCACCCCGCACCACCTCCTCCTCACCGATGAGCTGGTCCGCAGCTACAACCCGGTCTACAAGGTGAACCCGCCGCTGCGCACCGAGCGTGACGTGCTGGCGCTGCGCGAGGCGCTCGCCGACGGCACGATCGACATCGTCGCCACCGACCACGCCCCGCACCCGCACGAGGACAAGGACTGCGAGTGGGCGGCGGCCGCCATGGGGATGGTCGGCCTGGAGACCGCGTTGTCAGTGGTGCAGGAGACCATGGTGGACACCGGACTCCTCACCTGGGCCGGGGTCGCCGAGCGCATGTCCTTCAAGCCCGCGCAGATCGGGCAGGCGAAGGGGCACGGCCGTCCCGTCTCGGCTGGTGAGCCCGCCAACCTCACGCTCGTCGACACGGAATACCGTGGGTCCGTGGACCCCGCGGGCTTCGCCTCGCGCAGCCGCAACACTCCGTACGAGGGGCGTGAGCTGCCGGGCCGTGTGACGCACACGTGGCTCCGGGGCAAGGCCACGCTCGTCGACGGGAAGCTCACGTGACACCTGCAACACTGCTCGCAGCCGGAACCGGACTCGCGGCCGAACAGAAGTCGGCCGACGTGACCGACTGGGCCGCCCGCATCGGCTGGGTCGTCGGACTCGCCCTCTTCGTCGCGCTCGTCTACTGGCTGATGCGCGAGGGCTGGAAGTGGCGCGGCACGCTCCAGGGCGACCTGCCCGAGCTGCCCAGCGCGCCGGACGACCCCGGCCCGGCGAGACTGAGCATGAGCGGCCGCTACCACGGTTCGACCACCGCCGGTCAGTGGCTGGACCGCATCGTTGCGCACGGCCTCGGCACCCGCAGCCGGGTCGAGCTCACGCTCACGGAGGCGGGACTGGACGTCGTACGCCCCGGCGCGACCGACTTCTTCGTTCCGGTCGCGCAGCTGCGCGAGGCCCGGCTCGACAAGGGCATCGCCGGCAAGGTCCTGACCGAGGGCGGACTGCTCGTCGTGACCTGGGCGCACGGCGAACGGCTGATCGACTCCGGCTTCCGCTCGGACCACGCGGCGGAGCACAACGAGTGGGTCGACCTCATTAACTCCATGATCAACACCAACAGCACGGAAGGCGCCGAACGATGACGACCTCCATCCAGGGGACCGCCTCGCGCAGGCACAAGGCGGCTCCCGCCGTACTCGTCCTGGAGGACGGCCGGATCTTCCGCGGCCGTGCCTACGGGGCCGTGGGGGTGACCTTCGGCGAGGCCGTGTTCTCCACCGGCATGACCGGCTACCAGGAGACCCTCACCGACCCGTCGTACCACCGCCAGGTGGTCGTGATGACCGCACCGCACGTCGGCAACACCGGCGTCAACGACGAGGACCCGGAGAGCAAGCAGATCTGGGTGGCCGGCTACGTCGTGCGCGACCCCGCGCGCGTGCCGTCCAACTGGCGCTCCCGGCGCTCGCTGGACGACGAACTGCGCCACCAGGGCGTCGTCGGGATCTCCGGCGTCGACACCCGCGCGCTGACCCGCCACCTGCGCGAGCGCGGCGCCATGCGCGTCGGCATCTTCTCCGGAAACGCGCTGCCCGACGAGGGCACCATGCTCGCCGAGGTGCGCCAGGCCCCCGAGATGAAGGGCGCCGACCTCTCCGCCGAGGTCGCCACCAAGGAGGCGTACGTCGTCCCCGCGATCGGTGAGAAGAAGTTCACCGTCGCCGCCGTCGACCTCGGCATCAAGGGCATGACCCCGCACCGCATGGCCGAGCGCGGCATCGAGGTGCACGTGCTGCCCGCTACGGCGACCGCCGACGACGTCTTCGCCGTCCAGCCCGACGGAGTGTTCTTCTCCAACGGCCCCGGCGACCCGGCCACCGCCGACCACCCGGTCTCCGTGATGCAGGCGGTCCTGGAGCGCGGCACTCCGCTGTTCGGCATCTGCTTCGGCAACCAGATCCTGGGCCGCGCGCTCGGCTTCGGCACCTACAAGCTGAAGTACGGCCACCGCGGCATCAACCAGCCGGTGCAGGACCGTACGACCGGCAAGGTCGAGGTCACCGCGCACAACCACGGCTTCGCCGTGGACGCGCCGACCGAAAAGGTCTCCGACACCCCCTACGGCCGCGCCGAGGTCTCCCACGTCTGCCTCAACGACAACGTGGTGGAGGGACTCCAGCTCCTCGACCGCCCGGCCTTCAGCGTCCAGTACCACCCCGAAGCGGCAGCCGGCCCGCACGACGCCGCCTACCTGTTCGACCGCTTCGTATCCCTGATGGAGGGCCAGCGTGCCTAAGCGCACCGATATCCAGTCCGTCCTGGTCATCGGCTCCGGCCCGATCGTCATCGGCCAGGCCGCCGAGTTCGACTACTCCGGCACCCAGGCGTGCCGCGTCCTGAAGTCCGAGGGCCTCAGGGTCATCCTCGTGAACTCCAACCCGGCGACGATCATGACCGACCCGGAGATCGCCGACGCCACGTACGTCGAGCCGATCACGCCCGAGTTCGTCGAGAAGATCATCGCCAAGGAGCGGCCGGATGCGCTGCTGCCCACCCTGGGCGGCCAGACGGCCCTCAACACGGCGATCTCGCTGCACGAGGCGGGCACGCTCGAGAAGTACGGCGTCGAGCTGATCGGCGCCAATGTCGAGGCCATCAACAAGGGCGAGGACCGCGACCTCTTCAAGGACGTCGTGGAGGCCGTCCGCGGCAAGATCGGGCACGGCGAGTCCGCCCGCTCGGTCATCTGCCATTCCATGGACGACGTCCTCTCGGGCGTCGAGACGCTCGGCGGCTACCCGGTCGTGGTCCGCCCGTCCTTCACCATGGGCGGCGCCGGCTCCGGCTTCGCGCACGACGAGGAGGAGCTGCGCCGCATCGCCGGCCAGGGCCTGACCCTGTCTCCCACCACCGAGGTGCTCCTGGAGGAGTCCATCCTCGGCTGGAAGGAGTACGAGCTGGAGCTGATGCGCGACAAGCACGACAACGTCGTGGTCGTCTGCTCCATCGAGAACTTCGACCCGATGGGCGTGCACACCGGTGACTCGATCACCGTCGCGCCCGCGATGACGCTGACCGACCGCGAGTACCAGACCCTGCGCGACATCGGCATCGCCGTGATCCGCGAGGTCGGCGTCGACACCGGCGGCTGCAACATCCAGTTCGCGGTGAACCCCGAGGACGGCCGGGTCATCGTCATCGAGATGAACCCGCGCGTGTCGCGTTCCTCGGCCCTCGCCTCCAAGGCGACCGGCTTCCCGATCGCCAAGATCGCGGCCAAGCTGGCCGTCGGCTACACGCTCGACGAGATCCCGAACGACATCACGAAGGAGACCCCGGCCTCCTTCGAGCCGACCCTCGACTACGTGGTCGTGAAGGCCCCGCGCTTCGCCTTCGAGAAGTTCCCGCAGGCAGACTCCACGCTGACCACCACCATGAAGTCGGTCGGTGAGGCCATGGCCATCGGCCGCAACTTCACCGAGGCCTTCCAGAAGGCGCTGCGCTCCCTGGAGAAGAAGGGCAGCCAGTTCACGTTCGTCGGCGAGCCCGGCGACAAGACGCAGCTCCTCGAGGAGGCGGTCCGCCCGACCGACGGCCGTATCAACGCCGTCATGCAGGCCATCCGCGCCGGCGCCACGCCCGAGGAGGTCTTCGAGTACACGAAGATCGACCCCTGGTTCGTCGACCAGCTCTTCCTCATCAAGGAGATCGCCGACGAGCTCGCCGAGGCCCCGGAGCTGACCCCGGACCTGCTGGCCGAGGCCAAGCGGCACGGCTTCTCCGACGTGCAGATCGCCGAGATCCGCGGACTGCGCGAGGACGTCGTGCGTGAGGTGCGGCACGCGCTGGGCGTCCGCCCGGTCTACAAGACCGTCGACACCTGCGCCGCCGAGTTCGCCGCACAGACGCCGTACTTCTACTCCTCCTACGACGAGGAGACGGAGGTCGCCTCCCGCGAGAAGCCGGCCGTCATCATCCTGGGCTCCGGTCCCAACCGCATCGGCCAGGGCATCGAGTTCGACTACTCCTGCGTGCACGCCTCCTTCGCACTGAGCGACGCCGGGTACGAGACGGTGATGGTCAACTGCAACCCGGAGACCGTCTCCACCGACTACGACACCTCCGACCGGCTGTACTTCGAGCCTCTGACGCTGGAGGACGTGCTGGAGATCGTCCACGCGGAGCAGCAGGCCGGCCCTGTCGCGGGTGTCGTCGTGCAGCTCGGTGGCCAGACCCCGCTCGGGCTGTCACAGGCGTTGAAGGACAACGGCGTGCCGATCGTCGGCACGTCCCCGGAGGCCATCCACGCCGCCGAGGACCGCGGCGCCTTCGGGCGCGTCCTCGCGGAGGCGGGCCTCCCGGCCCCCAAGCACGGCACCGCCACCACCTTCGCCGGCGCCAAGGCCATCGCCGACGAGATCGGCTACCCGGTCCTGGTGCGGCCGTCGTACGTCCTCGGCGGGCGCGGCATGGAGATCGTCTACGACGAGACCCGGCTGGAGGCCTACATCGCCGAGTCGACCGAGATCAGCCCCTCGCGGCCGGTCCTCGTCGACCGGTTCCTGGACGACGCGATCGAGATCGACGTCGACGCGCTCTACGACGGCGAGGAGCTCTACCTCGGCGGCGTCATGGAGCACATCGAGGAGGCCGGCATCCACTCCGGCGACTCGGCGTGCGCACTGCCGCCGATCACGCTGGGCGGTTTCGACATCAAGCGCCTGCGGGCCTCCACCGAGGCCATCGCCAAGGGCGTCGGAGTGCGCGGCCTGATCAACATCCAGTTCGCGATGGCCGGCGACATCCTGTACGTCCTCGAAGCCAACCCGCGCGCGTCCCGTACGGTCCCCTTCACCTCGAAGGCGACCGCGGTGCCGCTGGCGAAGGCCGCCGCCCGGATCTCGCTGGGCGCGACCATCGCCGAACTGCGGGCCGAGGGGCTGCTTCCGGCGACCGGTGACGGCGGTGAGCTGCCGCTCGACGCGCCGATCTCCGTGAAGGAGGCTGTCATGCCGTGGTCGCGCTTCCGCGACATCCACGGCCGCGGCGTCGACACCGTCCTCGGCCCGGAGATGCGCTCCACCGGCGAGGTCATGGGCATCGACTCCGTCTTCGGCACGGCGTACGCCAAGTCGCAGGCGGGCGCGTACGGTCCGCTGCCGACGAAGGGCCGCGCCTTCATCTCGGTCGCCAACCGCGACAAGCGCTCGATGATCTTCCCGGCGCGTGAGCTGGTCGCCCACGGCTTCGAGCTGATGGCCACGTCCGGCACCGCCGAGGTCCTCAAGCGCAACGGCATCAACGCCACGGTCGTGCGCAAGCAGTCCGAGGGCACCGGCCCGAACGGCGAGAAGACCATCGTCCAGCTCATCCACGACGGTGAGGTCGACCTCATCGTCAACACGCCGTACGGCACCGGCGGCCGCCTCGACGGATACGACATCCGCACGGCGGCCGTGGCGCGGTCGGTTCCGTGCCTGACGACGGTGCAGGCGCTCGCCGCCGCCGTCCAGGGCATCGACGCCCTCAACCACGGTGACGTGGGCGTCCGTTCGCTCCAGGAACACGCGGAACACCTGACCGCGGCCCGCGACTAGCAGCCGACGAGGGGGACACCGGAAACGGTGTCCCCCTCTTCATGAGGACACCATGTACAAGATCTTCTTCAACCTCGTCTTCAAACGAATGGACGCCGAGAAGGCCCACTACCTGGCCTTCCGCTGGATTCGTCTCGCCGTCCGCATCCCCGTACTGCGCACGTTCGTCGCCGCCGCCCTCGCGCCCCGCCACAAGGAACTGCGCACGGAGGCCTTCGGGCTGCGGATGCACGGCCCCTTCGGGCTCGCCGCCGGCTTCGACAAGAACGCCGTCGCCGTCGACGGGATGTCGATGCTCGGCTTCGACCACGTCGAGATCGGCACGGTCACCGGGGAGGCGCAGCCGGGCAACCCCAAGAAGCGGCTGTTCCGCCTCGTGAAGGACCGGGCGCTGATCAACCGCATGGGCTTCAACAACGAGGGCTCGCTGGCCGTCGCGGCCCGTCTGGCCTCCCGTACGCCCGTCTTCAGGACCGTCGTGGGCGTCAACATCGGCAAGACCAAGGTCGTCCCGGAGGCGGAGGCCGTCGGCGACTACGTGAAGTCGACGGAGCGGCTGGCAGCGTACGCCGACTACCTGGTGGTCAATGTCTCCTCGCCCAACACACCCGGTCTGCGCAACCTCCAGGCCACCGAGTCCCTGCGCCCGCTCCTCACCGCCGTCCGCGAGGCCGCCGACCGTACGGTGACCAGCCGCCGGGTGCCGCTGCTCGTCAAGATCGCGCCGGACCTCGCCGACGAGGATGTCGACGCGGTCGCCGACCTGGCCGTCGAGCTCGGCCTGGACGGGATCATCGCCACGAACACCACCATCGCGCGCGACGGGCTCGGTTTGAAATCCGAACCCTCGCTGGTCAAGGAGACCGGCGGTCTCTCGGGAGCCCCGCTGAAGGCGCGCTCCCTGGAGGTGCTGCGACGCCTGTACGCGCGTGTGGGCGACCGGATCACCCTCGTGGGCGTCGGGGGCATCGAGAACGCCGAGGACGCCTGGCAGCGGATCCTGGCGGGCGCCACGCTGGTCCAGGGATACAGCGCCTTCATCTACGAGGGACCGTTCTGGGGCCGCGCCATCCACAAGGGCCTCGCCGCACGCCTTCGCACCAGCCCGTACGACACCCTCGCCGACGCGGTCGGCGCCGACGTCAGGAAGGCAAGGAAGACCGCATGAGTGCTCTGGAACCCTTTGGCGCACGCCTGCGCCGGGCCATGGACGAGCGTGGCCCCCTGTGCGTCGGCATCGACCCGCACGCCTCGCTGCTCGCCGAGTGGGGTCTGAACGACGACGTGGCCGGCCTGGAGCGGTTCAGTCGTACCGTCGTCGAGGCGATGGCCGACCGGGTCGCCGTGCTCAAGCCGCAGAGCGCGTTCTTCGAGCGCTTCGGGTCGCGTGGCGTCGCCGTCCTGGAGAAGTCGGTCGAGGAGGCCCGGGACGCCGGAGCGCTGGTGCTGATGGACGCCAAGCGCGGCGACATCGGCTCGACCATGGCCGCGTACGCCGAGTCCTTCCTGCGCAAGGACTCCCCGCTGTTCTCGGACGCGCTGACCGTCTCGCCCTACCTCGGTTACGGCTCGCTGTCGCCGGCCGTGGCGCTGGCCCGCGAGAGCGGCACCGGCCTGTTCGTGCTCGCCCTGACCTCGAACCCGGAGGGCGGCGAGGTCCAGCACGCGGTCCGCGCGGACGGCCGCAACGTCGGCGCGACGATGCTGGCGCACCTGGCCGCCGAGAACACGGGGGAGGAGCCCATGGGTTCCTTCGGGGCGGTCGTCGGCGCCACGCTCGGTGACCTCTCGTCGTACGACCTCGACATCAACGGTCCGCTCCTCGCGCCCGGCATCGGTGCGCAGGGCGCCACGCCGGCGGATCTTCCCCGGGTCTTCGGGGCCGCGGCGCGCAATGTGGTCCCGAACGTCAGCCGGGGAGTGCTGAGGCACGGGCCCGACGTCGTCGCGCTGCGTGACGCCGCGTCACGCTTCGCCGAAGAGGTCACGGTCGCCGTGTCGGGTGTCTGACCGCCGTCAGGGCTGTTCGAGCTGCTCGCCCGAGTCCTCCGATGAGTGGCTCGGGACGACTTGAGTCTGAATACATCCTCAAATCCAGGGCATTATGTCCTAAATGTCCGGCCTGGCGGAGGCTGACCAGGACTTTTCCGCTGTTCTCGCTGACTCTGGCGGACTTGGCCGCTAGTCTCCGACGAGTGGGAGCACCTCCCACGCTCCCTGAAGCAGTGGGGGAGAACGGGCAGCGTGTTGCTCGTGCCTCCCCAGGTGTGGGGCGACTAGGTTCCTCACCGGTCCGTATCCGACAGTTCAACATCCGAGGTGACGTAGGCGTGGCTCTTCCGCCCCTTACCCCTGAACAGCGCGCAGCCGCGCTCGAAAAGGCCGCCGCGGCTCGCCGGGAGCGGGCCGAGGTCAAGAATCGACTCAAGCACTCCGGCGCCTCCCTTCACGAGGTCATCAAGCAGGGCCAGGAGAACGACGTCATCGGAAAGATGAAGGTCTCCGCCCTGCTCGAGTCCCTGCCCGGCGTGGGCAAGGTCCGCGCCAAGCAGATCATGGAGCGACTCGGCATCTCCGAGAGCCGCCGCGTGCGTGGTCTCGGCTCGAACCAGATCGCTTCCCTGGAGCGTGAGTTCGGCAGCACGGGCTCCTGATCCCGGCACTTGGGACCGGGAGTCCCGGGCACTCCGGGATTGCTGGAATAATCGCTGCATGAGTGAACGTCCGCGGCTGACCGTGCTCTCCGGCCCCTCCGGGGTCGGCAAGAGCACGGTCGTCGCCCATATGCGCAAGGAACACCCCGAGGTCTGGCTCTCGGTTTCGGCGACGACCCGCAAGCCCCGCCCGGGCGAGCAGCACGGAATCCACTACTTCTTCGTCACCGACGAAGAGATGGACAAGCTGATCGCCAACGGCGAGCTGCTGGAGTGGGCCGAGTTCGCCGGCAACCGCTACGGCACGCCGCGTGCGGCAGTGCTGGAGCGGCTGGAGGCGGGTGAGCCCGTTCTCCTGGAGATCGACCTTCAGGGCGCCCGGCAGGTCAGTGAGTCGATGGCCGACGCCCAGCTGGTGTTCCTGGCTCCCCCTTCCTGGGAGGAGCTCGTACGCAGACTCACCGGACGTGGCACCGAGCCGCCCGAGGTGATCGCGCGCCGCCTGGACGCGGCGAAGGTCGAGCTGGCGGCCGAGCCCGAGTTCGATGTGACCTTGGTCAACACCTCCGTCGAGGACGTGGCGCGTGAGCTGCTAGCCTTGATGGACGTTGTGTGATCGTGACTGCTCGTACTGAGTGATCACATCGACTGATTCTTTCCCATCCATCGGAAGGTAGAGCGTGTCCTCTTCCATCTCCGCGCCCGAGGGCATCATCAACCCGCCGATCGACGAGCTCCTCGAGGCAACCGACTCGAAGTACAGCCTCGTGATCTACGCGGCCAAGCGGGCCCGCCAGATCAACGCGTACTACTCGCAGCTCGGCGAGGGCCTCCTCGAGTACGTCGGTCCGCTCGTGGACACCCACGTCCACGAGAAGCCGCTGTCGATCGCCCTGCGCGAGATCAACGCGGGTCTGCTGACGTCCGAGGCCGTCGAGGGCCCGGCGCAGTAAGTAATATCTGCAGCTTGCAGAAGGCTTTTCCACAGGCCCGGCAGCGCGTCTGCCGGGCCTGTGGTGTGTCATGGATGTCGTACGTTTCCGAGGTCCGGGGAGAGACGGTGGACAAGCCGAAGGTCGTTCTGGGGGTCAGCGGCGGCATCGCCGCGTACAAGGCCTGCGAGCTGCTGCGCAGACTCACCGAGTCCGGGCATGACGTCCGGGTCGTGCCCACCGCCTCGGCGCTGCACTTCGTCGGTGCCGCCACCTGGTCCGCCCTCTCCGGCAAGCCCGTCTCGACCGAGGTCTGGGACGACGTCCACGAGGTCCCGCACGTCCGCATCGGGCAGCAGGCCGATCTGGTCGTCGTCGCCCCGGCCACGGCCGACACGCTCGCGAAGGCCGCGCACGGCCTCGCTGACGACCTGCTGACCAACACCCTGCTCACCGCCCGCTGCCCGGTGGTCTTCGCCCCCGCCATGCACACCGAGATGTGGGAGCACCCGGCCACCCAGGAGAACGTCGCGACGCTGCGCCGGCGCGGCGCGATCGTCATCGAGCCGGCCGTCGGCCGCCTCACCGGCGTCGACACCGGCAAGGGCCGGCTGCCCGAGCCCGCGGAGATCTTCGAGGTCTGCCGCCGGGTGCTCGCCCGGGGCGTCACCGAGGCCGACCTCGCCGGACGGCACGTCGTCGTCAGCGCCGGCGGTACCCGCGAGCCCCTCGACCCGGTCCGCTTCCTCGGCAACCGCTCCTCCGGCAAGCAGGGCTACGCCCTCGCCCGCACCGCAGCCGCCCGGGGCGCCCGGGTGACGCTGATCGCCGCAAACACCGGTCTGGCCGACCCGGCGGGCGTGGACGTCATCCAGGTCGGCACCGCCGTACAGCTGCGGGAAGCGGTCCTCAAGGCGTCCGCGGAAGCTGACGCGGTCGTGATGGCGGCGGCGGTCGCGGACTTCCGTCCTGCGTCTTACGCCACCGGAAAGATCAAGAAGAAGGACGATCACGAGCCGGACCCCATCGTCCTGGTGCGGAATCCGGACATCCTCGCGGACATCTCGACCGACCGCGCCCGCCCCGGCCAGGTGATCGTCGGCTTCGCCGCCGAGACCGACGACGTGCTGGCAAACGGCCGGAAAAAGCTGGAGCGCAAGGGGTGCGACCTGCTCGTGGTGAACGAGGTGGGCGAGCGCAAGACCTTCGGCTCCGAGGAGAACGAGGCGGTCGTCCTGGGCGCCGACGGCAGCGAGACGCCCGTGCCGTACGGACCCAAGGAAGCCCTGGCCGAAACCGTGTGGGACCTGGTGGCGCGCCGGTTGGGCGCACATGGTTGATGCGCTGCCGACTCCCCTCGAGCAGCGCTCGATTCGGGTGTGGCGCCCCTGGCCAACGGCACATGACATTGGGCAGAATGCCCGTGCCGCAGGTCACAGCCCTCCCGAGAGGCGAGACAGGGGGTCCGTGACCGAACGCGACAGATAAACTGTCCTCGGACGACGCCGGGCGCAGCCCCCGGCCCGTCCAACAATGATCAGCCAGCAGCCGCTGCAACCCCAGGGAGCGTTGTGTCCCGTCGCCTGTTCACCTCGGAGTCTGTGACCGAGGGCCACCCCGACAAGATCGCTGACCAGATCAGCGACACCATTCTTGACGCGCTTCTGCGCGAGGACCCGTCGTCCCGGGTCGCTGTCGAAACCATGATCACGACCGGCCTGGTGCACGTGGCCGGAGAGGTCACGACCAAGACGTACGCGGACATCGCGACGCTGGTCCGCAACAAGGTCCTCGAGATCGGCTACGACTCCTCGAAGAAGGGCTTCGACGGCGCCTCCTGCGGCATCTCGGTCTCGATCGGCTCGCAGTCGCCGGACATCGCGCAGGGCGTCGACACGGCGTACGAGACCCGTGTCGAGGGCGACGAGGACGAGCTGGACCGCCAGGGCGCGGGCGACCAGGGCCTGATGTTCGGCTACGCGACGGACGAGACGCCCACGCTGATGCCGCTGCCCATCTTCCTGGCGCACCGTCTGTCCAAGCGCCTCTCCGAGGTCCGCAAGAACGGCACGATCCCCTACCTGCGCCCGGACGGCAAGACGCAGGTCACCATCGAGTACGACGGCGACAAGGCGGTCCGCCTGGACACCGTGGTCGTCTCCTCGCAGCACGCGAGCGACATCGACCTGGACTCGCTCCTGGCCCCCGACATCCGGGAGTTCGTGGTCGAGCCGGAGCTGAAGGCCCTGCTCGACGACGGCATCAAGCTCGACACCGAGAACTACCGCCTCCTGGTCAACCCGACCGGCCGCTTCGAGATCGGCGGCCCGATGGGTGACGCCGGTCTGACCGGCCGGAAGATCATCATCGACACGTACGGCGGCATGGCCCGCCACGGCGGCGGTGCGTTCTCCGGCAAGGACCCGTCCAAGGTCGACCGCTCGGCGGCGTACGCGATGCGCTGGGTCGCCAAGAACGTGGTCGCGGCCGGCCTCGCCTCGCGCTGCGAGGTGCAGGTGGCGTACGCGATCGGCAAGGCGGAGCCGGTCGGTCTCTTCGTCGAGACCTTCGGCACGGCCAAGGTCGAGACCGAGAAGATCGAGAAGGCCATCGACGTGGTCTTCGACCTGCGTCCGGCCGCGATCATCCGCGACCTGGACCTGCTCCGCCCGATCTACGCCCAGACCGCCGCCTACGGCCACTTCGGCCGTGAGCTGCCGGAGTTCACCTGGGAGCGGACGGACCGGGTGGAGGCGCTGCGTAAGGCAGTGGGTCTGTAAGGCCCGGTTCCACGGGTTTGTCCGAGGCCCGGCGTCCCTGGTGGGGCGCCGGGCCTCGGTGTACCCGCGCCCGCAGGGGAACTCGGGCTCCGGCGGTTGTCAGTGGCGTTTGGTAGGAATGCAGGCGTGAGCAGCGAGAACGAGACCGGTGATGGCGGGGCCGAGGAGGCGTCGCCCGAGCAGCTCGCGCTCATCCGGGACAGCGTGCGCAAGGCGAAGGTCCCGCGGGCCAAGCCCCGGACCTGGCGCGGTGCGGCGGTGGCCGAGGAGCTGCCTGTGGCGCGGGTGCTGGTCGACAAGGGTGTGCTTCATCTCGATCGGTACTTCGACTACGCCGTGCCGGCGGAGCTGGACGCCCAGGCGCAGCCAGGGGTGCGGGTGCGGGTGCGGTTCGGCGCCGGGCGGCATCGGGTGCGGCAGGGGCGGCGTGAGGGCGGGGGTCTCATCGACGGCTTCCTCGTCGAGCGGCTTGCCGAGTCGGACTACTCCGGGCCGTTGGCGGCCCTCGCGCAGGTCGTTTCGCCTGAGCGGGTGCTGAGCGAGGAGTTGCTCGGGCTCGCGCGGGCCGTGGCCGACCGGTATGCCGGAGGGCTCGCCGATGTGCTGCAGCTGGCCGTGCCGCCGCGCAGTGCGCGGGCCGAGCAGCGGCCCTCACCGGAGCCGCTCCCGGCGCCCGGCAGGCCCGAGGTGGGGTCCTGGGGCCGGTACGAGCGGGGGGCCGCCTTCCTGGAGGCCCTGGCCTCCGGTGGTTCGCCGCGTGCCGTGTGGAACGCTCTGCCGGGCCCCGAGTGGAGCGAGGAGCTGGCCCGGGCCGTCGCGGCGACGCTCGCCTCCGGACGCGGGGCGCTCGTCGTGGTGCCGGACGGGCGAGCCGTTGCTCGGGTCGACGCTGCCCTGACCTCCCTGATGGGGGAGGGGCGCCATGCGGTGCTGACCGCCGATGCCGGGCCCGAGAAGCGGTATCGGGAGTGGCTGTCCGTACGGCGCGGAAGTGTCCGGGCCGTCGTGGGGACGCGGGCCGCCATGTTCGCGCCCGTGCAGGACCTTGGGCTGGTCGCCCTCTGGGACGACGGCGACGACAGCCACAGCGAACAGCATGCCCCGCAGCCTCATGCGCGTGAAGTGCTGCTGCTGCGGGCCGCGCAGGACAAGTGCGGCTTCCTGCTGGGGAGTTGGAGCTGCACGGTCGAAGCCGCCCAGCTCGTGGAGAGCGGATGGGCCCGGCCGTTGGTCGCCACCCGGGAGCAGGTGCGGGGCGCGGCCCCGCTCGTACGGACCGTGGGGGACGGGGATCTCGCGCGGGACGAGGCCGCGCGTGCCGCTCGGCTGCCCACGCTCGCCTGGCAGGCGGTGCGGGAGGGGCTGCGGCAGGGGCCGGTCCTCGTGCAGGTGCCGCGACGCGGGTATGTGCCGCGGATGGCCTGCGCCAACTGCCGGGCTCCCGCTCGGTGTCGGCACTGTTCCGGGCCGCTGGAGGCGCAGGGCTCCGGGGCGGAGCTGCGGTGCGGGTGGTGCGGGCGTGACGAAGGGGCCTGGCACTGTCCGGAGTGCGGGGCGTTCCGGCTGCGGGCTCAGGTGGTGGGGGCGCGGCGGACCGCCGAGGAGTTGGGGCGGGCCTTTCCCGCTGTTCCGGTGCGGACCTCGGGCCGCGAGCACGTACTTGACACCGTGCCGGGCACGCCCTCGCTGGTCGTGAGCACACCGGGGGCCGAGCCCGTCGCCGAGGGCGGGTATGCGGCGGCGCTCCTGCTGGACGGCTGGGCCATGCTCGGCCGGCCTGACCTGCGGGCGGGAGAGGACGCGCTGCGGCGGTGGATCGCCGCTGCTTCGCTGGTGCGGCCGCAGGGCGCCGGGGGCACCGTGGTCGTGGTCGCCGAGCCCACGCTGCGGCCCGTACAGGCGCTGGTGCGGTGGGACCCCGTCGGGCACGCGGTGCGCGAACTCGGCGAGCGGGCCGAGCTGGGTTTTCCGCCGGTGTCCCGGATGGCTTCCGTGGCCGGGCCGGGAGAGGCGGTGGCCGAGTTTCTCGGTACCGTCGAACTGCCGCCGGAGGCCGAGGTGTTGGGGCCCGTGCCGGTACCCGTGACGGCGGTGGGGCGCCCCCGGCGCGTAGGAGGGCCGCCGCCCGGGGAGCACTGGGACCGGGCGCTCATCCGGGTTCCACCGGGAAGAGGGGCGGCGCTGGCGTCCGCGCTGAAGGCCGCGCAGGCGGCGCGGATGGCGCGTGGGGCCGGGGAGATCGCGGTGCGGGTTCGGATCGATCCGCCTGATATCGGGTGACGCTGGTGCTGCCTGGTGCTGCCTGGTGCTGCCTGGTGCTGCCTGGTGCTGCCTGGTGCTGCCTGGTGCTGCCTGGTGCTGCCTGGTGCTGCCTATGCCGCTGATCCGTTGCCGTGCCGCGCTCTCAGGGCTGTGGCAGGGGCCGGGCAGGTATGCCTCTGCCCTCCCGGGTGCGCATCGGGAGGGCAGAGTGAGGTGGGGGCAGCCTGGGTGTCAGCCGTTGCGAGGGCCGGGGAACGCCGTGGGCCTGGCCTCGTCGCGCAGGCCGGGGCTGCCAGCCGTCGGCTGCGTCGGCATGGAACGCGCCGCGGGTACCGTCGGCACCGGGGGGAGAGCGGTGGTGACATTGACCGTCCGGCTGGACACCGGCTCGGTCGTCCGCTCGGCCTCGGCCGCCGCCTGGGTGGCGGCGCGGCGCGCGCCGTAGCGTCGGTGCACCGCCTGCTTGGTGACGCCGAGAGCGGAACCCACCGCGTCCCACGAGAAGCCGAGTGAGCGGTCGAAGTCCACGGCTGCCGTGACCAGGGTTTCGACACTGTCCCGCAGCTCCTGGGCGAGACGGACCGTCGGGGCGGGGGCACGTCCGTAGACGACGAAGCCCGTGGCGGGGCCGGAGCGGCGCGGGCGGTAGACGTTGCCCAGTTGGGCGGTGAGCGTGCGCAGTGCGTCCACCTGCCGGCGGACCCGCTCGATGTCCCGCACCAGCAAGTGCAGGCTGGCCCGAGCCTGGGCGTCGTGGGTTGCGTGGTCGGCCATGAACAAGCCTCTCGAACCGGCGTTGAAAAGGAAGGGGCCGCGGAGACGGCGGGTGCGGCCCGTTGTGGTCAACTCTTTCTTGACCAACGCGGGAGCGCTCCGCGGGTCACGCAGTGGGGGCGTATGGGCATATGCCTACGCCCCTGGGTGGGGGTACGCGCCTCGATGTCCTGGCCTTTGGCCTCGGGTTCTGCCCGTCGTTCCCGAGCCGTGGCGAATTCCTGCGTGGTGCCGCCGACGTGAGCCCTCCTCGCGCCCGCACATAGACTTGTGTGCTGCCCCAACCAACCCCGTCCGAGAGGCCCGTGCCCACCCATGAAGCTTGTCTTCGCCGGTACCCCCGAGGTCGCCGTTCCCGCTCTGGACGCTCTGATCGCCTCCGGGCGGCACGAGGTGGCCGCCGTCGTGACGCGGCCCGACGCGCAGGCCGGGCGGGGGCGCAGGATGGTGGCGAGCCCGGTGGCCGAGCGGGCCGAGGAGGCGGGCATCGAGGTGCTCAAGCCCGCCAGGCCGCGCGACCCCGAGTTTCTGGAACGGCTCCGGGAGATCGCCCCCGACTGCTGCCCCGTCGTCGCCTACGGCGCCCTGCTGCCACGCGTCGCCCTCGACATCCCGGCCCACGGCTGGGTCAACCTGCACTTCTCGCTGCTGCCCGCATGGCGCGGAGCGGCGCCCGTGCAGCACTCCATCATGGCCGGCGACGAGATCACCGGGGCCTCCACGTTCCTCATCGAGGAAGGGCTCGACTCCGGGCCCGTCTACGGCACCGTCACCGAGGAGATCCGGACCACCGACACCAGCGGCGACCTGCTGACCCGGCTGGCCTTCGCGGGCTCCGGACTGCTCGCGGCGACCATGGACGGCATCGAGGACGGCACGCTGAAGGCCGTACCGCAGCCGTCCGAGGGGGTCACCCTCGCCCCCAAGGTCAATGTCGAGGACGCCCACATCGACTGGGCCGCTCCCTCCCTGCGCGTCGACCGTGTCGTGCGCGGGTGCACCCCTGCCCCGGGTGCCTGGACCACCTTCCGCGGCGAGCGGCTCAAGCTCATCCAGGTGCAGCCGGTGCCCGGGCGGGACGATCTCGCGCCCAGTGCGCTCTCCGTCGGCAAGAACAACGTGTACGTCGGGACCGGGTCGTACGCCGTCGAGCTGCTGTGGGTGCAGGCTCAGGGCAAGAAGCCGATGCGGGCCGCGGACTGGGCGCGGGGCGTGCGGATCGGGGACGGCGAGCGCGTCGGGGAGTGACCGGCCCTACGCCGGGCCAGGCGTGCGACGTAGGCTGGTCGGTACATCTCATCCAGCAATCCGGAGCACCTTTTTCGTGAGCGACACCTCCCGTCGGCCCCGCAAACCCGGCAAGCCCTACCGACGGCCCAAGAAAGACCCCGTCCGCGTCCTCGCCTTCGAGGCACTGCGCGCCGTGGACGAACGGGACGCGTACGCCAACCTCGTACTGCCGCCGCTGTTGCGGAAGGCGCGGGAGCAGGGCGACTTCGACGGGCGGGACGCAGCGCTCGCGACCGAGCTGGTGTACGGGACGCTGCGGTGGCAGGGGACGTACGACGCCGTGATCTCCGCGTGTGTGGACCGGCCGCTGCGTGAGGTCGACCCGCCCGTGCTCGATGTGCTCAGCCTGGGTGTGCATCAGCTGCTGGGGACGCGGATTCCCACGCATGCCGCGGTGTCGGCGTCCGTCGAGCTCGCTCGGGTCGTCCTCGGTGACGGGCGCGCGAAGTTCGTGAACGCCGTGCTGCGCAAGGTCGCGCAGGACGACCTCGACGGGTGGATCCAGCGGGTCGCGCCGCCGTACGACGACGATCCCGAGGAGCACCTCGCCGTCGTGCACTCGCATCCGCGGTGGGTCGTCTCGGCGTTGTGGGACTCGCTCGGTGGCGGGCGGGCCGGGATCGAGCGGTTGCTGGAGGCCGACAACGAGCGGCCCGAGGTGACGCTCGTCGCGCGGCCGGGTCGGGCCACGGCCGAGGAACTGCTCGGTGAGGAGGCCGCGGTGCCAGGGCGTTGGTCGCCCTATGCGGTGCGGCTGGCCGAGGGCGGGGAGCCGGGGGCCATCGAGGCCGTGCGGGAAGGCCGGGCTGGGGTGCAGGACGAGGGGTCTCAGCTGGTCGCGCTTGCTCTCGCCAACGCGCCGCTGGACGGGCCCGACCAGAAGTGGCTCGACGGGTGTGCCGGACCTGGGGGCAAGGCGGCGCTGCTCGGGGCGTTGGCCGCCGAGCGGGGTGCCATGTTGCTTGCCTCCGAGAAGCAGCCGCACCGGGCCGGGCTGGTGGCCAAGGCGCTGGCCGGGAATCCTGGGCCGTATCAGGTCATCGCCGCGGATGGGACGCGGCCGGCCTGGCGGGCGGCGAGCTTTGACCGGGTGCTGGTGGATGTGCCGTGTACGGGACTGGGGGCGTTGCGTCGGCGGCCGGAGGCTCGGTGGCGGCGACGGGTGGAGGATCTGGAGGGGTTTGCGCCGCTGCAGCGGGGGTTGTTGCGGGCGGCGTTGGACTCTGTGCGGGTGGGGGGTGTCGTCGGGTACGCCACGTGTTCGCCGCATCTTGCTGAGACTCGGGCTGTCGTGGACGACGTGCTGAAGCAGGGTGCTGCCGCGGCTGAACTGGTTGATGCGCGGCCCTTGCTGGCGGGGGTGCCGGAGTTGGGGGAGGGGCCGGATGTGCAGTTGTGGCCTCATCTGCATGGGACCGATGCGATGTACTTGGCGCTGATTCGCCGGGTGGGGTGATTTCGCCCCCGCCGCCCCTACCCGTCCCATCCTCCAGGGGCTGGCGCCCCTTCGACCCCGGTTCCTGGGGGCTGCCGCCCCCAGACCCCGGCTCCTGGGGGCTGCCGCCCCCAGACCCCCGCTTCGGCCTGAACGGCCTCGTCCTCAAACGCCGGACGGGCTGAAGTGCCTGGGCCGGCGTTGAAGGCGCGCCGCACGCGTGCCCGCTCAGCCACCCCTCCCCGCCACGCCCTCCTCCGGCTCCCGTACCGCCGGAGCTCCCCCGTCCTCCCGTGCCAGGGGATGTGGCCACCACACCTTGGGGCCCACGTCCAGGAAGAGGGACGTCACCAGGACCGAGCGGACGATGAAGGTGTCCAGGAGTACGCCCAGGGCCACTGCGAAGCCGATTTCGGCGAAGGCGACCATGGGGAGGGTGCCGAGGGCGGCGAAGGTGCCGGCGAGGACCAGGCCGGCCGAGGTGATGACGGCGCCTGTGGCGGCGAGGCCGGTGACCACGCCTTGGCGGGTGCCCTGGTGGGCTGCCTCCTCGCGGATGCGGGTGGTGAGGAAGATGTTGTAGTCGATGCCGAGCGCCACCAGGAAGACGAACACGAACAGCGGGAAGTCGGTCGACTCCCCGGCGTAGTCGAAGATGTGGCGGAAGGCGAGCGCGCTGATGCCCAGGGCCGCCGCGAAGGACAGGATCACCGTGCCGATCAGCAGGAGCGGGGCGATCAGGGCGCGCAGCAGGGCACAGAGGATCAGGAGCACGACCAGCAGGACCAGCGGGATGATCAGGATGTTGTCGTGCGTCGTCGCCTTGTCCATGTCCAGGAGGGCCGCCGTACCGCCGCCCACCTGGGCGTCGGCGTCCGGCACCGCGTGGACGGCGTCGCGGACCCGCTCGACGGTCTGTTTCGCGGCCTCGCTGTCGGCGGGGGCGGTCATCGTCGCCTCGAAGAGCACCTTGCCCTCGAACGACGGTTTTGTGCCCGGTGGCAGACCCAGTGAGGTGGGGACGACGCCCTGCGTCTCCGCCACCGCGCGGCCGACCTCCACGGCCTGGGCCTGGTTGCTGACGATGACCAGCGGGTCGCCGCTGCCGGCCGGGAAGTAGCGCGCCGAGATCTCCTGGCCGGTGATCGAGTCCGGCTTGTCGGTGAACGCGTCGGCGTTGCTCAGCCCCTCGGCGCGCAGCTGGATCAGGCCGAGGGAGCAGACCGCGAGGGCGATCGCCGTGACGCCCCAGACCATGCGCGGGCGATGCGAGATGCGGCGGCCCATGCGGGCCCACATGCCCCGCTTGTCGGGGTTCTCGGTGCCCAGGTGCGGGATCACCGGCCAGAAGATCCAGCGGCCGAAGATGACCAGCAGGGCGGGGAACAGGGACATCATCGCGAGCAGGGCCACCGCCACGCCGATCGCGGCCACCGGGCCGAGGCCCCTCGTGGAGTTCATCTCCGCCGCCAGCAGCACCAGCATGCTCAGCACGACGGTCGCACCGGACGCGATCACCGCCGGGCCTGCGCGGTGCAGGGCAAGCGCCATCGCCTCGTGACGGTCCTCGTGACGGCGCAGTTCCTCCCGGTAGCGGGCGACCAGCAGGAGTGCGTAGTCCGTGCCCGCGCCGAACACCAGGACCGTGAGGATGCCCGCGCTCTGGCCGTTGACGGTCAGGCCCGCGTGTTCGGCCAGGAGATAGATCAGGGCCTGCGCGGTGAACAGGGCGACGATCACGGCGATGAGGGGGACCAGGAGCAGGGTGGGACTGCGGTAGGTGAGCAGGAGCATGACGATGACGACCACCATCGCCGAGAACAGCAGCGTGGAGTCGATGCCCTCGAAGGCCTCGGAGAAGTCCGCGGAGGTGCCGCCCGGGCCCGTGATGTGCACGGTCAGCCCGCCGCCGCCCTCCCCGACGATGTCCTTGATGGAGTCCACGGCGGGTGCGATGCGCTCCCAGCCCTTCTCGTCCATCGTGATCGGGACCTGGACCTGGGCCGCGCGCGGGTCCAGCTCCCGGTCGAAGACCGGGCCCCGGGTCTCGGCGCCGCGGATGCCGTGATCGGTGAGCTGTTTGAGCTGCGAGACGTCCTCGGTGATCGCCGCGCGGTCCTGTGCCGTCAGGCCGCCGTCGCGGGCGTAGATGACGACCGCCGGGATCTGCTCCGGCCTGAAGTCCTCGGAGATCTCCAGGACTTGGGTGGATTCGGCGGACCCCGGCAGCCAGGATGCCGCGTCGTTGTCCTGCGCGTCGGTCAGCTTCTGCGCGAACGGTGCCGTCAGGAACAGCACCGCCAGCCACAGAACGAGCACAACCCACTTGGCGCGTCGTCCACAGACCAGATGGGCGACGCCCCGCTGTCCCGAAGGGGACTGCCCCTTTTCCTGGGTCTGAGTCATGGCCACCCCCGCAGCCCTCCGTGGAGCCGGTCGGCCGCCCAGCATGGCACGCGCGAACCGGACACAACATCCGATGAACGTCTTAGGTCTGTACTGGCGCGAACATTCGTGCTCCGGCATGGCAGTCTTGGGTCATGGCCGCGCAGATCAACCCCAGCATCCTGTCCGCCGACTTCGCCCGCCTCGCGGACGAGGCGAAGGCGGTCGAGGGAGCCGACTTCCTCCACGTCGACGTCATGGACAACCATTTCGTCCCGAACCTCACGCTCGGCGTGCCGGTCGTAGAGTCCCTGGCCCGTGCGACGGACACTCCGCTGGACTGCCATCTGATGATCGACGCCCCCGATCGGTGGGCGCCCCAGTACGTCGAAGCGGGGGCCTCCTCCGTCACCTTCCATGTCGAGGCCGCCGCGGCTCCGGTACGGCTTGCCCGGGAGATCAGGGCCAAGAACGCCCGTGCCTCCATGGCGCTCAAGCCCGCGACGCCCATCGAGCCGTACGAGGATCTGCTCCCCGAGCTCGACATGCTGCTGATCATGACGGTCGAGCCGGGCTTCGGTGGTCAGGCGTTTCTCGACATCATGCTTCCGAAGATTCGCAGGACCCGCGAGTTGATCAGCAAGCACGGCCTCGACCTGTGGCTCCAGGTCGATGGCGGTGTCTCGGCCTCGACGATCGAGCGGTGTGCGGAGGCGGGCGCGGACGTCTTCGTCGCCGGCTCGGCGGTGTACGGAGCCGACGACCCGGCCGCGGCGGTCCGTGGGCTGCGCGCGCAGGCGGAGGCGGTGACCAAGTCCGCGGCCTGGGCATGCGACCACTGAGCCAAGGGAACGTGAACGGCGCCCATCAGGGCGGATCAAGAGCGCCGGATCTGCAAGGATGAACGGCGAATCCAGAGTGTGAACAGCAGTGAGGAGATCGCCGTGTCGGGTATGTCGGCGGGCCGGTCAGCCATGCGGATGGGACCCGCTGAGCTGGTGCAGGCGGCGGCCATGGCCCGCCGCTTCTACCTCGAGGGCAAATCCAAGATCCAGATCGCCGAGGAGTTCGGCGTCAGCCGCTTCAAGGTGGCCCGGGTCCTGGAGACCGCTCTCGAACGGGATCTGGTGCGCATCGAGATCCGCGTGCCGGCCGAGCTGGACGCCGATCGCTCGGACGCGCTGCGCGCCCGGTACGGCCTCCGGCATGCTGTCGTGGTCGAGTCCCCGGCCGAGGCCGAGGAGTCGCCCGACCCCGAGAACCTGGGAGAGGTGGCCGCCGACCTGCTCGGCGAGCTGGTGAACGAAGGTGATGTGCTGGGCCTGGCCTGGGGCCGGTCCACCATCCACATGGCCGCGGCCCTGGACCGGCTGCCGCCGTGCACGGTGGTGCAGTTGACGGGCGTGTACGACGCCGGGACCGCCGAGCGCGGTTCGGTCGAGGCGGTGCGCCGCGCCGCCCAGGTGTCCGGCGGCGACGCCCACCCCATCTACGCGCCGATGCTGCTGCCGGACGCGGCCACCGCGGCGGCGCTGCGGCATCAGACCGGAATCGCCCGGGCCTTCGAGTACTTCGACAAGGTCACGGTCGCCTGCGTCTCCATCGGCTCCTGGGAGCCGGGCATCTCCACGGTGCACGACATGCTCAGCGACGAGGAGCGGGCCCATTACGCCTCGCTCGGCGTCGCCGCCGAGATGTCCGCGCACCTCTTCGACGCCGAGGGGCGCCGGATCGGCCGGGACCTGGGGGAGAGGTGCATCACGGTCAAGGCCGACCAGCTCCGCCGTATCCCGGAGGTCGTCGCGATCGCCGGCGGGCAGCGCAAGGGTCCCGCGATCGACGCGGTGCTGCGCTCCGGGCTCGTCACCAGCCTGGTGACGGACACGTCGGCGGCGGACTATCTGATGACGGCCGGTCCGACGCCGAAGTCGACGCTCAACAGGACCGATCCTGACGGGAACTGACGTCGTGTCAGGAGGGGGGCGGCCCAGTGGTCGCCCCCCTCGTTCATCTGCTTCATTCCACGATCACTACGACCTTGGCGGTACTGAGATGACGGAGCTCGTGGTCCCGCTGGACCTCGACGGGATCACGGACAAGGCCGGCCTGATGGACCGCTGCGCCCGTGCCCTGGACCTGCCCGACTGGTTCGGCCGCAACTGGGACGCGCTCGCCGACTCCCTCTGCGACCACACCGTCTGGCCGGCGGGCGCCGTGGAGCAGGGGCTGCTGGTCGTCGTACGGAACTGGCGGGCGTATGCGAAGGCGCGGCCCGACGAGTGGGAGATCGCGCAGGACGTCTTTTCCGAGGCGGTGGACCGTACGCAGGCGCTCACGGTCGTGCTTGCTCTTGGAGGATCCTCCAAGAGGGTCTCTGACCTGCTTGGATGATGTGACCGTGCATCGCAATCCGGTCAGCATGGGACAATGAAGTACGTGCTCTTCCCCCTGGCTGACCTGTCCGGGGGCCACCTCTGATCGACTGGGATGTGCAGCACGTGCGTTTCCTCAATGACATCCAGCCCGCGTACGACCTGACGTACGACGACGTTTTCATGGTCCCGAGCCGCAGCGCGGTGGGCTCGCGGCAGGGCGTGGACCTCAGCTCCCCGGACGGCACGGGCACCACCATCCCGCTGGTCGTCGCCAACATGACCGCCATCGCCGGCCGACGGATGGCCGAGACGGTGGCCCGGCGCGGCGGCCTGGTGGTCATCCCGCAGGACATCCCGATCGACGTCATCACGGACGTCATCTCCTGGGTGAAGAGCCGCCACCACGTCCTCGACACCCCGATCGTGCTGGCCCCGCACCAGACCGTCGCCGACGCGCTGGCCCTGCTGCCCAAGCGTGCTCACAACGCCGGTGTGGTCGTCGACGACGACTTCAAGCCGATCGGTGTGGTCACCGACTCCGACCTGTCCGGCGTGGACCGCTTCACGCAGCTCGAAGTGGTCATGTCGCGGGACCTGCTGCTCCTGGACGCGGCTCTCGACCCGCGCGAGGCCTTCAACACGCTCGACCACCACAACCGGCGCTACGCCCCTGCCGTGGACTCGGACGGCCGCCTCGCCGGCATCCTCACCCGCAAGGGCGCCCTGCGTGCCACGCTGTACTCGCCGGCCGTGGACGCGAACGGCAAGCTGCGCATAGCGGCCGCCGTCGGCATCAACGGCGACGTGGCGGGCAAGGCCAAGCAGCTGCTCGACGCGGGCGTCGACACGCTCGTCATCGACACGGCGCACGGCCACCAGGAGTCGATGATCGCCGCGATCCGGACCGTGCGGGCGCTCGACCCGCAGGTGCCGATCGTGGCCGGCAACATCGTGGCCGCCGAGGGTGTGCGGGACCTGATCGAGGCCGGCGCGGACATCATCAAGGTCGGTGTCGGCCCTGGCGCCATGTGCACGACCCGCATGATGACCGGCGTCGGCCGGCCGCAGTTCTCCGCGGTCCTGGAGTGTGCGGCCGAGGCGAAGAAGTACGGCAAGCACGTCTGGGCCGACGGTGGCGTCCGGCACCCGCGCGATGTCGCCATGGCGCTGGCCGCCGGCGCGTCCAACGTGATGGTCGGGTCCTGGTTCGCGGGGACGTTCGAATCGCCGGGCGACCTCCACCAGGACGCGAACGGCCGCCTCTACAAGGAGTCGTTCGGCATGGCCTCCGCCCGGGCCGTGGCCAACCGTACGTCCGAGGAGTCGTCGTACGACCGGGCCCGCAAGGCGCTGTTCGAGGAGGGCATCTCCACCTCGCGCATGTTCCTCGACCCGGCCCGGCCGGGCGTGGAGGACCTGATCGACTCGATCATCGCGGGCGTGCGGTCGTCCTGCACCTACGCCGGCGCCGGCTCCCTGGAGGAGTTCGCCGAGAAGGCCGTCGTCGGCATCCAGAGCGCGGCCGGCTACGCGGAGGGCAAGCCGCTGCACGCCAGCTGGAGCTGACGCCAACTGCCTTGCCCGCGGCCCCCGTTGTCCCGTTCGCCGGGATAAACGGGGGCCGTTTCGCATACCGGGCTCTAGCGTCGGTGCATGGACATTGCCGCTTGCAGGGCCGAGGACATCGAGGTGCTGGATCGCTTCATGCCGTCGCGCAGCGCCGACGGGCACCATGTGGCCCGCTTCCAGCGACAGGAGGCGGGGGAGAGCACGTATCTGATCCCGTGGCTGGACGGCAGGCCCGTGGGCCACGCGGAGGTGCGCTGGACAGGGTGCGCGGCGCCGGAGGTGCGGGCGGCACAGCCGGGCTGCCCGGAGATCAACGGACTGACCGTGTGGCCGGCATCGCTGCGCTCCCAAGGCGTCGGCACCGCCCTGGTGAACCACGCCGAGCGGCTCGCGCGGGAGCGCGGCGTCGTCGTCATGGGGCTGGGCGTCGGCGACGACAACCCACGCGCGGCGGCGCTGTACGAGCGGCTCGGATACCTGCCCACGGTGGCGTACGTGGACCGCTGGGCGTACCTGGACGCCGACGGCGTCAGGCATGAGCAGGCCGATCCCTGCGTGTTCCTGGTCAAGGCCCTCTGAAGCACTCCGGGAGGACCCCCGCGCAACGGTTTTAAGCCCCCCTGCAACGAACACCCGTCCATCCCCCGGACACGCAATGATCATGCGGGTACACGCAAGGTTGCTGCATTTCACCAGCAACGCTGATCCTCGTAGGCTGTCGCCTCGTACGTGGCGTGGCAGGGACCCCGCTCGGTGGGTCCCTGATCAAAGGGTGCCGCCGGTCCCTGCCGCCCTGACCGGCAGCGATAAGGAGCCAGCGCGTGCTCGACCAAGGCGCACCCCCGCACAACCCAAGCCAGACCGCCGCCCCCGCGTCCCTCGGCGTCGGCGCGCGCCTCATGCGTCGCAAGCCCGTGGAACACCTGGTCGCGGAGGGTGGCCAGGGTGAGGGAGGGTCCCTGCGGCGCTCTCTCGGCATGTGGCAGCTGACCATGATCAGCATCGGTGCCACCCTGGGCACCGGCATCTTCGTCGTCCTCGGCGACGCCGTCCCGGAGGCCGGTCCCGCGGTCACCCTGGCCTTCGTGATCGCCGGTCTCACGGCGTTGTTCTCGGCCCTGTCGTACGCCGAACTGGCGGGCAGCATCCCGGTCGCGGGCTCCTCGTACTCGTATGCGTACGCAACGATGGGCGAGCTGGTCGCCTGGGTCTGCGGCTGGTGTCTGGTGCTGGAGTACGGCGTGTCGGTGGCTGCCGTCGCCGTCGGCTGGGGCGAGTACCTCAACGAGCTGCTCGACGGGACGATAGGCGTCACCATCCCGTCCGTGCTGTCCTCGGCGCCCGGTGAGGGCGGGATCGTCAACCTGCCCGCGCTGATCGTCGTCCTGCTGGCGATGGTGTTCCTGCTGGGCGGCGTGCGGGAGTCCGCCCGCGCCAACACGATCATGGTCGCCGTCAAGATCGCCGCGCTGGTGCTGTTCTGCGCGGTCGGCTTCATGGGCTTCAAGTCCGGCAACTACGAGGACTTCATGCCGCTCGGCATGGCCGGCGTGAGCGCCGCGGGTGCCACGCTCTTCTTCTCGTACATCGGCTTCGACGCCGCCTCCACCGCCGGTGAGGAGGCCAAGGACCCCAAGCGGGACCTGCCGCGGGCGATCATGCTGTCGCTGATCATCGTGACCGCGCTGTACGTGCTCGTCGCGGGTGTCGCCGTCGGTGCCTGGCACTGGACGAAGTTCGAGGGCTCCAGCGCCTCCCTCGCCGCGATCATGAACGACGTCAGCGGCCAGTCCTTCTGGGGCACCCTGCTCGCGCTCGGCGCGGTCATCTCCATCGCGAGCGTCGTGCTCACGGTGCTCTACGGCCAGACCCGTGTTCTGTTCGCGATGTCCCGTGACGGCCTGGTGCCGAAGGCGTTCGGCAAGGTCCACAAGAAGACCGGTGCCCCGCGCATCAACACCGTCATCGTGTCCCTCTTCTGCGGGGCGCTCGCCGCTCTCATCCCGCTGGGCAAGCTTGTCGACGCCACCAGCATCGGCACGCTGTTCGCCTTCGCGCTGGTCAACATCGCGGTGATCATCCTGCGCTACCGGCGCCCGGAGCTCGAGCGCACGTTCAGGGTGCCGTTCGGGCCGGTGCTGCCGGTGCTGGGCTTCCTGTTCTGCGCATACAACATGTTCAGCCTGGACACCGTGACCTGGGTGGTCTTCGGGTTCTGGATGGCGGCCGGTCTCGTGTTCTACTTCGTGTACGGCTATCGCCGTTCCCGTCTTGCGACACCTGAAGCGAAGTGAACCACCCGCAGTGCTGAACGATCTCGACGAACGCATCGTGCACGCCCTCGCCGAGGACGCCCGCCGCTCCTACGCGGACATCGGGCACCTGGTCGGCCTGTCGGCGCCCGCCGTGAAACGGCGCGTGGACAGGCTGCGCGCCACCGGAGCGATCACCGGATTCACCGTACGGGTGGATCCGGCGGCGCTGGGCTGGGAGACCGAGGGGTTCGTCGAGATCTACTGCCGGCACAACACCTCGCCGGACACCATCCGGCGGGGGCTGGAGCGGTACCAGGAGGTCGTGGCGGCGTCCACGGTCACCGGTGACGCGGACGCGGTCGTGCAGGTGTTCGCCTCCGACATGCGGCACTTCGAGCGGGTCCTCGAGCGGATCGCGGGGGAGCCGTTCGTGGAGCGGACCAAGTCGGTGCTGGTGCTGTCGCCGTTGTTGCGGCGGTTTTCCTCCGGGTCGCCTACGTAGTTTGTTCGCTGCGGGGCGGTGGGGGCTTGTCGCGCAGTTCCCCGCGCCCCTGAGCCGCGTTGTCCCGGACCTTCCTCAGCATGCGCCGGACGATCATCGCGTGCCCGCCCGTGCTTATGACGAGCCGTCTGTAGACGGCCCCCGCGGGGCCGGGGAACGTCGCCCTGGTCTCGGCCCGCAGTCGTGTCCGTCCCTGGTCTGCCTCGTCCAGGTGGAAGATCAGGGCGTACGACGAGAAGGGGTGGCGGCCGACCAGGGCCAGTTCGTGGCCGGGGGCGGCAGTGGCCACCCGAAACCCGCGCGCGCCGTCCATCAGCGTGCCCAGCTCGCGCCAGACTGTGTCGGTGTCCGCCTCGACCACCGTCGCGTGCTCGTCGACGAATGGCAGGGCGGGAATGTCGGTGGCGTCCATACGGGCAGTCTGGCCCGCTTACCGGCGCTGTGGCCTCCTCCGTCAGGCGGACCCGTGTAGCCGCGCGGCGGAGGTGTCAGTCGGCCGTCTTCCTCGCCAGCGCGTTGTTGTCGATCGAGTTGTGCACGCTGAAGCTCACCGCGTCCGAGCGGTAGCGGTCGTCCGACCATTCGACCGGGCGGCCCTCGCGGGTCGTCGTCACGCGGCGCACCCGGAGCAGGGGGCTCGTGCGGCGGATGCCCAGCAACTCGGCGTCCTGGGCGCCCGCTGACACCGCGTCGATGACGTGCTCGCCGTAGGCGAAGACCAACCCGGTGTCGTCGTAGAGGCGTTGGGTGACGGAGGGGCAGTCGGGCTCTATGGCCTCGACGGCCGGGGAGATCCAGTCGGCGTAGACCGTGCGCTCCAGCAGGACCGGTTCGCCGTCCAGGCCGCGTACTCGTAGGACGTGCAACACCGGGGTACCGGAGGGTAGTTGGAGGCGTACCGCGTCCTCCTCGGTCGCCGGCCGGTACTCCTGCACGACCACGTGACCGGTCGCCTCCCGTCCCATCGCGTGCGCCCACTGGGCGAAGCTGCGCAGTTCGGCGAAGCTCTGGCTGCGGCGGCTGGCCAGGACCACGCGACGGGCGCCCTGCCGTGAGCCGATGAGTCCCTCGGCGGTCAGTGCGGCGACGGCCTGCCGGACCGTGCCGCGGGAGACGCCGTACCGGGCCGCGAGGTCCGTCTCGGCGGGCAGCAGGCTGCCGACCGTGTACTCCTCGCGGTCGATCGCGCGGCGCAGCTCGTCGGCGATCTCCTCGTGTCGCGCCGTCATGCTTCCCCTCTGAGTCGGTTGCTGTGCACAGAGTGACCAGCGTAAACGAGATCCGGCAGTGGTCCGTGCCGGCCGGGACTGTGCACGAATCATGGGGTCAGGGTTTCACCGGCGTTCACTCCTGGGACATCGAGACCGGGCGTACTAAGGCCAACTTGTTCAGACAAGTTGGCCCCGTGGGGCCTCCTCCACCCTCGCGCGTCCCCTGGAGAAACCGTGTCCGTTTCCCTGCCGAGAACGGCTGCCCGCAGCGGCGCCCTCGCCGTCGTCGCCGCGCTCGCCCTCAGCGCCTGCGGCGCCGCTCCCGACAACGCGTCCACCTCCGCCGACGGCAAGAGCGCCGCCACCGCCACCTCCGCCGAGGAGTTCGGCGGCATCGACAAGCTGGTCGAGGCGGCCAAGAAGGAGGGCACGCTGCATGCCATCGCGCTGCCCCGTGACTGGGCCAACTACGGCGCCCTCATCGACGGCTTCGAGAAGAAGTACGGCATCAAGGTCGAGGTGGAGAACCCCGACGGCTCCAGCCAGGACGAGATCAACGCCGTCACCTCGCGCAAGGGGCAGGACCGCGCTCCCGACGTGCTTGACCTCGGCAGTTCCTTCGCGATCAGCGCCGCCCAGCAGGGGCTGCTCGCGCCGTACAAGGTGGAGGCCTTCGCCGACATCCCCGAGGGCCAGAAGGACGCGCAGGCCCGCTGGTTCAACGACTACGGCGGCTACATCTCCATCGGCTGCGACGCGAAGCGCGTCAAGGAGTGTCCGAAGACCTTCGCCGACCTGCTGAAGCCGCAGTACAAGGGTCAGGTCGCCCTCAACGGCAACCCCACCAAGTCCGGCTCGGCCTTCGGCGGCGTGTACGCGGCGGCGCTCGCGAACGGCGGCTCCTTCGACGACATCCAGCCCGGCCTCGACTTCTTCGCCAAGCTGAAGAAGAACGGCAACTACACACCCGTCGAGTCGACCCCGGCCACCGTCGAGAAGGGTGAGACGCCCATCAGTATCGACTGGGACTACCTCAACGCCGGGTACGCCGAGGAGTTCAAGTCCAAGGGCGTCGACTGGCAGGTGTCGGTGCCGAGCGACGGCCAGTTCTCGCAGTACTACTCCCAGGCGATCAACAAGGACGCCCCGCACCCCGCGGCCGCCCGCCTGTGGCAGGAGTACCTCTACAGCACCGAGGGCCAGAACCTGTGGCTGAAGGGCTACGCCCGGCCGGCCCTGATGACCGCCATGGAGAAGGCCGGCACCCTCGACAAGACGGCAGCGGCCAAGCTGCCCGAGGTCTCCGGTACGCCCTCCTTCCCGACCGAGGCCCAGCAGAACAAGGCCAAGACGGTCCTCGGCCAGGGCTGGGCGAAGGCCGTCTCCGGATGACGGCCACCCTCACCGGGGTCGGCACGGCGCCCGCTGCTACGCGCAAGCGGCGGCGCCGTGCCCTCGGCGGCTCGCTCGCCGTCGTCCCGCTGCTCGTCTTCACCGCGCTCGCCTTCGGGCTGCCCGCCCTGGCCATGCTGGACGGCGCCTTCACCGTCAAGGACCCGGCCACGGGGGCGACTTCGTACAGCGCCGACAACCTGACCGCCTCGCTCCAGGGTGCCTACCTCACGGCCCTGCTCGGCAGCGTCAAGCTGTCCGCCGTCTCCGCCGCGCTCGGCGCCCTGCTCGGGCTGCCGCTCGCCCAGGCCGTGGTGACCTCCCGCTTCCGCGCCCTGCGCGAGGCCGTGCTCACCGCGTCCGGGGTGCTCGCCAACTTCGGCGGCGTCCCACTCGCGTTCGCCTTCGTCGCCACGCTCGGCAACGCCGGGGTGCTGACCCGCCACCTGGGTCTCACGGACAAGGGCTGGGACCTCTACAGCTTCTGGGGCCTGGTCCTCGTCTACCTGTACTTCCTGATCCCGCTGATGGTCCTCACCATTACTCCGGCCCTGGACGGCCTGCGCTCCCAGTGGCGCGAGGCAGCGCAGAACAACGGCGCCACGGCCGTGCAGTACTGGCGCCATGTGGCCCTGCCCGTGCTGCTGCCCACGCTCCTCGGCGGGTTCGTCCTGCTCTTCGGCAGCGCCTTCGCCGCGTACGCCACCGCCGCCGCGATGGTGGGCAGTTCCGTCCCGCTGGTCACCCTCCAGATCGCCGACGCCCTCTCCGGCAACGTCCTGGTCGGCCAGGAGAACGTGGCGCTCGCCCTCAGCCTCGACATGGTCCTGGTCGCCGGCCTGGTCATGGCGGTGTATCTGCCCCTGCAACGACGGAGCGCGCGATGGCTCGCCTGAACCTGTGGCGGTGGGGCGCGCTCGGCCTCGCCGGACTGTACTTCCTGGTGCCGCTCGCCGCGTCGGTGGTCTTCACGGTCGACGTGCCCGGGCAGGGCCTCACCTTCGACGCCTACGGCCGGATCTTCTCCACCGACGGCTTCACCTCCAGCCTGCTGCTCTCCCTGGAGCTGGCCCTCGCCACCATCGCCGTCGTCCTGCTGCTGATGGTGCCCGCCATGGTCGCGCTGCGGCTCGGCGCGCCCCGGCTGCGGCCGGTCGTCGAGATCGTGTGCTCGCTGCCGCTGGTCGTGCCCCCGATCGCGTTCGTCGCCGGGATCGGGACGGTGCTGAAATGGGGGCCCGAGCACCTGTCGCGGACGCCGCTGTTCCAGACGTTCGTCGCGATCCAGAACCCCGAGTTCCCGTTCGTGCTCGTCCTCGCCTACGTCGTGATGGCGCTGCCGTTCGTGTACCGGGCCCTGGACGCCGGGCTGCGCGCCATCGACGTGCCCACCCTCGTGGAGGCCGCCCGCAGCTGCGGGGCGAGCTGGCCGCAGGCGCTGGTGCAGGCCGTCCTGCCCAACCTGCGCGGCGCCCTGCTCAACGCCTCCTTCCTCACCCTCGCCCTGGTCCTCGGCGAGTTCACCGTGGCCCAGCTGCTCGGCTTCCAGCCCTTCGCCGTGTGGATCGTGAACGTCAGCGGCTCACAGGCCCAGCTGTCCGTCGCCGTGTCCGTGCTCAGCCTGCTCGTGACCTGGGTGCTGCTCCTCGTGCTCGCCGGCTTCGGCGGCCGTACCCGTACTACCTCCCGGGGATGAACCATGACCGTGCTTGAAGAGACAGCGCCTGAAAAGGCAGCGGCACAGGCCGCCACCGTCGAGTTCCGCGGACTGCGCCGGGAGTTCGGCACCACCGTCGCCCTCGACGGACTGGACCTGACCGTCCGGCCGGGCGAACTCCTCGCCCTGCTCGGCCCGTCCGGCTGCGGCAAGACCACCGCGCTGCGCATGCTCGCCGGGTTCGAGCATCCCGACTCCGGCGAGGTGCTGGTGGACGGCGAGGACGTCACCGGCATCCCCGCGCATCGTCGTGACGCCGGGATGGTCTTCCAGTCGTACAGCCTCTTCCCGCATCTGAACGCCCTGGACAACGTGGCGTTCGGGCTGCGCATGCGCAAGGTGCGCACCGCCGAACGTCGGGCCCGTGCCGCGGAGTTGCTGGAACTGGTCGGCCTCGCCGACAAGGGCGAGCGCTACCCGCACCAGCTCTCCGGCGGCCAGCAGCAGCGCATCGCCCTGGCCCGGGCCCTCGCCCTGCGCCCGCGCGTCCTGCTGCTGGACGAGCCGCTGTCGGCGCTCGACGCCAAGGTGCGCCTGACGCTGCGCGAGGAGATCCGACGGCTCCAGCGGGAGCTCGGCATCACCACCCTCTTCGTCACCCACGACCAGGAGGAGGCCCTGTCCATGGCCGACCGGGTCGCGGTCATGCGCTCCGGACGGCTCGAACAGTGCGCCGCCCCGGCCGAGTTGTACGGCCGCCCCGCCACCGCCTTCGTCGCCGAGTTCGTCGGCACGATGAGCCGCATTCCGGGCCGTCTGGTCGAGGACGGCGTCGAGGTGCTGGGCCGCAGGCTGCCCGTCGACGGCGACGTGCCCTCGGTGTCCGACGTCGACGTGCTGGTACGGCCCGAAGCGGTGACGGTGCGTGCCGACGAGGCGGCCGACGCGCGCGTGGTCGCCACGGCCTTCCTCGGCGCCACCACCCGGCTGACCGTACGGCTCGCCGACGGCACCGAGGTGAAGGCCGACCTGCCCGCACACGAGACCGCCGCGCTCGGCACCGGCGCCGCGGTCGGCGTGTCGCTGCCGGAGCGGCCGGTGCTGGTGGCAGAACGTAACCGCTGATCGCCCGCCTCCCGAACGAAGACCCCCTGAACCCCCCACGCACGAAAGAGACGACAACCGTGACTCAACTCCCGCTCCAGGCCGTCCTGTTCGACATGGACGGCACGCTCGTCGACACCGAGCGACTGTGGTGGGAGGCGGTGGAGCACGTCGCCGGGCGCGCCCTGACCGAGGCAGACGAGGCTCAGGTGCTCGGCCGGGCCGTCGAGCACACCGCCGACTGGCTGGCCGCCGCCACCGGCGCCCCGGCCGCCGGCCTCGCCGACGCGCTGCACCGCGAGTTCGCCGACCGCGTCCGCGCAGGCATCGTCCCCCGCCCCGGCGCGCTCGGCCTGCTCGACGCCCTGGCCCGCGACGGCGTCCCCACGGCCCTGGTCACGGCGTCGCCCCGCGCCGTCGCCGACACCGTTCTCGAAGCCCTCGGCGCCAGCCGCTTCGCGGTCTCCGTCACCGCCGACGACACCGACCGCACCAAGCCCGCCCCCGACCCGTACCTCGCCGCCTGCCGAGCCCTCGGTGTCGACCCGAGGGCCTGCGTCGCCGTCGAGGACACCCGCACCGGGGTCAGCTCCGCCGAGGCGGCCGGCTGCACGGTGCTCGCGGTGCCCTCACTGGCCCCGATCGAGCCGGCGCCCGGACGCACCGTCCTCGCCAGCCTGGAGGAGGTCACCCCCGAGCGCCTGCGCACCCTCCACAGGGCCCGTGCCCTGCCGACGGCCGAACTGCGCGTCATGAGCTGGAACCTCTGGCACGGCGGCACCAAGGTCCACGACCACCTGGCCAAGCAGCTCAAGGTCATCGCCGAGACCGGCGTGGACGTGGTCGGGCTCCAGGAGACGTACGGCACCGCCGCCCAGGAACTCGCCGACGCCCTCGGCTGGTACCACCACCGGGCGGGCGAGAACCTCGGCATCATCAGCCGCCACCCGATCACCGCCCGCTTCGGCGACCCGGACGTCGGCTTCTACGGGGCGGCCGGGGTCCGCATCCAGGCCGGGGACCGCCGGGCCGACATCTGGACCGCCCACCTCGACTACACGCCCTACGGCCCGTACGAGTCCGCCTTCGACGGGCTTGACGCGGCCGAGCTGATCGCCCACGAGCAGGTGCGGCTCGCGCAGATGCGGGACACCCTGCACCGGATCGACGAGACGGCCGACCCCGCCGTGCCCTGCGTCCTCGTAGGCGACTTCAACAGCCCCTCCCACCTGGACCGGCCGGATGTGGAATGGCCGGTGACCAAGGCGGCCGAGGAGGCCGGACTGCGGGACTCCTACCGCGAGGCCCACCCCGACCCGACCACCCACCCCGGCCACACCTGGTCGCCGATCCACGCCGTGCACGAGGACGGCAGCGGGCGTCCGGAGCCGCAGGACCGGATCGACTTCGTCCTCCACCGTGGTCTGCGCGTGCTCGGCTCCGAGACCTATGTCAGCGGACACCCCCGCCCCTGGCCGGACGTCGAGCACAACGAGTGGCCGTCCGACCACGCGGCCGTGATCACCACATTCTCCCTGGGCGAGTGAGCCCGCGGCGCCTACCATCGGTGTCATGACCTGGCGACATTGATCCACCAGCCGTGCCTCCCGAGGGCCACCTCGGCCGCCGTACCCCCGGCGTCCGAACTGTCCCTGCGGGAAGGCCTCATGACACTCTCACCTGCACGCGTGCCCGCCACCGGCGTCCGCCGCCTCACGGCCACGCTGTACGGCTACTCGTTCCTCGACGACTTCGTCCTGCTCTACCCGGTGTACGCGCTGCTGTTCGCCGACACCGGCATGTCGCTCTGGCAGATCTCCTCCCTGTTCGCCCTGTGGTCGATCACCGCCGTGGTGCTGGAGGTCCCCTCCGGCGCCTGGGCCGACGCCGTCTCGCGGCGCCGGCTGCTGTGGATCGGCCCGCTGCTCACGGCCGTCGGCTTCGGACTGTGGGTGGCCGTCCCGTCGTACTGGGCCTTCGCGGTCGGCTTCGTGCTGTGGGGCGCCGGCGGAGCGCTCGGCTCCGGTGCGCTGGAGGCGCTGGTGTACGACGAGCTGGACCGGCTGGGCGCCGCCGCCCGCTATGCGCGGGTCATGGGCAGGTCCCGGGCCGCGCGGCTGGTGGGCACCGTCGCGTCCATCGGCCTCGCGGGGCCCGTCTTCGCCCGGGGCGGCTACGCGGCCGTGGGCGCCGCGAGCTTCCTGGCCTGTGTGCTGACCGCCCTCACCGCGACCCGGTTCCCGGAGCACCGGGTGCGGCCGAAGACCGGGGGCGACAGCTGGGCGACGACCCTGAGGACCGGGCTCGCCGAAGTCCACAGGGACCGTTCGGTGCGTGGTGCCCTGCTGCTGATCCCGGCCGTGGCCGCGGTATGGGGCGCGCTCGACGAGTACACCCCGCTGCTGGTCCGGGACATCGGCTTCGCCGAGGCGACGGTGCCCTACCTGATCATGCTGATCTGGGCCGGCGTCACCGTCGGCAGCCTCCTGGCCGGACCAGCCGAACGCCTCGGCACGAGGGGGATCGCGGCGCTGCTCGCGGGCGCGGCGCTCGCCCTGGCCGTCGGCGCCGCGGCCCGCTCATTGGCCGGTATCGCCCTGGTGAGCCTCGCCTTTGCCGGGTTCCAGCTGGCGGAGGTGCTCGCCGACGTCCGCCTCCAGCACCGTATCGACGAGTCCCGCCGGGCCACCCTCACCTCCGTGGCGAGTCTGGGCACCGAGCTGGCCACGGTCGCCACGTTCGGCGTGTACGCGCTGCTCGGCACCGGCGCCGCGCACAGCACGGTGTTCGCGGTGCTCGCGGTTCCGTACCTGGTGACGGCGGTGGCGCTGGCTAGAAGTCGGGCCGCCACGGCACGACCGTGAAGTCGCCCGTCCCCTTCCTGACCTTCTCGAAGGGGGCGGAGCTCACGCATTTGGGCAGCTCCTTCGTCTCGACGGGGTTGCCCGTGGCGGCCCAGCTGTAGCCGAGCCGGTCGTGGCGGCCGACGTCGTGGACGGTGACGCCGACCCGCTTGCCCTCGGCGCCGGGCAGATCGGAGGAGGTGATGACCCCGGAGACGACGGCCACCTTCCCGCCGGTCAGCAGACAGTCGACCTTCGCCTTGGCCCGGGCGCCCTCGCCGTTCAGGTAGTGGCTGAACTCGAAGGTGCCGGTGGCCTTGGTCGGGTCGGCGTTGTCCTTCGCCGCCAGACGCGCGTCGAAGCTGAACGTGATGTCGTCGCCGGCCGAGCGGTAGAGCTTGGCCGTGCCGGTGAGCGCGGCGGCCTCGCGCACCCGCGGCGCGTCGTCGGAGGCGGAGGCGGAGGCGGTGGCGGAGGCGGTGGCGGTGGCGGCCGAGGCAGCTCCGGCGCTGAGCAGCAGTGCGCAGCCGAGCACAACGATCTTCGTACGACGGTTCATCGTGGTCCTTTCCGCAGGTCAAGCCAGGTCGAGTGGACGGTCCCCACTCTCCCGGCGCGGCGCCCGCGGCACATCGCGCCCGGGACGGCACCTCGTCTCCGCCGTCCGGCGGGGAAGACCGGCGGGACCTGAGCCGCCAGGAGGACCGGGACCAAGACGGGGGTCGCGCAACGAATCTCCGCCGACCCACCGGAGCACGCAACAAACCGCTCACCGGCGCGCAACGGCTCCTTCTTGTCCGCCCCGGTCGGCCGCCCGTACCGTCTACGTGGCCCCTACATGGCCCCCCAACCCCCTTCCGCCCGGTGAGGACCACGCATGCGCACCGCCCTGCTCCAGAGCTCCGGCCGCCCCGGCTCGACCGTCGAGAACCTCAAGGTCCTCGACGAGGCCGCGGGCCGCGCCGCCGCCGCGGGCGCCGGGCTGCTGGTCACGGCGGAGATGTTCCTGACCGGGTACGCGATCGGCGACGACATCGCACACCTGGCCGAGCCCGCCGACGGCGACTGCGCGGACGCGATCGCGGAGATCGCGACCCGGCACGGTCTGGCGATCGTCTACGGCTACCCCGAGCGGGACGGCGACGCCGTATTCAACTCGGCCCAGCTGATCTCCGCCGACGGCACCCGGCTCGCCAACTACCGCAAGACCCACCTCTTCGGCTGCTTCGAGCGCGACCACTTCACGCCGGGCGACCAGCAGGTCGTCCAGGCCGAGATCGGCGGCCTCCGCGTCGGCATCCTGATCTGCTACGACGTCGAGTTCCCGGAGAACGTCCGCGCCCACGCCCTCGCCGGCACCGACCTGCTGGTCGTGCCGACCGCTCAGATGCACCCGTTCCAGTTCGTCGCCGAGTCGATGATCCCGGTGCGTGCCTTCGAGAACCAGATGTACGTCGCGTACGTCAACCGGGTCGGCCGGGAAGGGGAGTTCGAGTTCGTCGGCCTCTCCACCCTCGCCGGCCCCGACGGGGTCGCCCGCGTCCGCGCCGGCCGCGGTGAGGACCTCGTCCTCGCCGACACCGACCCCGCCTTCCTCGCCGCCTCGCGCGAGGCGAACCCGTATCTGACCGACCGCCGCCCCGGCCTCTACGGGTCGCTCGTCTGAACCTCCCCCGCTTCCCCTCGCAGTCGCAGTCGCAAGGAGTCCGTACCCCATGACGTCCACGGTGCCCAACGCCGTCCAGCACGCCGACGAGCAGCAGCCGCCGATCACCATGTTCGGCCCGGACTTCCCGTACGCCTACGACGACTTCCTCGCCCACCCGGCGGGGCTTGGCCAGATACCCGCGACCGAGCACGGCACCGAGGTCGCGGTCATCGGCGGCGGCCTGTCCGGCATCGTGGCCGCGTACGAGCTGATGAAGATGGGCCTCAAGCCGGTCGTGTACGAGGCCGACGAGATCGGCGGCCGGCTGCGCACCGTCGGCTTCGACGGCGCCGGCACCGAGGGGCTCACGGCGGAGATGGGCGCGATGCGGTTCCCGCCGTCCTCCACGGCCCTCCAGCACTACATCGACCTCGTGGGCCTGAAGACCAGCCCTTTCCCGAACCCGCTCGCCGAGGCCACTCCGTCGACCGTCGTCGACCTCAAGGGCGAGTCGCACTACGCCGAGACGATCGAGGACCTCCCGCAGGTCTACCGGGATGTCGCCGAGGCCTGGAACAAGTGCCTCGAAGAGGGCGCCGACTTCACCGACATGAACCGCGCGATGCGCGAGCGGGACGTGCCGCGCATCCGCGAGATCTGGGCGCAGCTCGTCGAGAAGCTCGACAACCAGACCTTCTACGGCTTCCTCTGCGACTCCGAGGCCTTCAAGTCCTTCCGGCACCGCGAGATCTTCGGGCAGGTCGGCTTCGGCACCGGCGGCTGGGACACCGACTTCCCGAACTCCATCCTGGAGATCCTGCGGGTCGTCTACACCGAGGCCGACGACCACCACCGCGGCATCGTCGGCGGCTCCCAGCAGCTGCCGCTGCGCATGTGGGAGCGCGAGCCGGAGAAGATCGTCCACTGGCCCTACGGAACCTCGCTCGCCACGCTCCACGACAACGGCGTGCCCCGCCCGGCCGTGACCCGGCTGCACCGCACGGCCGGCAACCGCATCACCGTGACGGACGCGAACGGCGACATCCGTACGTACCAGGCGGCGATCTTCACCGCGCAGTCCTGGATGCTGCTGTCGAAGATCGCCTGCGACGACTCGCTCTTCCCGATCGACCACTGGACCGCGATCGAGCGCACCCACTACATGGAGTCCAGCAAGCTCTTCGTGCCCGTCGACCGGCCGTTCTGGCTGGACAAGGACGAGGAGACGGGCCGGGACGTCATGTCGATGACGCTGACGGACCGTATGACGCGCGGGACCTACCTGCTCGACGACGGTCCGGACAAGCCCGCCGTCATCTGCCTCTCCTACACCTGGTGTGACGACAGCCTGAAGTGGCTGCCGCTGTCCGCGAGCGAGCGGATGGAGGTCATGCTGAAGTCGCTCGGCGAGATCTACCCGAAGGTCGACATCCGGAAGCACATCATCGGCAACCCGGTGACCGTCTCCTGGGAGAACGAGCCCTACTTCATGGGCGCGTTCAAGGCCAACCTGCCGGGCCACTACCGCTACCAGCGCCGCCTGTTCACGCACTTCATGCAGGACCGGCTGCCCGAGGACAAGCGGGGCATCTTCCTCGCCGGCGACGACATCTCCTGGACGGCCGGCTGGGCCGAGGGCGCCGTCCAGACCGCGCTGAACGCGGTCTGGGGCGTGATGCACCACTTCGGCGGTGCGACCGACGGCTCCAACCCCGGCCCGGGCGATGTCTACGACGAGATCGCGCCGGTCGAGCTGCCGGAGGACTAGATCCCGGCGGCCCGCGCCTTCTCGTACACCTCCGCGGCGACGTCCTTGAGTTCCTGGGCGTCGCGCGGAGTGGTCTGCAGGTCGAGGAGGACCTCGTCCACGCCGACCTCGGCGTAGGCCGCGAGGTCCGTCACGATCTGGTCGGCGCTGCCCTGGAAGGGCTGGCGGTCCTCACCGTCGTAGGCCTTGGCCGAGTACGTGGCGTTCACCCGTGGCACCCGCTCGATCGGCAGCGTGCGTCCACGTTCGGCGGCGATGTCCTGGATCTGCTGCCACGCTGCGGCATACCCCTGCACGTCCATGGCGACCGGGATCCAGCCGTCGCCGTGATCCACCACCCGCGTCAGGGCCTTGCCGCCTCCCGCGGCCACGAGGATCGGGATCGGCCGCACGGGCTTGGGGCCCACCACGGCCGCGTCGATCTTCGTGATCCGGCCCTCGTAGGACACCGGGTCCGGGCCCCACACCGCCCGGCAGACGTCGATCACCTCGTCCAGCACCCGGCCGCGCTCCTCGATCGGCCGCACCGACGCGGCGGCGAACTCGTCGGTCGACCAGCCCGTGCCCAGACCGGCGACCACCCGGCCACCGCTCGCCGCGTCCAGCGAGGCGAGGGCCTTGGCCAGCTGGAACGGTCCGTGCAGCGGAGCGACCACGATGCCGGTGCCCAGCCGGACCCGGTCGGTGACCGCCGCGGCCAGCGTCAGCGTGACCAGCGGATGGGCCATCCCGCGGTACCAGTCCGGCCAGGGCAGGCCCGGGATGCCGTACAGGCCCTGGGTGGGGGACTCGGGGACCAGCAGCCGCTCGTAGACCCACAGGCTGTCGTATCCCATCTGCTCGGCCGTGCGGGCAACATCCGTCACGTCCTTGGCCAGGTCGTACTGGCGGAGCTGGGGAAGACCGAGTCCGAGACGGATGGCCATGACTGAGGCTCCTTCGCGATCGTTTGGCCCCCACCGGCCAACGTACTGCGAGCACGGGGAACTGCCACTCGAGGGCCGGTCAATCGGGCAGTGGTGTGAGCAGCATGCGTCCCGCGAACCCCACCGCCGCGTCCAGCCGGTCGGTGAATTCCCCGGCGACGTCCGGGAGCCGGCGCAGCGCCCACAGCGCCCGCGCCGCCGACCAGGTGGCGTCCCGGGCCCGGTCAAGGCTCCAGGAGCCGAGCAAATGAGTCAGCGGGTCGGCGATCTGGAGCAGGTCGGGACCCGGCATCAGCTCTTCGCGGACGCGCTCCTCCAGCGAGACGAGGAGATCACCCACCCGGTCGAACTCGTCCTCCAGCTCGGCGGGTTCGCAGCCGAGGCTACGACAGGCGTCCACCACGGCGAGCGCCAGATCGTGGCCGATGTGCGCATTGATGCCCGCGAGCGCGAACTGCAGCGGTCGTACGCCGGGATGCCGGCGCATCTGGAACAGCGGCCGCCAGCAGGCGGGCGGGCGCCCCTCCCGCTCGGCCCTGTCCACCGCCGCGAGATACCGCTCCGCGAACCGCACGTCCAGCGTGATCGCGGCCCGGGCGTCGGTGAAACGACCGCCGTCGATGTGCCGGTCGACGGCCTCCGTGACGGCGAGGTAGACGCGGTTGAAGATCGCGACTCCGTCTCGTTCGGGCAGGGCCGCTTCGAGGGCGCGCATACGGGAGATGACCGCGTCCACGGGCGTGGTGAATTGTTCGCATTGCGCCATGGGGGCAGAGTCCCAGCTTTAGGCTGACGGGAGTGTCGGCGGGCCCGGCGCTTCCCCAGAACGGGGGAACGCGCTCGCTGTGTCGGAGGGGGAGCAGGACCGTGTCAGGCTTACGTGCCCAGCGACTGGCCGCACGCAGGTCCGAGCGCAGGAGGGCGGTCCGGCGCCATGCCATGGTCGTGGCGGCCTCGGTCGTGGTCGCCGTCGGCACGGTGACCGGCATGATGTCCGCGCTCGACGACAGAGGGCGTTCCGACCAGGCCGGGCCGCCCGAGGTGACCCGCTCGCCGAGCCTGGAGTCCCTGCCGCTCGTGCCCTCTGCCTCCCCGTCGGTCACGAAGTCCCCTTCGCCGGCGTCCGCTTCACCGACACCGAAGAAGAAGCCCGCACCCAAGAGCCCCACGCCCTCGCCCACCAGGACCGAGAGGAAGCAGCAGCCCGCCGTGGTGTCCTCCCGCCTCTACCGCCACCCCGACTCCCAGGTCCTCGACTGGGTCCGCGACAACGCCGGTGACCCGCGCCACGCCGTCATCGCCTCTCGCATCGCCGCCCAGCCGGCCGCGGTGTGGTTCGCCGACTTCACGCCTGACACCATCACCGCCCGGGTCCGCGCGGTCACTTCGGGCGCATCCGCGCTGGGGCGGGTGCCGGTGGTCGTGCCGTACGCCATCCCGGGCCGTGACTGCGGCGGTTACTCCGAAGGCGGCGCGCCCGGCCTCGACGCCTACGACGCCTGGATCGACAGGTTCGCCGCGGGGCTGGGCTCCGGTGACGTCATCGTCATCCTGGAGCCGGACTCAGTGGCCCAGTCCGAGTGCCTCTCCGCCGGTGAACGCGCCGACCGCTTCGCCTCGTTGGCCCGGGCGGGCCGCGCCTTCAAGGCCGCGAACCCCAGAGCGCGCGTCTACTACGACGCCGGGCACTCCGGCTGGAACCCGCCCGGCAAGCAGGCCGGATGGCTGAAGCAGGCCGGCGCCGCCTCGGCCGCGTCCTCCGACGGCATCTTCAGCAACGTCTCCAACTTCCACGCCACGACCGACGAGATCGCCTACGACCGGCAGGTCCTGGACGCTCTCGACGGCCCCGCGAGCCTGGGCGCCGTCATCGACACCAGCCGCAACGGCGCCGGAGCTCCGGCCGACGGGGAGTGGTGCGACCCCGCCGGCCGCAGGCTGGGCCGGGCGCCGACGCTCAGCACCGGCGAGGCGCGGATGGACGCCTATCTGTGGGTGAAGCTGCCCGGGGAGTCGGACGGCTGCAAGGGCAGGCCGGGGACCTTCACGGCGTCGTACGCCTACGACTTGGCGCGCTGAGACCCCTCGTCGGCGTCGCTCTCCTCGTCGTAGGAGGACGTGCCCTCGTCGAGCAGCGGGTGCTGCGTCCTGAGGTGGGCCGGGGCGAACGCCCGCAGCGCGTGGTAGCCGGTGATGACCACCAGCGTGCCCAGCGCGATGCCGCTCAGCTCGAAGGTGTCGGTGAACTCCAGGGTGACGTTGCCGACGCCGATGATGATGCCCGCGGCGGCCGGCACCAGGTTCAGCGGATTGCGCAGGTCCACCTTGGCGTTGATCCAGATCTGCGCGCCCAGCAGGCCGATCATGCCGTACAGGATGACGGTGATGCCGCCGAGGACGCCGCCCGGGATCGCGGCCACCACCGCGCCGAACTTGGGGCAGACGCCGAAGAGCAGCGCGAAGCCGGCGGCGGCCCAGTAGGCGGCGGTCGAGTAGACGCGGGTCGCGGCCATCACGCCGATGTTCTCGGAGTACGTGGTGTTGGGCGGGCCGCCCACCGCGGTGGAGAGCACCGAGGCTGCGCCGTCCGCGGAGATCGCGGTGCCCAGCTTGTCGTCCAGGTTGTCGCCGGTCATCTCGCCGACCGCCTTGACGTGCCCGGCGTTCTCGGCGACCAGGGCGATGACGACGGGCAGTGCCACCAGGATCGCCGACCACTGGAAGGACGGGCCGTGCAGATCGGGCAGCCCGATCCAGTCGGCCTTGGCGACGCCGGACAGGTCGAGGCGCCAGTGGTCGGTGACCTTGCCGCTCGCGTCGGCCGAGTGGATCCTGCCGAAGATCCGGTCGAAGGCCCAGGAGATGCCGTAGCCGAAGACCAGGCCCAGGAAGATCGCGATCCGGGACCAGAAACCGCGCAGGCAGACCACCGCCAGACCGGTGAACAACATCACCAGCAGGGCCGTCCACTGGTCCTGCGGCCAGTACGTCGAGGCCGTCACCGGGGCGAGGTTGAAGCCGATCAGCATCACGACGGCGCCCGTGACGATCGGCGGCATCGTGGCGTGGATGATCCGCGCACCGAAGCGCTGTACGGCGAGACCGATCAGGAACAGCACGGCACCGACGACCAGGACCGCTCCGGTGACGGTCGCGCTCGAACCGCCGTCGGCCCGGATGACCGCGGCGACGCCGACGAAGGAGAGGGAGCAGCCGAGATAGCTGGGCACCCGGCCGCGGGTGGCGAGCAGGAAGATGACCGTCGCCACACCGGACATCATGATCGCCAGGTTGGGGTCGAGACCCATCAGCACCGGCGCCACGAAGGACGCGCCGAACATGGCCACCACATGCTGGGCGCCGAGCCCGAAGGTGCGGGGCCAGGAGAGCCGCTCGTCGGGGCGGACCACCGCTCCGGGCGCCGGGGTGCGTCCGTCGCCGTGCAGTTTCCAGCGGACGCCGAGATCCATGGTGCGGTTTCGCTTTCGTCGTGCGTGCGGGTGACCGGACCATTGTCAGGGACGTCAGGGGCGGCGCCGACGGGGGCTGATCAGGCCCGGATCATCCTGAACGGGGAGTTCAGGGGCGCGGGTCGGGAACCGCCGCGTCCGAGCCGGCCGCGGGGCGGGTGATCTTCGGGCGGTCACGGTCCCCCGCGCGCAGGACGCGCGCGAACACGACGAGCCCGGAGGACAGCACGGTCACCAGGCAGAAGGACACCATCAGGCTGGTGGCCTGGGCGATCCCGCCGATCGCGCTGGGGGCGACCAGACCCGAGGTGTACGTGATCGTCGCGACGCCCGCGATGGCCAGTGACGGGTTGCTGCCGCTGCGGCCCGCTGCCGCGAAGCACAGGGGCACGACCACCGCGATGCCCAGACCCAGCAGTGCGAACCCGGTCATCGCCAGGGCCGGACCATCCGACACGACGATGAGCACGCCGCCGAGCGTGGCGAGGACGCCGCCGGACCGGACCGTGCGCACGGCGCCGTAGCGGTCCACCACCTTGTCGCCGGCCAGCCGGGCGACTGCCATGGTGAGCGTGAAGCCGGTCGTGCAGGCCGCGGCGAGACCCGCCGAGGTGCCCAACTGGTCCCGCAGATAGACCGCCGACCAGTCCAGGCTCGCGCCCTCCGCGAAGACCGCGCAGAACCCGACCGCGCCGATGAGCAGCGCCGACCGGGGCGGCAGCGCGAACCGCGGCGGCGGCTCCTCGTCCTCGGCGGGCTGCAGGTCGAGCACCCAGCGGCAGGCGAGGATGCCGAGGAACGTGAGGGTCGCCGCGGCGAGCGCGTGGTGCAGCCGGGCGTCCGAGCCCAGGTGGGCCGCGAGCGTGCCGGCCGCCGAGCCGATCAGGGCGCCCGCGCTCCACATGCCGTGCAGCCCGGACATGATCGACCGCCCGAGGCGGTTCTCGACCTCGACGCCGAGCGCGTTCATCGCCACGTCCGCCATGCCCGCCGTGGCGCCGAAGGTGAACAGGGCCAGGCACAGGGTCAGCAGATTGGGGGCGAGGGCGGGCAGGGTGAGCGCGAGCGTCCACAGGGCGATCAGTCCGCGCAGGGCATTGCGGGCCCCGAAGCGGTGGCTGATGCTGCCCGCCACCGGCATCGCGACGGAGGCGCCGAGCGCGGGGAAGGCGAGCGCCAGCCCCAACTGGCCCGCGCTGACGCCGGCATGGTCCTGGATCCATGGCACGCGTGTCGCGAACGACCCGGTGACGGCGCCGTGCACGGCGAAGACGGACGCCACGGCATACCGGGCCCGCCTCACCTCGCGCAGGTCGTAGACCACTTCGCTCATCGTCCGGCCCCTCCCGGTGCTCGCTTCATACCGTGCGACGCCGTAAACTATCAGGAACCCTGCCTGATAGATAGAGAATTCACGGTCCACCGCCGCCCACTGCGCACCTCACCGATCTGGAAGGATCCCGGCATGCCCGCATCCCCGAGCACCGCCCGGGCCATCAACGACCGGCTCGCCCTACGACTGCTCCAGCAGGACGGCCCGTTGACGGCAGGGCAGTTGAAGCAGCTGACCGGACTGTCCCGGCCGACCGTCGCCGACCTCGTCGAGCGCCTCACCGACGCGGGCCTGATCGCGGTGGTCGGCGAGGCCGGGGAGCAGCGGCGAGGGCCGAACGCCAAGCTGTACGGCATCGTCGCCGATCGCGCCCACCTGGCGGCGCTGGACGTGCGTACCGAGGGCGTCTCCGTCGTCGTCTCCGACCTGGTCGGTGCCGTGCTGGCCGAGGCGTCGGTGCCGATCGGCGGCGACTTGGGGACCGGGCCCGCGGTGGAGCAGGCGGTGGCGCTGGTGGAGCGGGTCGCCAAGGAGGCGGGGGCGGACCGGCTCCATACGGTGGGGATAGGCGCCCCGGGTCTGATCGACCCGTCGACCGGTGACCTGCGCGACTCCACCGGCCTGCCCGAATGGCACCGCCGCTTGGTGGCAGCCCTCCAGGAACGGCTCCCCGAAGCGCGCGTCAGCATCGAGAACGAGACCAACCTCGCCGCCCTCGCGGAACAGCGCGACGGAGTGGCCCGGGACCGGGACACCTTCGTTCTGCTGTGGCTCGGTCACGGCACCGGCGCGGCCGTGGTCCTCGACGGCGCGCTGCGCCGCGGCGCCTCCGGCGGTACCGGCGAGATCGGATTCCTGCCGGTGCCCGGGACGCCGGGCCCACCGTCGGCGGTGGACTGCGAGGGCGGTTTCCACTCGCTGGCGGGCTCGGCGGCGATCGTGGAGCTGGCGGGGGCGTACGGGGTGGGCGCCGCGGGGATATCCGTGCACGAGCCTGCGGCGGCGGGGGTGGTGAGGGAAGCGGTGGCACCGGCCGGCGGGCACGCTTCCGGCACTTCCGACCGCTTCCTCGACGCTCTGGCCGACCGCCTCGCCCTCGGCGTGGCCTCCGTCGTCGCGATCCTCGACCCCGGCTGTGTGGTCCTCGGCGGGGAGGTCGGGCAGGCCGGGGGAGAGCTGCTCGCCGGGCGGGTGGAGGAGCGGGTCCGGAGGATGTCGCCCCTGGCCACGGTGGTGCGCCCCAGCAGCCTGGGCGGCGGCGCGGTCCTGCGCGGAGCGTTGCTCACCGCGCGGGAGGCCGCCCAGGACGACCTGTTCGCACCGCCGGACCGCTGACCTGGTTGGCTGTTCGGCGGGTGGTGCGTCCCAGCAGCTTGGGTGGCGGCGCGGTCCTGCGCGGAGTGTTGCTCACCGCGCGGGAGGCCGCCCAGGAGGACCTGTTCGCACCGCCAAACCGCTGACCTGGTTGGCGGTTCGGCCGCGGCGGTCGCCTCTCCAGCCCTCGCCGACGACCTCCGCCCCTCGAGGCCGACGGCCGGGCAGCACCGAGGCCGCGCCGATCTGCGTTGGCCTCCTTCGGATCGCCGATCGGGCCGTCTCCTCCGGATCGCCGATGGGCCCGGCCTCCTCCAAACGCCGATCAGGGCCGGCCCTCTCCGGATCGCCGATTCAGCACGCGCTGCCTCCTCCGAGACGGCCATCAGGCCCCCCGCCCCCCGGGCTCGCTCCCGCCGGACGCGAGGCCTCTCCCCGGCAGCGTCGCCCCGACGTACCGGTGCGCCGAATCCACCTCCCGGTGCACCGGATCCACCTCCCGGTGCACCGAATCCACCTCGCTGAAGCCCGGGTCAGGCGCCCGCCAGCCCTGGTGAGCCGCGCTCAGCGTGCCCGCTCGCCCCCGAACCGCCGCGCCAGATACTCCTCGAACGTCCCCTTCCCCACCGCATGCCCCGGCGCCAAATGGCCGCCCGAGCGGAACCCCTCGTACCCCTTGCCCCGTAGCGGCAGGCTCACCACCGCCCGCTTGCGGCCCGTCGCCCGCAGATACGCACGGGCCAGTGAGTCGAAGGTCCGTACCTCGGGGCCGCCCATGTCCTCGACCCGGCCGGCCGGGGCGGCGAGGGCCAGTTCGGCGAGGCGGTCCGCGACCTCCGCCACCTCGATGGGCTGGTCCTTCACGCGGGCCGGCAGCAACAGGACGGGCAGCTTGGACAGCATGCCGAGCACCCTCACCAGCAGGTCGTGGAACTGGGTCGCGCGCAGCACGGTCCAGTTGAGTCCCGACTCCTCGATCAACTGCTCCACTGCGAGCTTGGACCTGTAGTAGCCGTACGGCACCCGGTCGACCCCGACGATCGAGATGTAGACCAGGTGCCCCACCCCGACCCTGCGTGCCGCCGCGATCAGATGCGCCGCCGCCTTCTCGTCGCCCCCGCCCGGCGAGCTCGCGCAGTGCACGACCGTGTCCACGCCCTCCAACGCCACGTCCAGGCCGGGGCCGCCCTTGCGAAGATCGACGGCGTACGGCTGGGCGTGCCTGCTGAGCACCCGCACCTCGTGCCCGTCCGCGCGCAGCCGTTCGCTGACGAGCCGGCCGAGTGTTCCGGTACCGCCGGTCACCAGGATCGTGGTCATGCTGTTGGTCCCTCCGGACGCCGGGCGTTCCCGGGTGGAACTCCCCTCGTCAGCTGGGACCGAGTACCCCATCCGAAATGTGACAGCGCCGGACGCGCGCGCCGCGGCGACCCTGCTACGCCCGCGCCAGCTGACGGCGTACGAAGTCCAGCTTGTCCGGGTTCACCATGGCCCACGCGTGCGCGATCAGCCCGTCCCGCAGCTCGAAGGCCACCACCGTGAGCAGCGTGTCGCCCTCCCAGGCGGCCAGCGCGGTCGAGCCGTTGACCTCGACCGCCGTGAAGTGCAGGCCGGCCAGGAACGTCCGCGTCGCCCCCGCCAGGAAACGGAACACCTTGTCCCGGCCCTCGATCGGCCGCCGGGCCGCGCTGACCTTGCCGCCGCCGTCGCTGGACCAGACGACGTCGGCCGCGAGGAGCTTCTCCAGCCCGCCGAGGTCGCCGTCGCGGGCCGCCGTGAGGAAGGATCTGACCAGCTCCTCCTGCCGCTCGGGAGTCGACTCGAAGCGCGACCGCTGCTCACCCACCCGCTGCACCGCCCGCCGGTACAGCTGCCGGCAGTTGGCCTCGGTCAGCTCCAGCACTTCGGCGATTTCCCGGTGGCCGTACGCGAACGCCTCCCGCAGCACGTACACGGCCCGCTCGGTCGGGGTGAGCCGCTCCAGCAGCACCAGCATCGCCATGGACACGGCGTCCCGCTGCTCGGCGGATTCCAGGGGCCCGAGCGTGCCGTCCGAGGTGACCACGGGCTCCGGCAGCCAGGGCCCGACGTACTGCTCGCGCCGGGCCCGCGCCGACGTCAGCCGGGTGAGACAGAGGTTGGTGACGACCTTGGCGAGCCAGGCCCCCGGATACTCGATCACGTCACGGTCGGCACCGCTGAAGCGCAGGTAGGCGTCCTGGACGGTGTCCTCGGCCTCGTCGGCGGAGCCCAGCAGGCGATAGGCCAGGCCGAACAGCCGGGGGCGGTGGGTTTCGAACTCGTCGGCGGTGGCGGTCGTCATGACCTTCACCTTGCCAGAGCCGCCGGCGGCAGTTGTTGGGAGACCCGGCGGCGGGCAAGGGCCGTCGTCACCGCCGCCGGGTCGTCTGCGCGGGGCTCAGCAGGCTCCGAGGTCCTGCCACACACCCCAGTCACCGGTGGTGCCGGGCTCCTCGCCCTTGGTCCACCACTTGGCCTTCCACGAGCGCCCCCCGTGGGACACCGTGCTGCCTCCGCCGTACGGGGTCGTGGCGTTCCAGACCTGGCCCGGGCACTCTCCAGTGGAAGAGGTCGGAGTGGGGGACGGGGTTCCCGGCCCCGGCTGCACGACGGTCGTCCCGCGCGCCAGGTCCCCGGCCAGCGCGTACGTCTTCCCGCCGAACGTCACCGTCCAGTTCGACGGCGTCGACACGGGCAGGTAGTACACGAAGTCCACCTCCGCCGACGCCCCGGGCGCCAGCGTCTGCCAGCTCGGCAGCTTCAGCGAGACCCGGTGGTGGTCGCCCTTCAGCCCGCCGACGTTGCTCCCCGTGTGGTCGCTGCGGATCACCGAAGTCCCCCAGCCCGACTGGTCCTTGGCGTTCCCGGGCGCCGAGGTGCCGTAGTCGAACTGGAACTCCGTACCGCCGGGCAGCGGCGCCGTCGAGTTGTTGGTGATCCTCAGCTTGGGGCTGATGGGGTAGTTGGAGTCGCCGAGCGGGAACTGCCCGAAGTCGACGTCGATGTCCAGCGCCTCGGCCGGAAGGCCGGCCGTGGACCGCTTCGCGCCGTACGGGGAGGCCGACTTGAACTTCTCGTACATCGCGGAGGTCAGGGTCGACCCCGGCTCGTACTGGCCCTTGCCCGCGTTCCAGCCGTAGTCCCCGGCCAGCTCCCACACCATCGTGCCGCCGATGCCCTGATCGACGACGTAGTCGGCCTTGGCATTGACCGACTGCTCGTCCTCGGTGGACAGGAACACCTTCTTCTCGGCGTTCCACAGCCAGGGCGCGACCAGTGTGGAGTCGTACTTACGGGCGTACGTGCCGGTCAGCCGGGTGCCGGCCGGGAAGCCGTACTTGGTGACGTAGTCCCCGACGACCCCCTTCTCCAGGTTCTTGGCGTGCCACATCGGGTTCGAACCCGCCGGTGATTCCTTGCCGTCGGTGTCGAGGTCGTGCCAGAGGTTGTCGATCCCGACGGCCCCGTCCCCGCATTTGGTCAGCCCGGAACCCGCCGGGCAGTTCGTCGAGGGCGCCTTGCCCCACAGGCCGTCCGCGCCGCCCGTGACGTTCTTGAACCCCCTGGTGTAGTAGGGGAGTCCGATGTTGATCCGGCCGGCAGGCATCGAACCGCGGAAGTAGTGGTACGCCCAGTCGGTGTTCAGATAGCCGATTCCGCCGTACTGGGACGTGGAATACACACCGGCCGCCGCGAGTTCGGCGTCCTTTCCGTCGTCGAAGAGCGAGGCGTTCGGGCCGACGTATTCGTTCCAGGCGCCGTGCAGGTCGTACGACATGATGTTGACGTAGTCCAGGTACTTCTGGACCTGGAACGTCTCCATGCCGCGCAGCAGATATCCGGAGGAGGGCGCCGCGACGGAGAGCAGATAGTGCCTGCCGTCCGCCGCGCCCGCGCGGTCGAGCTTCTCGCGGAGCGTCTTCATCAACGCCGCATAGCCCTTGACCAGACCGGACCGGCGGGCGTTGGAGAGGGACCGGTCGAACGGGTGGCCCGCGTCCTTCATCGATGTCGGATATTCGTAGTCGATGTCGACGCCGTTGAACCCGTACTTCCTGATGAACCCGACCGCCGAATCCGCGAACGTGTCGATACCGGCTTGATTGACCGAGCCGTCGGCGTTCGTGGCCATCGAGTAGAAGCCACCCGAGTTCACGCGCGTACCGCTGTCGTCGAAATAGCCGCCGGTCTCGGCCCAACCGCCCACCGAGATGAGCGTCTTGACGTCCGGGTGCTGCTTCTTGAATTTGTTCAGCAGATTGAAGTGGCCCTCGTAGGGGAGGGCCGGGTCCATGTCCGCGCCGCTCACACCTGGCCAGGTCATGCCCGTCGCCGGGTTGGTCGCACTGTCCGTGCCGACGGAGATCTTGTTTCTGCCGTCGATGTGCGCGAAGGCGTAGTTGAGGTGGGTGACCTTGTCCCACGGGATGTCGGAGGCGAGATAGGCGGGTGTGCCGTCCCTGCCGGTGCGCCAGCCGGTGAAGTAGCCGATCACCCGACGCTGGTGGTCGGCGCCCATCTTCTCCCGGCCGGCCGAGTCGTAGACCGAGCAGTACGGGACGTCGACGCCGGGCGTCCGGTAGAGGCCGTCGGGGCGGCAGGAGTCGTTGTCGGCGGCGTGCGAGACGGTCGCCGGGAGTCCGGCGAGAACCAGGCCTGCGACCGTGCCGAGAACGGCGAGCAGGGCGGGTCTCGTCCGGTTGCGTGAAAGGGACAGCAAGTCGGTTCCTCCCCACGGAAGTTGGGCAGACCCTAGAGAGGACTAGACCAGTCAGTCAATAGGTATGGACCAATTGGGGATCGGCTCGCGGGAGGGCGGCTGAATCCCGGCCCCGCCTCCGGGCGGAGAAGTCCAGCCAAGTGGTCTGTGAGCCACCCCACAGACTTCGCCCGTATGGACCCCGATCAGGCGTGGCACACTGGCTCTGTACCAGTAGCAGCGCACTCCGGGGTCGGTGAAAGTCCGAACCGGCGGTTACAGTCCGCGACCCGGTCGCCTCCAGCGGCCGGTTGACCAGGTGAAATTCCTGGACCGACGGTTAAAGTCCGGATGGGAGGCAGTGCGCGGCGGGCGGGCATTCGTGCGCGCCGCCGTACCGGTTCGTCCTTGAGGCGAGCCCTGTCCGGCGTCGCCCTCGGTGTCCTTGCTCGTACTTTCTGTCGTCATCGACAGCCCCGGAGTCCGTGCCCCGATGTGGCAGGAGGACCCGGGAAGTGTTCACCGGAATCGTCGAAGAGCTGGGCCAGGTCACGGCCGTCGAGACCCTCGACGACGCCTGTCGCTTCCGGCTGCGTGGCCCCGTCGTCACCGAAGGCGCGAAGCACGGCGACTCCATCGCCGTGAACGGCGTCTGCCTCACGGTCGTCGACCACGAGGGCGACGAGTTCACCGCCGACGTCATGGCCGAGACCCTCAACCGCTCCAGCCTGGGTGTCCTCACCGTCGGCTCTCGCGTCAACCTCGAACGCCCGACCGCCGTGGGGTCCCGCCTCGGCGGCCACATCGTGCAGGGCCACGTCGACGGCACCGGCGAGGTGCTGGACCGCAAGCCCTCCGAGAACTGGGAGATCGTGAAGATCTCGCTCCCCGCCGACCTCTCCCGGTACGTCGTCGAGAAGGGCTCCATCACCGTCGACGGCATCAGCCTCACCGTCGTCGACGCCGGACCCGACTACTTCACCGTCAGCCTCATCCCCACCACCCTCGACCTGACCACGCTCGGCCTCAAGCAGCCCGGTGACCCGGTCAACCTCGAGGTCGACGTCATCGCCAAGTACGTCGAGCGGATGCTGGGCGACCGGGTCACCTCCGACCGGGTCACCTCCGACCGGGTGTCCTCCGAAGGGGCGACGGCCAAGTGAACTCGCTGAACTCCGAGGCCTTCACCCTCTTCGGCCAGCACATCCTCTGGTCGGACATGGTCGGCAACCTCTTCGGCCTGGCCGCCCTCGCTCTCGGCTGGCGGCGCTCCATCTGGACCTGGCCCGTGCAGTTCCTGGCCGGCCTGATCCTCTTCGGCGCCTTCTACGGCCACCTCACCGGCAGCGCCGGCAAGCAGGCCGTCGTCATGCTCGTCGCCCTGTTCGGCTGGTGGCAGTGGCAGCGCGGCAAGGGGCAGGGCGCGGACGGCCATATCGCCGTACGGTTCGCCACCTGGCGCGAGCGCGGGGCGATGGCCGCGGCGGCCGCCGCCGGCACCGTCGCGGTGGCGCTGCTCTTCAAGGCGTACCCGACCCTGTCCTGGGACCCCTGGCCCGACGCCTACATCTTCGTCGGCACCATCGTCGCCATGTACGCGCAGGCCCGCGGCATGGTCGAGTTCTGGTTCGCCTGGCTCCTCGTCGACCTGGTCGGCGTGCCCCTGAACTTCGCCAACGGCTACGCCTTCTCCGGCTTCGTCTACGTCATCTACGGCGCACTCGTCCTGTGGGGCATGCGCGACTGGTGGCTGCGCTCCCGCGAGGACGCGCGGCCCGTCCTGGAAGGAGCGCCGGCATGACCACGGCACCGACCCTGTACCGCACCGAGGCCATCGAGGACCTCACGCTCGACCCCGTCGAGCAGGCCATCGCCGACATCGCGGCCGGCCGCCCGGTCGTGGTCGTCGACGACGAGGACCGGGAGAACGAGGGCGACCTCGTCATCGCCGCCGAGCACGCGACCCCCGAGATCGTCGCCTTCATGATGAGCGAGTGCCGCGGCCTGATCTGCGCCCCCATGGAGCCCGAGGAGCTGGACCGGCTGGGGCTGCCGCAGATGGTCGAGGACAACACCGAGTCGATGAAGACCGCGTTCACGGTCTCCGTGGACGCCTCGGGCGCGCACGGCGTGACCACGGGCATCTCGGCCTCCGACCGGTCGACCACGCTGCAGCTGCTCGCGAGCGGCAAGGCGGAGCCGTCGGACCTCGTCCGCCCCGGCCACATCTTCCCGCTGCGTGCCCGGCCCGGCGGCGTCCTCGTCCGCAACGGCCACACCGAGGCCGCCGTCGACCTCGCCCGGCTCGCGGGGCTGCGCCCGGCCGGCGCCATCGTCGAGATCGCCGGCGAGGACGGCGAGATGCTGCGGCTGCCCGAGCTGATCCCGTTCGCCCGCAAGCACGGCCTGACGATCATCTCCATCGAGGACCTGATCGCCCACCTCCGCGACGCCGAACTCCGCAAGCCGGCCGAGCAGGCGCCGACCCCGGCCGCGCAGCGCCCGGCCCGCGCCGCCCGCCCGGCTCCGGCCGAGTCCACCGTCCGCCGTGAGGCCGAGGTCCACCTGCCCACCGCCCACGGCACCTTCACGGCGTACGGCTACCGCTCCACCGTCGACGGCGTCGAGCACGTCGCCCTCGTCCACGGCGAGATCGGCGACGGAGAGGACGTCGTCGTCCGCGTCCACTCCGAGTGCCTCACCGGCGACGTCTTCCACTCCCTGCGCTGCGACTGCGGCCCCCAGCTGGAGGCGGCCCTGGAGCGCATCCAGGCCGAGGGCCGGGGCGTCGTCGTCTACCTGCGCGGACACGAGGGCCGGGGCATCGGCCTGATGTCCAAGCTGCGCGCCTACGAACTCCAGGAGCGCGGCCGCGACACCCTCGACGCCAACCTCGAACTCGGCCTGCCCGCCGACGCCCGCGACTACGGCGCCGGCGCGCAGATCCTGGCGGACCTCGGCGTGCGCAGCGTGCGCCTGCTGACCAACAACCCCGACAAGTCCGACGCGCTCCTCGGCCACGGCCTCAAGGTCACCGAGCGGGAGCCGATGCCCGTACAGGCGGGCGAGCACAACCTGACGTACCTGCGCACCAAGCGCGACCGGATGGGACACGACCTGCCCTGGCTGGACCCGGCACCCGTGGCCCCCCTGACCACCTGCACCAACCAGTAAGAGCACACCGAGGAGACTTGAGAACGTGAGCGGCAAGGGCGCACCCGAACTGTCCGTACGCAATGTGGGCGACCTGCGGGTCGCGGTCATCGCGGCGCAGTGGCACGAGAAGGTGATGGACGGTCTGGTGGATGGCGCCCTGCGCGCCCTGCACGACCTGGGCATCGACGAGCCGACCCTGCTCAGGGTCCCCGGCAGCTGGGAGCTCCCGGTGGTCGCCAAGGTCCTCGCGGGCCGCGGCTACGACGCGATCGTCGCCCTCGGCGTCGTCATCCGCGGCGGCACCCCCCACTTCGAGTACGTGTGCCAGGGCGTGACCCAGGGCCTGACGCAGGTGTCGGTCGAGACCGGCGTCCCGGTCGGCTTCGGCGTGCTGACCTGCGACACCGAGGAACAGGCCCTGGACCGTGCGGGCATCGAGGGCTCCAACGAGGACAAGGGACACGAGGCGGTGACGGCGGCCGTGGCGACGGCTGCGACCCTCCGCTCAGTATCTGAACCCTGGCACTGACGAAAGGCGCATGTGGCATAGGCTGAGCGTCACCATGTCCAATAAGACGTTCGAGGAGCTGTTCACCGAGCTCCAGCACAAGGCCGCCCACGGCGACCCCGCCACTTCCCGCACCGCAGAGCTGGTCGGCAAGGGCGTCCATGCCATCGGCAAGAAGGTCGTCGAAGAGGCCGCCGAGGTCTGGATGGCCGCCGAGTACGAGGGCAAGGAAGCGGCCGCCGAGGAGATCTCGCAGCTGCTGTACCACGTCCAGGTGATGATGGTCGCCCGCGGCATCTCCCTGGACGACGTCTACGCCCACCTCTGAGCACCGCCACCCCCGCACACCGTAAGAGCGAACGAAGGAAGCCGACCTCATGCTGCGCATCGCCGTCCCCAACAAGGGTTCCCTGTCCGGCCCTGCGGCGGAGATGCTGCATGAGGCCGGCTACCAGCAGCGCCGCGAGTCCAAGGAACTGCGGATCGTCGACCCGGTGAACGAGGTCGAGTTCTTCTACCTGCGCCCGCGCGACATCGCGATCTACGTGTCCTCCGGCAGGCTCGACATCGGCATCACCGGCCGCGACCTGCTGATCGACTCCGACGCCGACGCGGAGGAGATCCTGCCGCTCGGTTTCGCCCGCTCCACCTTCCGCTTCGCCGCCAAGCCGGGCACTGCGGACGGCGTCGAGGACCTCAAGGGCAAGACGGTCGCCACCTCGTACGAGGGCATCGTCGCCGGTCACCTGGCCGAGCAGGGCATCGACGCCTCCGTCGTCCACCTCGACGGCGCTGTCGAGACGGCCATCGAGCTCGGTGTCGCCGAGGTCATCGCCGATGTCGTCGAGACCGGCACCTCCCTGCGCAACGCGGGCCTGGAGGTCTTCGGCGAGCCCATCATGAAGTCCGAGGCCGTCGTCATCCGCCGAACCGGCGCGGACGCCGAGGAGCCCAAGGTGCAGCAGTTCCTGCGCCGCCTGCAGGGCGTCCTGGTCGCGCGGACTTACGTGATGATGGACTACGACTGCCGCGTCGAGCAGTTGGAGAAGGCCGTCGCCCTCACGCCGGGGCTGGAGTCGCCGACCGTGTCGCCGCTGCACAACGAGGGCTGGGTCGCCGTCCGGGCGATGGTCCCAGCCAAGGAGGCCCAGCGGATCATGGACGACCTGTACGACATCGGGGCGCGGGCCATCCTGACCACGGCCATCCACGCCTGCCGCCTCTGAGCCGAGGGGCCGTACACCGATGTCCGTCGAACTTCCCGCCCTGCCCGTCACGTTCCGGCCGGGTCGCACCCGGGCCGTCCTGCTCACCGCCGGCACCGCGATCTTCGTCGTCATCACGGCGGTCGCGCTGCTGCTGGAGAATCTCGGCCCGGGGGAGCGGCTCAGCTTCGTCCTCACCGGCGCCCTGATGTTCGGCGTGCTGGCCATGCTGGCGCGCGTCAAGGTCGTCGCCGACGAGTCCGGCGTCACCGTGGTGAACATCGCCACCAGGCGCCGTCTGGAGTGGGCCGAGATCGTTCAGGTCAACCTCCGCCCCGGCGACCCCTGGGTGTTCCTCAACCTCAGCGACGGCACCAGCCTGCCCGCGCTCGGCATCCAGCCTGGCATCGCCAAGCAGCGCGCCATCGCCGACGCACGCACCCTGCGGGCGCTCGCCGAGGCCCGCTCCGTCAGGGATCCCGAGGAGCATCAGGGCTGAGAGGGGCCCCAAGGGGCTGACTCGGGGGCATTCACCCTGCCGTAAATCGCGATGTCTTGATTAATCTGTTGGCGGAGGCGTTTTTGTGACGCCTCCGCCTTTGATGGTCCAACCGGCCTTCAGAGGCCCCCTGCTACCCGAGGAGTGATTCCCTCCAGCGATGGACGGATCGTCCTGTAGTACCTGCGCCGCCCCCTCCCGACATACCGGGGCGGCGGCATCATGAGCATCCCCTTGCTGCTTCTCGCAGCCGCGTTCCTCCTGATTCTCGCCAACGGCTTCTTCGTGGCCGCCGAGTTCGGCCTGGTCACGGTCGAGGCGACGGACGCCGAGAAGGCCGCCGCGGAAGGCGACCGACGTGCCCACCGGGTCGTCGAGTCGCTCAGGGAACTGTCCTTCCAGCTCTCCGGCACCCAGCTCGGCATCACCATCACCTCCCTGGTCGTCGGCATGCTCGCCGAACCGGCGCTCGCGGAGCTGCTGGGCGGCCCCTTCACCGCGATCGGCGTCCCCGAGGGCGCGGTGTCCGGCGTGGCCGTGGTCGTCGGCATGCTGCTGGCCTCGGCCGTGCAGATGGTGATCGGCGAGCTCGTGCCGAAGAACTGGGCGGTGTCCCGGCCGATGCAGGTCGCGCGCTTCGTCGCCGGCCCGCAGCACGCCTTCGCGACTCTGTTCCGCCCGGTGATCGCGGGCCTGAACTCCGTCGCCAACCGTCTCGTCCGCGCGCTCGGCATCGAGCCCGCCGAGGAACTGGCGTCCGCCCGCACCCCCGGGGAGCTGGTCTCCCTGGCCCGGCACTCCGCCCAGGCCGGAGCCCTGGAACAGGACACCGCCGACCTCTTCGTACGGACCCTGTCGCTCGCCGAACTCACCGCGCAGCACGTCATGACCCCGCGCGTGAAGGTCAGCGCACTGCAGTCGTCGGCGACCGCCGAGGACGTGGTGAACCTGACCCGCGCCACCGGTCTGTCGCGCTTCCCGGTCTACCGGGAGAAGATCGACGAGATCGTCGGGATGGTCCATCTGAAGGACGCGCTGGCGATCCGTTCGAGTGATCGTCTGCGCACCCCGGTCGGCCGCATCGCCCGCCCGGCGCTGCTGGTCCCCGAGACCCTCCCGGTCCAGCCCCTCCTCGCCCAGCTGCGCAGCGAGCAGCCCATCGCGGTCGTCGTCGACGAGTACGGCGGGACGGCCGGGGTGGTCACGCTGGAGGACATCGTCGAGGAGATCGTCGGCGAGGTCCGCGACGAGCACGACGACGTGCTCAACGAACCGGCCGAGCTCGCCGCCGCCCCGCCCGAGGACGGCCGCCCCGCCTGGGACGCCGACGGCAGCTGCCGCGTCGACCTCCTCCAGCGCATAGGCCTCGACGTGCCCGAGGGGCCGTACGAGACCGTCGCCGGACTGGTCGCCGACCTGCTCGGCCGGATCCCGGCCGTGGGCGACAAGGCGGAACTGCCGGGCTGGCGGCTGTCCGTGCGCAGGGTCGGCCACTACCGCGCCGAGCGCGTGCGGCTGGTCCGGACCGGTGCCGTGGTGGAGGTAGCCCGATGAGCGTGCTCCAACTCCTCTTCGCGGCGCTGCTCGTGCTCGCCAACGGATTCTTCGTCGGCGCCGAGTTCGCCCTCGTCTCGGTCCGCCGCAGCCAGATCGAACCGCTGGGCACGGCACGGGCCCGTCAGGTGCTGTACGGCCTGGAGCGGCTGCCGCAGATGATGGCGGCGGCCCAGTTCGGGATCACCGTCTGCTCCCTGACGCTCGGCGCGGTCGCCGAGCCGACGGTGGCGCACCTGCTGACGCCGGTGTTCGAGTGGATCCACCTGCCGCACGGCCTGATCCACCCGCTCACCTACGTCATCGCGCTCGCCGCGGTGGTCTTCTGCCACCTGGTCATCGGCGAGATGCTGCCGAAGAACCTGGCGATGGCGGCGCCGGAGAAGGTCGCGCTGTGGCTCAGCCCCGGCCTGGTCTGGTTCGCCCGCTTCTGCAAGCCGATCACCGTGGCCCTCGGCGCGGTGTCGCATGCCATCCTGCGGATCTTCCGCGTCGAGCCGAAGGACGAGGTCGAGGCGGTCTTCACGAGCGAGCAGCTCAACCGGCTCGTCGAGGACTCCGGCCAGGCGGGCCTGCTCGATCCCGAGGAGCAGGAACGTTTGGAGGACGCCCTGGAGCTGGGTTCCCGCCCGGTGACGGACGTCCTGCTCAAGCGTGAGTCCCTGGTGACCGTCAGCCCGTCGGTCACCCCCGGCCAGATCGTCGCGCTCACCGCCCGCACCGGGTACTCCCGCTTCCCGGTCGCGGCGGAGAACGGCGCCTTCATGGGCTACCTGCACGTGAAGGACGTACTGGACCTGGAGGAATCGCAGCGCGCGGTGCCGCAGCAGGTGTGGCGCCCGATGACGACCCTGCGCTCCGAACTGCCCCTGGACGACGCCCTCACGGTCATGCGCCGGGCCGCGACCCACCTCGCCCAGGTGGCCGACGCGTCCGGCAGGGTACTGGGGCTCGTCGCGCTGGAGGACGTACTGGAACTCCTGGTCGGCGAGGTCCGCGACCCCGCACACCGGGAGCTGCCCGAGGTGCGGGTGACTGCGCCACGGCTGAACACCGGGGAGCCGGAAGAGGTACTGGCCGGCTGATCGGCCACCGGCTCGCGGGATCCGTCACATGGCCGACGGATCCTGCGGGCCCCTTCCCGACAGCACCTCTCCATATGCCTGCATCAGATCCGGCAGCCGCAGCGTCGACAGGTCGTCCCTCGTCAAGGCCCCCGGATAGGTCGACAACCGCAGATCGCGGTACGCACAGCTCTTCTCGTACAGCGTCCGCAGGAACCGCCCGTTGCCCAGCTCGTCGATCCACCCCTGATCGACCACATGCCCGGCGATGGACCGCAGCTCGTCCAGCGCCTCCTCGTCCCACACGTCCCCGTTCTCCGCGGCGAGCACCTCGCCGATCGAGGTCAGTTCGAGGGGACGGTACGAGGGGAAGTCGACGCGGGACGTGAAGCGCGAGGACAGACCGGGGTTCGCGGCCAGCAGCCGGTCCATGCCCTCGGGATAGCCGGCGAGGATCACCACGAGGTGGTCCCGGTTGTCCTCGGCCCGCTTCAGCAGCACCTGGAGGGCCTCGTCGCCGTACGCGTCGCCCTTGCCGTAGCCGGAGTTGGAAAGGGAGTAGGCCTCGTCCACGAAGAGGACGCCGCCGAGCGCGGAGTCGATGAGTTCGTTGGCCTTCACGGCGGTCTGGCCCAGATACTCACCCACCAGATCGGCGCGCTGGGCCTCCACGAGATGGTCGCCGCCGAGGAGCCCGAGGGCGTAGAAGACGCGGCCCAGAATGCGGGCGACCGTGGTCTTGCCGGTGCCGGAGGGGCCGGAGAAGACGAAGTGCCTTTTGGGCGGCTGCACCGGCAGGCCCTGCCCGGTGCGCAGCCGGGCCATGTTCAACTGGGCGGACAGCGCTTTGACCTGGCGCTTGACGGGCTCCAGCCCGACCATGCGCTCGAGCTCGGCGAGCGCCTCCTCGAGTAACTGGGGGTCGGTGGGGCCGGCGGGCAGCTGATGTGCCGGTACGGCCGTCTTCTCGCGCACCGCCGGGTCGACCACCGACGGCAGCGGACCGGTCGGCGGCAGATCGGGGTCCGACAGCTTCAGGTCCCGTCCCTCGACGCCGAAGAGCGGGTCGAGTCCGTCGGGTCCGTCGCCCAGGTCCTGCCCGATCCCGGTGAGGGTGATCGCTGCGAGGTCGGTCACGTCGTCGTACCCGTCGCCCTCGGCGATGGCCGCGAGCCGGGCCGAGGTGTCCATGAAGGCGGGGTCGACGCGGTGCACGGCACGGTAGAGCGGCAGGGCGGCGGCGGACCGGCCCGTGCCCTCGTGCGCGCGGGCCAGCCAGTACCGCAGCTCCTTGCGCTGCGGCTGCTCGCTGCGGCACCGCATCAGCGCGGCCGACAGCAGCGGCTCGGCCTGCCCGTACATCTCCAGCCGGACCCGCGCCATGCCGCCGAACAGGCCCGCCTCGATACCGAGCATCGTGTCGTCGAGCAGGGGGTCGGTGTGCCGGACGAGCTGGTCCCAGTCCTTGACCAGATAGGCGCGGCAGGCGTGCAGGAAGCGCACCTGGTGATCGGTGTCCACGGGCGGGAGCCCGGCCAGCGCCCGGTCCAGCTCCGGGACGTGCCGGCCGTCCAGCCAGTGCGAGGCGTGCGCCAGCAGCAGATCGCGCGGGCTTTCCAGCACGGGCTGCACCCACCAGCCCAGCCAGTACCAGGAGTTGATGGTCCGCCGATGCCGGGCGCGCTGTTCCCCGAAGCGGTCCCGGTGCCGGAACATCCGCAGCAGCGCGGTCGTCGTGTCGACGCGCAGCGCGTGCAGGCCGAGCCAGCCGTCGGCCATCTGGGGATCGATCCGTACCGCGGTGCGGAACTCCTCCTCCGCCTGCGGATAGGCCCCCATCGTGTAGGCGTCCACACCTCGCAACCAGGCGAGGTCGGCCGGGGCCTCGGGGCCCCGCGTGCCGAAGTCCATCACGTCCCCCACAAACCGTGCCCCCGTCGGTTGGCCGACCGCTCGTCCGCCGGCCGCCGTGGTCGAACCGCCGTGCCGCAGACCGGAGTTGCAACGGTGCGCAGAGCAGCCGTCCACAGGGCGCACCGATGGCATCGTACCTGCGAGGGTGTCGCCCGCCCCAGGGTGCCGCACCGGCCGTTTGCCGAGGTGGGGGCAGATCGGGCGGCCCGCCCTCGGTGACCGAGGGTGAGCGAATCGCGCCTCTCGGCGCCCGAAAAGTGGGGTGAGGGCAGAACGAAGCCCCCGATCACGGGGGAACAACCGGGGGCTTCGCGTCTGCGGGCGGCCTCGAATGACCGCACATTGAGAACGTAAGTCCTGTACGGCCCCCGGGTCAAGCAGAGTTGAGGCACTCCGCGAACTTGCCCCGGAGGGCTCTTCACAAGTTCAGCACAATGCCGATGGGTCGTCACCCTGTGTGATGGCGTGGTCCGGTCCATTGGTCCCGGCGGGCCCAGAAATCACCTCATATCCCTTCCTGCACTGCCGAACCAGAAGGTCGGCGAAGGGCCTGGACGGGTCCTCGGCGAAGTGCTTTCGCTCCGCCCGGACCCACCCGTCCCAGAACTCCCGCTGCTCCTCCCCGTCCCGCGCGCGGCCCCGCGCCCAGGACTCCTCGCGCGGCACTTCCATCCAGAGCAGCTGGGCGAGATACGGGCGCAGGGCGCGGCGGCCGGCGCCGACACCCTCGACGAGCATCACCGGAGCGGGCGGCAGGGCGCGGGACGGTCCGAAACGGCGGGCCCGCCAGTCGTAGGGCGTGCAGTGGGCGGTCCCGCCCCGCGCGAGCGGTTCGATGACCTGGGTCAGCAACCGCTCGGTCCACGCGAACAGCTCGTCGTGGCTCGCGATGTCGTCGAGGCGCAGCACTGGGGCGTCACCCAGTGCCCGGGCCAACTGCCCGGCGAACGTGGACTTTCCGGAGCCGGCGTGGCCGTCGACGCCGATCAGGCGCACCGGGCCGCAGGACGGGGGGAGCCGGCGGAGCCGGGCGGCGAGGTCGTGAATCGTTTTTCCTGAAGTGAGACGGGGTGGTGGGCATATTTCACTGGAACATTCTAGTAGTGGGTGAAAGCGGATGCAGAGACGGGATGAGAAAAGGTGTCGCTTTGAACTAGCCGCCGGATGTCCGCAATGCCGCCGAAAAACTCAAGCCACCACAGTGAAATCTGCGTTCCGGTTGAGCCGCACGCTGAGTAAGGTGCCTGGTGTGCAACTGTGAGGCGCCGTAACGGGGATGGGCTGGGACAGATGGCCGCGGGGTTATTCGAAGGGCAGTATGTGTGGCATCCGGCGGCCGACGACCGCGTGCTCGCGAGCGTATGCGTCGATGTCCGGGCCGGGCGATATCTGAGCGCCGGCGATGCCCTGGCCGAAACTCGCGGTGACTTCGCCCTGCGGGCCCATCGCTCCCTCGTGCTCGCCTCGGAGGCCGCCGACTCCGATCTCGTCGAGCGCTGGCTCGCCGAGGAACCGGGACCCGAGGCGGCGCTGCTGTGGGCGCGGGTGGCCGTGCTGCGGGCGCTGCGCGCGGCCGACGCGCGTGACCCGCGCACCGAGGCGCTGGAGCGGATAGCGCTGGCCGCCTGCGACCGGGCCGCGTCCGTGGACCCCGCCGATCCCACGCCCTGGGTGGCCAAGCTGGCCATGGCCCGGCTGCACCGGCTGCGCGACCGGGCGCCGCGCGGGCTGCTCACCGCCCCGCCCGGGCCGTGGCGCCTGTTCGCGCACATCCTTTCCATCGACCCCTGGCACCGCGAGGCCCACCACCGCTTTCTGGCCTGCTTCTTCACCCGGTACGGCGGCTCCGTGACCGCTGCCTGGGACGTCGCCGCCTTCCTCGGCCAGCGGGCGCCCGCCGACTCGCCGCTGCGCCTGCTGCCGCTGGTCGCCCTGGTGGAGTGCTACGACCCGACCCAGCTGCTCGCCGACCGGGTCTGGGAGCAGCCGCAGTGGCGCACGACCGCCCTGGCGATCCACCACAACTGGCTGCCGACGGTGACCGGCTACTCCTTCACCCCGGTCCTCGACCTGGCCTACCTCGCGCATGCCCTGGTCATGGCCCGGCACGAGGAGGAGGCACGCGCCGCCTTCACGGCGATGGGGCCGTACGCCTCGCGCATGCCCTGGTCCGTCTTCGGCGACCCGGCCGAGCAGCTGTCCCGGGCGCGCCGCGTCTGCGGCCTGCCGGTGCCGGGCGCCTGACGGACCGAAACCCCCCACCAAGAGAAAGGTCCGACCCGTGTCAGAACGGATGACGGCCCCGCGTGCCCGAGCGCGCGGGGGAGCCGATCCGAGCGCGCTCGACGACGACGCGACCCTGCATGCGATGGGTTATCCGAGAAAACTCACCCGCCGCTTTCAGGCGTTCGACAATTTCGCCATCTCCTTCACCATCATCAACATAATCTCGGGAATCTTCTCGGGTTTCGGATTCGGTCTGAACGCCGGCGGTCCGAGCGTTCTCGTCTTCGGCTGGATCGGCGTCTCCGTCATGGTGCTCTTCGTGGGAGCAGCCATGGCGGAAGTCGCCTCCGCCTATCCGACGAGCGGTGCGCTCTATTTCTCTGCCGGAAAGCTCGCCAAACGGCACAAGGGCGCCTGGTCCTGGTACACCGGCTGGCTGAACTTCGTGGGCCAGGTCGGCGGCACGGCCGCCACCGGCTACGCCGCCGCGACTTTCGTCCAGGCGTTCATCGCCCTGCAGTGGCCCGCCTACGAGCCGTCGGGCCACCGGACGGTGCTGATCACAGCGCTGATCATCGTGCTGCAGGGGCTGGCCAACACCTACACCGTGCATCTGGTGGCCGTACTGAACCGGATCTCGGTGTGGTGGCTTCTGATCGGGCTCGTCGTCATCGTGGGTGCATTGATCGTCATGCCCGATCATCATCAGTCGGCTTCGTTCGTCACGCATTTCGCGAACAACACCGGTTTCACGAGCGGCCTTTACGGCGGGATGCTCGGTCTGCTGGTCACGAGCTGGACCTTCACCGGCTTCGACGGCAGCTTCCACATGTCCGAGGAAACCGTCCGGGCGACGGTCAATGCGCCGCGGGGGATCACGCGGGCGATCGCATACTCCGCGATAGCGGGGCTGCTGCTGATGCTCGCATTGGTCTACAGCATTCGCGACTACGACCGGGTGGCGAGCGCGGACGCACCGCCCGTGCAGATCCTGATCGACGGGCTCGGAGTGGGGACCGCCAAGGTGCTGCTGTTGATCGTGATCGGCGCGATGCTCTTCTGCGGCCTCGCCAATCTCACCAGCAACACCCGGCAGATCTTCGCCTTCTCCCGGGACGGCGCGATGCCCGGCTCCCGCTGGTGGCACTCGGTCTCGCCGCGCACCCGCACCCCCGTGAAGGCGGTGTGGCTCGCGGTCGCCTGCTCGCTGGCGCTCGTGCTGCCCGGCTGGTGGTCGCACACGGCGTTCACCGCGATCGTCAGCGTCAACGTCGTCGGGCTCTTCCTCGCGTACGCCGTCCCGATCCTGCTCCGGCTGCGCCTCGGTGACGAGTTCCAGCCGGGGCCGTGGCACCTCGGCCGCTGGGGACGGCCCGTCGGGGTGGTCGCGGTGACCTGGATCCTGCTCAGCAGCGTCCTGTTCATGCTGCCGCACGCCTCACCGGTCACCGCCGACACCTTCAATTACGCACCGGTCGCGCTGGCCGGTGTCCTGGCTGTGGCCACCGTGTGGTGGTTCGCCTCGGCCCGCCGCCGCTTCCACGGCCCGGTGAGCTACGGCCGCCCCGACGAGGTCGCCGCAATGGACCTCGTCTGACGATGCGTCACCCCTTCCCGGCGTACGCCGCCGCAGTGGCGTACGCCGGGACCACCGCTCGTCCATCCCGCCTCGCGCGCAGGGCCCTTGGGGGCAGGAACCCGCCCTCGGGCCATGCCACTGGTCGACACCAATATTGGTGGGGCGCGCCAGGCGCCAAGTGCTGGCAGATGAAGGCACCCGCGGTCATAGTTGGCGGACAAACGTGCACCGGATCCGCCCGACTCGGACACCTGGGGGTTCTTCCGCCCATGAGCAGAGCCGAACAGCCGTCCCGCAGAATCGTTCTGGCCGCCGCGGTCGCCGCAGCCGTCACCGGCAGCGCCGGCTCCGCGGTGGCCGGCGTCCGTCCCGAGGCCAAGGACCCGGCGTCCGCCCCGGCCCGCACCGTCGACAACCGGTTCTGGACCTCGTACGCCGACTGGAGCGCTGGCACAGCCCAGGGCACTCGTGCCGTCGCCGGCGCCCGTCCCGGCATCGTGATCGCCAAGGCCGCCGGCACCACCGACTACACGGACCCGCACACCGGCAGGACCGCCCGCTGGGAGTACGCGACCTGGACGTCCCCCGTGCACCGGCTCACCGTCCCCGCGACCGAGGCGATCGCCTCCTGGAACGCGCACACCCCCGACGGCAGCTGGCTCGGAATCGAACTGCAGGGGACGTACTCGGACGGCACCGCCACGCCCTGGTACGTGCTGGGTCGCTGGGCCGCCGGCGACCAGGACATCCGGCGGACCTCGGTCGACGACCAGAGCGACGACAAGAGCAGCGTCTGGACGGACACGTTCGCCATCGACGACCCGGCCACCGGGCTGCGTCTGGCCTCCTACCGGCTGCGGCTGACCCTCTACCGCAAGCCCGGCACGAAGATCACCCCGAAGGTCTGGCGGGTCGGCGCGATGGGCTCCGACGTCCCCGACCGCTTCACCGTCCCGGCCGCCACGCCCGGCCGCGCCCGGGAGCTGACCGTCCCGCGCTACTCGCAGGAGACCCACGTCGGCCAGTACCCCGAGTACGACAACGGCGGCGAGGCCTGGTGCAGCCCCACCTCCTCGCAGATGATCGTCGAGTACTGGGGCGGCCGGCTCACCCAGGAGCAGCTGTCCTGGGTCGACCCGGCGTTCGCCGACCCGCAGGTCTGCCACGCGGCCCGGTTCACGTTCGACTACCAGTACGACGGCTGCGGGAACTGGCCGTTCAACGCTGCCTACGCGGCCACCTTCAAGGACATGCAGGGCGTCGTCACCCGGCTCCGCTCGCTCACCGACCTGGAGACGCTGATCGCGGCCGGCATCCCGGCCATAACGTCCCAGTCCTTCCTCAAGGAGGAGCTGACGGGGGCCGGGTACGGCACGGCCGGGCATCTGATGACCGTCATCGGCTTCACCGCCGACGGCGACGTGATCGCCAACGACCCGAACTCACCGAGCAACGAGGCGGTGCGGCGCGTCTACAAGCGGCGTGAGTGGGAGAACATCTGGCTGCGTACCAAGCGGTACAACGCCGACGGCAAGGTCGTCTCCGGCACCGGCGGCGTGTGCTACCTCTACTTCCCGGCGCGTCCGACCCCCAGCCAGCGCGCGGCGCTCGCGGCGGTGGGGGTGCGCTGAGCGGGTTTGTGCTGTGAGCAACCTCTCTGCCGCATGTGCGGTTCGCGGTGGCAGGGTGGGCGTATGACCGCGCACTCAGCCACCGCCACCCGCGTCCGTACCGGCGGCCCCAAGGAAGACGGCCCGAAGATCCTCGAGCACGTCATGGGCTGGACCCTCGTCGTGGTCGTCGCGATGCTGGTCACCCAGCTCGGCCTGTTGTGACTTGACACACACGATCCTCTTTGACCGGACATTTACCGACTCTGCTGTAGAGCGGCTTCATCAAAGTCGATCAGACTCGAACGAGCAGCTGGTGTGCCTCTGCCATACTGCGGATGTCCCGCCGCCCGTTGAGTAACAGGGTCGAAATTGAATATCAGTCAGCAGCGTGACGCGGCCCGCCCCCGGGCCCGCGGCACCGAGCGCTCGATGGCGCGCCGTGCCGAACTCATCGTCATCGGGCGGAAGCTGTTCGCCGACACGTCGTACGACGCCCTCTCCATGGACGACATCGCCCGCCAGGCCCATGTCGCCAAGGGGCTCATCTACTACTACTTCCAGTCCAAGCGCGGCTATTACCTGGCGATCATCCAGGACTCCGTCGCCGACCTGGTCACCTTCGCCGCGGGCGGCATCGAACTCCAGCCGGTGGACCGTGTCCACCGCACCATCGACAGCTACCTCCGCTACGCCGAGCACAACCAGGCCGCCTACCGCACCATCGTCAGCGGCGGCGTCGGCTTCGACACCGAGGTGCACGCGATCCGGGACGGTGTGCGCGAGGCGATCGTGGCGACCCTGTCCGAGGGGGCGTACGGCCGCACCGACATCGCCCCGCTGGCCCGGATGGGCCTGCTCGCCTGGGTGTGCAGCGTCGAGGGCGCCACGCTCGACTGGATCGACCGCCCCGAACTGCCCCGCGACACCATGCGCGAACTGCTGGTGAAGACGCTGGGTGGCGCCATGCGCGCCATCGAGGAGATGGACCCCGCCTACCCGGCCCCGGACCCGGCCCGCCGGGACGGCTGACCCGGCCGGGACCACGACAAGGGGCGGAGGTCTCGTGGTCCTCCGCCCCTGGCCCCCCGTGCGGCCGGCTACTTGATCGCCTTGATCAGCTCACCGCCCGTCGTGTCCCCGCTCAGCTCCCAGAAGAACGTCCCGCCCAGCCCCTGCTGGTTCTTGTACGTCATCTTCGTCGCGATGGTCGCGGGGGTGTCGTAACTCCACCAGTTGTTCCCGCACTTGGCATACGCGGTGCCGCCCACCGTCCCGGTCGCCGGGCACTTGGTCTTGAGGACCTTGTAGTCCTCGATGCCCGCCTCGTAGGTGCCGGCGGCCGCCCCGGTCGCCGTGCCGCCGGGCGCCGACTGGGTGACGCCCGTCCAGCCGCGGCCGTAGAAGCCGATGCCGAGCAGCAGCTTGGACGACGGGATGCCGAGGGCCTTGAGCTTGGCGATGGTCGCCGAGGTGTGGAAGCCGGCCTTCGGGATGCCGGAGTAGGAGTTCAGCGGGGAGTGCGGAGCCGTGGGACCGGTCGCGTCCCAGGCCCCGAAGAAGTCGTACGTCATCGGGTTGTACCAGTCGACGTACTGAGCCGCGCCCGCGTAGTTCGCCGCGTCGATCTTCCCGCCGCTCGTCGCGTCGGCCGTGATCGCCGCGGTGACCAGGTTGCCGGAGCCGAACTTGGCGCGCACCGCCGACATCAGGTTCTTGAAGGCCTCCCGGCCGCTGGTGTCACAGGTGGCGCCGCAGGCGTTCGGGTACTCCCAGTCGATGTCGATGCCGTCGAAGACGTCGGCCCACTTGGAGTTCTCGACCAGGTCGTAGCAGGACTGTGCGAACGCTGCGGGGTTGCGGGCCGCCTCGCCGAAGCCGTTCGACCAGGTCCAGCCGCCGAAGGACCACAGGACCTTCAGACCCGGGTGCTTCTTCTTGAGTTCGCGCAGCTGGTTGAAGTTGCCGCGCAGCGGCTGGTCCCAGGTGTCGGCGACGCCGTCCACGGACTCGGCCGCGGTGTAGGTGCGTTCGGTCGCGGCGTAGTTGTCGCCGATCGCGCACTTGCCGCCCGTGACATTGCCGAACGCGTAGTTGATGTGGGTCAGCTTGGCCGCGGATCCGGACGTCTCGATGTTCTTGACGTAGTACTTGCGGTCGTAGGTGCCCCATTCGGTGAAGTAGCCGACGACCTTGGAGCCGGCGGTCAGTCTCGGCGACGAGGGGGCGGGTTCCGCCGTGGCGGCGCCGGCGCCGGCCAGCAGCCCGGCGCCGAGGACGGCCGCACACGCGGCGGACACGAGCGCCCGGAACCGGACGCGGGGGCGGTGCGAAGTGTGCATCGGGTGTCTCCTCCGTGGGGGAGAGGGGAGCTGGGCCGATTGGCATGAACGCGATGATGTGAACCGCTCCGCCAAGGTAGGAGGACTAGACCAGTACGTCAATGGTTCGGACCAATTTCGGTGCCGTGGATAACTTGCTGGATACTTCTTTGAGTGAGCGGTCGTTAACTGGTGACGGGGTGCCTCCGATCGGGCATACTCACAGCGCACAGCCGCTGGTCAGCAGCTTTCGAGACCCGGAAATTGCGAGCATCGGACCGGCACCGGTAAGACCCGGCGGAGCCGCCACACCCAAGGCGTACCTTCGCCGACGTGCCCGACAGGGAGGATCGTCGACATGCCCGACCGCGCCCCGCAGCCGGTGGACCGTCAACTGCCCACGGACGAGGCCCGGGATCTGATCTCGCTCGTCCGCGACATCGCGCAGCGCGAGATCGCCCCGAAGGCGGCCGAGGAGGAGGACGCCGGACGCTTCCCGCGCGAGGTCTTCACCCTGCTCTCGGAATCGGGACTGCTCGGCCTGCCCTACGACGTCGAATACGGCGGCGGCGACCAGCCCTACGAGGTCTACCTCCAGGTCCTCGAGGAACTCGCCGCGGCCCGCCTCACCGTCGGCCTCGGCGCCAGCGTGCACACCCTGGCCTCCTACTCCCTGGCCGCCTACGGCACCAAGCAGCAGCAGGTCGAGCACCTGCCCGCGATGCTCGGCGGCGGACTGCTCGGCGCGTACTGCCTCTCGGAACCGTCCTCGGGATCGGACGCGGCCTCGCTGCGCACCAAGGCGGTGCGCGACGGCGACGACTGGGTGATCACCGGTACCAAGGCCTGGATCACGCACGGCGGCATCGCCGACTTCTACACGGTCCTGGCGCGCACCGGCGAGGACGGCCCGCGCGGGATCACCGCCTTCCTCGTGCCCGGTGACGCGCGGGGGCTGAGCGCGGCGGCGCCCGAGAAGAAGATGGGGATGAAGGGCTCGCCCACGGCTCAGGTCCACTTCGACGAGGTCCGGGTCGGCGACGAGCGGCGCATCGGCGACGAGGGCCAGGGCTTCGCGATCGCCCTGTCCGCGCTGGACTCGGGGCGGCTCGGCATCGCGGCCTGCGCGATCGGCGTGGCCCAGGCCGCACTGGACGAGGCGGTGGCGTACGCGACGGATCGACGGCAGTTCGGCAAGCCGATCGCCGACTTCCAGGGTCTGCGATTCATGATCGCCGACATGGCGACGCAGATCGAGGCGGGCCGCGCGCTCTACCTGGCCGCGGCGCGGCTGCGCGACGCGGGCCGGCCGTTCGCCAAGCAGGCGGCCATGGCCAAGCTGCACTGCACCGACACGGCGATGAAGGTCACCACCGACGCCGTCCAGATCCTCGGCGGGTACGGCTACACCGCGGACTTCCCGGCCGAGCGTTACATGCGCGAGGCCAAGGTCCTGCAGATCGTCGAGGGCACCAACCAGATTCAGCGGATGGTCATCGCCCGTCACCTAGCAGGTCCCGAGGGACGCTGAACTGACCACGCTTGACCTGCGGCGCCGCGAGCCGGATCCACTCCGGGTCGTGGTGCCCGGGCAGGGTGCGGCCACGGTCGGCCCAGGTGCGCATCAGCTCGCGGTAGATGGGCGGATCCGGCTGCTGCGGAGGCGCCGGCGCAAGCGTTCCTGCGGGCCGCGGAACGAAGATGCGGCGCTGCGGTCCGGTCGCCGAATAGGTGGGGGGCATACCAGGGCAACGCGGAGGTGGGCGGACAAGTCACCGCCCGTCGAAATCGGGCGTGAGTTCACGGACGTCCGGCTCACTCTCTGGCCACCTGCGGCTGCCTGACGTACCGTCAGCCCAGCCGCCGCCAGGGAGGTCAGCCATGGCCGACGACCACCGCCCCGTACCGCTCGACGAGTACCCGGTGCACCAGGTGCCGCTGTCCATGCGGTACGTCGCGACCAGCGACCGCAACGCCTACGACCGCTGCATCTTCCACGTCCTCGACCACGAGGGGCGTGCCCTGCTGATCCTAGGCCTCGGGGTGTACCCGAACACCGGGGTGATCGACGCGTACGCGACCCTTCGGGTGGGCGACACGCTGCACGCGGTGCGGGCCTCGGACGCCCTGGGCGAGGACCGCATGCGGCTCGCCGTCGGACCGCTGCGCATCGAGGTCGTGGAGCCGCTGCGACGCCTGCGACTGACGTGCGACGACGACGAGTTGTCGTACGACATCACCTGGACCGCCGACTTCCCGGCCCTCTGGGAACCGCACCATCTCCAGCGCCGCGGCGACCGGCTCACCCTCGAAGGGCGCCGCTTCGTGCAGGCGGGCGGCGTGCAGGGTGTGGTGCGCGCCGGTGGTGCGGAGTTCCGCGTCACGCCCGCGGAGTGGACCGGCACCCGCGACCGCAGCTGGGGCGTGCGCCCCATGCCCGGCGAGGAGGGCGGGCGGTTCGCCGAGGAGCACCCGACGGAGGGCTTCCACTGGATCTGGTGCCCGGTGCGCTTCGAGGACCGCTTCCTGATGGTGATCGTTCAGGAGGACGCCGACGGGCATCGCTCGCTGAGTGAGGCGACGCTGGTCCGCCCCGGCCACCGCGACCGCCAACTGGGCTGGCCCCAGGCCGAGATCGGCTACCGCTCGGGCACCCGCCACCCGGAACGCGCCCTCATCCACCTCGGCGACATCCGTAAGCCGCAGGAGCTCGAGGTAGAGGTCCTTGCCTCCTCCCCGCTCGCCATCGGCGCCGGCTACCCGCCCGCGGACGACTGGCAGCACGGCATGTGGCGCGGCCGCGGCTGGACCGACCGGCGCACCTACGACCTCACCGAGGCCCACCCGTTGGCCGCGTACGGCGTCACCGACCACGCCGCACGCTTCCGGCTGGACGGCCGGGTCGGCCACGGCATCTTCGAGCACGGCTCGTTCGGACGGCACGACCCGAGCGGGTTCGCGGATTTCAAGTCGGTCGCACCGTAGGGGGTTTGCAGCATGGCAGCCACGGCACCCCGGCCCCGCCCGCGCACCACCACCCGCGACCCGGAGGAGGTCACCCGCCGCCTCACCGCGTGGCTCGGCACCCGACTGCCGGGGGCCAAAGCGGTCGGTGTCACGGCCCCCGAGTCCAACGGCATGTCCAGCGAGACCCTGCTCTTCGACATCGAGCACCCCGAAACACCAGTGCGCTCCTGCGCGTTGCGGCTCGCGGCGGACCCCGCGGCATACACCGTCTTCCCGGTGTACGACATGCCGCGCCAGTACCGGACCCTGCGCGTCGTGGCCGAGCACACGGATCTGCCCGTGCCCGAGGCCCTGTGGCTGGAGGAGGACCCCGGCCCGCTGGGGGCGCCCTTCTTCGTCATGGAGCGCGTCGAGGGGCGCGTCCCGCCGGACGTCATGCCGTACACCTACGAGGGCAACTGGCTGCATGCCGCGAGCGACGAGGAACGCGAGCGGCTGGAAGGGGCCACCATCGGGCTGCTGGCCCGACTGCACGACCAAGTCCCGGCGCAGGATGCGGAGTTTCTCGCCTTCCCCGGTGAGGGTGACGCACTGCGGCGGCATGTCACGGCTCAACGCGCCTACTACGAATGGGTGGTTGACGGACTCGCCCGCTCACCGCTCATCGAGGACGCGTTCGACCGCCTGGAGGAGCTCTGGCCGAGCGATCCGGGCGAACCCGTGCTCAACTGGGGCGACGCGCGCATCGGGAACGTCATCTACGACGGTTTCGAGCCCGCCGCCGTGCTCGACTGGGAAATGGCCGCACTGGCCCCGCGCGAGGTCGACCTCGGCTGGACCGTCTATCTGCACCGCTTCTTCCAGGACCTGACGGTCGCCTTCGGACAGCGCGGTCTGCCCGACTTCCTGCGCCGCGACCGGGTAGAGGCCCGCTACGCCGACCTCACCGGTCACACGCCACGAGACATGGACTTCCACACGCTGTACGCCGCCCTGCGGCACGCAGTCGTCATGCTGCGGATCGCCTACCGCCAGGCCTACTTCGGCGAAGTCGCCGTCCCGGCGGACCCGGACACACTGATCCTGCACCACGGCAGCCTGCGAGCCATGGTGCAGGGCAGCTACTGGAACTGAGCGATGCGGCCATCGCCCCGCGCGGGGCGGAGTGCGCTCAGGCGGCCTGGCGTCGCATGCCCCGGACCCTGATGGGACGCGAGCCGGGACCGCCGACGTGCGAGAAGGGCTGGGTCCGCCAGTCCAGTCCCTGAGGGAGCGTCAACAGCAGGGCGGTGTCCTGCTCGTGGGGCTCCTCCGTCTCGTCCGCGGAGCGCGCCTCGGCGGCCCTGCGGCCCGTACCGGCGCAGACCGTGAGGCCGAACGGATTCCACGGAGAGGCGCACAGCGCGTGCTCCGGCAGAACCTCCTCGTCCGCCAGCAGGGCGATGGGCTGCGCGCAGTCCGGGCAGATCACCCGGTACATCTCGAAGGTGTCGTACGCGTCGTACGCGTCGAGTTCGTCGTCGAAGGCGTCGGGTTCGACGCCCTCCGGAGCGGGTTCGTCGACCGGCTGGAGCCGCTTGGGTGCGGTACGACCAGGGCGCTTAAGACTCTGCATTGGGTTCTCCCCCTCGGGCTGGGCCGTGACGGCACTGCGGCCTCGACCACAGCAAGCACTTCCCGTCCGGTCTCGGCGGTAATCACGAGAACATCACGGAGCCTGTTCGAGGCCTGTGGCGTTCGTCACATGCCGCTCGCAGGTGCCCGTGGCGGCCGGTTTGTCCCTCAGTCGGCTCACAGCAGCCTCTCGGAGACATCACAAACCGGGCATGACCTGGGCTGCTCAGGTATCGGGGGAGATCAGCCGCACTGTAGGTTCTTGCGCCATGGAGGAGCTGGACCGACAAATCGTGCAGCTGCTCGTCAAAGACGGGCGGATGAGCTACACCGACCTGGGCAAGGCCACGGGCCTGTCCACGTCTGCCGTGCACCAGCGGGTGCGCCGGCTCGAGCAGCGCGGCGTCATCCGCGGCTATGCCGCGGTCGTGGACTCCGAGGCGGTGGGGCTGCCCATGACGGCCTTCATCTCGGTGAAACCGTTCGACCCCAGCGCCCCCGACGACATCGCGGACCGGCTGGCCGGCGTTCCCGAGATCGAGGCCTGTCACAGCGTCGCCGGGGACGAGAACTACATCCTGAAGGTCCGTGTGGCCACGCCGCACGAGCTGGAGGAACTGCTGGCCCGGCTACGGTCGCTGGCGGGGGTCTCGACCCGGACAACCGTGGTGCTGTCCACGCCCTATGAGGCCCGGCCGCCCAAGATCTAGTGCCCGGTGTCCGGGGCGGTCCCGGTGAGGCGCGAGACTGTTCTCCATGAGTGAGCGCAGCGCCGAACCGAAGACCGTCCTTCTCCGCCGCGGAGAAGTCCACAGCCCCGCCGACCCCTTCGCCACCGCGATGGTCGTCGAGCGCGGACAGGTCGCCTGGGTCGGTTCCGAGGGGGCCGCCGATGCCTTCGCGGACGGCGTGGACGAGGTCGTCGATCTGGACGGTGCTCTGGTCACGCCCGCGTTCACCGACGCGCATGTGCACACCACCGCCACGGGTCTCGCCCTCACCGGCCTCGACCTGTCCGACGCGCCCTCCCTGGAGGCGGCCCTCGCCCTCGTACGGGACTTCGCCGCCGCCCGGCCCAGGGACCGCGTCCTGCTCGGCCACGGCTGGGACGCCTCGCGCTGGCCCGGCGGGCGTCCGCCGACGCGTGCCGAGCTCGACGAGGCCACCGGCGGCCGCCCCCTGTATCTCTCCCGCATCGACGTCCACTCGGCGGTCGTCACCACGGCCCTGCTGGACATGACGCCCGGCGACCTCGGCGCGGCGGACGCCCCGCTCGTCGCCGGCGCCCACCACGCCGTGCGCGCCACCGCGCTGGCCGCCATCACCCCCGCCCAGCGCATCGAGGCCCAGCGCGCCGCCCTCGCCCACGCCACCTCCCTCGGGATCGGCACCGTCCACGAGTGCGGCGGGCCGGACATCTCCTCCGAGGACGACTTCACCGGCCTGCTCCGGCTCGCAGCCGAGGAAGCCGGCCCTCGGGTCGTCGGCTACTGGGCGGAGCAGGATGTCGACAAGGCCCGGGCACTGGGGGCGATCGGGGCGGCCGGTGACCTGTTCGTCGACGGCGCCCTCGGCTCCCACACCGCCTGTCTGCACCAGCCGTACGCCGACGCCGGCCACACCGGCACCGCCTACCTGGACGCGGCTGCCGTCGCCGCCCACGTCGCGGCCTGCACCGAGGCCGGCCTCCAGGCGGGCTTCCACGCGATCGGCGACGCCGCCGTGACCGCCGTCGTCGAGGGCGTCCGAGCCGCCGCCGAGAAGCTCGGGCTCGCCCGCATCCGCGCCGCCCGCCACCGCGTCGAGCACGCGGAGATGCTCAGCCCCGACACCATCGCGGCCTTCGCCGAGCTGGGCCTGACCGCCTCGGTGCAACCCGCGTTCGATGCGCTGTGGGGCGGCGAGGAGGGCATGTACGCCCAGCGCCTGGGCGTCGAACGCGCCCGTTCACTGAACCCCTTCGCGGCCCTGCTGCGCGCCGGTGTACCCCTCGCCTTCGGCTCCGACAGTCCCGTCACGCCCCTCGGCCCCTGGGGCACGGTCCGCGCGGCCGCGTTCCATCACACGCCCGAGCACCAGGTGTCCGTGCGCGCCGCGTTCACGGCGCACACACGCGGCGGCTGGCGGGCGATCGGGCGCGACGACGCGGGCGTCCTGGTGCCCGGCGCCCCCGCCGACTACGCCGTGTGGCGCACCGGTGAACTGGTGGTCCAGGCCCCGGACGACCGGGTCGCGCGCTGGTCCACCGACCCCCGCTCCGGCACCCCCGGCCTGCCCGACCTGACCCCCGGCAGGGAACTCCCGACCTGCCTGAGCACGGTTGTGGGCGGACGAACGGTCTTCGTACGGCCGGGCGAGTGATCTCCCGGGGTGGCGCGAACCGGATCGACCCGCTCCGCCCCGTCGCGCGACCTGCGCATCCTCTGCGCTGACCAGCGAGTTGGGCGAATTTTCGCAGCTCAAACGGCTGTTGACAGGCGGAGGCCCGGGGCCGGTAGGTTCGGCCGAGTCCACCACCGGACGCCCGACCGGGGAACCGCGGAACTTCCGGGAACCCGTCGCAACGCCGCTGGGTCAGGGACGGTGTGCCGTACCGGGGCACCGTCACTGGGAGCCAGGCTCAGTGCCCGCGCGGCGACGACGGAACGTTCCGGCCGGTCGGGGAGGTGTGACCCGGGTGGGGCCCGGGCGCTCAGTAGACAACGGCTTTCGGTCGACCCGCAGCCAGCGGGTCCCAGGTCGGCCCGAAGGGCGCCGGGCCCCCATCCGCAGGAGGCGTGCACCGGCGTACGGATGCGCAAAACCCAGCCCTGCCCGGCTCTTGCGGAATCGACACCGCCATACGAACGTGCTGTCACGTCAGCGCAGGCCGCGCCCACTATGGTGGACGTCTGCGTACGGATGTGAAGGGGCAGCAGTGAACGACGGCGACGGGACCCTCGCGGCTCAGGACCGGGGGAAGCGGTTCGGGCCGCTCGGCACGGCGTTGGTGATCATTCCGACCTACAACGAGGCGGAGAACATCAAGAGCATCGTCGGCCGGGTCCGCAAGGCGGTCCCCGAGGCGCACGTGCTCGTGGCCGACGACAACAGCCCCGACGGCACCGGCAAGCTCGCGGACGAACTCGCCGCCGAGGACGACCACGTCCAGGTTCTGCACCGCAAGGGCAAGGAGGGCCTCGGCGCCGCATACCTCGCGGGCTTCCGCTGGGGCATCGAGAACGGCTACGGCGTCCTGGTCGAGATGGACGCCGACGGCTCCCACCAGCCCGAGGAACTGCCCCGTCTGCTGACCGCCCTCAAGGGCGCCGACCTCGTCCTCGGCTCCCGCTGGGTACCCGGCGGCCGGGTCGTGAACTGGCCCAAGTCCCGTGAGTTCATCTCCCGCGGCGGCAGCCTCTACTCCCGGGTCGCCCTGGACCTGCCCTTGCGCGACATCACGGGCGGCTACCGCGCCTTCCGCCGAGAGACCCTCGAGGGCCTCGGCCTCGACGACGTCGCCTCCCAGGGCTACTGCTTCCAGGTCGACCTCGCCCGCCGCGCGGTCAAGGCCGGCTTCCATGTCGTCGAGGTGCCGATCACCTTCGTCGAGCGGGAGCTCGGGGACTCGAAGATGAGCCGCGACATCCTCGTCGAGGCGCTGTGGCGGGTCACGTCGTGGGGCGCGCGGGAGCGCGTGGGCAAGCTGCTGGACCGCACGAAGTCATCGCCGCCGTCGCGACCGTCGTAGCGGCCGCCGCCGTAGGACCACGACCGCACAGGCGGAGGCCGTCGCCTTCTCGTCCCGCCGGTCGGCGTCCTCTTATCCCGCTCTGAGCCGGGGCCAGGCACACTGGACGCATGACGACTGGCGCTCCGACCCCCACCTATCCCGCCCGGCCACGGCGCTCCCGGCTGCGCACCTTCCTGCCGCTGGGCATCGCCGCCTGGCTGGTGCTGGAGATCTGGCTGTTGACCGTGGTCGCGGACGTGGCGGGCGGGCTCACGGTGTTCCTGCTGCTGCTCGCCGGACTCGTGCTCGGCTCGGTGGTCATCAAGCGGGCAGGGCGACGCGCCTTCCAGGCCCTGAACGAGGCGCTGCAGCGCGGCGGCACCCCGGAGCGCGGCGGTGGCAACGGCCTGATGATGCTCGGCGGCCTGCTGATCATGCTGCCCGGCCTGATCTCGGACGCGCTGGGCCTGATCCTGCTGATTCCGCCGGTCCAGAAGGCCGTGAGCGGCTACGCGGAGCGGACCTTCGAGCGGAAGCTGCGTGAGGCGGGGCCGGGTTCGTTCGGCGATGCCTTCCAGCAGGCCCGTATGCACCGGCCCGACGGCAAGGTGGTGCAGGGTGAGGTCATCAGGGACGAGCCCGGGGACGCCCCGCAGGGGCCGAGGCCGCCGCTGAGCAGCTGAGCCGAGCAGCGGACCGATGTGATCCGGGGGCGAAGCCCCCGGATTTCCGTTTTATGACCCTCGTCGAGGAGCAACGCACGAAAACCGCAGGTGCCGTACGTCGAGCTGACGTACGGCACCTGCGGTTCCGGCGTGTGTTGTTTGCGGCGTCCCGCTACGCGGACTTGCGGCTGTCCCGGGGATGAACCGCGATGTTCATCGCCCCGGAACGCAGAACGGCGAGCCGTTCCTCAAGGACCTCTTCGAGTTCCTCGCGGGTACGCCGCTCCATCAACATGTCCCAATGCGTACGCGCGGGCTTGGCCTTCTTCTCCTCAGGGCCGTCGCCATCCACGAGGAGTGCCTGGGCCCCGCAGACCTTGCACTCCCACTCCGGCGGGATCTCCGCCTCGACCGAGAAGGGCATCTCGAACCGGTGCCCCTTCTCGCATGCGTACTCCACGGCCTGGCGCGGGGCCAGGTCGATGCCGCGGTCCGTCTCGTAGCTGGTCACCACGAGGCGCGTGCCGCGAAGAGCTCGCTCACTCATGAATCGTGCCTCCCGGGCTTGTCGCCCACAGGACAGGTGTCGCTGTCGTCGTCATCCGGTCAACGTCCGGTCGGCGGTAAAGATTCCCGTCCCGTGTCCCGTTCTGGGTGATGCGTCGCCGTCGTAGCCGCAGCCTTGCTGACCAATGTCGTACCCACCGGCGCCCGGTTTGTCACATCTGCTAGCAGATGTAACCCAGCGTTTCGGCATCTTTGACGCGCAGTAACGGTACGCCTGGCAGGCCAAACGCGTACACTACCGCCCTTTGACTCGGAACGCTAAATCGTGGTCGGCACCGGATTGCCCGCGTCGCTGATCGCCCGGCGCACCGGAACCCTCGCGAGCAGGGCGAACCCGATGACGAAGAAGGCGACCAGGGAGATGATCGCGTCCCGGTAACTTCCGGTCAGCTGGTAGGTGACCCCGAACAGCAGCGGGCCCAGCCAGCTCATGCCCCGGTCACTCATCTCGTACGCCGCGAAGTATTCGGCCTCCTTGCCCGGCGGGACGAGGTGGGAGAACAGGGACCGGGACAGGGCCTGGCTGCCGCCCAGGACCAGCCCGATGCCGGCCGCCAGCACGAAGAACCACACCGGCGCCCCGGCCGGCAGGAAGTACCCGGCCGCCAGCGTCACCGTCCAGGCGACCAGCGAGCCGAGGATCGTCCGCTTCGCCCCGTAGATCCGGGCCAGCCGCCCCATCACCAGCGCGCCCGCCACCGCCAGCACCTGGACCAGCAGGACGGCGCCGATCAGGGTCGACTGTCCGAGGCCCAGTTCCTCGGAGCCGTAGATCGACGCCTGGGAGATCACCGTCTGGATGCCGTCGTTGTAGGTGAGGTAGGCGAGGAGGAAGGCGAGCGTCAGCGGGTGACGGCGCATGTCCCGGATGGTCGCCGCCAATTGCCGGAAGCCCTGGGTGGCCGGCTTCCCGGCCGGCTGTGCGTTCGTGGCCCCCGCTTTCGCCGGGTTCTCGGCGGCCCTGCGGTCGTGCAGGCGGCGCAGCGGGATGATCGCGAACGTGCCCCACCACAGACCGGCGGAGGCGAGGCAGATCCGCACGGCCATGCCCTCGGAGACGCCGAAGGAGTCGTGTGCCAGGTACAGGACCAGGTTCATGACCAGCATCAGCGAGCCCGACGCGTAGCCGAAGGCCCAGCCCCGCGAGGAGACCGCGTCGCGTTCCTCGGGCGGGGCGATCTGCGGGAGGTAGGAGTTGTAGAGCATCATCGCGACCGACTGCGCCGCGTTCGCGACTATCAGGAGCAGGCCGCCGAGCACATAGCGGTCGCCGTCCAGGAAGAACATGGCCGCGGTCGCCGTGGCCCCCAGGTAGGCGGCGGCCGCGAGGAGGGGCTTCTTGCGGCCGGTGCGGTCCGCTGCCGCGCCGACCAGGGGCATCACCAGGACGGCCACGATCACCGACAGGGACACCGAGTACGCGAAGAAGGAGCCCGCGCGCACCGGGATGCCCAAGGGGTGGACGAACCCGTCCGAGTCCGCCGCCTGTTCGGCGACCGACGTCAGATAGGGGCCCAGGAACACCGTGAGCACGCTCGTGGAGTACACCGAGCACGCCCAGTCGTAGAAGTACCAGCCGCGCTGTTCGCGCCGGCGCCCGGCGGCATCGTCGGCCGCCTCCGTCCGCACGGTGTCGGTGCCCACCCGCGCCCTCACTCTTTCCGTGATGATCCCGCGCGCGGGTGAAGTCCGGACGGGGTCAGACCCAGACGTCCCGGTCCTCCATGACCTTGCGCAATGTGTCGATGTGATCGGTCATGATGCCATCGACTCCCAGGTCCAGGAGCCGGTGCATCGCATCGGGATCATTGATGGTCCACACGTGCACCTGCAGCCCGCGCGCGTGGGCGGCCCGTACGAAGCGGTGGTCCACCACCTGGATGCCGGACTGCGTCTCGGGCACCTGGGCGGCGATCGCCGAGCGGCGCAGCGCCGCGGGCACGCCCCAGGAGCGCAGCCGCAGATTGAGCACGCCCCGCGTGCCGTACGACGTCGCCAGGCGCGGACCGGCCAGCCGCTGGGCGCGGATGACGCGTGCCTCGGAGAAGGAGCCGACGCAGATCCGGTCCCAGGCGCCTGTGCGCTCGATCAGGTCGAGGAAGGGGTGGAGCGACGGCTCCGCCTTGAGGTCGACGTTCCAGCGGACGTCGGGGAAGGTCTCCAGAAGCTCTTCGAAGAGCGGCACCGGCTCCTTGCCCGCCACGCGCGCGTCCCGTACGTCGCCCCAGGGCAGGTCGGCGATCCGGCCGGCCCCGTCCGTCACCCGGTCCAGGGTCGCGTCGTGGAAGGCGACGAGCTTGCCGTCGCGCGTGGCGTGGACGTCGGTCTCGATGTACCGGTAGCCCATGTCGACCGCGCGCCGGAACTGCAGCACGGTGTTCTCCAGGCCGTCCGCGGCCCCGCCCCGATGGGCGAAGGGGATCGGGCCGGGGTGGTCGAGGTACGGGTGGCGTACGCGCGTGGTGCTCACGGACGCAGTATCGCGCGCCGGGGTTGCCCGGTGGCAACGACCGTGCTGCCGTCCGATGCCGGCGGGACGGCGAACACGCGCAGGAAGAGCTGGGCGAGCGGGCCGATGGACACCGCGTACAGGAGGGTGCCGGCGCCGACGGTGCCGCCCAGGGCGAAGCCGGTCACGACGACCACGATCTCGACGGCCGTGCGCATCAGGCGGATCGAGCGGCCGGTGCGCAGGTGCAGGCCGGTCATCAGGCCGTCCCGGGGGCCCGGTCCGAAGCGGGCGGCGATGTAGAGGCCGGTGGCCACGCCGTTGAGCAGGATGCCGGCCAGGAGGAGGGGGACGCGTACGGCCAGGGAGTGCGCCTCGGGCAGCAGGGCGAGTGTGCCGTCCATGGCGAGGCCGACCACGAAGACGTTGGAGACCGTGCCGAGGCCCGGGCGCTGGCGCAGCGGGATCCACAGGAGCAGCACCGCCGCGCCCACGATGATCGAGACGACGCCGATCGTCAGACCGGTGCGCTCGGCGATGCCCTGGTGCAGCACGTTCCAGGGCTCCAGGCCCAGGCCCGCCTCGACGAGCAGCGCCGAGCTCGCGCCGTAGAGCGCGAGCCCGACGTAGAGCTGTGACAGCCGCCGTACGAGATGCCGCTTTGTGATCCCTTGTGTGGACAAGACGTGCCCCCCTGTGGTGGTAGTGGCCTGCTGCGTGACACCCTGTGGCTTGGGAGGCGTCGCCCTCCATGGCCAATTCGGGGAAGGTGGACTGGAATCATGGCGCAGTGGACTTCTGCGGTGGGTGCCGCGCAGCTCGCCCGGCTTCTGACGTCCCAGCAGGACCGCCCCGCCGGGCCAGGCAGCAAGCGCCCGCCCGCCTATCGGGCGCTGGCCGACGGTATCCGGCTGCTCGTCCTGGAGGGCCGTGTCCCGGTCGCCGCGCGGCTGCCCGCCGAGCGTGAGCTGGCTCTTGCGCTGTCCGTGAGCCGTACGACGGTGGCGGCGGCGTACGAGGCGCTGCGCGCCGAAGGCTTCCTGGAGTCCCGGCGCGGGGCCGGCAGCTGGACCGCCGTACCGGCCGGGAACCCGCTGCCCGCGCGCGGCCTTGAGCCGCTGCCGCCCGAGGCGCTGGGCTCGATGATCGACCTGGGCTGTGCGGCGCTGCCCGCGCCCGAGCCGTGGCTGACCCGTGCCGTGCAGGGCGCCCTGGAGGAGCTGCCGCCGTACGCCCACACCCATGGCGACTATCCGGCCGGGCTGCCCGCGCTGCGCTCGACGATCGCCGACCGGTACACCGCGCGTGGCATTCCGACCATGCCCGAACAGATCATGGTGACGACCGGGGCGATGGGCGCCATCGACGCGATCTGTCATCTGTTCGCCGGCCGCGGTGAGCGGATCGCGGTCGAGTCGCCGTCGTACGCCAACATCCTCCAGCTGATGCGGGAGGTGGGCGCCCGGCTGGTGCCCGTCGCCATGGCGGAGGGGCTCACCGGCTGGGACATGGACCGCTGGCGGCAGGTCCTGCGGGACGCCGCGCCACGGATCGCCTATGTCGTGGCCGACTTCCACAACCCGACCGGGGCGCTGGCCGACGACGACCAGCGCAGGCGGCTGGTGGACGCGGCGCGGTCGGCGGGGACGGTGCTGGTCGCCGACGAGACGATGAGCGAGCTGTGGCTCGATCCGGACATCGAGATGCCGCGGCCCGTGTGCGCCTTCGACCCCGCGGGGTCGACCGTCGTCACTGTCGGGTCGGCCAGCAAGGCCTTCTGGGCGGGGATGCGGATCGGCTGGGTGCGGGCGGCTCCGGATGTGATCCGCAGCCTCGTGGCCGCGCGCGCGTACGCCGACCTGGGAACGCCGGTTCTGGAGCAGCTGGCCGTGAACTGGCTGTTCGGCACGGGAGGTTGGGAGCAGGCGGTGGACCTGCGGCGCACACAGGCCCGGGAGAACCGCGACGCCCTCGTCACGGCCGTGCGGCGGGAGCTGCCCGAGTGGGAGTTCGAAGTGCCGCGGGGCGGGCTCACGCTGTGGGTGCGGACGGGGGGCCTGTCGGGGTCGCGGCTCGCGGAAGTGGGGGAGCGGGTGGGGGTTCGGGTGCCGTCCGGGCCTCGGTTCGGGGTGGACGGGGCCTTCGAGGGGTACGTGCGGTTGCCGTTCACCGTGGGGGGTGCGGTGGCCGAGGAAGCCGCGGTGCGGTTGGGGGCGGCGGCGCGGTTGGTGGAGAGCGGGGCTTCGGGGGGTGGCGAGGCGGTGAGGCCGTTCGTGGCGTGAGCGGCGTGAGCGGCGTGAGTGGCGTGAGTGGCGTGAGTGGCGTGAGTGGCGTGAGTGGCGTGAGTGGCGTGAGTGGCGTGAGTGGCGTGAGTGGCGTCAGGGGTGACGTCGGGAATGGGGCGCTCGCCCGCGTTACGGGGTGCCGCCTTCGCCCACCCGTGCCGCCCCGGCGGGACTCCCCGCAGGCTGCACGGGGCCTGCGTAGGCCACGGCGGGCGGCCGGCCGGCGGCGGCCCTGTCCGCTTCGGCGGCGGAGACCGTGACGGGTGGGTGCCCGGACGTGACGGGTGGGTGCCCGGAGGGTGGCCCCTCGGCTGCGCCTCTGCCCGCGTCAGCTGCGTCGGCCGCTACGAAGTCTCGGCCACCACTGCCTCCGCCGGTACCGGCTCCGGCTGTTGTTCCGGCTTGTCCAGCTTCGGCAGTGCCTCCGCCTCCACCGGCGTCGTCCGCTCCGGCAGCAGGTCCAGTACTGCCTGCCGGTGGGCGTCACTCGTCGCGTCGTCGTACGGGTCCGGGGTCGCCGGGACCTGGAGGCGGTGGACGGGGCCCGTGCCGAGGCGGGCGTAGCCGCGGCCGGGTGGGACGTCGGCGACCGGGGTGGTGTGCGGGGGAGCGCCCAGGGTCGTCCGGAGCTGCTCCGCCGTCGCGGGGCCGAGCACGACACGCGCGCGTGTGTGCTGTCGTACAGCCTCGGACAGGGCGTCCATGGCATCCCACTGCTCGGCCACGACCACCGTGACACCCACCGCGCGGCCGTGCCTGAGCGGGACCTGGAGCAGGGATTGCGGGTCCTTGCGGTGGTCCGCCGCGGCGAGGTGGGTGAACGCGGTCGGGCGGTCCAGGAGGATCCACAGCGGGCGCTTGGTGTCGTCCGGGGGCGGGTTGCCCGCCTGACGGGCGCGGTTCACGGCGATCAGGCGGCGCTCCGTCTCCGTCGCCGCCCACTCCACGCTCGCCAGCGCCCCGGACAGCCCGCACTCGACCGCCAGGACGCCGTCGCGCCCGATCAGGCAGGCGTACTCGCCGGTGCTGCCGCCCTCGACGATGACGACGTCGCCGTACTGCAGGGCCTGCAGGGCGATCGAGCGCAGCAGGGTCGAGGTGCCGCTGCCGGGCTGGCCCATGACGAGTAGATGGGGCTCGGTGGACCGGATGCCGGTGCGCCAGACGACCGGCGGTACGTCGCGCTGCTCCACGCCGTGGGCGAGTGGGAGCGTGCGCTGGACGTGGGTGGGGTCGGTGAAGCCGAGGACGGTCTCGCCGGGGGTCGTGACGAAGCGTTGTGCGGCGATGTCGGTGGGCAGCGCGGCCAGGACGGTGACCGTCAGCTCGTTGCCCTCCTCGTCCCAGGCGAAGTGGTACTCCCGGCCGCGGCCGGACTTCGCGGTCAGCAGGTGCTCGATCCGCGCGCGGGACTCCGCCTCGCCGTCGGTGAAGTAGGCCGGGTACCGGATCAGCAGGCTGCTGACGCGGCCCGTGCCGTCGAACTCGAACTCCGGGAAGGCCTTCTCCCACTCGCCGCCGTGGGTGTACAGCGGGGCCGGGTCCTCGGCGGCCGAGAAGTACGGGACCAGGGCCTCGTACAGCGCCCTCAGCCGCTCCGTCTGGGACTCGTCGGGTCCCTCGGGCGTCGCGGGCTTGCGGTCCCGGCCCTGCCAGGCTGCCGCCGCCATCAGGCTGATGACGGCGAGCAGCGGCCCGTACGGAACCAGTGCCACGACCAGGATCACCGAGGCCACCAGGAACAGCAGCGGTCCGCGTTTGTCCTTGGGGGTGTCGGCCCACTTGCGCCGCCCGGCCGAGGCCAGCCGGCGCAGACCGCGGGTGATCGTGATCAGTGGGTGGAGGACGTCAGAGGCGCTGTCGCCCGCCGTCCGGGCCAGCTCCCGGCTACGGGCGAACTGCGCCCGGGCCAGCTCCCGGCTTCGGGTGATCTGCGCGCTGCCTGTGCTCAGGATGCGGGGGAGGGGGCGGCGGGCCACTGCTGTCTCCTACAGGTGCGTACGGGCGGGTGGGGCGGCGTCAGAACTGGATGCCGCCCAGCAGGCTCGCCAGGCTCTCGCCGCCGGCCTTGATGCTCGGGGCGATGGCCGTGCTTGCCAGATAGAAGCCGAACAGGGCCGAGATCAGGGCGTGCGACGCCTTCAGCCCGTCCTTGCGGAAGAAGATGAAGACGACGATGCCGAGCAGAACGACGCCTGAGATGGAGAGGATCATGTGAGTGCTCCTGGTTCGGTGGGGACAGTCACCATGAGTACTTCCAGGCTCACAGGATGTATCCATACTATAAAAGGTGCAACTGGGTGAAATTCGCCAGATTTCCCTCTGTCGGCGGAGTGTCCTGAGGCGGATGAGCTTGGGTGTCGGGTTCGGCCGTGTCTGCGATGATCTTTGCCGCGAGCGCGGCAGGTCATGTGCGGCGCGAGCCAGTACCCTGGCGAATCACTCGTACGGCCGAGCACCGCTCGCGGTCGTACCCGTGCTCCCGGCAGTTCCCAGCAGTCCCCGTGTACGTAGTGAGAGGCGGTCCGGCCGATGACTGATGCCCCCGACCCCGAGGTCGTGGAGCTGGCGACCAAGATCTTCGATCTGGCCCGGCAGGGGCAGACCGAGGCGCTCGTGGCGTACGTCGACGCGGGCGTTCCCGCCAACCTCACCAATGACCGCGGCGACTCCCTCGTGATGCTCGCCGCCTATCACGGTCACGCCGAGGCGGTGCGCGCCCTGCTCGCCCGGGGTGCCGAGGCCGACCACGTCAACGACCGAGGCCAGACGCCGCTCGCAGGTGCCGTCTTCAAGGGTGAGACGGAAGTGATCAAGGCCTTGCTCGAGGGCGGCGCCGACCCCGCCTCCGGAACGCCGTCGGCCGTCGACACGGCCCGGATGTTCGCCAAGACGGAACTGCTCGAACTGTTCGGCGCACACTGATCCGAATGTTCTGACCAGCGAAAACGCAGAAAACGGGGGAGGCGGTACAGGGCCGCCGAAATTTCGGTCGCGGCAGATGGAAGTGCCGAGTCATCATGACGTCGTGATTCACGGACGCGATGGCTGGGCAGGTGTTGCCGCACCGCGCGGGCCGTGATCGGTCCGCATGGGCCACCGACGAGAGGCAGAGGAAGATGGTCTACAGCAAGCAGGAAACGGCGGGCGCCCCGACGTGTTGTCACGCGGCCAGGTGAAGCAAGAACCCCGGTTGCGTCGACGCTTGATGTGAGGCTGTTTCCCATGTTCGAACCGGTCATAGCGCCCAGCGGTACGCTGCTCGGCCTGCTTCAGCGGGGCCGCGGCGACGGCACACTGCACGCGCTCACCGCCCCGCGCGCCGAAGCGCTCGCGGCCCTGAACCACTGTGTGCTGCGGGACCCCCGCCACGACTGGCAGGTGGAGAACCGCTCCCTGTACTACGCCCGTCTCTACCTCGACCTCAACGGTGAGCTGGACGAGATCGAGGCGCACCTCTTCGATGTCGAGGACGCCCTCGACACCGAGGAGTCACGCACCGGGCTGGCCCTCGCTGTCCTCGGCCACCTTGCCTCCTACGGCAGGCTGGACGCCCTGGCGCTGCTGCGCAGGTACGCCGCCTCGGGCTCCAACTGGGCCTGGGCCCTGGACGAGCTCGCGCTCCGGGACGACGACGCCGGGTTGCGTGCCCTCGCGGCGCCCGTGCTGGCGCGGTTCCCGGCCGATCCGGAGGGCGAGGCCGAGCTGGCCGCCGTCGTACGCGATGCTTTTGAGCCACGGCCGTGGCGGCTGTGGGCCGAGGATCAGCGCGAATCGATCGCCACGCGTGTGCGTGCCGCTCACGAGGCCGGCTGTTTCGACCGCTGGCAACGGCAGATGCGACCTACCGGGCCCCGCCCGGGGTGGAGCGTGCAGGCGGTCTTCGAATGGGCCCAGCAGGGCCTCGAGCGCGGAGCCGCGCTCCATGTGCCGGCCGCGCGGTGCCTCATGGCCGTCGCCGGCCCCGAGGACCGGCCCGAAATCGTCGCCGCTGCCAAGGACGGCACCGACGGCGCCCGCAGCACCGCCCTGCGCTACCTGGCCGACACCAACGATCCCGTCGCCCTCGACCTGATCGAGGCGGCCGTGATCACCGGCTCTTCGGCGGTGGTGGATGCGGCCCTCGACGCCTTCGAACGGATGCGCAGCGTCGCCGCCATCGACCGGGCGCGCGGCTGGGCCCGACGGCCCGATCCGCTCGGCGCCGCCGCCGGACGCATGCTCGCCTGCCGGGGCGGGGCCGAGGACAAGGATCTGGTCCTGGCGGCACTGCGCGAGGCCGTACGGGGCGAAGGACCCGACGCGCCGACCCTGTGGACGCTCGTCGACGGCACCGGACGGCTCGGGATCGCCTGCGCGGCCCCCGTGCTGCGCCACATCTACCGCGAGACGGCGTCCTCCCACCTACGGGGCCGCACCGCTCGCGCCCTCGCCGCCACCGACCCGTCCTACGCGTCAGGATTCGCCGTCGAGTGCCTGTGGGACTGCGAGGAGACCACCCGCGAGATCGCCGCCCGGCACGCCGAGACCGGTGACACGCGCGTCGTCGAGCGACTGCGCCGGCTCGCCGCCGATCCGGCCGAGGAGGCCGAGGTCCAGACAGCCGTACGCAGTCGGATCGGACCCGACCCGACCGCAGGCTGATCACCGGCCGGGACATGTGAGCGCACTGTGAACGTCCGCGGAGATCCGCCCGCAAGGTGAACTCGGGGTGGCCGACGGGTCAGGTGTTCATGGCCGGAACCTGACTTGCTCGGTCGCGGAGCGGAACGCTCATGGGACGTTTCTTGTTTGGAAAGATCCACGTTGACGCGGCCACGTCCAGCACGGCGACAACACGGGTATGCGTGTCGTCATCGTGACCGAATCCTTTCCCCCCGATGTGAACGGCGTGGCCCACTGCGCGCTCCAGACCGCCCGACACCTCGTCGACCGCGGTCACGCTCCCCTCGTCGTCACACCCGCTCCCGCTCCCGGGAACAAGGCGGCCGCCGCCCTGGCGCCCTGCCCCGTCGTCCACGTCCCCTCCCTTCCGCTCCCCGGCTATCCCCAGGTCAGGGTTGCGCTCCCCAGCAGGCGCCTGGCCGCCGCGCTGATCCAGCACCAGCCCGACATCGTGCACCTGGCCAGCCCCTTCGTCCTCGGCGTCCGCGGCATGGCCGCCGCCGCCCGGCTCGGCATCCCCGCCGTCGCCGTCTACCAGACCGACCTGGCCGGATACGCCCGCACCTACATGGGCGCCGGCGAGGCAGCGGCCTGGCGGCGCATAAGGTCCGTCCACTCCGCCGCCGACCTCACGCTCGTCCCGTCCAGCGCGTCCATGAACGACCTGGAGGCCCACGGGGTGCCCCGGCTCAAGCTGTGGGCACGCGGCGTGGACACCGCGCGCTTCCGCCCCGAGCTGCGCGACGAGAAGCTGCGCCGGGAACTCGCCCCGAACGGCGAGGTCATCGTCGGCTACGTCGGGCGGCTCGCTCCGGAGAAGCACATCGAACTGCTCTCCGGCGTGTGCGGCCTGGCGGGCGTGAAGGTCGTGATCGTCGGCGACGGGCCGAGCCAGCCCGCGCTCGCCGAGGCGCTGCCCGGCGCGGTCTTCCTGGGCCGGCGCGGCGGGGACGACCTCGCCCGGATCTTCGCCTCGTTCGACATCTTCGCCCACACGGGACCGTTCGAGACCTTCTGCCAGACCGTGCAGGAGGCCATGGCGAGCGGTGTGCCCGTCGTGGCTCCGGCCGCCGGTGGTCCGCTGGACCTGGTCGACCACGGCCGCACCGGGCTGCTGGTGCCGCCGCGCGACGCCGACGCCGTACGGGACGCCGTGCGCTCCCTGGTCGCCGACCCGGCGTTGCGCGCCGCGTACGGGGCCGCCGGGCACGCGACGGTCGACGGCCGCACCTGGGCGGCCATCGGTGACCAGCTCATCGCCCACTACGAGGCCGTGCTCAAGGCGCGGAGGCCGGCGGTGGCGGTATGAATTCCTCGGTGAACCCCTCGGTGAGCCCCTCGGCGAACCCGTCCGTGGACCCTTCGCCGAACACCGGCCTGCGCATCGTCCGGCTGGCGAACTTCGTCGCCCCCGCCTCCGGAGGGCTGCGCACTGCGCTGCGGGAACTGGGCAAGGGCTTCAAGCTGGCGGGCCACGACCCCGTCCTGATCGTGCCGGGCGAGAAGTACAGCGACTGCGAGACCGAGCAGGGCCGCGTGATCACCCTGCCCGGCCCGATGCTGCCCGGCACCGGCGGCTACCGCGTGCTCGTCGACAAGCGTCGGGTCGCGGCCCTCCTGGAGGAGCTCGCCCCCGACCGCCTGGAGGTCTCCGACCGGACGACGCTGCGGTGGACCGGCAAGTGGGCCCGCCGCGCGCGGGTCCGCGCCGTGATGGTCTCCCACGAGACCGCCGACGGTGTGCTGCGCACCTGGGGCCTGTCGGAGAACCTGTCCCGGAGGGCTGCCGACGCCCTCAACGTCCGTACTGCCCACACCTACTCGAAGGTCGTGTGCACCACCGAGTTCGCCGAGCGGGAGTTCGTGCGGATCGGCGCCCGCAACGTCGTCCGGGCTCCGCTGGGCGTCGACCTGATGAACCGGCGGCCCACCCTGCGGGACGCGGCGCTGCGCGAGACCCACGCGCGGGCGGACGAGAAGCTGCTCGTGATGTGCTCCCGGCTCTCCGTGGAGAAGCGCCCCGGCACCGCGCTGGACGCCCTGGAGTCGCTGCGCCAGCGCGGCGTGCGAGCGGTACTCGTGGTGGCCGGCAACGGGCCCCTGCGGGCGGGCCTGGAGAAGCGGGCGCAGGAGCGCGACCTTCCGGTGACCTTCCTCGGCCATGTCGCCGACCGCAGCCTGCTCGGCGCGCTGCAGGCCTCCGCCGACGTCTGCCTGGCCCCCGGGCCCGCCGAGACGTTCGGGCTCGCCGCGCTGGAGGCCATGGCCTGCGGCACGCCCGTCGTGGCGAGCGCGTCCTCCGCGCTGCCGGAGGTGATCGGCTCCGCCGGAGCCACCGCGGCGGACAACGGCGACGCCTTCGCGGACGCCGTGGAGATGCTGCTCGACCGTCCAGAGCGCGAGCGCCGCGAGGCGGCACGCGCGCGTGCGGAGTGCTTCGGCTGGGGCACGGCGGTGGACGCCTTCCTCACCGCGCACGAAGCGGCGGTGCCGGTACGTCCCTTCGCCCGTGCGGAGGGCGCGGCATGAGACCGCTGCGCTACGTCGCTCTCGGGGACTCGCTGACCGAGGGCGTGGGCGATCCCGTGGGCAACGGGTGGCGCGGCTGGGCCGCGCTGCTCGCCGCCGGACTGTCCGAGCCGGCTGCCGAGTTCACCAACCTCGCCGTCAGCGGGGCACAGACGCGGGACGTGCTGGAGAAGCAGCTGCCGACGGCGCTGGGCCTGCGGCCGGACGTCGTGTCCGTCCTCGTGGGCGTCAACGACACGCTGCGCAGCACCTTCGACATAGAGAAGATCGCCGAGCGCCTCGACAAGGTCTACGCGTCCTTCACCCGTCAGGGCACGGCCGTGCTCACGGCGTGCCTGCCCGACCCGGGCACGATGCTGGGACTGCCGGGGGTCCTGGGCAATCCGCTGGCTCGTCGGCAGCGGGCCGTCAACACGGTGGTCCACACGTTGTCCGAGCGGTACGGCGCGCTGCATCTGCACGCGGTCGACGACGCCTGGATCATGGAGCGCGCGATGTGGAGCTCCGACCGGCTGCACCCCGGGGAGCGCGGGCACCGGCAGATCGCCCTGCGCTTCCACGCGATGCTCGCGCAGCGGGGCCTCGCGACGCAGACGGCGCCCTCGCCCGAGCCCGAGTTCCCGCCGCCCACCAAGTCGGCGAGCCTGCTGTGGCTGGCCACCGCGGGTACCGCCTGGATGATCCGGCGGTGCAACGACCTGCTGCCCCAGCTGGTCCGCCTCGCCGCCGTCGAGATGCGCCACCGCGCGAAGGGCACCAGCGAACGGCTCGACCTGCGCGCGGCACAGTCGGTGTCCAGGGCGCTGGCCGTGCTGTCGATGCCGGACGGGATGGCGTTGGCCGGGCACCCGTCGGTGTCCGAGTCGGCGGCATCGGCCCGGCCCGGGTCGCTTTCGGACTCGGTCGCGTTGCCCGAGCGTCCGAGAGCGCCGGAGCATCGGTTGGTGCCCGACCATCGGTTGGTGCCCGACCATCGGCCGGTGGCCGAGCATCGGTTGGTCCCCGACGGGCCCGACCATCGGCCGGTGGCCGAGCATCGGTTGGTCCCCGACCGTCGGTCCGTGCCCGAACAGCTGTCCCTGCCGGAGGGACTGTCGGTGCCCGTGCCCGGACAGCGCACGGTCCAGGAGCCGCAGCCTGCCCCTGAAGCGGCGTAGCGGTTGCCGGGACAGTGCTCGGCCTCCGGAGCGGCGTCCCGCACCCTGAGGCGGGTGGGGCGCACGCGTGCGTGGCGGGTGGTGGCGGGCGTCAGCGACGACGTACGGCCACGAAGCGGACCGGCGTGCCCGGCACCGCCTGTGCGGCGGCCGGGAGGTCGGCAGCGCGGACGACGGCGATCACCGGGTAGCCGCCCGTCGTCGGGTGGTCGGCCAGGAACACGACCGGCCGGCCGTCGGGCGGGACCTGGACCGCGCCCAGGACCACGCCCTCGCTGGGGAGTTCGCGGGTGAGCACCCGTTCCAGGGCGGGGCCCTCGGTGCGCAGCCCGATGCGGTTGCTCGCGGCGGACACGCGGTAGGGGCGGGAGGTGAAGGCACGCACGGCCGCCGGGGTGAACCAGTCGTCGCGCGGGCCCGGCGTCACTCGCAGGACCAGTTCGGCGGGGGGCGCCGGCTGCGGGGCGACATCCACACGCGCGTGCAGCTGCGTCGGCCGGCCCAGGGGGAGCACCGTGCCGTCCGTGAGCGGCGGTGGGCCGAGGCCGGACAGCAGGTCCGTGGAGCGGCTGCCGAGGACCGGCTCGACGGCGATGCCGCCCGAGACGGCCACATAGGTCCGTACGCCCGAAACGGCCGCGCCGACGTCCAGGAGCGCACCGGCGGGCACACGCACCGCAGCACCCCAGGCGACCGGACGTCCGTCCACCGCGACCCGGCACGGCGCGCCGCCGACCGCCACGGTCACCTCCGAACGGGGCCGCAGCGCACAGCCGTTGAGCGTGCTCTCCAGTACGGCGGCCTCGGGGGCGTTGCCGACCAGGCGGTTCACCAGCGCCGCCGCGGGCCCGTCCAGCGCACCCGAGCGGGGCACGCCCAGATGGGCGTGACCGGGCCGGCCGAGGTCCTGCACGGTGGTGAGCGCCCCGGAGCGTACGACGGACAGCGCGCGGTCGGTCATGAGCTCCCCACCGCGACGAAGCGCACGCGCGTGCCGGGCGACAGCAGCGCGGCCGGCACACGCGTGTGGTCCCACAGCACGGTGTCCGTGGTGCCGATCAGCTGCCAGCCGCCCGGCGACGAGCGCGGGTACACGCCCGTGTACGGCCCCGCCAGCGCCACCGCACCGGCGGGGACGGCCGTGCGCGGGGTGGCCCGCCGCGGGACGTCGTAGCGCGGCGGCAGGCCGGTCAGATAGCCGAACCCGGGCGCGAATCCGCAGAAGGCGACGCTGAACTCGGTGTCCGCGTGGATGCGGGCCACCTCGGGCGGGGAGACGCCCCAGTGCGCGGCCACGTCGGCCAGGTCCGGGCCGTCGTAGCGCACCGGGAGTTCGACGATCTCCCGCGCGCGTGGGGGAGCGGGCGGCACTTCGGAGGTGGTCAGTTCGCCGGCCAGGCGGGCCGGGTCGGCGAGCCCGTCGAGCAGGACCGTGCGGGCCGCGGGGACGATCTCGCGGACGGACAGGGAGCCCTCCGCGCGGCGGCGCAGCAGCTCGGCGTGCAGCGCCCGGGCCGCCTCGCCCGAGGCCACCTCGACGAGCAGGGCGTCGTCGCCGACGGGCAGCGCCCTCATACGAAGGCCTCCACCCGCACACCCGACTCCTCCAGCCGTGCCCGCACCCGCCGGGCCAGCTCGACAGCCCCGGGCGTGTCCCCGTGCAGGCACAGGGAACGCGCGCGTACCTCCACAGGAACTCCGGAGACAGAGCTGACCACGCCCGCGCGGGCCAGGCCCACCGAGCGCTCCACGACGGCCTCCGGGTCGGTGACCACGGCACCTTCCTGGCCGCGCGGCACGAGCGTGCCCTGCTCCGTGTACGCGCGGTCCGCGAACGCCTCCTCGACGGCCGGGAGCCCCGCCTTGGCGGCCGACTCCAGCAGTCGTGAGCCCGGCAGCCCGAGCACGGGCAGCGAGGCGTCCGCCAGGAGCACACCGTCGACGACCGCGCCGGCCTGCTCCTCGTCGTGCACGACGCGGTTGTAGAGCGCGCCGTGCGGCTTGACGTACGACACGCGCGTGCCCGCCGCCCGCGCGAAGACCGCCAGCGCGCCGATCTGGTACGCCACTTCGGCCGCCAGCTCGGCGGGCGGCACGTCCATCGCGCGCCGCCCGAACCCCGCAAGATCCCGGTAGGAGACGTGGGCGCCGATCCGTACCCCGCGCTCGGCCGCCTGCTCGCACACCCGCCGCATGGTGGCCGCGTCCCCGGCGTGGAAGCCGCAGGCCACGTTGGCGCTGGTGACGACCGACAGCAGCCGTTCGTCGTCGGTGAGCTGCCAGCGGCCGAAGCCCTCGCCCAGGTCGGCGTTGAGGTCGATGGAGGTCATCGGTCCGTCGTTTCTCCTGTCGGGTGACTTCTCAGGCGATGCGGTACTGCTCGTCGCGGGCGTCGGTCAGGAACATCTGGCCCGGAGCGTGGGTGATGGCGAACGGCGGGCGCGAGGCCATCACGGCGGCCTGCGGGGTCACTCCGCAGGCCCAGAACAACGGGATGTCGTCCGGCCCGGCATCGACCGGATCGCCGAAGTCGGGGCGGCCGAGGTCGGCGATGCCCAGCGCCGACGGATCACCGCAGTGGACGGGACTGCCGTGTACCGCCGGAAGGAGACCGGTCTCCCGCAGCGCCGCCGCCACGTGCTCCGGCGGCACCGGGCGCATGGACACCACCATCGGGCCGTGCAGCCGCCCCGCCGGGCGGCACTGGCGGCCGGTCACGTACATCGGGACGTTGCGCCCCTGCTCGATGTGGCGGATCGGGACGCCGGCCTCGGCCAGCGCCCACTCGAAGGTGAAACTGCAGCCGATGAGGAACGACACCAGGTCGTCGCGCCAGTGCGCGCGTACGTCCGTCGGTTCGTCCACCAACTCGCCGTTCCGCCACACCCGGTAGCGCGGCAGATCGGTGCGCAGGTCGGCACCGTCGGCGAGGACGGTCGTCCACGAACCGGCGTCCGTGACGTCCAACACCGGGCACGGCTTGGGATTGCGCTGGCAGAACAGCAGCATGTCGTACGCCCAGTCGGCGGGCACCGAGATCAGGTTGACCTGGGTGTGCCCGGCGGCGACCCCGGCCGTGGGCCCCGTGAGGCCCTCCCGGAAGCGGGCGCGTGCCGTTCGCGGGCTCCACGCGTGTGCGTGCTCGTCGACGAGGGTGAGCGGGCGGTCCGATGCGAGTGTGGGCGGACGGTCCGTCGTGAGGGCGGCCGTACGGTCTTCTTCCAGGGCGAGCGGACGGTCGTCCGTGCGGTTCACGCCAGCTCCTTCCCACGCGTCTCCGGCAGCCCGAGCAGGGCCAGTGCGGCGATGCCGTAGCCGATCGCGCCGAAGACCAGGGCGCCGCCGACGCCCCAGCTGTCGGCCAGGAAGCCGACCGTGGTGGGGAAGACGGCGCCCACCGCGCGACCGGTGTTGTACGTGAAGCCCTGTCCCGTGCCGCGCACCGCCGTCGGGTACAGCTCGCTCAGGTAGGACCCGAAGCCGCTGAAGATCGCCGACATGCAGAACCCGAGCGGGAAGCCGAGTACCAGGAGCAGGGTGTTGGAGCCGTCGGGGATGTTCGCGTACGCCAGGATGCAGACGGCCGACAGCAGCGCGAACAGCCAGATGTTGCGCCGGCGGCCCAGCCGGTCGGTGAGGTAACCGCCGGTCAGGTAGCCGATGAAGGCGCCCGAGATGAGGAACGTCAGATAGCCGCCGGTGCCGACGACCGACAGGTCGCGCTCGGTCTTCAGGTAGGTCGGCACCCAGGTGGCGAGGGTGTAGTAGCCGCCCTGGACGCCGGTGGAGAGCAGTCCGGCGAAGATCGTCGTACGCAGCAGCCCGGGCTTGAAAATGGCCGCGAACGAACCCTTCTGGGTGCTCTGTTCACGTACGGCGACTGCTTCGGGGGCGTCGTGCACCCGGCGCCGCATCCAGATGACGAGCAGCGCGGGCAGCGCGCCGGTCCAGAACATCACGCGCCAGGCCAGGTCGTCGTCCACGAGCGAGAAGACGACGGTGTACATGATCGCGGCCAGGGCCCACCCGACGGCCCAAGAGCTCTGGATCGCGCCGAGCGTGCGGCCACGGTGCTTGGCGCTCGCGTACTCGGCGACCAGGATCGCGCCGACCGCCCATTCGCCGCCGAAGCCGAGGCCCTGGAGGGCGCGGAAGACCAGCAGCCACTCGTAGTTGGGGGCGAAACCGCAGGCGACGGTGAAGACCGCGTATGTGATGACCGTGATCATCAGTGCCTTGACCCGGCCGATGCGGTCGGCCAGCACTCCGGCGAGCGCGCCGCCTATCGCGGAGACCACGAGCGTGACGGTGGTGAAGAGGCCGGTCTGGCCGCTGTCCAGGCCGAAGTACGCGGCCAGCGCGACCATGCTCAGCGGCAGCGTGAAGTAGTCGTACGAATCCAGGGCATAGCCGCCGAAAGCGCCCGCGAAGGCGCGGCGGCCGCGCGGGCCGAGGGCGCGCAGCCAGCCGAACGCGCCGTCGTCGGCGGCGCGTTCATCGGTGGTGGCGTGGCTGTCTTTCAGGGCCTGCGGTGGAGGGGTCGTGCTCATGGGCACCTCGCAGAGAGGGGACGGGGGTGCGGAACTGAGCCGAACTGAGCCGAACTGAGCTGAACGGTGAGCAGCAAGGTAGAGGATCGTTGAACGATCCTTCAATACCCCTGTTGTTTCGTTCTCTGGTCTGCGGTTGAATTCCGGGCATGGCAGAGCAGCTGGCCGGACTGGCCGACGACCGCGCCCTATTGGGCCGTACGAGTACGGCGGAGCGGGTCTCGGACATCCTCAGAAGCCGCATCGCCGATGGCTACTTCGCGCCCGGCACCCGGCTGTCGGAGGACAGCATCGGAGGAGCACTCGGTGTGTCCCGCAACACACTGCGCGAGGCGTTCCGGCTGCTCACCCATGAACGGCTCCTCGTCCACGAGCTGAACCGCGGCGTGTTCGTGCGGGTCCTGACGGTGGAGGACGTCGAGGACATCTACCGCACCCGACGCCTCGTCGAGTGCGCCGTCGTACGCGGCCTCGGCGAACCGCCGTACCCCCTGGAGGGGCCCTCCGAAGCCGTCGCCGAAGGGCAGCGCGCGGTGCGCGAAGGTGACTGGAAAGGGCTGGGGACGGCCAACATCCACTTCCACCGCGAACTGGTGGCGCTCGCGGGCAGCGAACGCACCGACGAACTGATGCGCAGCGTCTTCGCCGAGCTGAGGCTGGCGTTCCACGTCGTCGACGATCCACACCGGCTGCACGAGCCGTACCTCGCTCGCAACCAGCAGATCCTCCGCGCGCTGGAGGCTGGGGACCTGAGCGGGGCCGAGGAGATCCTCGCGGTCTATCTCGACGACTCGCTGGAACGAGTGGTGGAGGTGTATCGCCGGCGGGTGGGGGAGGGCGAAGCCCTCGCTTAGGGGGTGGGACCTCTCGACATGGGGCTGAGGTGCGGGCCGGGTCGGCGTACGGCGCCGCCCCGACGGCGACCCGCCCCCGCCGGCCCGCAGACGAGCACGGTCGGCCCGTAGACGAGAACGGTCGGCCCGTAGACGAGAACGGCAGCGCCTCGCCCGGCCGCCGTCGGGGGCGATCGGCGTCGTTTGGGTCGTTGTCAGACCTAGGACCTAGTCTGTGCACCGTGACTTCATCCGCATCGACGGACCGTGTTCCGTCCCAGCTCAGCGCGGGGCCGCGCCCTGCTCCGGGCCCGGCCGCCGACGAAGGGCTGGCGCGGCGGCTGCGCGCGCTCGCCTGCACGGCGCCGCTGCACGACCTCGATGCGCGCAAGGCCAACCTCGCCGGGGAGTACTCGGTGTACGGCATGGCGGAGGTGGCTCTCGCCGCCATCGACCTGGTCACACTGAACATGGACTTCGACACGGGTGCCGACCACGACCAGATCGTCGCCCGGCTCATCCCGCGCATCGCCGCCCAGGCCCCGCGGCGCCCCGTAGCCGAGCACGAGCGGGTGGCCCGCTGGGTCCTCGAGAACCTGATCAACGTCGGCAGTGTGGACCGCGGCTTTCGTGCCGTTTACGGCACGTTCGCTCCGGACGGCAGCTATGTTCGCCGTGACTACGACTTCAAGCTGATCGAGGAGGTGCCGGGCCCGGGCGGCACGGTGTATCTCCGTACGACCGACGAGGCGGTCAACGTCCTTGTCGGCGCCCTCGACACCGACGTCACCAGCGCGCAGATCGCCGCCGAGGTCAAGCTCGAGGTGCTGATCAACCGTGGCCGGCTCGCCGACGCCCAGCTCGCCGCCGAGCAGGCCCGGTACCGGACCGTGCAGTACTCGGAGACGCTCCGCAGGGCTCTGGACGCGACCCGGCGCAACGTCCGGGCGGTCGACTGGCTGAACGCCGTTCCGGACATGATCGCCGAGGCCCTCGACCATGTCGCCGACCGGTACCGCCATGAGAACGCGATCCTGACCAACATCCGCAAGGCACGCGACGAGACCGAGGACCCGGAGCACAAGCGCCGTGCGGCCGAGCTCGTCGACATCGTCAAGGACTGCATCCGACGGCACACCCAGCTGCAGTCCCGCCTGTTGGAGGCGGGGCCGCTGTTCCGTGCCGAGCAGGACCGGCAGGCCTTCGCCACGCCGATGACGACATCGGGGATCGACCTGTACGGCCATCTCGTCTCCCCTGTCCTGCCGTTGCCCCTGGAGCAGTCCGTCAAGGTCACGGACGCGTTCTTCGCGCGCGGGACAGGGCTGCGTACGCCGGTGTCGGTTCGGGTCGGTGATCTCGTCGACATACTGCTGACGCCGCCCGTGGAGCGGGAGCACCTGGGCGCCGAGATGCCCGAGCCCGACCTCATCGCGACACCGGACGACAGCCGGTTCAGCGAGGAGCAGCTGGCCGCGGCGATGGAACTGCTGGACCTGCCGGCCGACGCTCCGCGCAGGCTGTCGGGGCTGCTGGCCCAGGCGCGTCGGCAGGATCCCGAGCTGCCCTACTTGGTGGCGCTGTTGGCGGTCCACGCGGCCAGTCCGCCGGTCGGTACGGCCTATCGCCAGGGCGAGGAGAAGCTGCTCTTCGCCGTGGACGACGGGACGGAGCTGGACGATCCCGAGTTCGGCGGCGCCGACCTCATCGTGGGGACGGCTCTGTTGGACGCGGCCGGGATGGCGGCGGACAGGACGGAAGCAGCATGAGTGAGCAGGAACGCAGCAAGGAGCCCCGACCGTGAGCGAGCACGCCGAGTGGAGTGACACGGAGGTCCCCACCCCGTCGGCGACCGCCGCCGTGACCCCCGCAGACGCCGCCGACGCGGCCCGGCTGGTCGCCTTCGGGCTGCAGCCGAAATTGCAGCCCGCGCGCGATCAGGAGTACACGGAGCTGCTGCGGCGCTACCGGGCGGACCCGCCGTTCGCACGGCTCGCGGATGCCGTGGCCGCCGGACTCGGGCTCGTGGTGCTGGAGGTCTCCCCGCGCGCAGGGATGGCCGTCACTGCCGCCGAGGACTCCGTGTTCGCCGTCCGTATGGGCGACTACGCGCGTCGTACGTCGGCCGACGGCAGCGACCGTTTTCTGCACGGGCTGGCCCATCTCGCCATCGCCGCCATGGCGTTCCCGCGGCCCGAGGACCTGGCCGACGACGGCTACATCGGGCGCGTGACGGTCAACGGCGTCGACGCCTTCGTCCGGCAGGCCTGCCGCCGGCTGGAGGAGCGCGCGGACGAGCAGGGGGAGAACACCGACCCCGCCACGGACGCACCCGGCCTGGAGGCAGCCTGGCGGATCTGGGTGAGACGCAGCGCGACCGGCGCCACCAAGGACGCGCGCCGGCTCGCCGGTTCGACCACCGGCATCGTCGGCAAGGCGGCCGCTTTTCTCACCGACTCCGGATTCCTCCAGCGGACGGGCGACGACAGCGGCGGCACCTACCGGACGACCGCCCGCTACCAGCTCCAGGTCCGTGACATGGCGGGCAGCGCCGCCATGGCCGAACTGCTGGAGCTGGGCGTGGTCCCGGTCACCGACGGCACACCGACGCTGCTGGCCGCCGAGGACACGGAAGACCTGGAGCTGGTGGCCGAGGCCGGGCTGCCGTTCCACTCCAACGCCTGAACCTTCGAACCGGCCCGCACTTTCGAATCCGCCCGAATCCCCGAACCGGCCTGCACCTTCGACCGCCCGCCTGAATCCTCGAATCCGTCCCAAGTCCCGAACTCCCCCGATCTGACGAAGACTTACGAGAGTCCGCCATGTACGAGCTGTCCCGGGTCCGCCTCTACTCCATCGGGCCGGCCGGTGCGCGCTACGCCGATACCGTGCTTGACCTGCGCGGCGTCGGCGAGCCCGTGCCCGATCCCGCGCCCACGCAGGCGGAGTTCTTCGAGGAGGAGCCCGTCGGGCCACCGCGCCGGCCGGCTCCCGCGGGTGTGCTCTTCCTGGAGAACGGCGGCGGCAAGTCGGTCCTCCTGAAGCTGATCTTCTCCGTGATGCTGCCGGGCCACCGCAACACCCTCGGCGGCGCCAGCTCCGGCGTGCTGCGGAAGTTCCTGCTCGCCGACGACTGCGGGCACGTCGCGCTGGAGTGGCAGCACACGCTCACCGGTGAGTGCGTCGTGGTCGGCAAGGCGAGCGAGTGGCGCGGGCGCCAGGTCTCCAACGACCCGAGGAAGTTCGCCGAGGCCTGGTACTCCTTCCGCCCGGGACCCGGGCTGAGCCTGGACAACCTGCCCGTCGCCGAGTCCACCGCCGTACGACCGCCCGCCGAGGGCCAGTCGGGCGCGCGGGGCCGGCGGCGCACCATGAAGGGCTTCCGGGACGCCATCACGGAGGCGGGCAAGGCGTATCCGCATCTCGAGGTGCACTGGGAGGAGATCCACGACCGCTGGATCGAGCACCTCGGCGACCTCGGCCTCGACCCCGAACTCTTCCGCTACCAGCGGGAGATGAACGCCGACGAGGGTGAGGCCGCCGGCCTCTTCGCGGTCAAGAAGGACTCCGACTTCACCGACCTGCTGCTGCGGGCCGTGACGGACACGCGTGACACCGACGGCCTCGCCGACCTGGTCGGCGGCTTCGGCAACAAACTGGGGCGGCGCGCCGAGCTGATCGCCGAGCGGGACTTCACCGCCGGTTCCGTCGACCTGCTCGGGCGGATCGTCGAGGCCGCCGAGGCCCGCTCACGCGCGCGTGACATCCACGCCGGTGCCGAGCGGCGCACCCGGACCCTGGCCCGGCGGCTGTCCGCGCGGGGCGTCCAGGAGCGGGTGCGGTCCGCCGACCTCGCCCAGCGGGTCACCGCCACCGCGTCCGCCGTCACCCACGCCGAGGCGGGCCGGGACCGCAGCGCGCTGATCGCGGCCGAACTGGCCTACCGGCACGCCTCGCTGGCACTCGCGGCTGCCGAGAAGTCGGCGGCGGCGCAAAAGCGCGAGCTAGCCGACGCCCGCACGCTGCACTCGGCCTGGCAGGCCGCCGAGGCCGTCCTGCGGCACCGCGCCGCCGCCGACCGCGTCGCGCGCGTGGCCGCAGCCATCCAGGAGGCCGAGCGCGACGCGGCCCCCGCACTGGCAGCCCGCGCCAAGGCCGCCGTCGAGCTCGTACGGGCCCTGCACGCGGCCGCGGAGAGCGCCGAGACACTCGCCAACGAAGGGGAGGAGCGGTCCGCCGCCCTCCAGGAGGTCAGCGAGTCCGCGTACCAGGACTCCACGGCCGCGGCCACCGAGGCCCAGCGCGCCCGCAGCGAGGTCGGGCATCTGCGCCAGCGGCTGTCCGAGGTCGAGCAGGAGACCGCCGAGGCCGTGCGCGCCGGCTGGCTCGACGACAGCGCGCCCGACGCCGACCCGGCTCGCGCGGCCCTTGCGGCGAGCGACGCCGAGAAGGCGGCCGTCGCGGCCTGGGACACCGCCCGTGAAGCCTCCCATCGTGCCGCTGAGCACGCACGCGAGGCGGCCTCGGCCGAGTCCCGCGCCGAGCTGACGGCGGCCCGCGCGGCCGACGCGGCAGCCGCCGCGGAGCGTGCCTACGACGCCGAACGCCGTCTCGCCGAGGGGCTGGCGGCGGAGGAGCGCCTCGCGGAACTGATCGGCTTGACCGGAGAGTCGGGCGCGAAGCGCCGGGCTGTTCTTGCCCCCGGGGCCGTACCCGCCCCTCGCGCGGGTGACGACAGCGACGGGAGTACGGCCGCGCAGGACGCCGCCGGCGGCGTCGCCCAGGGCTCGGTCGACGAAGGCGCCCTCACGCCGGAGGAGCTGGACCGGTTCGCCGACGAGTTGCGCGAGCTGCTCGACGACAACGTCTCCACCGCCGAGCGGCAGCTCTTCGAGCTGCGCACGGCAGCCGCCGACGACTCCCGGATCCTGGGCGCGCTCGGTGACGGCGGGCTGCTGCCGCCCGGCCCGGACGTGCTGGCCACCGTGGAGTTCCTCGGCGAGCAGGGCATCCCGGCGCTGCCGGGCTGGCGCTACCTCGCGCAGGCGGTCGACCCGGCCGACCACGCGCGTGTGCTGGCCGCCCGCCCTGAACTGGTCGACGGCGTGATCATCACCGACCCCGACACGCACGCGCGTGCCCGCGAGGCGCTGAGCGACGCCGCGCTGCTGCCCCGGTCCGCCGTGGCGGTCGGCACGGCAGCTGCCCTGCTCGCTCCGACGCCGGCGCCGGATTCCCCGAGCGGCGCCTCTCCCGACGTCTTCCTCGTGCCTCCGAACCCCGCCATGCACGATGAGCACGCCGCCGACGAGGAAAGGCAGGCGCTGCGCGCGAGGGCCACCGAGCGGGACGAGGAGATCCGCGCCCTCGCCGCGCGGCTCGGCAAGGACCGGGAACTGGCGGCGCGCCTCGCCTCGTGGCGGACCGGCTGCCCGGCCGGCCGGCTGGTCGAGCTGGCGCAGGCATCCCGGGACGCGCGCGGGTTCGCCGAGGAGTCCGAGGCGGAGCTGACCGAGGCGCGGACCGTGCGGGCCGAGGCCGACGAATCCGCCGCCGAGGCCGCGCAGGTCCGCGACGAGCGGCAGGAGGCCGCCCAGAAGGCGCGGCGAGCCGCCGACGCCCTGGCCGGGCTGGCGTTCCGGCTGCGCGAGCGGGCCGGCTGGCAGGTCAAGCTGCGCGAACTCGCCGACGAGGCCACCGAGTCCGAGGCCCGCGCCCAGACCTGCCTGGAGCGCGCCCGCGCCGCCGACGAGGACCGCCGCGCCGCCCAGCGCGCCGCCGACGACGCTCGTCGCACCGCGCGTGCCCTGCGGGCCGAGCGCTCGGAGATCGCGGGCGCCCCCGACGACGTGCCGGACACCGACACGGAAGCCGCGAGGGCCTCCCTGCCCGCGCTGCGAGAGGCATACCGGGCCGCCTCCCAGCTGTACGAGAAGGTCGGCGTCGGCGCCGACCTGCGCGCCGAGCAGGCCCGCGCGGAGAGCGACGAGAGCGCCGCACGCGCGGAACTGGACCGGCTGAGCAACAAGGTCCGCACCCGGGCCGAACAGCTCCTTCAGTCGCCCGACGGCTCCGACGGACCCTCCCGGCAGGCGGCCGTCTCACGCGCGGAGGAACTCGTCCAGCTCCTGGAGACCCGGATGTCCAGCGCGAGCGAGCAGCTCGGGCGGCTTCGCGGCGAGGCCGAACGGCACGCGCCCGAGGACGGCGAGACCCACACCGACCTGTCCGAGGAACTCCAGCCGCGGGACGCCGAGCACGCGCAGGCACTGCTGCGCACGGCGACCGCTGAACTCGCCTCCCGCACCGAAGCGTTGACACAGGCCCGCGAGGCGCACGCGGAACTCCTCGAAGCCCACCGAGCCGCCGAGGACGCGGCCGGCGGCTTCGACGAGATCGCCGCGATGCTGCGCGACCTGCTCAGGGAGCACACCTCGGACGAGGAGCAGGATGCGCCGGAGCCATACCCCGGCAGCCCTGAGGAGGCCCGGCACTCCGCCGCCGAGGCCCGCCGATCGCTGCGCGGCTGCGCCGCAGACCTCTCCGCCGCCGAGGCCGCCGTCCGCGAGGCGAGCGACGTGCTCGTACGCCACGCCAACTCCACGCGCTACGAACAGGTCCGCACCCCCGCCCGCCAGCAGATCCGCGAGCTGCCCGCCTCCGCACTGCCCGAACACGCGCAGAAGTGGGCGGACGCCTTCGCGCCCCGACTCCGCGTGCTCACCGACGAGTTGGCCCAGCTGGAGCGGAACCGGGACTCCATCGTGGACCGCCTCCGCGGCCTGGTCGAGTCGGCACTGACGACCCTGCGGTCCGCCCAGCGGCTGTCCCGCCTGCCCGAGGGCCTCGGCGAGTGGTCCGGACAGGAGTTCCTGCGCATCCGCTTCGAGGAGCCCGACCAGGCCACCCTCACGGAACGCCTCGGTGAGGTCATTGACGAGGCCACGCGCGCGGCGGTGAAGAAGAACTCGGACCTGCGGCGAGACGGCATGTCCCTGCTCCTTCGCGGCGTTGCCGCGGCGCTTCAGCCCAAGGGCGTCGCAGTGGAGATCCTCAAGCCGGACGCCGTACTGCGAGCCGAGCGCGTGCCCGTGGGGCAGATGGGCGACGTGTTCTCCGGCGGACAGCTGCTCACGGCGGCCATCGCCCTGTACTGCACGATGGCCGCCCTGCGGTCGAACGACCGGGGCCGGGACAAGCACCGCCACGCCGGCACGTTGTTCCTGGACAACCCGATCGGACGCGCCAACGCCACCTATCTCCTGGAGCTGCAGCGAGCCGTCTCGGACGCCCTCGGAGTCCAACTCCTCTACACGACCGGCCTGTTCGACACGACCGCCCTGGCGGAGTTCCCGCTGGTCATCCGTCTGCGCAACGACGCCGACCTCAGGGCGGGCCTGAAGTACATCAGCGTGGAGGAACACCTCCGGCCGGGATTGCCGCAGCAGCCCCAGGCGGGGGAGGCGGTGCGCAGCGAGATCACGGCAACACGGATGTTCAAGCGTCCTGCGGCGCCTGCGACCCCCTAGCCGCACGGCCAGGGCCGGGAAGCCGGTGTGCTACCTCAAGAGTGCGACAACTGCCCTGTCCCGCCCTGCCGGCGTATGCGCTCCTGAGCCCGCTCCGCAGCACGCGCCTGCCGTCGTGCCCTGCGTCGCTCGCGCCGCAGGGACCGGGCGGTGCTGCTGGGGGCCGACACCACGCCGTTGCGCTGGTTCCACACCTGGCGCGTCACCCAGACGTCGAGCGCGGCCCACGTGGCCACCACGGTGCTGGTCACGCTGCTGATGACCATCGGGAACGCCAGCCATGATCCTGCCAGTGTGCACAGGAACGCCACCATCGCCTGGATCAGCGTCAAGGCGATGATCAGGACCGCTCGCACCGCGGCCGTACGCACCGGATCGGGCATCCGGCGCCGCCGCGCGGACTCCTCGATCCACAACGGCCGGTAATGCGGCTGCTCCTGAGCGGCAGGGCTCTCGGCGGTGCCGCCGCCGGATGCCGGAATGTCGCGATCCAGCGCCTCGGGACCCTGTCGCGCTGTCCGGCGCGCCGCATCACTGTCCTCATGCGCCACGCGCCGCTCCACCGTGCCCGTCACCGTGTCACTCCCCACCGCCGGCAGACCGCTCGCCCGCATCCGAAGACTCAGCTCCCCAGCGGTTGCCCGGCTTGCGCTGTTTTACGCCGCCCGGGGGCTGGATGCGGCTCCTGTTGCCCAATCCGCCCCCATTTCCTGTAGAGAAGGACGATCGAAGCGTCCTGAAGATTCCCAACGAAGATAGATTTCCGGCCAACTGGCCGGACAGACCGGCCGGATCCGCCCTCCGGGGCGCCGCAGGTTTGCGGGAGGCAATCTCCCGCAATGGCCGGACAACTCCCCATGTCTCGTCACCGGTGCGGAAGTTCAGATTCCGGATCTCTCTTCGAGTTACTTGTGCGTCGGTAGTAGGCTCGCGCCGATTGTTGACGCACATGTGTGCCCCCTGACCGATAGGGGGTTTGAGCTGGGGGAGGCCATGCGCTTTCGCGGGACGTCGATCCGCCGGAAGATGGTGGCGCTGCTTCTCGTGCCGCTGGTGTCCCTCACCGCGATCTGGGGTTTCGCCACGGTACTCACGGGGCGAGGCGCGACCCAGCTGTTCACGGTGTCGTCCCTCGTAGAGAAGATCGGCTACTCCACCGAGGACGCTGTCCGCGTCCTGCAGCAGGAACGCCGGCAGGCGCTGGTCTACCTCGCAGACCGCCGGGCCTCGGACGCGCTGTCCGCACTGCGGGTCACCCGCAACGCCACCGACGCCGCCGTCGCCGAGATCCGCGAGAACGCCAAGGATCCCGACGTCCGCGACGGACTGGACCAGGGCGACAGCGAGCGCCTCACCGCCGTCCTGGACGCCTTCGACGGCATCAGCCCGCTGCGTCGCAGTGTCGAGGACGGAACGGTGAGCCGCGCCGACGCCCTCCACCAGTACAACCTTCTCGTGGACCCCTGCTACACCCTCCTGGCCTCCCTCGACGGCGTCGACAACGTGGCGATGGACAAGCAGGCCCGCGCCCTCCTCAACGTCACCCGCGCCCGTGAACTGCTCTCCCGCGAGGACGCGTTGCTCAGTTCCGCCCTCGTGGTGGGCGAGCTCTCCCGCGACGAGATACGCGACGTCTCCGATCTCGTCGCCCAGCGCACCCTCATGTACGAGGTCAGCCTGACGGACCTGCCTGCGTCCGAGCGTGCTCGCTACGAGCGCTTCTGGAAGAACGCCTCCACCGCTCCGCTGCGAGTCGCCGAGCAGGACGTCATCGCCTCCCAGCCGGGCAAACCCAGCAGAGTCGACGCCAAGCGCTGGGACACCGTTGCCGGCGGCGTCCTCGACGAGCTCAGCAAACTGAACGACGAGGCGGGTGCCCGGTATCAGGACCGCGTCAGCCCCGTCGCGATGGGTGTCATCATCAAGGCGGCCGTCGCCGGTGTCCTCGGCCTGGTCGCCCTGCTGTTCTCCCTCTTCCTCTCCGTGCGCATCGGCCGCAGTCTCGTCCGCGACCTGCGGCAGCTGCGCCTGGATGCCCACGAGGCGTCCGGCGTGCGACTGCCCAGCGTGATGCGCCGCCTCTCCGCCGGAGAGCAGGTCGACGTGGAGACCGAGGTCCCGCGCCTGGAGTACGACAAGAACGAGATCGGCGAGGTCGGACAGGCCCTCAACACCCTGCAGCGCGCCGCGGTCGAGGCAGCCGTCAAGCAAGCCGAACTGCGCGCCGGGGTCTCCGAGGTCTTCGTCAACCTCGCGCGCCGCAGCCAGGTCCTCCTCCACAAGCAGCTCACCCTCCTCGACACCATGGAACGCCGGACCGAGGACACCGACGAACTCGCCGACCTGTTCCGCCTGGACCACCTGACCACCCGTATGCGCCGGCACGCCGAGGGCCTGGTGATCCTCTCCGGCGCCGCCCCTTCCCGGCAGTGGCGCAAGCCCGTGCAGCTCATGGACGTCGTGCGCGCCGCGGTCGCCGAGGTCGAGGACTACGAGCGCATCGAGGTCCGCCGTCTGCCCCGCGTCGCCGTCACGGGCCCGGCCGTCGCGGACATCACCCACCTCGTGGCCGAGCTCCTGGAAAACGCCACGGTGTTCTCTCCGCCGCACACCGCCGTCCAGGTCCTGGGCGAGCGGGTCGCCAACGGCTTCACCCTGGAGATCCACGACCGTGGCCTGGGCATGGCGGCCGACGTCCTGCTGGACGCCAACCTCCGACTCGCCGAGACACCCGAGTTCGAGCTGTCCGACACCGACCGGCTCGGCCTGTTCGTCGTCAGCCGGCTCGCCCAGCGGCAGAACGTCCGGGTCTCGCTGCAACCGTCGCCGTACGGCGGCACCACCGCCGTGGTGTTCATCCCCGACGCGCTGCTCACCGACGACGTCCCGGACACCAACGGCATCGGGTTCCGTCTCGACCGGCCCACGCCCTCCAAGGAGACCGAGCTGGAGGAGTCGCGCCGGGCCGCGCTCTCCCAGGTGCCGGCCCGAGTGCCCGGTCTGCCCGCCGCGCTTCTCGACGGCCCGGTCGAGCTGGAGGCCCCGGTCGATCTCGACGCCCTCAGTGACTTCCCGGACGCGCTCGGCGACGAGGACGGCGAACGCGGCGGCCTCTTCCGCCCGCGTCGTACCCTCGCCCCCATGGAGGACGAAGCGACGGGCCCGCAGGGCACCCAGCACCCGGTCTCCGGTATCCACGGCGGACCGGACGACGCCGACCCGGACCACGACGCGAGCGCGCCCGTCCCGCTGCCCCGCCGCGGGACGCCCAAGCTGGTCAGTTCGCACGGACGCCCGGTCACCGAGCAGCGCTCCCGGTGGGAGAAGACGGACGCCGAGTCGCCGAAAGGTCCGAGCCGTCCGCAGCCGAACGGTCTCGCTCCGCTGCCGTCCCGCCGCCGCGGAACGGGAGCCCATGGTGCGGGAGCCGGCGCGCCGGACCTGATCGGCGACCGTACGGACGCCCGGATCGGCGACCGTACCGACGCAGCGGCCTCCGCCGGGTACGACCACGGTGAGCCGCCGGAGCCCCCGGCTCTCCCGAGGCGCACACGGCGTCCCGCGATCGCCTCGAGCGGCTCCGACTCCGTCCCGAACCCGACCACCCCGCCGCAGGAAGCCGGCCCCGGCGCCGGAGCGCTGCCTCGGCGCGTACGCCAGGCCAGCCTGGCGCCGCAGCTCAAACAGGGCCCGGCACCGCGCACCGAGGAGAAGCCGGAACTCGCCGAGCGGGACGCGGACGAGGTCCGCAGCCGAATGGCCTCCCTCCAGCGCGGCTGGCAGCGCGGCCGCCGGGAGAACGCCGCCGGCGACGACGCCCAAAGCGGCACAGCACCACAACGAACGACTAAGGGGGACGGTCGATGACCGCACCGAAGACGACCGGCCACACCGCGACCAACCAGTCCGGAGAGCTCAACTGGCTCCTCGACGACCTCGTGGACCGTGTCGCCAGCATTCGCAAGGCCCTCGTACTCTCCGGCGACGGCCTGCCGACGGGAGTTTCCAAGGACCTGACCCGCGAGGACAGCGAGCACCTGGCTGCCGTCGCATCCGGCTTCCACAGCCTTGCCAAGGGCGTGGGACGCCACTTCGAGGCGGGCAACGTCCGGCAGACCGTCGTCGAGCTCGATGACGCCTTCCTGTTCGTGACGGCCGCCGGTGACGGCAGCTGCCTCGCGGTGCTCTCGGACGCCGACTCCGACGTCGGTCTGGTCGCGTACGAGATGACCCTTCTCGTCAAGCGTGTCGGCGTGCATCTGGGTACCGCTCCGCGCACCGATCTGCCCGCAGGCGGGTAGTGGGATGGCATGAGCGCTGACGGTCAGGGAAGAAGTCACTGGTTCGACGACGAGGCCGGACCGGTCGTCCGTCCGTACGCCATGACGCGCGGCCGCACCACCAGTGCGGCCCAGCACCGCCTCGACCTGATTGCGGTGGTCGTCGCGGAACCGCAGGCGGACGATCCGGAAGCGGACTCGACGCTGTCCCCGGAACATGTGGACATCGTCGGACTGTGCCGTGACGCCCCGCAGTCCGTGGCCGAACTCTCCGCCGAGCTCGATCTGCCCATCGGCGTCGTACGGGTGCTCGTCGGAGACCTCGTGGACTCGGAATTCGTCCATGTGAACCGGCCGGTACCGCCTGCCGAGATGGTGGACGAGAGTATTCTGCGCGACGTGATCAACGGCCTGCGGGCGCTGTGAGCGGCGCGGAAGCGGGGTAGTGACGTGACAGGCTGGCAGTTCTGGGTCGACCGAGGCGGCACCTTCACGGACATCGTCGCGCGGCGCCCGGACGGCCGTCTGCTGACGCACAAACTGCTGTCGGAGAATCCGGCGCGATACTCCGACGCGGCAGTCGCGGGCGTGAGCCAACTGCTGGACGGCTCCGAGGACCCCATCGAGGCCGTCCGCATGGGCACCACGGTCGCCACCAACGCCCTCCTCGAGCGCAAGGGCGAGCGGACGCTCCTCGTCATCACCAGCGGCTTCCGCGACGCCCTGCGCATCGCCTACCAGAACCGCCCCCGCATCTTCGCCCGCCGCATCGAACTGCCCGAGCTGCTGTACGAACGGGTCGTCGAGGTCGACGAGCGCATCGCCGCCGACGGCACGGTCCTGAACCCTCCCGACCTGGATGCCCTCGCCGGCCCCCTGAAGGACGCGTACGACGACGGGATCCGCGCCGTCGCCGTGGTCTGTATGCACAGCCACCTCCACCCCGGCCACGAACAGGCCGTCGGAGAGCTCGCCGCCCGCATCGGCTTCCCGCAGATCTCGCTGTCCAGCGAGGTCAGCCCCCTGATGAAGCTCGTCCCGCGCGGGGACACCGCCGTCGTCGACGCCTACCTCTCGCCCGTCCTGCGCCGCTACGTCCAGCACGTCGCCGACGAACTCGAAGGCGTGCGGCTGATGTTCATGCAGTCCAACGGAGGCCTCGCCGAAGCCGGGCAGTTCCGCGGCAAGGACGCCATCCTCTCCGGCCCCGCCGGCGGCATCGTCGGCATGGCCCGCATGTCGCAGCTCGCCGGCTTCGACCGCGTCATCGGCTTCGACATGGGCGGTACGTCGACCGACGTCTCGCATTTCGCGGGTGAGTACGAACGTGTCTTCACCACACAGATCGCCGGTGTCAGGCTGCGCGCTCCCATGCTGGACATCCACACCGTCGCCGCCGGCGGTGGCTCGGTCCTGCACTTCGACGGCTCCCGCTACCGCGTAGGGCCGGACTCGGCGGGGGCGGATCCGGGCCCTGCCTGCTACCGGGGCGGTGGGCCGCTCGCGGTCACCGACGCCAACGTCATGCTCGGCCGCATCCAACCCGCCCACTTCCCCCAGGTGTTCGGACCCGCCGGGGACCAGCCCCTCGATGACGCCCTCGTCCGTGAGCGCTTCATCGCCCTCGCGAACGAGATCCGCGAGCAGACCGGCGACGACCGAACGCCCGAGCAGGTCGCCGAGGGCTACCTGCAGATCGCGGTCGCCAACATCGCCAACGCCGTGAAGCGGATCTCCGTCCAGAAGGGCCACGACGTCACCCGCTACGCCCTCACCACCTTCGGCGGTGCGGGCGGCCAGCACGCGTGCATGGTCGCCGACTCGCTCGGCATCCGTACCGTCCTCGTACCCCCCATGGCCGGCGTCCTGTCCGCGCTCGGCATCGGCCTCGCCGACACGACGGCCATGCGAGAGCAGTCCGTCGAAGCACCCCTGCGGGCCGCCTCGATGCCCGGGATCCTGAAGACCGCTGACGACCTGGAAGCGGCCGCCCGCGCCGAACTCCTCGCCGAGGACATCGCCGAGGACCGCGTCCGCATCACCCGCCGTGCGCAACTCCGCTACGACGGCACCGACACCACCCTCACCGTCGAGCTCACCGAGCCCGACACGATGAGGGGCGCCTTCGAAGAACGTCATCGCGCCACGTACTCCTTCACGCTCGACCGTCCGGTCGTCGTCGAAGCCCTCTCCGTCGAAGCCACTGGCATCACCGAACCCCCCGATCTCTCCGCTCTGGCCCCTCACACAGCCGCCCCTGAAGGCAGCCCGGCCACCCCGGGAACCGTCCCCCTCCACACGGGCGGCACCTGGCGCGACGTACCCCTCCACCGCCGAGAGCACCTGCCTCCCGGCGAAACCGTCACCGGCCCGGCGATCATCACCGAGGCCAGTGCGACGACCGTCGTCGACGACGGCTGGCAAGCCGCGACGACCGACGACGGGCATCTGGTCATGGAACGCACGGCGATTACGCAGAGTTCCGATCTCGACACGCAAGCCGACCCGGTTCTCCTCGAGGTCTTCAACAACCTGTTCATGTCCATCGCCGAACAGATGGGCGCCCGCCTCGAATCCACTGCTCAGTCCGTCAACATCAAGGAGCGCCTGGACTTCTCCTGCGCGCTCTTCGACCCGGACGGAAACCTGGTGGCCAACGCCCCGCACATCCCCGTCCACCTGGGCTCGATGGGCACGAGCGTTCAGGAGGTCATCCGGCGCCGCGGCTCCCGGATGCGCCCCGGCGACAGCTACGCCGTCAACGACCCGTACCACGGCGGCACTCACCTGCCCGACGTCACCGTGATCACCCCGGTCTTCGACACGGGAAGCACGACGGGCACGGAGGGTGAGCAGGAGATCCTCTTCTACGTCGCCTCACGCGGTCACCACGCCGAGATCGGCGGCATCGCCCCCGGCTCCATGCCCGCGAACAGCCGCACCATCGAGGAGGAGGGAATCCTCTTCGACAACTGGCTGCTCGCCGAGAAGGGCCGCTTCCGTGAGGAGGAGACCCTCCGCCTGCTCACCGAGGCGCCCTACCCGTCGCGCAACCCCAAGACCAACCTCGCCGATCTGCGCGCCCAGATCGCCGCCAACCGCAAGGGCGTCGAGGAAGTCGCCCGGATGATCGAGAACTTCGGTCTCGACGTCGTCCAGGCGTACATGAAGCATGTCCAGGACAATGCGGAGGAAGCGGTACGCAGGGTCATCGACGCCCTGGACGACGGTGAGTACGCCTACGAGACCGACTCGGGCGCGATCATCCGGGTACGCGTGCGCGTGGACCGCGAGAACCGGTGCGCCTCCGTCGACTTCACCGGCACGTCCCCGCAGCTGGCCACGAACTTCAACGCCCCCTTCTCGGTCGTCAACGCGGCAGTCCTGTACGTCTTCCGCACCCTCGTCGCCGACGACATCCCGCTCAACGACGGCTGCCTGCGCCCCCTCGACATCGTCGTGCCGCCCGGCTCCATGCTCGCCCCCGAACCCCCGGCAGCGGTCGTCGCGGGCAACGTGGAGACCTCCCAGGCCATCACCGGCGCCCTCTACGCCGCGCTCGGCGTCCAGGCCGAGGGCTCCGGCACCATGAACAACGTCACCTTCGGCAACGAACGGCATCAGTACTACGAGACCGTGGCCTCCGGGTCCGGAGCGGGCGACGGGTTCCCGGGCGCGCCCGTCGTCCAGACCCATATGACCAACTCGCGGCTCACCGACCCCGAAGTACTGGAGTGGCGACTGCCGGTACAACTCGACGAGTTCGCCGTTCGGCACGGCAGCGGCGGGGCCGGGCAGTGGCGCGGCGGGGACGGCGCCGTGCGCCGCATCCGCTTCCACGAGCCGATGACCGTCTCGACACTGTCCCAGCACCGCAGGGTCCCGCCGTACGGCATGGCGGGCGGCGACCCCGGAGCGCTGGGAGCCAACCGCGTCGAGCACGCGGACGGCACGGTCACCGCACTCGGCGCCAGCGACTCGGCGGACGTCGGAGCCGGCGACGTACTCGTCATCGAAACCCCTGGCGGCGGAGGCTACGGCCCACCGTCGCGCGACCCCCATCAAGCAGGAGAAGAGATCGATGATCTTCGGGCGTTCTGAGCGCGGGAAGCCTCCGGTCGAGCCCGTCACGCTCAAGATCCTGGTGGCCGGTGGCTTCGGCGTGGGCAAGACCACCCTCGTCGGCGCGGTCAGCGAGATCAGGCCACTGCGCACCGAGGAACTGCTCACGGAGGCCGGACGCCCGGTCGACGACACGAGCGGTGTCGAGGGCAAGCGCACCACGACCGTGGCCATGGACTTCGGGCGCATCACCCTGCGCGAGGACCTGGTGCTGTACCTCTTCGGTACGCCCGGCCAGGAGCGGTTCTGGTTCATGTGGGACGAGCTGTCCGAGGGTGCGCTGGGCGCTGTCGTGCTCGCCGACACCCGGCGCCTGGAGGACTGCTTCGCGGCCGTGGACTACTTCGAGAGGCGCTCCATACCCTTCCTCGTCGGCGTCAACTGCTTCGAGGGATCGGCCCGTTACCCGGCGGAGGACATCCGGCAGGCCCTCGACCTCGACGACGGCGTACCGCTGCTGCTGTGCGACGCCCGCGACCGGGAGTCCGTCAAGGAGACCCTCATCGGCGTCGTCCAGCATGCGATGGCCTACCAGGCGGACCGCCGGCAGACCGTGACCACCTGAAGTCCGGTGGACGGGCACGGCCCGTACCCCCGCCGACCGGGGTACGAGCCGTGGCTCATGGCACGCGTGCGTGGCTCACGCAGAGCGCACGCACGTGTGGACCGCCTCGGAGCGCGGTCAGCTCTCGCCGTCCTCCAGCCAGCCGAAGCTCTTCTCCACCGCCTTGCGCCAGCTGTGGTACTCGCGGTCCCGCTCCTGGGCGGTCATGGACGGCGTCCACTCGACGTCCTTCGCCCAGTGCGCCTTGAGCTCGTCCAGGTCGTTCCACACGCCGGTGGCCAGGCCCGCCGCGTACGCGGCGCCCAGGCAGGTCGTCTCGGAGATCTTGGGCCGGATCACCGGCACGTCGAGCACGTCCGCCTGGTGCTGCATGAGCAGGTTGTTCTTCGTCATGCCGCCGTCGACCTTCAGGGTCGTGATGTGCACGCCGGAGTCCTGGTACATGGCGTCCACGACCTCGCGCGTCTGCCAGCTCGTCGCCTCCAGCACCGCGCGGGCGAGGTGCGCCTTGGTGACGTACCGCGTCAGTCCGGTGACCACCCCGCGCGCGTCGGAACGCCAGTACGGCGCGAACAGGCCGGAGAAGGCGGGCACGATGTACGCGCCGCCGTTGTCCTCGACGCTTGCCGCGAGTGGCTCGATCTCGTCGGCGGTGCTGATGATGCCGAGCTGGTCGCGGAACCACTGGACCAGCGCACCCGTTATGGCTATTGCCCCCTCCAGGCAGTACACGGGAGCCTCGCTGCCGATCTTGTAGCCCATCGTCGTCAGGAGCCCGCTCTTCGACGGCACCGGCCGGTTGCCGGTGTTGAGCAGCAGGAAGCTGCCCGTGCCGTAGGTGTTCTTCGCAGTGCCGACGTCGTAGCAGGCCTGCCCGAACACGGCTGCCTGCTGGTCGCCCAGGGCAGAGGCGACCGGCACCCCGGCCAGCTGTCCGACGGCGGTTCCGTACACCTCCGAGGAGGACTTGATCTCCGGGAGGACCGCCTCGGGGACGTTCATGGCGGACAGGATGGAGGAGTCCCACTGGAGGGTCTCCAGGTTCATCAGCATGGTGCGTCCGGCGTTCGTCACGTCGGTGACGTGCTGCCCGCCGTCCGTGCCGCCGGTGAGGTTCCAGATCAGCCAGGAGTCGATCGTGCCGAAGGCGATCTCGCCGCGCTCGGCGCGGTCCCTGAGGCCGGGCACGTTGTCCAGCAGCCAGGCCGCCTTGGGGCCCGAGAAGTAGCTGGCCAGCGGCAGTCCGGTCTGCTCACGGAATCGATCCTGGCCGTCGGAGCCCCCGAGCTGGTTGCACAGCGCCGCCGTACGGGTGTCCTGCCACACGATCGCGTTGTGCACCGGCTTGCCCGTCGCGCGGTCCCACAGAACCGTCGTCTCGCGCTGGTTGGTGATCCCGAGCGCGCTGACCTGGTCGGCACGCAGTCCGGCCTTGGCTATCGCGCCGGCGACCACCGCCTGCACCTTGGACCAGATCTCGGTGGCGTCGTGCTCCACCCAGCCGGGCTTGGGGAAGATCTGGCGGTGCTCGCGCTGGTCGACGGCGACGATGGCGCCGTTCTGGTTGAAGACGATGCAGCGGCTTGAGGTGGTGCCCTGGTCGATTGCGGCGACGTACTTTTCGGCGTTGTCCGTCATGGCTACCCCTTGGGCTGATTCAGAAGGCTGCGTTGTAGATGAGGCCACCGAGCAGGCCGCCGACCAGTGGACCGACCACCGGGATCCACGAGTAGCCCCAGTCGGACGTGCCCTTGTTCGGGATCGGCAGGAAGGTGTGGATGATGCGCGGTCCGAGGTCACGTGCCGGGTTGATGGCGTACCCGGTCGGGCCACCCAGCGAGAGGCCGATGCCGACGACCAGCAGTGAGACGAGCAGGATCGCGATGCCGGAGCCGTAGATGCCGTCGGCCTGGCCCGCGATCTGTCCGATGCCGATGCCCTCGACGTGCCTGTTGTTGCCGACCAGCGCCAGGAGGGGCAGCACCAGGGCGATGGTGGCGAGGATCTCGGTGATCAGGTTGGCGATCGGGTTCCGGATCTCCGGGATCGTGGAGAAGATGCCGAGGGTCGGAACCGGTTCGTCCGCCGTGCCCTCCGTGGTGCCCGTCTTCCGCACGTTGGCTTGGAACTGGGCGAAGTACGTGAGGTAGCACAGCACTGCGCCGATCATGGCGCCGGTGATCTGGCCGAGCAGATAGACCCACACCTTGTCCCACACGCCGGTGTCGACGGCGAGACCGAAGGTGACGGCCGGGTTGAGTACGCCGCCGGAGAGCGGAGCGGCGGTGTAGGCGCCCGCCAGCACACCGAAGCCCCAGCCGAACGCGATCACCACCCAGCCTGCGGCGCGTGCCTTGGAGAATCTCAGGGTGACGGCGGCGCAGACGCCGGCGCCGAACAGGATCAGGATCGCCGTACCGATCATCTCGCCGACGAATATGTCTCCGTTGGTCATGGCGGCTCCTTGGCCGTGGCCCGGGGTGATCGACCCCGAACCTCCGTGCAGGGTGCGTTTCCCTTGGCTACTTCAGCCGAAGGCAGGGAAGGGTCCCGCGCCCCGCCCGGCGTCCGTGACGAGCGTGCCGTCGCAGCCGACCCGCCCGTGGGGGAAAGGGCTCTGGTCCAGGCGCAACCGCGCGGCGCAGTGCGTGGATACGCCGAGAATGTACGGCGATGTCGACTGACACCGGGAAGTGTTCACCGGCGTCCAGGGGGCGTCAAGGTCGCGGACGTCAACGGTTCAGGGCGTGCCCACGGTCACGGACCGTCGTCGACCGGGCTCGCGGCACGCCACGCGTGGGCGGGACGGGCACCGGGGCCCCGCAGAGGTCGGCAGGGAGGCCAGTTCCTGCCGGACCCGACGGGGGCCGATGATGATGTTTGCGCTGAGGCCGTACGGACGCCGCCTCGGCCTCCGCCGACCTGGTAGGAGAAGCGTCTCACCCTCTGCCCGGCTCCGCCACCGCCCACTCGGCCCGGGCCGTCGTCTCGTCCACCCCGCGCAGGATCTCGTGCCCGGGGAGCCCTGCCCGGCCCAGCACCCAGCTCGCCCCGCTCAGCGACTTCGCGGCCTTCTTCAGCGGCGCCAGACAGGCGGCCGCCTGCCGGTGGTCGGTCACACTTCCGGGCTCGCACAGGACCGTGGCCAGGGACAGCGTGATGGCAAGTCCACCCGCGGACCAGGGCGCGTCCAGCACCGACGTGGCCAGCGGATCCAGCCCCTCCGGATCCGCCAGCACCAGGAAGTCGTCCCCACCGATGTGGCCCACCCGGGTACTGTCCGTGGCCGCGTGCTGCAGTACCCGTCCGACGGACCGGATCAGCTCGTCGCCCGCCGCGAACCCGGCGCCGTCATTGACCTGCTTGAAGTGGTCCACATCCAGCCAGCTCAGCGCGAACGTCCGGCCGTCCGCGATTCGCCGGTCCACCTCACCGGTGATCGAGTCCGAACCAGGCAGCCGGGTCAGCGGATTGAGCCCGGCAGCCTCCTCGACGCGGTTCTCGGCGAGAGCGCGCACTAGGTCCGCGAGCCGTACAACCCCCACGCAGCGGCCGTACCGGTCGACCACCGCCACATCGTCCGACGTACGGTTGCGGCCGCCGTCCGCCACCACGTCCAGCACCTCCCACGCGGTGGCGTCGACACCCACCGTGCGTGGAGGATCACCGAGCTTGGCCGCGGGCCGGTCCGCGTACAAGGCATGGCCGTAGCGGCCCGACATCGACAGCAGGAAGCGGGAACGGTGCACCGATCGCACCGGGACACCGCTGCGGTCCACCAGCAGCACCCCGGACACGTCCGGCGACCCGGTCAGCAGCGCCCGCACCTGCCCCGCCGAAGCGGTGGCGGGTAGCAATGCGGCCGGCCGTACGAACTCCCTTACTGACGGTCCCGACCGTGGCGTCACCGTCAGTCCGGGGGAGCGTGGCGGAACGTATACCTCTGCCGCGGGCAGCCGAGCCGGCGGGGCGAACAGCTCCCCCTGAGCCAGTTGCGCACCGGCCGACCGCGCGGACGCGCACTGGAGCTCCGTCTCCACACCCTCGGCGCACAGGAGTGCGCCCTGCTGCTCGCACAGCGTCCGCATTGCCCGTACCGCGGCGGGCCGCGCCAGAAGCGACGCGTCGAGCTTGATGAGATCCGGCGCCATGTCCGTGAGCAGGCGCAGCGGGAGGTCTCCGTCTCCGACGCCGTCCGCACTGATCCGGAAACCCTGGTTCCGCAGCGCGCCGATCGCCTCCAGCAGCGCGTGCTGCGGCACGTGCGTGTACGGCGGACCGATGTCGATCGTCACCTCCCACGGCAGCCGCCCCGCCGCCCGCACGGCGTCGTGCAGTGGGGTGAGTCCACCGAGATCGGCGAGGGTGCCGGCGAACACGTTGACGTACAGGGGCAGCAACGTCTCCTTGCGGGCTGCCGCACGGAACGCCAACACGGCCAGCCGACCGTCGAGTTCGGGATCGCGGCGCGCCTCGGCCAGGACGTCGCCGGTCTCCGGGCGGGCGAGAATCTCCAGCCCCGCGACTCCGCCGGTCGTCAGATTGACCACCGGTTGGAAGGCGAAGCGGAGAGTATCCGTCCAGGAGTCCACGGCAGCATGATGGCGTCGTCGAAGCACGCCCGAGCCCAGTTCATGAGACGTTCACGCAGGATTCCGGCTTGCTCACGCAGTGTAGAAACGCCACGTCGTCCACGGTGATACGGCGGTGACGCCACGCTCACGATCGCGTGTGTGAGGGCCGTCGAACCCTCACGAACAGCCCGCAAGACTCACCGCACCGCGATCACGGCCGACCCGTGCCCGAACAGTCCCTGGTTGGCGGCGATGCCCACACGTGCACCGCTGACCTGCCGGTCGCCTGCGACACCTCTCAACTGCCAGGTGAGCTCGCATACTTGGGCGATCGCCTGAGCCGGAACCGCCTCTCCGAAGGAGGCCAGACCGCCGCTCGCGTTCACCGGTATGCGTCCACCCAGTGCCGTAGAGCCCTCCAGCAGCAGCTTCGCGGCATCTCCCTCTCCGCACAGTCCCAGATCCTCGTACCACTGCAACTCCAGCGCGGTGGACAGGTCGTAGACCTCCGCGAAAGAGAGATCCTCGGGGCCGATGCCGGCTTCCTGATAGGCCGCGCGCGCGATCGACTCCCGGAACGTCTCGGCCGCCGGTCGTGCTGCCACCGCCGAGTCGGTCGCGATGTCGGGCAGATCCAGGACGGTGTTGGGGAAACGCGGTGTCACCGTGGACACCGCCCGGATCCGCACAGGATCCCCGGCCCCGTGCCGACGCGCGAACTCCATGCCGGCCAGGACGAGTGAAGCCCCCCCGTCCGAGGTCGCGCAGATGTCGAGCAGCCGCAGGGGATCGGCGACCACGGCGGAGGCGGCGACCTCCTCGGCGGTGACCGGCTTGCGGTAGCGGGCGTAGGGATTGAGCGCACCCACTGCGGCGTTCTTCACCTTGACCTGCGCGAAGTCCTCCGGCGTGTCCCCGTGCATGGCCATCCGCCGGCGTGCGTACAGCCCGAAGTACGTCGGATTGGTCGCACCGAGGACGCGGAAGCGAAGCCAGTCCGGATCGTCGGGCCGATCGCCGCCCGCAGGCCGGAAGAAGCCCTTGGGTGCCGCGTCGGCGCCCACCACCAACACCACGTCTGCGAGCCCCGAAAGGATCTGCGCCCGCGCGGTGTTGATGGCCTGCGCCCCGGACGCGCACGCCGCGTACACGCTCGTGACCCGGGCCCCCTGCCAGCCGAGCGCCTTCGCGAACGTCGCCCCCGCCACATATCCCGGATAGCCGCCCCGCACGGTGTCCGCGCCGACGATCGACCCGATGTCCCGCCACTCAAGACCCGCATCGGCGAGCGCCGCGCGAGCCGCCACCGCGCCGTACTCGACGAAGCTGCGCCCCCACTTGCCCCACGGGTGCATGCCCGCGCCCAGCACCGCCACCTCGTCCGTCATGCCGTCACCCCCGTCGGCCGCCACTGCCACGTCGTCCAGGTCGTCTCTGCGTCCTCATGCAGCACGCCGGGGACGACCTCCACCTCCATGCCCACCGTCAGATCGGCGACGGTGACCCCGGGAACCGCCTGTCCCAGCACCACGAGGCGCTCGGGCTCGAGCTCCACAGCGATCAACGCGTAGGGAGCCCAGGGAAGTTCCGGGTTGGTCACATAGGGTGACGGAGGCCGGTACCGGCTGTCCGTGTACGACCACACACGTCCCCGCCGTGAGAGCGGGATCTCCTCCAGGTCCCCGCCCGGGCAGTCGGGGTTGCGGCAGTGAGCGTCCTCGCGCGGAAAGAAGACCGAGGTGCAGGCCGAGCAGCGGGTGCCGAGGAGACGGAAGTCGGTCTCGTCACCGGCGAACCACCCGGCGACCACCGGTGTGCGCGTGCGTGGCATAGCCCCTCCCGATCATCTGATCTGACGGAACGTCAGAAGTGTGCCACGGGCAGGGGAAAAGCGGCAGGGCAGACCGGCCTCACCGGCGACGCTGGCCTTCCCGTCCGGCTTTCGTGTCCGGCTTTCCGGGTGGAATGCATGCGATCGCTTCCGAGGCGGAACACACTTTGATAGATGCAGGAGACATGACGCGACTCTCGACCGCGGTACGCGGACTGGTCACCACGCTCGCCACCCTCATCGCCGTGACCGCCGCCCCAACAGTTGCCCAGGCGAAGCCAGACCCCAAAGCGCCGAGGGACTTCGTTGCGCTGAGAACCGTGGACCCCACCATCGTTCAGGAGATGCGGTACTTCACCCCGCACAACTTCGTGGGTGAGCGTATCGACGGCTACCGACAGCCCGTGTGCATCCTCACCCGACCCGCGGCCGAGGCCCTCCACAAGGCCCAGAAGCGGCTGTTGCGCCAGGGCTACACGCTCAAGGTGTACGACTGCTACCGCCCGCAACGCGCCGTCGATTACTTCGTGCGCTGGGCCGAGGACCTCGACGACGAGGCCATGAAGGACGAGTTCTACCCGAACGTCGACAAGACCCGTCTGTTCGCGGACGGCTACATCGCCGAGAAGTCCGGGCACAGCCGCGGCTCGACCATGGACCTCACGATCGTCAGGCTGCCGGCGAGGCCCACCAGGCCGTACGTACCAGGAGAGCCGCTCGTACCCTGCTACGCACCCAAGGCTGAGCGCTTCCCCGACAACTCCGTCGACATGGGCACCGGCTTCGACTGTTTCGACACTCTGTCCCACACCCTCGACCCGCGCATCCAGGGCGAACAGCGGACCAACCGGCTGCTCCTCAAGAGCACCCTCGAAGCGCTGGGATTCGCGAACCTTACCGAGGAGTGGTGGCACTTCACGTTCAAGCCCGAGGCCTACCCGGACACCTATTTCGACTTCCCCGTGTCCTGGAAATCCCTGAGCAGGCACTAGAGGCGACCCCCGGAGGACGCCCCTCCGCTGATCGGATACAGTCCGCCGCGTGTCCGAAACTCAGCACTCCGCCCCCAACTCCGCAGCGGACTCCCACTGTTCAAGCTGCGGCGCGCCCTACGGAGAGGGCGTCTCCGGCTGGCCCCGCACCTGCCCCGCGTGCGGTGCCGTGGCCTACCGCAATCCGCTGCCGGTAGCGATCGCGCTCCAGCCCGTGTACGACAAGCAGGGCACTGCCCTGGTCGTCATCACCCGAACCGTCGCCCCCGCGCGCGGAGGCATCGCCCTGCCCGGCGGTTACATCGACGACCGCGAGGACTGGCGGCAGGCCGTCGTCCGCGAGCTCAAGGAAGAGACCGGCATCGATGCGGTCGGCCGCGAGGTACGTCTCGTCGACGCGATGAGCTCTCCCGACGGCCACCTGCTGCTGTTCGGCCTCCTCCCGGAGCGGCCGGCCGACCGCCTGCCGACCTCGGCCGCCACGAACGAGACCGAGGGATGGCACCTCCTGCACAGGCCGGACGAGCTCGCCTTTCCCTTGCACACGCTGGCCGTCAGGGCATTCTTCGAGGGCCGCTACATCTGAGACGAACCCTCATCGAGCCCTCGTATGCGCACCGGACGGGGCGAGGCGATCATGCCGTCCTCGCGCTCCAGCTCGACGACCAGTTTCCGGCCTTCCCAACGCGTGACATACCGCTCGATCTCCGGTTCGTCCCTGCCGTCACCCGTGTCCGGCACGACCAGCCCGCCCCCGGTGCGCCCCGGGGCGGGCGCCCACACCTCCAGTTCCAGCCCGCCGTCGTCCCCGCGCACGGGGACGACGGCACCCGAGCGCGCCAGCACCGGGAGACGGGACATGGGCGCGTCGAGGAGAACCTGCCCCGGCCCCTCGTACGCCCGCTCCGTTGCCGTGTCGTACCAGCGCCCTCGCGGCAGCTGCACCGCACGCCGGTCCGCTCCCGGGCCCAGCACCGGCGCCACCAGCAGACAGTCGCCCAGCAGAAACGCATCCTCGCAGTCACGCAGCGAGCGGTCCTCGGGCGCCGACCACCACAGCGGACGTACGTATGGAGCCCCCGTACGCCGGGCGAGATGCGCCAGCGTCAAGAAGTACGGCAGCAGCCTGCGACGCTCGACGAGCGCCACGCGCGCGTGCGCCAGTACCTCGGGACCGAACTCCCACGGCTCTCTGCGCCCCGCCCGCAGACTCGCGTGCGTACGGAACAGCGGCAGATACGCGGCCAACTGGAACCACCGCAGATACAGCTCCGGCGACGGACTCCCGTCGAATCCGCCAACGTCCGGCCCCGAGTAGGGCACCCCGCACAGCCCGAGACCCATGACCAGCGACAGCGATGCCCGCAGCCCGGGCCAGCCTGTGGCCACGTCCCCGGACCAGGTCCCGCCGTAGCGCTGCATGCCGGCCCACCCCGAACGGGAGAAGACGAAAGGCCGCTCCCGGGGCGCCAGTTCGAGCAAGCCCTCGTAGCCGGCCCTGGCCATGCACAGGCCGTAGACGTTGTGGGCCTCCCTGTGGTCCCCGCCACGCCCTTCCAGGGAGTGCCGGGCCGAACGCGGCAGGGTCGACTCCCCGAAGGCCGCGAACGAGGTCGGCTCGTTCATGTCATGCCAGAAGCCCGAGAAACCCTGTCCCAAGCGCTCCTCGTAGAGCCCGCCCCACCACTTGCGCACGCGCGCGTGCGTGAAGTCCGGGAAGACCGCTTCCCCGGGCCAGACGACTCCCCGCACGAGATGACCCGAGGCGTCCCGTACGAACGCGTCCTCGGCCGTCCCGCTGTCGTAGACGGCATTGCCGGGCGCGGCCTTGACCGCCGGGTCGACGATGGAAACCAGGCGCACACCGTCCCGGCGCAGGTCCTCGGCGAGCTGCGGCAGTTTGGGGAAGGCATCCTGATCGACCGTGAACACCTGGTGCTCGTCGTAATGGTCGATGTCCAGATGAACCGCGTCCAGAGGCAGACCATGCTCCTGGTAGCCCGTAACGATCCGCCTGACCTCCTGCTCGCTGCCGAAACCCCATCGTGCGTGATGGTGACCCAGTGCCCACGCGGGCGGCAGGGCGGGTGCTCCGGTGAGCGCGGCCCAGGCGCGCAGCACGCGCGCGGGGGTGCCCACCATGACCCAGCAGCGCAGCGGACCGCCATCCATCCGCACTTCGCACGTCCCCGCCCGGTCGTGCCCGGATCCCGCGCCCTCCTCGCCCTCCCGCAACGTCACCGTGCCGTCCCACGAGGTGTCGTGGAACACGAGGTGCGTGGCCGCGTCGGCCACGACCACCTGGACGGGCATGGTGATGTAGAGCGGGTCGTCACCAGGACCGAACGCATGGCCAGGGTCGGTGTTCCACAGCCGGTACGTTCCGTCCTTCAGCCGGGGCCCGGACGCCCTCCCCCCGAGCCCGAAGAACCGCGCGTCCGCGGCCACCTCCGACCTTTGCATCCACCGTGCCGCCCCACCGTCGACGGGTTCCCACCAGCGCGGCGGCAGATCACGGCGCAGTCTCACGCCACCGGGCGTCTTCACCTCCACGGCGCCGTGCCGCGAGATGACCACCGTGACCCGCTCGGCCACGACCCGCCAGCCACCTTCCTTGTCGGGCTCCAGCACCGCCCGGGGATCCGGTTCCGGACAGCGACCCGCGAGCGCGTACGAAGGCTCGGGAGAGGCCCCGTCCCAGCCCCAGAAGACGGCGCCGTTCACGGCGACGGTGACGCGGAGCTCGGACCGGCTGAACCGGATGACCCCACCGCCTGGACCGGGCCGCACCTCCTGCACGGGCCCAGGCACCCGGGCACGCTCCGCACCCCGCGGCGGCAGCCCCGCGGCGTCGGTACGTCTCCTGCGCCACGCCGCTCGCACGGTACGCAACCCCTGGGCCGCCCCCACAGAACCGACCACCTTCATCGAACGCACCAGGTCACGACCGTTCATGCTGCTCAGCCTGCCACTGACCGCCCCACACGCGTGTGCCGTTCAACTTCCGTTCACCCGTGCCGGGACCACATCTTCACGACACGGACTGTGTGGGGCGCACCCTGGTGTAGAAGTCGATCACATGGCATCGTCCCTGTCAGCCGCGTCACGCGCACAACCCAGCCGGGCGCGGAAGACGCACACGACGCGCACAGTCCGGGAGTCGCTCCATGTCGATCGTGAACCCTCAGCCGCTCTGGCAGCCAGATCCCCAGCGCATCGCCCGGGCTCAGGTCACCAAGTTCCAGGCCTGGGCCGCCGAGCACCACGGCGCCCCCTCCGAGGGCGGCTACGCGGCACTGCACCGCTGGTCGGTCGACGAACTGGACACCTTCTGGAAGGCCGTCACGGAGTGGTTTGACGTACGCTTCTCCACCCCGTACGAGCGCGTGCTGGGCGACCGCTCGATGCCCGGCGCCCAATGGTTCCCCGGCGCCACCTTGAACTACGCCGAGCACGCCCTGCGCGCCGCTGAGACCCGCGCCGACGAACCCGCACTCCTGTACGTCGACGAATCCCACGAGCCCCTCCCCGTGACCTGGTCCGAGCTGCGCCGCCAGGTCGGGTCGCTCGCCACCGAGCTGCGCGCCCTCGGCGTGCGCCCCGGCGACCGCGTCAGCGGCTACCTCCCGAACATCCCGCAGGCCGTCGTCGCCCTCCTCGCCACCGCCGCCGTAGGCGGAGTCTGGACGTCCTGCGCCCCCGACTTCGGCGCCCGCAGCGTCCTCGACCGCTTCCAGCAGATCGAACCGGTCGTCCTGTTCACCGTCGACGGCTACCGCTACGGCGGTAAGGAGCACGATCGCCGCGACATCGTCTCCGAGCTCCGCCGTGAACTGCCCACGCTGCACGCCGTGGTGCACATTCCACTTCTCGGCACACCGGCTCCCGAAGGTGCGCTCGAATGGTCGGCCCTCACGGCCGCCGACGAGGAACCTATCTTCGAGCAGGTGCCCTTCGACCACCCTCTCTGGGTGCTCTACTCCTCCGGCACGACCGGCCTCCCCAAGGCCATCGTCCAGTCCCAGGGCGGCATCCTCGTCGAACACCTCAAGCAACTCGGGCTGCACTGCGACCTGGGCCCAGAGGACCGTTTCTTCTGGTACACGTCGACAGGCTGGATGATGTGGAACTTCCTCGTCTCCGGCCTCCTCACCGGCACCACGATCGTCCTGTACGACGGCAGTCCGGGCTACCCCGACACGGGCGCTCAATGGAGGGTCGCCGAACGCACGGGAGCGACCCTTTACGGCACCTCCGCCGCGTACGTCATGGCATGCCGCAAGGCCGGCGTGCACCCCGCGCGCGACTTCGACCTGAGCAAGGTCCAGTGCGTCGCCACCACGGGATCGCCACTGCCTCCCGACGGGTTCCGCTGGCTGCACGACGAGGTCCGCGACGACCTCTGGATCGCCTCCGTCAGCGGCGGTACGGACGTGTGCTCCTGCTTCGCGGGAGCCGTCCCCACCCTGCCTGTGTACGTCGGCGAACTGCAGGCCCCGGGCCTCGGCACCGACCTCCAGTCCTGGGACCCGAGCGGCGAACCCCTCATCGACGAGGTGGGCGAGCTCGTGGTCACCAACCCCATGCCGTCCATGCCGATCTACTTCTGGAACGACCCCGACGGCAGGCGCTACCACGACAGTTACTTCGACACCTATCCCGGTGCATGGCGCCACGGCGACTGGATCACTCTCACCTCACGAGGCTCCGTCGTCATCCACGGCCGCTCCGACTCCACACTCAACCGCCAGGGCGTCCGCATGGGATCGGCCGACATCTACGAAGCGGTCGAGCGGCTCCCCGAGATCAAGGAATCCCTCGTCATCGGCATCGAACAGCCCGACGGTGGCTACTGGATGCCCTTGTTCGTGCACCTGGCCCCCGGAGCCGTGCTCGACGAAGCCCTCCTGAGCCGCATCAAGCAGACGATCCGCGAACAGCTCTCACCACGGCACGTCCCCGACGAGGTCATCGAAGTCCCCGGCGTGCCCCACACCCTCACCGGCAAGCGCATCGAGGTCCCGGTCAAGCGCCTTCTCCAGGGCACACCCCTGGAGCGCGCCGTCAATCCCGGCTCCATCGACAACCTCGACCTCCTGCACTTCTACGAGGAACTGGCCCGCAAGCGCGCCTGACCGACGCCCGGCCTCGGACTTGTCGAAGCCACGGCGAGCCGAGGCCGTTGTCAGTGCTGCCGGTTACTGTGAGTGAGCATTGATCGACTGTGCACACACAGGGGGAAACATGGCACACACCGACCACCAGACGATGCGACGCGTCCTGCGCCGTGAAATCGCCGGCACGATCGGCCTGCTCACCGACGAGCACGACTTCCGTGCCATGCGGCATTACCGCAGCTTCACCTTCGACGACCACAAGATCTATCTCCAACAGATGGAGGCGCTCCTCAGGGCTCGGGCCGCCCAGGGCAGTCATACGACGATCGCCCTCTTCGATCCGCAGGAATACGCCGAGTTCTGTGCGGAGACGGGCCTCGACCCCGACACCGCGGCGAGCCGCACACACTTCACAGCCGAACTCGCGACCACGGGACCCACAGTCCCCTACCAGGGCCAGCCCCTGGCAGACCTCGTCCCGGCCCTCGTCGACGAGGCCGTCCGACAAGCCACGTGGGAGTACGCGTCCACACTCCTGGCACGCCTCGGCGCCTGTGCCACCTGCGGCGAGGACATCGGCCGTGCGGCCTTCGTGCGCGCGTCGAGCCTCCTCGTCCGCATCCTCGACACGGCCCAGCCGGGCAGCCGGCACCTCGTCTGCAGTGTCACCGGGACCCCGGAAGCACTCGTCTCCGTCCTGCACGCCGACGAAGACACCGAGGGCGCCACACACCTCGACGAGGCCGAAGCCCTGGAGTTCACCACGGTCCTCGCCGTCGGTCTCGCCACCCGGAGCCCCGGCGGACTCGTCATGCGGACCAGCGCCCCCGGCACGTCCGACCGCATCTACGGATGGCGCCTGCGCGCAGAGGGCCTGGAACCCCTGACGGCCGGCGAGGTCTTCGACGCCTACTGCACCGACATCGAATCCGGAGACCTCATCTCCCCGGAATCCGGCGTCGACTACTGCGTGCCACCGGACCTCGGCAATGAGGAAGCGCCACCGGCACACCACCACTGAAGGCGGATGGGGCGCCCCACCAACAGGTGGAGCGCCCCATCACAGCGGGCCTGCAGCCATCGCGCAGACGTCCTGCTCCGACTACTCGCCGGACAGCACCGCCTGAGCGGCGTTGCGTGCCTCCTCGGCGCTGTCCGCGGCCCGCGCGGCCGCAGCGGCACGCTCACACTGCGCCAGTGTGTACTTGGCAAGCGTCGCCCGGACATAAGGAATCGACGCCGAGCCCATGGACAGGGAGGTCACACCCAGACCGGTCAGCACACACGCCAGCAGCGGGTCGGAAGCGGCCTCACCACAGACGCCACAGCTCTTGCCCTCGGCCTTCGCCGCCTCCGCGGACAGCGCGACCAGGTCGAGCAGCGCGGGCTGCCACGGATCCTGCAGACGGGACACCGCACCCACCTGACGGTCCGCGGCGAAGGTGTACTGAGCGAGGTCGTTCGTCCCCAGCGACAGGAACTCGACCTCCTGCAGAATCGAGCGCGCCCGCAGCGCGGCCGACGGAATCTCCACCATCGCGCCGAACTTCGCCTGCAGCCCAGCCGCACGGCAAGCGTCCGCGAAGGCCTTCGCGTCAGTACGGTCCGCCACCATCGGGGCCATGACCTCGAGGTACACCGGCAGTCCCTCCGACGCCTTCGCAAGGGCCGTCAGCTGGGTGCGCAGCACCTCGGGGTGGTCCAGCAATGTCCGCAGACCTCGCACACCCAGCGCCGGGTTCGGCTCATCGGACGGCGTCAGGAAGTCGAGCGGCTTGTCCGCACCGGCGTCCAGAACACGCACGACGACGCGACCCTCGGGGAAGGCCTCGAGTACCTGCCGGTAGGCCTCAACCTGCTTCTCCTGCGACGGGGCCTTCTTGCTGTCGTCGAGGAAGAGGAACTCGGTCCGGAACAGACCGACACCCTCGGCACCCGCTTCGACAGCGGCCGGAACATCGGACGGTCCGCCCACGTTGGCCAGCAGCGGCACCTTGTGGCCATCGGCCGTGGCACCCGGCCCGGTCGACGCGGCGAGGGCGGCCTTGCGTGCGGCGGCAGCGCTCTCCAGCTCCGCCTTCTTCTCGTCGCTCGGGTCCACGAAGACGTCGCCCGTGCTGCCGTCCACAGCTACGACCGTACCCTCGGCGAGCTCACCGGCACCCGGCAGCGCGACCACGGCCGGCACACCGAGCGCCCTCGCCAGAATCGCGCTGTGGCTGGTAGGCCCGCCCTCCTCGGTGACAAAGCCGAGGACCAGGGCCGGGTCCAGCAGCGCCGTGTCGGCCGGCGCGAGGTCGCGGGCGACAAGGACATAAGGCTCGTCGCTGTCCGGGACACCCGGCATCGGGACTCCGAGCAAACGAGCGACGATACGATTCCGCACGTCATCGAGGTCGGCCACCCGGCCGGCAAGGTACTCACCGGCACCGGCCAGCAGCTCGCGGTAGGCAGCGAAGGCGTCGTACACGGCACGCTCGGCCGTGCTGCCCACGGCGATACGCCGGTCCACATCCGCCATCAGCTCAGGATCCTGCGCCATCATGGCCTGGGCCTCGAGCACAGCTTGAGCCTCGCCGCCCGCCAGATTGCCGCGCGCCATCAAGTCGGCTGCCACAGCTTCAACGGCCTGGCGGGCGCGCCCCTGTTCGCGCTCCGCGTCCTCGGCCGGAATCTGCTTGGCAGGCGGCTCTAGGACCGCCGTTCCCATGTGCCGAACCTCGCCGATCGCCACACCGTGGCTCACGCCGACGCCTCGCAGCGTTGTCTCCATCTCACCCGTCTCCGATAGTGCGGCGAGCCCGGCCGCCGCGTTGGTTGTCTTCCCTACGTGCCGCCCGGCGACGGCACCGACGTCACTTCCAGACGAAGAGACTGTCGCCGGCCTTCACATCGCCGTTGTCACGCAGTTCGGAGAGGGCCTCTGCCGTCGCCTCAAGGGCCACGACCGGGCAGACCGGAGACTTGCCGGCTGCCTCGACCGCCGTGGGGTTCCATCGGACGATGCTCTGGCCGCGCGTCACGGTGTCGCCCTTGTTCACGAGCAACTCGAAGCCCTCGCCGTTGAGCTGCACCGTGTCGATGCCGAGGTGGGTGAGGACACCGTGGCCCTGCTCGTCGACGACGACAAAGGCGTGCGGATGGAGGGAGACGATGACTCCGTCCACGGGGGACACAGCTTCGGACGGTTCACGCACCGGGTCGATCGCGGTGCCCGGGCCGACCATGGCCCCGGAGAAGACCGGATCCGGCACGGACGCCAGTCCGACGGCGCGTCCTGCCAATGGGGACGTCACGGTGGTCATGGGAAGCCTCCCAGGGGTGGAGATCGATATGGCCGTCGCCGCCTGTGCGGGACGGCGCACTGTTTCAGCAGCGTATGTCACATGAAGTGCCGGTTCCGCGTGGGCAGACCGGAGTGGTCTAGACCATACCCCAAATCGATTTGCACCCGCTCCGTGACCGCGTGTACTGTCGTACTCCTGCTTGGGGCTGAGCGAAGCGACTACGCAACCTCGCCGGGCAGCAACAAACTTGTCAGATCCTATCTCGGGGTCGCCTTCTGCGTGCTCGCAGGATGGTGGTCAGAGGGCCGGAAAAACCCTGATAGAGTTTGGAAACACCGAAGGGAAGCGCCCGGAGGAAAGCCCGAGAGGGTGAGTACAAAGGAAGCGTCCGTTCCTTGAGAACTCAACAGCGTGCCAAAAATCAACGCC